>NZ_VYKD01000003.1:0-613706 GCF_032424295.1 Pseudomonas sp. JV449 | reverse complement strand
CTTTCGCCCATTGTCCAATATTCCCCACTGCTGCCTCCCGTAGGAGTCTGGACCGTGTCTCAGTTCCAGTGTGACTGATCATCCTCTCAGACCAGTTACGGATCGTCGCCTTGGTGAGCCATTACCCCACCAACTAGCTAATCCGACCTAGGCTCATCTGATAGCGCAAGGCCCGAAGGTCCCCTGCTTTCTCCCGTAGGACGTATGCGGTATTAGCGTCCGTTTCCGAACGTTATCCCCCACTACCAGGCAGATTCCTAGGCATTACTCACCCGTCCGCCGCTCTCAAGAGAAGCAAGCTTCTCTCTACCGCTCGACTTGCATGTGTTAGGCCTGCCGCCAGCGTTCAATCTGAGCCATGATCAAACTCTTCAGTTCAAACATCTTTGGGTTTTTAAGAAACCCTAAACTTGGCTCAGCAATCGTTGGTTATTCTTTGATTTCTCGCGGAGTAACTTGTGATGCTGATAATCTTGTTGACTATCAGTCTGACTCCACAAGCACCCACACGAATTGCTTGATTCAGTTGTTAAAGAGCGGTTGGTTAAGAGCTTTCGTCTCAACCGAGGCGCGCATTCTACAGCAGCCTCATTTGCTGTCAAGTGATTATTTTCAGAAGCTTTCGAAGATTTCTTCAACAACTTCAACCACTTGCGCTTCCGATCTCTCGTTAGCGGGAGGCGAATTCTACAGCGTTACACGCTGCTGTCAACACCTCTTTTTCTCCGCTTTCGACCGAGAAGATCGAATCGTTAATAGCGTCAAACAACATGACTCTATCAACTCCTTCTGGGCTTCGATGAACTGAAGCAATCCGCTGCCTTATTCTGCATAACTCTTTGTTTACCAAGGAGTTTTACGTTTCGACTGCGCCGGAAGTGGGGCGAATTATAGACTTCCAGGATCTGCCGTCAACCTTCTTTTTCATCTTTCTGTCATATAAGTCAAAAACGCCCAAAAACGCAAAAGCCGGCCCCAAGGGGCCGGCTTTCTGCTTGCTGAGCCTTATAGGCTAGGGAACGCGAATTGCGACGCTTCATGGCTGGCCCGCTGCGGCCAACGCTGGGTGATCGCCTTGCGGCGGGTGTAGAAACGCACCCCATCCGGCCCATAGGCGTGCAAGTCGCCAAACAACGAACGCTTCCAGCCACCAAAGCTGTGATACGCCACCGGTACTGGCAATGGAACATTCACACCGACCATACCCACTTCAATTTCGTCACAGAACAGACGCGCCGCTTCCCCGTCACGGGTGAAGATGCACGTACCGTTGCCATACTCGTGATCGTTGATCAGTTGCATCGCCGCTTCCAGGCTGCTCACCCGGACCACGCACAATACCGGCCCGAAGATCTCTTCCTTATAGATGCGCATCTCAGGCGTCACACGGTCAAACAGACTGCCCCCCAGGAAGAAGCCGTCTTCATTCCCGGCAATACTCAGTCCACGACCATCAACCACCAACTCCGCACCAGACGCAACACCGTCCTCTATATAGCCGCTGACCTTATCCCGCGCCTGGCCCGTCACCAGTGGCCCCATATCCAGCCCACAGGTAGTGCCCGCACCGATCTTCAGCGCCTTGATCTGCGGCACCAGCTTGGCGATCAACGCATCCGCCACCTGGTCACCGACACACACCGCCACCGAGATCGCCATGCAGCGTTCGCCGCAGGAACCATAGGCCGCGCCCATCAAAGCACTGACCGCGTTATCCAGGTCAGCATCCGGCATCAGCACCGCATGGTTCTTCGCCCCACCGAGCGCCTGTACGCGCTTACCGCGCTTGGTCGCTTCGGAATAGATGTACTCGGCAATCGGCGTCGACCCCACAAAACTCAACGCCTTGACTTCCGGCGCCTCGATCAACGCATCCACCGCGCCCTTGTCGCCATGTACAACACTGAGCACACCTTTGGGAAGACCGGCTTCCTGCAGCAGTTGCGCGATCAACAACGTCGAACTCGGATCACGCTCCGAAGGCTTGAGGATGAAGCAGTTACCGCAAACAATCGCCAGCGGATACATCCACAGCGGCACCATCGCCGGGAAGTTGAACGGGGTAATACCCGCCACCACACCCAACGGCTGGAAATCAGACCAGGCATCGATATTCGGCCCAACATTGCGGCTGTACTCGCCCTTGAGAATCTCCGGCGCCGAACACGCGTACTCCACGTTCTCGATCCCGCGCTTGAGTTCGCCTGCGGCATCTTCCAGCGTCTTGCCATGCTCCTCACTGATCAGCTGCGAGATGCGCGCTTCGTTCTGCTCCAGCAATTGCTTGAACCGGAACATGACCTGGGCGCGCTTGGCTGCCGGTGTGTTACGCCAAGCCGGAAAGGCCGCCTTGGCCGAGTCGATAGCACGTTGAATGGTTTCGCGGCTGGCCAGTGGCACCTGGTGAATCACCAGGCCGGTGGACGGGTTATACACATCGGCAGTACGGCCGGATTCACTGACCAACTCCCCGTTGATCAAATGCTGGATAAGGCTCATGCAGGGCTCCTGAAAAGTTGTTCTATATAGAAGGAGAAATCAGTCGATCTTGCTCAGCACTTCGCCGACCGCATCGAACAGACGATCCAGGTCCTGCGGTTTGCTGTTGAAGGTTGGCCCGAACTGCAGAGTGTCACCACCAAAGCGCACATAGAAGCCGGCTTTCCACAGAGCCATGCCGGCCTCGAATGGACGCACGATGGCATCACCGTCACGCGGCGCAATCTGAATCGCACCGGCCAGGCCGTAGTTACGGATGTCGATCACGTTCTTGCTGCCCTTCAGGCCGTGCAGCGCATTCTCAAAGTGCGGGGCGACTTCGGCCACGCTCTGCACCAGGTTTTCCTTCTGCAGCAGGTCCAACGCCGCCAGGCCGGCCGCGCAGGCAACCGGGTGCGCCGAGTAGGTGTAGCCGTGGGGGAATTCCACAGCGTACTCAGGCGTCGCCTGGTTCATGAAGGTCTGATAGATCTCGCTGCTGGCAATCACCGCGCCCATGGGGATCGCGCCGTTGGTGACTTGCTTGGCGATGCACATCAGGTCCGGGGTCACGCCAAAGCTGTCAGCGCCAAACATCGAACCGGTACGACCAAAGCCCGTGATCACTTCGTCGAATACCAACAGAATGTTGTGCTGGTCGCAGATCTCACGCAGGCGCTTGAGGTAACCCTGTGGCGGCACCAGCACGCCAGCGGAGCCGGCCATTGGCTCGACAAACACCGCGGCAATGTTCGACGCGTCGTGCAGTTCGATCAGTTTGAGCAACTCATCGGCCAAGGCGATACCGCCCTGCTCCGGCATGCCCCGGGAGAACGCATTGCTCGCCAGCAGGGTATGCGGAAGATGATCAACATCCATCATCGCCTGACCAAACATCTTGCGGTTGCCGTTGACGCCGCCCAGGCTGGTACCGGCGATGTTCACACCGTGATAACCACGGGCGCGACCGATCATCTTGGTCTTGGTGGCCTGGCCCTTCAGACGCCAGTAGGCACGCACCATCTTCACCGCGGTATCGGCGCACTCGGAACCGGAGTCGGTGAAGAACACGTGATTCAGGTTGCCTGGGGTCAAATCGGTAATTTTTTCCGCCAGCTGGAAGGACAGTGGATGGCCGTACTGGAAGCCTGGGGAGTAGTCCAGCGTGCCCAGTTGCTTGGCGACCGCCTCCTGGATTTCCTTGCGCGTATGCCCGGCGCCACAGGTCCACAGGCCCGACAACGAGTCGTACACCTTGCGCCCCTTGTCATCGGTCAACCAGCTGCCTTCGGCGGCCACGATCAGGCGCGGGTCACGCTGAAAGTTACGGTTGGCGGTGTAAGGCATCCAGTGAGCGTCCAACTTCAATTGGCTGGCCAGGGACGATGGGGCGTTTTCGGGCATGTTCATCAGCAAAACCTCGCAGGGCAAAAGGCAGCGTCGGGATTGAAAAAGCGTTGTTGCAGCTAAATTGCCACGGGGATAAAGTCGGTGAAATCCAACTCTTCTAACCTTCAGTCAGGCCTTCACTAAACTATGAGCAGCCGTCGACCCGATCCCCTGGCCCAAGTCAGCGACTTCGATATTCGTCTGTTGCGCATCTTTCGCAGCGTCGTGGAGTGCGGCGGCTTCTCGGCAGCGGAAACCGTGCTCGGCATCGGCCGTTCCGCCATCAGCCAGCAAATGAGTGATCTTGAGCAGCGGCTCGGATTAAGGCTTTGCCAACGCGGCCGTGCCGGTTTCTCGCTGACCGAAGAAGGCCGCGAGGTCTACCAATCGGCCCTGCAACTATTAAGCGCCCTGGAAAGTTTCCGCACAGAGGTGAACGGCCTGCACCAGCACTTGCGCGGCGAGTTGATCATCGGCCTCACCGACAACCTGGTGACCCTGCCCCACATGCGCATCACCCACGCCCTGGCACAGTTGAAGGAGCGTGGACCGGACGTACAGATCCAGATCCGCATGATCGCCCCCAACGAAGTCGAACAAGGCGTACTCGACGGCCGCCTGCATGTCGGTGTGGTGCCCCAGGCCAGCGCCCTGTCCGGCCTGGAGTACCAGGCGCTGTACAGCGAACGCTCACTGCTTTACTGCGCGGTTGGCCACCCCCTGTTTTATGCCGACGACAAGCAACTGGGCGACGAGCGCATCGACGCCCAGGACGCCATCGCCCCCACCTTCCGCCTGCCCGCCGAGATCCAGGCCCACTACCAGGCGCTCAACTGCACCGCCAGCGCCTCGGACCGCGAAGGCATGGCATTCCTGATTCTCACCGGTCGCTACATCGGTTACCTGCCCGACCACTACGCCAGCCTATGGGTACAACAAGGCCGACTGCGCGCGCTGAAACCGGCTACGCGCTTTTACGATTTAAGCCTCGCATCGGTCACGCGCAAAGGCCGTCGCCCTCATTTGGTGCTGGAAAGCTTCCTGGAAAGCCTGGCAGCAACGCGCTAACTCGGGCTTCGCGCAAAAAGCTGAGCACCTGGACAGCTTTTTGCAAGGACACAGGGACCTAGAACCGTCCGCCTCGAGTTTGCTTGCCATGCCACCAGAATCCTCCAGCCCCAGCGACCTGATCTACGGTCTCAATGACCGCCCCAAACCCGCCCCTGCATTGCTGGCCGCACTGCAACATGTGCTGGCCGCCTTTGTCGGCATCATCACGCCACCGCTGATCATCGGCTCCACATTGGGCCTGACCGCACACTTGCCCTACCTGATCAGCATGGCGTTGATGGTGTCCGGTGTCGGCACATTTATTCAAGCGCGCAGGCCATTCGGGATCGGCGCCGGAATGATCTGCCTGCAAGGCACCAGCTTTGCGTTTCTCGGCGCGGTGCTGTCGGCCGGGTTTCTGGTCAAGCAACGCGGCGGCAGCCCGGAAGACATCATGGCAATGATCTTCGGCGTGTGCTTTTTCGGCGCTGCCGTGCAGATCATTCTCAGCCGCTTTATTGGTCAACTGCGCCGAGTGATCACCCCGCTGGTGACCGGGATTGTCATTACCCTGATCGGCATCAGCCTGATCAAGGTCGGTATCACCGACCTGGGCGGCGGTTTCAACGCACCGGACTTCGGCGCACCGGCCAACCTTGCGTTGGGCCTGTTCGTGGTGCTGACCATCATCTTGCTCAACCGCTCCAACACACCCTGGGTGCGCCTCTCGGCGATCATCATCGGCCTGGCCCTCGGCAGCCTCGCCGCCTGGTTCAGCGGCAAGCTGGTGCCCCAGGCCCTGGGCGACTTGCCTTTGGTCAGCCTGCCGATCCCGTTTCGATTCGGCTTCAACTTCGACTGGAGCGCCTTCCTGCCGATCGCGCTGATTTATCTGATCAGCAGCATCGAAACCGTCGGCGACCTCACCGCCAACTGCATGATCGCGCGCCAGCCCATCAGCGGCCCTTCTTATATAAGCCGGCTCAAAGGCGGCGTCCTCGGCGATGGCGTCAGTTGCATGATCGCCGCCACGTTCAGCGCCTTCCCCAACACCACCTTTGCCCAGAACAACGGCGTGATCCAACTGACCGGCGTGGCCAGCCGTTACGTCGGCCTGTACATCGGCGTGGTGCTGTTCTGCCTGGGTTTGTTCCCGCTGATCGGTGCCGTGCTGCAACAAATCCCCAAGCCCGTGTTGGGCGGCGCGACCCTGGTGATGTTCGGCAGTGTGGCCGCCGCCGGCGTACGCATCCTCGCCCAGGCACCACTGGACCGTCGCAGCATGCTGATCATCGCCACCTCGTTCGGCGTCGGCCTGGGCATCGCCGCCCAACCGAACCTGCTGCACCTGATGCCAACCCTGGTGCAGAACCTGTTCGACTCAGCCATCACCAGCGGCGGCCTGACCGCCATCGTGTTGTGCCTGTTACTGCCGGAATCCAAGGTGCCCGCTCCTGACGCAAACCACGCGCAGGAAAGCGACACCCTGGAACCGCTTTGACGGTTTTATTGCATCGGGACTTGTCTGAGGCTTGAGGGTGGGTTATCTGTGCACACGTCGTCTCTATCGATCAGCACGGAAACCTCCATGAGCCTCGAAGTTCCTGCCCACAGCAACCACGCCGGTAAGCCCGCCAGCCGCATTCGGCAAAAGAACGAACAAGCGATTCTCCAGGCTGCTGAAGATGAGTTCGCGCGCCATGGCTACAAGGGCACCAGCATGAACACCATTGCTGCCAGCGCCGGGCTGCCCAAGGCCAACTTGCACTACTACTTCACTAACAAGCTGGGCCTGTATATCGCGGTGCTCAGCAATATCCTCGAACTGTGGGACAGCACCTTCAACACGCTGACCGCCGAGGACGACCCGGCCGTAGCCCTCTCCCGCTACATCCGCACCAAGATGGAGTTTTCGCGGCGCCAGCCCCAGGCCTCGCGGATCTTCGCCATGGAGATCATCAGCGGCGGCGAATGCCTGACCGAATACTTCAGCCAGGACTATCGCGCCTGGTTCAGTGGTCGGGCGGCGGTGTTCCAGGCCTGGATCGACGCCGGCAAGATGGACCCCATCGACCCCGTGCACCTGATCTTCCTGTTGTGGGGCAGCACTCAGCACTACGCCGACTTCGCCACCCAGATCTGCCGCGTCACCGGTCGCACCAAGCTGACCAAGCAAGATATGGAAGACGCCGGCACCAACCTGATCCACATCATTCTCAAGGGCTGCGGCATCAAGCCGGCCCTCTAGACGAAGCCACTTATGTCTTTCACGCTCACCGGCCTGTGCGAGTTCCGCGAAGAAATTCGCAAAAGCCGCTTCATTACCCTGGCCGCACCGATCACCAGCCCGCAAGAAGCCCAGGCATTTTTCGAGCAGCACAGCGACCTTAACGCCACGCACAACTGCTGGGCCTGGAAGCTGGCCGATCAATACCGCAGCAGTGACGACGGCGAACCCGGCGGCACCGCAGGACGGCCCATCCTGGCGGCCATCGAGGCCCAAGGCTTCGATCAGGTCGCGGTGCTGGTGATTCGCTGGTATGGCGGCATACAACTCGGTACCGGCGGCCTGGCCCGCGCCTATGGCGGCGGTGCGAACAAGTGCCTGCAAAATGCCGAGCGCATCGAACTGATCAGCCGCGTGCCGCTGAGTTGCGCCTGCGGATTCTCCGAGCTGAACCTGGTCAAATTGCGCGTCGCCGAGTTGGGCGGGCTGGTGCTGGAGGAAACCTTCACCGCCAATGGCGTGGAGTTACAACTGGCCCTGGGCGATGCCCACATCGACACCCTGCAAACCCAGCTCGCCGACCTGAGCCGTGGGCGCATCCTGCTGCAACGCTGAAACTGCTAATGTTGTTCGCTGAACACCCTGAACCGCGACTTTTAAAGGAAGCCTTCATGTCTACGCCAAAAACCGCACTGATCATCGGCGCCTCACGCGGGCTGGGCCTCGGCCTGGTCAAGCAATTGCTCCAGGACGGCTGGGACGTGACCGCCACCGTGCGTGACCCGAACAAGGCCGATGCCCTGAAAGCCGTGGGCCCGGTGCAGATCGAGAAACTCGACATGGACGATCAGCAAGCCGTGATCGCCCTGAACCAACGCCTCAAGAACCGCACCTTCGACCTGTTGTTCGTCAACGCAGGCGTCAAGGGCCCCGCCAATCAAGAACCTGGCCATGCCACCCTGGCGGAAGTCGGCCAGCTGTTCTTCACCAACGCCGTGGCGCCGATCAACCTGGCCCAGCGCTTCGTCGGGCAGATCCGCAAGGACAGCGGCGTGCTGGCGTTCATGAGTTCAGTACTGGGCAGCGTGACCATCCCCGACGGCTCGGACCTGGCGCTGTACAAGGCCAGCAAGGCCGCACTCAACTCCATGACCAACAGCTTCATTACCCAACTGGGCGATCACAAACTTACCGTGCTGTCGCTGCACCCGGGCTGGGTGAAGACCGACATGGGCGGCGAAAATGCGCACATCGATGTCGACACCAGCGTGCGCGGCCTGGTAGACCAAGTGAACGCCTACACCGGCAAGGGCGGCCATCACTTCGTGGACTACAAAGGCGACACCATCGCCTGGTAAGCCGCACAGGGTCGTTATCGAGCGATTGCCGTCGATAACGATCCGCGCGTAGACTGCCCACCTCGCCCTCACCGGCGACCCTGGATCAGCAGACAGGGCATCACTGAGCTGGCAAACCTGAACCCATCATTCAGAGGAGCCGGCCAATGCCTGCGACCCGTATCTGGTTAAAAACCCCCCTCGCGATTTTCACCGCCAACGGCCTCGACGCCCGTGGCGGCCTGGTGCTGCAAGACGGTGTGATCGCCGAAGTGCTGGCACAGGGTCAGGAACCCGCACAGCCCTGCGCCCAAGTGTTCGATGCGCGTGAGCATGTGGTCCTGCCCGGGCTGATCAACACCCACCATCACTTCTATCAAACCCTGACCCGCGCCTGGGCGCCGGTGGTCAATCAGCCTTTGTTTCCCTGGTTGAAAACCCTGTACCCGGTCTGGGCACGACTGACTCCGGAAAAACTCGCCCTGGCATCGAAGGTGGCGCTCGCGGAGTTGCTGCTCTCGGGCTGCACCACGGCGGCAGACCACCACTATCTGTTCCCCGACGGCCTGGAAAACGCCATCGATGTGCAAGTCGACAGCGTGCGCGAATTGGGCATGCGCGCCATGCTCACCCGCGGTTCCATGAGCCTGGGTGAAGCCGACGGCGGCCTGCCACCGCAACAGACTGTGCAACAGGGCCAGGTCATCCTTGACGACAGCCAGCGCCTGATCCGCGAATATCATCAGCGCGGCGACGGCGCGTACATCCAGATTGCCCTGGCGCCCTGCTCACCGTTTTCCGTCACCCCGCAAATCATGCAAGCCAGCGCCGAACTGGCCAACAGCCTGGATGTGCGCCTGCACACCCACCTGGCCGAAACCCTCGACGAAGAAGATTTCTGCCTGCAGCGCTTCGGACTGCGCACGGTGGATTACCTGGACAGCGTCGGCTGGCTCGGCCCGCGTACCTGGCTGGCCCATGGCATTCACTTCAACCCGGATGAAATTGCGCGCCTGGGCGCCGCCGGTACGGGCATCTGTCATTGCCCAAGCTCAAATATGCGCCTGGCCTCCGGCATCTGCCCGACCCTGGACCTGATGGCTGCCGGCGCGCCCATCGGCCTGGGTGTTGACGGCTCTGCCTCCAACGATGCGTCGAACATGATCCTCGAAACCCGTCAGGCCCTGTACATCCAGCGCCTGCGTTACGGTGCCGAAAAGATCACCCCTGAAGGCGTGCTGGGTTGGGCGACCAAGGGGTCGGCGCAGCTACTGGGGCGTACGGACATTGGTGAATTGGCCGTAGGCAAACAGGCCGACCTGGCGCTGTTCAAACTGGATGAGCTGCGTTTCTCCGGCAGCCATGATCCGATCTCCGCACTGCTGCTGTGCGGCGCGGATCGGGCGGACCGGGTGATGATCGGCGGCAAATGGCGGGTTATCGACGGACAGGTGGAAGGCCTGGACCTGAAAGGCTTGATCGCCGATCACAGCCAGGCGGCGCGTAACCTGATCCATCCCCTGTAGGAGCGAGGGGGACGCCTAGTTCTTGCTCGTGAAAAACGTCAACGATAACGCGGGTTTTCTGGTTTAACGCGGCGCTCTCAGGTTCTTCGCGAGCAAGCTCGCTCCTACAGGCCCAACAGCGACAACATGATAAAGGTCGCAAACAACACAAAATGGGTCATCCCTTCGATGGCATTGGTTTCGCCATCGTTGAGGTTGATCGCACTGACGATCAGCGTGATCAACACCATCACCGTTTGCACCGGCGTCATCGCCATCTGGAACGGCTGGCCGGTATAGAGCGCCATGGCTTCCATCACCGGCACCGTCAGGATCACCGTCGACAACGACGCACCCAGCGCGATGTTCACCACCGACTGCATGCGGTTGGCCAGCGCAGCGCGCAAGGCCGTCAGAATCTCCGGTGCCGCCGAAATAGCCGCCACCACAATCGCCGTGATCACCGGCGGTGCACCCGTACCTTCCAGGCCCAGGTCGAGGGTCTTGGACATCACCTCGGCCAGCGCGCCAATCACAATTACGCCAAACACCAGGGTACCGATGGAGAACGCCAGGTTCACCGGCGGCGACTCTTGTTCCTCCGGCAGCTTCTTGCGACGCTTTTCCGGGTAGCTGTAGCTGAAGAAATAACTGTGGGGCCCTACCTGCATGCGCAGGAACAAGGTGTAGAGCACCACCATCGCGCCGATGGTGAAGGCCGAGTAAATTTTCCAGTCGGCTTCTGGGATAAATTCCGGCACCACCATCGACACGCCCATGGCGGTCAGGATCATTACGCTGTAGGTCCGCGCCGAATCATCATTGTAGGACTGTTCGCCATGCTTGATGCCGCCCATCAACGCTGCCAAACCGAGGATGCCGTTGATATCGAGCATCACCGCCGAATAGATGGTGTCGCGCACCAGAGTGGGTGACGGCTCATTGCTCATCATGATCGCCAGGATCACCACCTCCACCAGCACCGCGGCAAGGGTCAGGATCATGGTGCCGTAGGGATCGCCGACTTTTTCTGCCAGTTGCTCGGCGTGGTGGGCCACGCGCATCGACGCCACGACGATAAAACCGATCAACACCACGCCGGCCAACAGTGCCACCATTTGCCCGCTGTGCAGCATCCAGTGCTCCAGCGGGTAGGCGGCGATGGCGGCAATCAGCGCCAGCAGCATGAATTTTTCTTGCTTGAGGGATGTGAGCATTCCGGGCCTTTTAGTACGGCAAATCAGTCATTGATGGGGTACAGACTGCGCCAAGCCGCTAACGTTTCGTTACACCTTAGTTCACACAGCCCTTGCGTGAATAAATCGAATACTCTCCTGCTGGTCAGGTTTTGCCGATTATTTAAGCCACGGCCTGTAGAATGCCGCCATTGCACCTGATGAGAATTTAGAAAATGTACGATTGGCTCAACGCCCTGCCCAAGGCTGAATTGCACCTGCACCTGGAGGGCTCGCTGGAGCCTGAGCTGCTGTTCGCCCTGGCCGAGCGCAACAAGATCGCGCTGCCGTGGAACGACGTCGAAACCCTGCGCAAGGCCTATGCCTTCAACAACCTGCAAGAGTTTCTCGACCTGTATTACAAGGGCGCCGATGTGCTGCGCACCTCCCAGGATTTCTACGACCTGACCTGGGCTTACCTGCTGCGCTGCAAAGCCCAGAACGTGATCCACACCGAGCCCTTCTTCGACCCCCAAACCCACACCGACCGTGGCGTACCGTTCGAAGTGGTGCTCAACGGCATCGCCGCTGCGCTCAAAGATGGCGAACAGCAACTGGGCATCACCAGCGGTTTGATCCTCAGTTTCCTGCGCCACCTGAGCGAAGCCGAAGCCGAGAAAACCCTCGACCAGGCACTGCCGTTCCGTGACGCGTTCGTGGCCGTGGGCCTGGACAGTTCAGAAATGGGTCACCCGCCGAGCAAGTTCCAGCGTGTGTTCGACCGTGCCCGTCACGAAGGCTTCCTCACCGTCGCCCACGCCGGCGAAGAAGGCCCGCCCGAGTACATCTGGGAAGCCATCGACCTGCTGAAAATCCAGCGTATCGACCATGGCGTACGTGCCATCGAAGACGAGCGCCTGATGCAGCGCATCATCGATGAGCAGATCCCGTTGACCGTCTGCCCGCTGTCCAACACCAAGCTCTGTGTGTTCGACGACATGGCCCAGCACAACATCCTCGACATGCTCGAGCGTGGCGTGAAGGTCACGGTGAACTCCGATGACCCGGCGTACTTCGGCGGCTATGTCACCGAGAACTTCCACGCGCTGTACACCTCGCTGGGCATGACCCAGGACCAGGCCAAACGCCTGGCGCAGAACAGCCTGGATGCGCGCCTGGTAAAACCCTGACCGGACGCAAAGCCATCATCGCCAGGTCCATGGAATCAAAAAGGCCAGGGCGATGATGGCAAACCCTCAAGGCTAAGATTGTTCGGACATGGCCAATCGGGCGATTTCTGCCAGCCCGTTGTCGTTGAGCTGCACCGCCTGGGACTCATTGACCAGGCTGATCCAGTTCGATTGCAGGAACAACTGCAACAGCCCCGCACCCAGCGCGCCGCCCAGGTGCGGTTGCCGCTGGCTCCAATCGAAGCAGTCGCACACCAGTGGCGACGCCAGCGCCTGGGTGTAAATACCCAGGCCCGCCAGGTGCTGTGCGCCCTTGATCGTCACCTCAATGCGTTGCTCATGACGCTCGATCCACCCCGCCACCAACATCCGCTCACGCAGCTGCGCCGCCACTTCGCCGCCGAGGTGGCCCTGGCACAGCCGCGCATGTCGCAACAATGGCGGCGCCACCAACACCGGCGGTGAAGCATGCGGCGCACTACGTGCGGCGCTGGCCAGGGTCGTACTGGCCAAGGCATCGATGGCGACGCTGACATCGGCCGCCGCCACGCGGAACAGTCGCTTGCCACGCCGGCCCTCGGTACGCAGCAAGCCACTCCCCGTCAGCCGTGCCAGATGGGCATTCGCCGAGGCAGGTGACAACCCGGCAAGCAGCGCCAGTTCCTCCGATGACTTGGCCGAGCCGTCCATCAGGGACCAGAGCATGGCGGTGCGTTTGGGTTCGGCGAGCAAGCTGGCGATCTGACTGATGCATGGTGCCTGTTCCATCGATTCACTCCCTGTCGAATTATTTTTCTGCTGTGGTGGGCGCCAAAGTATAGGTGCGTAAACCAGCGGTTCCGCGGCGTCTGACAGCATGAATAGGGACATGAGCTGAGTGAAATTTCCTTGTGTGATGGAGGCTAATACGTCGTACCCAATCGCTCCGGCAATTGAGCGGTCAATGTCGCACAGCGCGACACGAGCATTTCCCGCAGCAGGTTGATGGGTTTGCTCAACTGGGCCCGATGGGCGCACAACAAATTGAGCGGTGTGCGCTCGCCACGCAATTCAGGCAAGACCAGGCGCAAGCGCCCGGCCAGTACATCGGTGCTCACATCCAGCCAGGATTTGTAGGCAATGCCCACGCCCGCCACCGCCCAGCGGCGCACCACATCGGCATCGTCGCTGAAGCGATCACCACCGACCGTGAGGCTGACTTCGCGTTTGCCATCGTGGAAGCTCCAGTGGTCATGCACTCGGCTGCCAAGCATGTAAAGCAAGCAATTGTGCTGGGCCAATTGCTCCAGCTGTCGCGGCTCGCCATAACGCGCGAGATAGCTGGGGGCTGCGCACAACACGCGAACGTTGTGCGGCGCGACGGGCAGGGCGACCAGGCTGGAGTCTTCGGGCTCGCCATAGCGCAGGGCAATGTCCACCGGCTGGCGGAACAGGTCGGCAATCCGATCGCCCAGCAGCAGGCGCACGGTGAGTTGCGGGTACTCGTGCTGAAATTCGTCCAGCCAGGGCAGTAGTTGGTTGCGGCCGAAATCCGAGGGGGCCGAGAGTTGCAACACCCCACTGACATGGTCCTGGCCACTGGCCAACAATCGCCGTCCTTCGTCCAGGGCGCTCAACGCAGTCCGGGCATATTCCAGGAAGCCTTCACCTTCGGCGGTCAGGCGCAGGCTGCGGGTGGAGCGCGCCAGCAAACGCGTGCCCAGTTGCTGTTCGATACGCTTGAGCGCCGCGCTGGCCACGGCGGGCGAAAGGTCCATCACCCGCGCCGCCGCCGACAAACTGCCCAGGTCCGCGGCGCGTACAAACAACTGCAAATCATCAAAACGCAGCATTCAACCACCCATTATCAAAATATTATTGAAACAGAGTGCTGTTTTAGCCGCTTTTATCTTGCAGGGAAATGGCCAATCATCTGCCCATCCCGTTATCACGTCTCTGGAGTTGAATATGTCCACAGCCTTTAACGTCATCGCCACGCTGATCGCCAAACCTGGCCAACAGGCCACCCTGGAGCCGCTGCTGCGCGACCTGCTGGAACCCACCCGTCTTGAAGCCGGCTGCGAGCAATACGACCTGCACCAGGACCTGCAACACCCTGAGACCTTCTACATGCTCGAACGCTGGAGCGATGACGCCGCACTGGCCGACCACGACCAGAGTGCGCATATCCAACATTTTCGCGCCAAAGCCGCTGATGTCATCGAACACTTCGAACTCAAGCGCCTGAAGTTTCTCGCCTGATCACCGCCTTTTTCCGGAGCCCCCATGAAAGCCATTGCCTATTACGCATCACTGCCGATCAACGATGAAAAATCCCTGCAAGACATCCAGCTGCCGGAGCCCGTCGCCGGCCCCCGTGACCTGCTGGTAGAAGTCAAAGCCATCTCGGTCAACCCGGTGGACACCAAGGTGCGCCAGAACGTCGCCCCGGAGAACGGCGTGGCCAAAGTGCTGGGCTGGGACGTGGCCGGTGTGGTCAAGGCCGTCGGCAGTGAAGTGAGCCTTTTCAAAGTCGGCGACAAGGTGTTCTACGCCGGTTCCCTGGTCCGCCCGGGCGCTAACAGCGAACTGCACACCGTCGATGAGCGCATCGTCGGCCATATGCCCAAGAGCCTGGGCTTTGCCGAAGCCGCCGCGCTGCCGCTGACCGCCATCACCGCCTGGGAGCTGCTATTCGAACGCCTGCAAGTGCGTGAAGGTAAAGAGGCGCAAGGCCAGAGCCTGCTCATCGTCGGTGCCGCCGGTGGTGTGGGTTCGATCCTGACCCAACTGGCCAGCCAGCTCACCGCCTTGACGGTGATCGGCACCGCGTCGCGCCCGGAAACCCAGGAATGGACCAAGGCACTCGGCGCCGACCTGGTGATCGACCACAGCCAACCGCTGAGCGAAGCGCTGAAACAAGCCGGCCACCCGCAGGTGACCCACGTCGCCAGCCTGACCCAGACCGAGCATCACCTGGACCAACTGGTCGAAGCGCTGCAACCCCAAGGCAAGCTGGCGCTGATCGACGACCCCAAGGCGCTGGACGTGAGCAAACTCAAGCGCAAGAGCCTGTCGCTGCATTGGGAGTTCATGTACACGCGCTCGATGTTCGAGACCCCGGACATGATCGAGCAGCACAACCTGCTTAATCGCGTGGCCGAACTGATCGACGCCGGCACCTTGAAAACGACGGTGGGCGAGCACTTCGGCGTGATCAATGCGGCGAACCTGCGCCGTGCCCATGCCCTGCTGGAAAGCGGCAAAGCCAAGGGCAAGATCGTGCTGGAAGGGTTCTGAAGATAACGTCTATCAGTGTCGTCCGTTATTCGTGTAAGTGAGGGACGACACCGCTAGTCAGAGAGTTGATCTTTGTCATATTTGTGAGCGTATTCGGGTTTATATTGGCCGCCTTTGCCACGATTCTTTTACGTGAGGAAGTCAGCAATGAAAATCCTGATAAAAGCGTTAGCAAAATCCCCAGGCAATAAATGGCAGGTTCGTCTCGACGGCGACGCGTTCACCTTCCGCAGCGAGGCCGAGGCCCGCGCCTTCGCCGATACCCTGCAAGCCCGCATCCAGGCTCCCCACCGCTTCCCGCTCAGCCAGCAACGCTCCGCCGCTGGCTGACCTGCATTTCAGCCCTGCGCCTGCGTGGCTCTTGCCCGTTGCAGGCGCTGGGTCGACATCGCAATCGTCACCGCCAACACCCCGCACAAGCTGATGACCATCGCCATCGGCATCGCCGTGCCGTCGTGCAGCACGCCCACCAACGAAGCCGCCCCTGCCGCCACGCCAAACTGAATGCAACCGAGCAAGGCCGACGCGCTGCCGGCCCGGGCGCCCTGCCCGCTCATGGCACAGGCCGAGGTGTTGGGCAAGATGCAGCCCAGGCTGGCGATACAGATGAACAGCGGTACCAGCAACGGCCATAACGCTTCGGTGCGCAAGGCCGCGATGCCCAACAGTGACAACGCCGCCAGCAGATAGACCCACACCGTGCGCGACAGCAGAAACGCCGGGCCACGCTTGGCCAGCAGCCGCGCGTTAACCTGTGCAACCAGGATGAACCCCGCGGCGTTGGAACCGAACAGCCAGCCGTAATGCTCGGCGGGCACGCCATAGAGTTTGATAAATACGAACGGGGAGCCGGCGATGTAGGCAAACATCCCGGCAATCGAAATGCCCCCGGTCAGGGCGTAACCGAGGTAGACCCGGTCTGACAACAGCGCGCCATAGCGGCGCAGCGATCCGGACAAGGGTTGACGCGGCTGATGGGCCGGAAAGGTTTCCGGCAAACCGACCGCCACGGCGATCGCCGCCATCACGCTGAAGATCGACAGTGCGAGGAAAATCGACTGCCAGCCCCACAACCCGACCATCACACCACCCGCCAATGGCGCAAGGATCGGCGCCAGGCCGGTCACCAGCATCAGTTGCGAATACACCTTGGCCGAGCCCACCGCATCACATTTGTCACTGACCACGGCGCGGGAAATCACCATGCCCGCGCAACCGCCGAGGGCCTGCACGAAACGTGCGCCAATCAGCCATTCCAGGGACGGCGCGTACGCGCAGGCAAAGGACGCCAGGGTAAACAGGGTTACGCCGCTGAGCAGCGGGCCGCGTCGACCAAAGCGGTCTGCCAGTGGGCCGTAGATCAGTTGGCCGATGGCCAGGCCGGCGAAATACACCGCCAGGGTCAACTGGATATGTTTTTCGTCGGTCCCGAAGGCCGTCGCCATGGCAGGAAAGCCAGGCAGGTAGAAATCGATCGCCAGCGGCGCGAAGGCGCTCAAGGCGCCCAGAATCAGGATTATGCGGAGGTTCATCAGGCACCCAAGTGTGTCGGCAGCCCGACAGTTTAGCCGCGCTTGGGTGCATTGAATACGATAGCTCGCTAACTATTTGAATGAGTCAGGCGAGCTTGGCGCTGTAGCCCTCTTCGCTGATCAGGCTGATCACTTCCTCGGCAGACAGGCGGCTTTCGACGCCCACCTCTT
The DNA here is from genome assembly GCF_032424295.1 of Pseudomonas sp. JV449. Classification (NCBI taxonomy): domain Bacteria; kingdom Pseudomonadati; phylum Pseudomonadota; class Gammaproteobacteria; order Pseudomonadales; family Pseudomonadaceae; genus Pseudomonas; species Pseudomonas sp. JV449. The sequence continues at coordinate 596,373 of NZ_VYKD01000003.1, read as the reverse complement.
TCGCCGCCAGGTCGACCTTCACGCTGGCCGCCGGATCCTGGCTCTGCACCGCCTGGGTCACGGCCCGAACGCAGTGGCCGCAGGTCATTCCTTCAACGCTGAATATTTGCATGACATGACTCCTTTGATGAGGTTGAACCCAGTCTTGACCTTGCCACGATGGCAAGGTCAAGTTCTGAAACTTTCGGCCGGGCTGGTATTACACCGCGGCGTCGGCCAAGCTTCACCCATCTTCGATTCAAACCACGGAGCATTCGCCATGCGCTGGTCGTTTTTTGGCCTTGTCGGCCTGATGAGCTTGTCTGCCGCTGCGCCCCAGGCCCTCGCCGCAGAAGACTATGCGGTGCTGATCATTTCCCGCGAACGCCTGGAAGTACCGACCAATTGCGAGATCGGCCTGTACATCCAGGACCAGTTGGCCGGGCGCCTGTTCCAGGAACAGTCCACCTCGTTCAACCTGCCCGCCGGCAATGTGTCGCTGCGCCTGAAACTGCTGCCGGGCCAGTCACCGGGTTGCTTGCCGGGCCTGCTCGCGCCGCCGGCGCAGAACATCACGCTCAAGGCCGGTGACGTACGCAAGTTGCGCATTGCCCAGGGCCCGGAAGGCATGTACCTCAAGCCTGCCGCACTGGAATACTGAAGACACTTGACCTTCCCCACAGGTCAAGGTTGATCCTAGGGGCAACTTCTCTGGAGGACTGCCCCATGAATGGATCCACCACCTTTGACCTGCCCATCGGCGGCATGACCTGCGCCAGTTGCGCCGGGCGTGTCGAGCGCGCGCTGGGCAAAGTCCCGGGGGTGCAAAGCGTCAGCGTCAACCTGGCCAACGAGCGCGCCCACGTCGAAGTGCTGGGCCAGATCGACCCGGCCGTGCTGATCGCCGCCGTCGACAAAGCCGGCTACACCGCCAGCCTGCCGCAAAGCGAAACCAGGACCGAGGCCGATCAGGCCCAACGCCTGCACCGCGAGCGCTGGTCGCTGCTGCTGGCGATTGTGCTGGCATTGCCCCTGGTGCTGCCGATGCTGGTGCAACCCTTCGGCCTGCACTGGATGCTGCCGGCCTGGGTGCAGTTCCTCCTGGCGACCCCGGTGCAATTCATCTTCGGTGCACGCTTCTATATCGCAGCCTGGAAGGCCGTGCGGGCCGGCGCCGGCAATATGGACCTGCTGGTGGCCATCGGCACCAGCGCCGGTTACGGCCTGAGCCTCTATGAATGGCTGACCGCCCCCTCGGGCACCATGCCCCATCTGTACTTCGAAGCGTCGGCCGTGGTGATCGCCCTGGTGCTGCTCGGTAAATACCTGGAGAGCCGCGCCAAACGCCAGACCGCCAGCGCCATCCGCGCCCTGGAAGCCCTGCGCCCTGAACGCGCCATGCGTATACAGGCTGGCCGCGAGGAGGATGTGGCCATCAGCGCGCTCAAGCTTAATGACCTGGTGCTGGTCAAACCCGGCGAGCGCTTCCCGGTGGACGGTGAAGTGGTAGAAGGCCAGAGCCATGCCGATGAGGCACTGATCAGCGGCGAAAGCCTGCCGGTGCCGAAACAGCCCGGCGACGCCGTCACCGGCGGTGCCATCAATGGCGAAGGTCGCCTGCTGGTGCGCACCACCGCGCTCGGTGCCGAAAGCGTACTGGCGCGCATCATCCGCCTGGTGGAAGACGCCCAGGCCGCCAAGGCACCGATCCAGAAGCTGGTGGATAAGGTCAGCCAGGTATTCGTGCCGACCGTGCTGGTGCTGGCGTTGATCACACTGGTGGGGTGGTGGCTGTACGGTGCGCCGCTGGAGACCGCGATCATCAACGCCGTGGCGGTGCTGGTGATCGCCTGCCCGTGCGCACTCGGGCTGGCTACACCGACCGCCATCATGGCCGGCACCGGCGTCGCCGCACGCTATGGCATCCTGATCAAGGACGCCGAAGCGCTGGAGCGCGCCCATGAAGTGAGCACCGTGGTGTTCGACAAAACCGGCACTCTAACTTCCGGCACCCCAAAAATTGCCCATTTGGCGGCAGTGGATGGCGATGAAGCCACATTGCTGCAACAGGCCGGTGCGCTGCAACGCGGCAGCGAACACCCGTTGGCAAAGGCCGTGCTGGATGCGTGCAGCGAGCAAGGCCTGACGGTGGCGGACGTAAGCACCAGCCAATCCCTGACCGGACGTGGCATTGCCGGCACCCTCGGCGGGCGCCAACTGGCCCTGGGAAATCGGCGCCTGCTGGAAGAAAGCGGCCTGGACGCGGGTGGGCTGGCCGACTCTGCCACGGCCTGGGAGGCCGAGGGCCGTACCTTGTCCTGGCTGATCGAGCAAGGCGCACAACCCCGTGTGCTCGGGCTGTTTGCCTTTGGTGACACGCTCAAGCCTGGCGCGCTGGAAGCGGTGGCACAACTCAAGGCCCGGCACATCGGCAGCCACTTGCTCACCGGCGACAATCGCGGCAGCGCCCGTGTCGTTGCCCAAGCGCTGGGCATTGATGACGTACACGCCGAAGTCCTGCCCGCCGATAAAGCCGCCACCGTCGCCGAACTGAAAAAAACCGGCGTAGTGGCCATGGTCGGCGACGGCATCAACGACGCCCCGGCCCTGGCCGCCGCCGACATCGGCATCGCCATGGGCGGCGGCACCGACGTGGCCATGCATGCCGCCGGCATCACCTTGATGCGCGGCGACCCACGCCTGGTCCCGGCCGCCCTGGAGATCAGCCGCAAGACCTACGCCAAGATCCGCCAGAACCTGTTCTGGGCCTTTGTGTATAACTTGATCGGCATTCCCCTGGCCGCATTCGGCCTGCTCAACCCGGTGCTCGCGGGCGCGGCCATGGCCTTGTCCAGCGTCAGTGTCGTGAGCAACGCCTTGCTGTTGAAAACTTGGAAACCAAGCACTTGGAAACAGTCGCACTTGGAGGATCAACGCCCATGAACATCGGCCAAGCCGCCCGGCAAAGCGGGCTGAGCGCGAAGATGATTCGCTACTACGAATCCATCGGCCTGCTCAAGGCGGCCCATCGCACCGACAGCGGCTACCGCATCTACGGCACCGACGACCTGCACACCCTGGCGTTTATCAAACGCTCGCGGGACCTGGGGTTTTCATTGGAAGAGGTGGGCAAACTGCTGACCCTGTGGCAGGACCGGCAACGGGCCAGCGCCGATGTGAAAGCCCTGGCGCGCCAACATATCGATGAGTTGAACCAGAAGATCCTGGAGTTGGGGCAATTGCGCGATACGTTGCAGGACCTGGTGGAGCACTGCCAGGGCGATCACCGGCCGGATTGTCCGATTCTCAAGGAACTGGCATCGGGAAGCTGCTGCGCGTGACGGAATCTATCTGAATGCATGCAAAACCAAATGTGGGAGGGGCGGTGCGACGATTCGACTTGCCCCTCCCACATTTTGATCCTCATCCAGCCAGGGATCACTGCATCCAGGGCGGCGGCGGTGGCTCTTCCGACGCTTTGCTCGGCGGCGCATCATCCGCCGCCCGAATGGCCTGGCGCCGTTCTTCGTCCAGCCTTGCCGCTTCGATCTCGCGGATCACACCGCCTACGTCTGCCAGTTCTTCCGGCTCGTCGAACTCGCCGGTCAAGACACTGGCCGGGTGCAAGGTGCCGGCTTCGTAGAGTGCCCACATTTCCTTGGCGTACTTGGTCTTCTTCAACTCCGGGGCAAAACGCCCGAAATAGGAAGCCATGTTGCCCACATCCCGCTCCAGCATGTTGAACGCGTGGTTGTTGCCCGCCGCATCCACCGCCTGGGGCAGGTCGATGATGACCGGACCGGTCGGCGTGAGCAGTACGTTGAACTCGGACAGGTCACCGTGCACCAGGCCGGTACACAGCATCAGCACGATCTGGGAAATCAGGAAGGCGTGGTATTCACGCGCCTGATCCGGCTCCAACGTCACGTCATTCAGACGTGGCGCGGCATCACCGTACTCGTCGGCCACCAGCTCCATCAACAACACGCCTTCGAGGAAGTCGTACGGCTTGGGCACGCGAACGCCCGCACCGGCCAGGCGGAACAACGCCGCTACTTCGGCGTTCTGCCAGGCATCTTCGGTTTCTTTCTTGCCGAATTTCGAGCCCTTGGCCATGGCCCGGGCCTGCCGGCTGTTACGGACCTTACGGCCTTCCTGGTATTCGGACGCTTGACGAAAACTTCGTTTGTTCGCCTCCTTGTAAACCTTGGCGCAACGCAATTCATTGCCGCAGCGCACCACATAAACAGCTGCTTCTTTACCACTCATGAGTGGGCGCAGCACTTCGTCGACCAGACCGTCTTCGATCAGGGGTTCAATGCGTTTAGGAGTCTTCATCAGCTTTTATTGTGGGTCCTTTATTACCAAATACGCGTATGGCACTCGTTATACGGCAATCGGCTCGCCGGTGGGAGGGGCTACCGACCTCTGACCACTCAAGAATGCATCCAATATGCCAATTTCGACGAATTCAACGTTCGATGATCGCCGTCACGCCCTGGCCGCCGGCGGCGCAGATCGAAATCAGCCCGCGCCCCTTGCCCGCCGCGTCGAGCAACTTGGCCAGGTTGGCGACGATGCGCCCACCGGTGGCGGCAAACGGGTGCCCGGCCGCCAGGGAACTGCCCTTGACGTTCAGGCGGCTGCGATCAATGGCCCCCAATGGTGCGTCCAGCCCGAGGCGCGTCTTGCAGTAATCCGCATCCTCCCAGGCCTTGAGCGTGCACAACACCTGGGCCGCGAAGGCTTCGTGAATCTCGTAGTAATCAAAGTCCTGCAGCGTCAGGCCGTTGCGCGCCAGCAAGCGCGGCACCGCATACACCGGCGCCATCAGCAGGCCTTCGGCGCCGTTGACGAAATCCACCGCCGCCGCTTCGCCATCGCGCAGGTAGGCCAGGATCGGCAAACCACGCGCCTGGGCCCACGCCTCGCTGCCCAACAACACCAGGGATGCGCCATCGGTGAGCGGTGTGGAATTGCCGGCCGTCAGCGTGCCTTTTTCGCTGCGCTCAAACGCAGGCTTGAGCGCGGCAAGTTTCTCCAGGCTCAGGTCGGGGCGCAGGTTGTTGTCGCGAGTCAGACCCAGAAACGGCGTGAGCAGATCGTTATGCCAGCCTTCGGCATAGGCAGCGGCCATTTTCTGATGACTTTCGAGGGCGAGTTGATCCTGCTCGGCACGGGGAATCTGCCAGGTCTGTGCCATCAATTCGCAATGCTGGCCCATGGACAAACCGGTGCGCGGCTCGCCGTTACGCGGCAGCTCAGGCTTGAGGTGCTGGGGACGAAGTTGTAACAGGACTTTTAATTTATCCGCCATGGACTTGCTGCGATTGGCTTGCAGCAGGATCTTGCGCAGCCCTTCATTCACGCCGATAGGTGCGTCGGAGGTGGTATCCACCCCACCGGCAATCCCGCATTCAATCTGGCCCAGGGCGATCTTGTTGGCCACCAGCAACGCCGCCTCGAGCCCCGTGCCGCACGCCTGCTGAATGTCATAGGCCGGGGTTTGCGGCGACAGGCGTGAACCCAGCACGCATTCACGGGTGAGGTTGAAGTCGCGGGAATGCTTGAGCACCGCGCCGGCGGCCACCTCGCCCATGCGCAGGCCGTGCAGGTTGTAGCGTTCGATCAGGCCCTCCAGGGCCGCGGTCAGCATCGCCTGGTTGCTCGCCGTGGCGTAGGGGCCATTGGAGCGGGCGAAAGGAATGCGGTTACCGCCAATGATCGCTACACGGCGCAATTGAGTCATGGAAAGCTCCCTGTCGGTTGTGGTCTGGATAACTGAGCCTAGTCGAACGACTGCTACCCTGGGATGGTCAACCCTTTGAACCCCAGCCTTCGGAGAGCGTTCCATGTCTGACCGTTATATCGACTTCGCCAACTCAAGCCTCGGCCATCGCCTGGTCGCCGCCCTTGGCCTGCCGTCACCGGTACGCCTGGAACGCTGGCAAGCCGGGCGCCTGCGCCCGGTGGAAGGTGCGCTGTTACTGGGTGGTGGCGCGCTGGCAACGAACGTGAAAGCGTTTGCCAACCGGCTCACCGACGCCATTTACACCTACGGCGCCGACACTTCGACCTGGATTCCCGGCCACGGCCCCAAGCTCAAGGCCGTGGTATTCGATGCCAGCGACCTGCAACACACCGACCAGCTCAAGCCACTGCGTGAGTTTTTCCAACCGTTGCTGAAAAACCTGGATCACAGTGCACACCTGGTGATCCTCGGCCGCGCGCCGGAAAGCCTCAGCGACCCGTTCGCCGCCAGCGCCCAGCGCGCCCTCGAAGGTTTCAGCCGGTCACTGGCCAAGGAACTGCGCAACGGCGGCGTGCTGCAATTGCTCTACGTCGGCGACGGTGCCGAAGACCAACTGGAAGGCGCGCTGCGCTTCTTCCTCTCACCGAAAAGCGCCTATATCTCCGGCCAGGTGATTCGCCTCAAGGCCTGTGCCACGCCCGTCGAAGACTGGACTCGCCCCCTCGCCGGGCGCAAGGCATTGGTCACCGGCGCAGCCCGTGGCATTGGCGCGTCCATCGCTGAAACCCTGGCCCGCGACGGCGCCGAAGTGATCCTGCTCGACGTGCCCCAGGCCAAGGCCGACCTCGAGGCCCTGGCCGCACGCCTGGGTGCGCGCACCGTGGTGCTGGATATCTGCGCCGAAGACGCCGCCGGCCAGTTGATCGGACACCTGCCAGACGGCCTCGACATCCTGGTGCACAACGCCGGGATCACCCGTGACAAGACCCTGGCCAACATGACCCCGGAATACTGGGACGCGGTGCTGGCGGTCAACCTCAATGCCCCGCAAGTGCTGACCAAGGCACTGCTGGACAGCGGCACCCTGCACGACAACGCCCGCGTGGTGGTGCTGGCCTCCATCAGCGGCATCGCCGGCAACCGTGGGCAGACCAACTATGCCGCGAGCAAGGCCGGCTTGATCGGCCTGGTACAGGCATGGGCGCCGTTATTGGAAGAACGCGGGATCAGTATCAACGCCGTAGCCCCAGGCTTTATCGAAACCCAGATGACCGCGCATATTCCCTTTGCCCTGCGTGAAGCCGGGCGGCGCATGAGCTCGCTGGGCCAGGGCGGTTTGCCGCAGGACGTCGCCGAAGCAGTGGCCTGGCTGGGCCAGCCGGGTTCCGGTGCGGTCAGCGGGCAAGCGCTGCGGGTGTGTGGGCAAAGTCTATTGGGAGCGTAAGCATGGATTGGCAAACCTTAGGCAGTACGCCGTTTCTGCCACCGTTGTATTGGCGGGCAGCGCTCAAGCGCAAGATCACCGGCAACACGCTGCCCGAGCAAGGCTTGCGCTGTCGGGTAAGCGTCGACCCCAAGCAGGTGGCGGCGTACCGCCAGGTCTGCGGGTTTACCGAGAGCCCCATGCTGCCGGCGACCTATCCGCACATCCTGGCATTCGGTCTTCAGATGCAGTTGCTCACCGATAAGAAGTTTCCCTTCCCTCTGCTGGGATTGATTCACCTGAGTAACCGTATCCGCATCCATCGCCCACTGGGCGGAGTCAGCGAATTGTCCATCGGCGTGCACACGCAGAACCTCAGGCCCCACCCCAAGGGCGCGACCTTTGAAGTGGTCACCACAGTTGAAGACTCTCTCGGCCTGCTGTGGGAAGCCGAGAGCCGAATGCTGTGCCGGGGTGTAAAGCTCGAAGGCGAAGCGACCGATGATGCCCGTCCCAGCCCTGCCGAGATCAGCGAATTGACTCGCTGGAAGGCCCCAGCCGATATCGGCCGCCGCTACGCACGGGTGTCAGGAGACTACAACCCGATCCACCTCAGTGCGCCGACCGCCAGACTGTTCGGCTTCCCCCAAGCCATCGCCCACGGGCTGTGGAACAAGGCGCACACCCTCGCCGCCCTGGGTGAACACCTGCCTGCGGCCAATATCGAGATAGACGTGGAGTTCAGGAAGCCCGTGCGCCTGCCCAGTGAAGTCAGGTTACTGGCCAGCGCCGCCGGTTCCAGCGGCGAATTCTTATTGAAAGGCGCGGGTGACATCGAGCATATGCTGGGTAAATGGCAGCCCATTGCATAAAAGCGACTGATAAATTGTATATATACACCCTAAGTGATAGCGGGCCTTTTCAGGCTCGCTTTTTATATGCAGGTTTTTGATTTTAAACATATATACATCCAGAAACATCATGCCCTATACCTTTGGCATTAGTCGCTTAAACGGTACAACCCAGCCGTATATAAATCATTAATACCAAGTTGAGCATTGAGAGAAAGAGCGCCCGGGCCTGTTATAGCCACACGGACAAACGCATCGCTATCCGCAGAAATAGCCAGCGTTTGAGACAACTCAGGTTGTACAGGTGCAAGGAACTCAATCATGAAGACTCAAGTCATGTTCTGGAAAGCAAGTACCACGCTGGCACTGGCAATCGCACTCACACTCGGCGGTTGCAGCAGCGGTGGCGGCGGACATCACAGTGGGGGCTCTACTTCCTCGGATACTGCTGCTGGCGGTGGCGGCAGCGGTGGTGGCGGTACAGACGGTGGCGGTACCGGCACAACCAGCACCCTGGTAACGGCCAGCGTGGCCGACACCCTCGGCGATACCGTGACCGACCTCGGCGGCACCGTCAGCAGCCTGGGCACTACCCTTGGCAGCCTGCCTATCGTGGGTGCAACCACGCGCAGCCTGGTGCGTGCTACCGGCAACGCCGTCAGCAGCATCGGCGAAGGCCTGTCGGATGGCCTCGGTTCACTGGGTACCGACAGCAATGCACTGGGCAACACCGTCGCGGGCGTGGCCGACGGCGTCTCCGACCTCGGTGCAGGCGTGACCGCCACCGGCCAGAACGTCGCCACCTTGCTGGGGCACGTGCCGGTGGTCAGCGGCGCGGCACCGGTGGCAGGCAACGTCGTCGGCAAGCTCGGCAATGCCGTGACCATGCTCGGCGACACCCTCAGCACCGCCAGTACCACCGGCCCGCTGGGCTCGGCCACCCATACGCTTGGCGCAAAGGTATTGGTCCCGGTGGTGTCGCTGGTGGAAAGCACCACCGCTAAAGTCGGCAGCACGACCGGCCTGGACAGCCCCGTGGGCGGCCTGCTGCAAAAGCTCGGCGATACCGTCGATAGCCTGGGCAATCAAGTCGCCGACACCGGTGGCAGCGGCAACCCGGCGACCGGCGCCGTGGGCGGCGTGCTCAATGGCGTGGGTACCGTGGTCGGCAAGGCCAGCGGCTATGTCGACGCCACGGGTAACAGTGGCGGCAGCAACCGCAGACCGGGCCTGGCGGAACTCATCGGCGGCGTGATAGCGGGCGCCGGCAGCGGCCTCAATGCCGGCAGTAGCAACGGTCTGGTCAGCGCCACCGGCGTCACCGGTGTGAAGGCGGGCACTACCGTGGCATCCCTGGGCACCCTTCTGGGCGGCAGTGGCGTCCCCAACACCGCCGCAGGCACTCCCATTGCCACGTTGACCAGCCAGGTCGGCGGCGCGTTGAACCCCGTCACCAGTGGCGTCACCCGCCTCACTCAAACCGTCGGCAATGCCACCGGCCTGGGCACTCCAATCAACGGCCTGGCCACCAACGCCGGCGGTGCCGTCAGCAGGCTGGGCAGCCAAATCACCAGCACCAACGCCAACCCGGTCATCAACGCCTTGGGGGGTACCGTCAACGCAGTGGGTGGCACCGTGGCCTCGGTCGGAGGATTGGTCAGCGGCGGCCCCAACACCGGTGGTGGTTTGCTCGGCGGCGGCCTGGCCGTGACGACCTCCGCGGGTGCCAGCACCAGCACGAATGGCGGTGCCCTGGGCGGGCTGCTGGGTGGCCTGACCGGCAGGAAATGATTGCACCTGGCCGATTAGACGGCCTCACCTACAGCGCCTACGCTTGGTTGAGACGAGAGACCAGCTAAGTCTCTCGTCTTTTTTTCATGGGTCAATGATCGACCCCTGAAAACACCCAGACCGCGCTCCCCGAGCCCGACGGGAACCTGCAAAACGCTGCAGCAGTTTTGACCATGGAGTGTCCTATGCGCGCTTTGACACCGTTGTTACTGCTCACCCTCAGTGCTTCCGTCCACGCCGACCCCCTGCCCAGTTTCCTCAATAGCAACGACACCGTCCGCAACCTGCCCGTGCCTAACCTGCCCGCCGACGCGTATCGACCGGCGCCCCCGCAGACCCGACTGCCCGCCCCTGCTGCCAGCGCGGAGCAGCCGTTGCTGATGGACACCAAGGTGACCATTCGAAAGCTGCAGATCGACGGCGGCACGGTCTACCCGCTCAAGGACGTCGCCCAGGCATTCGAACCGCTGATCGGCCATGAAACCAACCTGGCGCAATTGATCGAAGCCACCCGCAGCATCACCCGCCGCTACCAGGAAGATGGCTACCTGCTGTCCTACGCCTTCCTGCCGGAACAGCGCTTCGACGGCGGCCTGGTGCATGTGGTGCTGGTCGAAGGCTATATCCGCGATTACCAGCTGCAAGGCGACATCGGCCCGGTTTCGTCCTACGTCGACAAACTCGGCGAAAAACTCAAGGCCGAACGTCCACTCACCCGTAAGACGTTCGAGCGTTACACGACACTGATGAGCGCCATCCCGGGCGTAACCTTGCAGGCCCAGGTACCGCCGCCCGCCACCACCGACGGCGGCACGCCGATGCACATCACCGCCAGCCGCAAACCCTTCACCACCAGCATGAGCCTCAACGAGGCCAGCCGAGGCGGCACGCAGGCGCTGCTCACCGGCACCGGCAACTCCTGGACCTCCATGGGCGAACAACTGAGCCTCAGCGGCCTGTTCCCGCCCGGCGACGACAAAGAACATTACTACCGCGCAGCCTACAGCCAATTCATCAATGCCGAGGGCACCCAGCTCACGCTGGCGGGTGAACGCTACCGCGCCGATCCACGCACCAGCCTGCAACTGGGCGAAGGCCTGGAGCTCAAGCCACACCAGGAAATCGACCGCTACGCCATCGGCTTCAGCCACCCGCTGATCGCGTCGCCCAACGAGTCATTGAACCTCGGCGCGCGCTACTATGCCGTCGACCAGACTACGCGCTACAAGCTCGAAGGTTTCCCGCAACGCCTGGCGCTGCAAACAGACCTGCGCGCACTGGCGTTCGAAGGCGATTGGCGCAAGGCCGACACGACCCAGTTGCGCATCCTCAGCGCCGGTGTGTACCAAGGCATCAACGGCATGGGCGCCAAGACCCGCACAGACTTCGGCGGGCTCAAGCCGGACCTCGACTTCTTCCGCCTGCGCCTCTCCGGCGTGCAGAGCAACAGGCTCTTCGATAACTGGCAAGGTGTACTCTCCGGCGCACTCTACTGGAGCCACCACGACCTGCCCGACAGCGAGCGTGCCACCTTCGGCGGGCAGAATTTCGGCCGTGGCTACCCCGATGACCAGGGCTCCGGCGACAAAGGCTGGGGCGTGGCGTATGAGATCAACTACAGCTACAACCGTGCTGGCGAGTGGGTGCGGATCCTGCAGCCCTATATGGTGCTCGACCGCGCCAGGGCCTGGTTCAACGACCTGCCGGTCAAGGGCAGCGATATGTCATCGGCGGCCCTGGGCCTGCGTTTTGGCGACGCCAGGTACTACAACATTTCCGTGGAAGCGGCCAAGCCGATGGCAGATGTGGCGCGGGATAACTTCGACCGACGGCCGCGGTATACGCTGAGCTTCACTTATCAGCTGTGAATGAGCGCTTAATACCTGGAGTGAGAGAGAGGAAACAGGTTGTTGAGCGTATCGATCAGGCGCACCAGATAGATCGGCTTGCGGAACAGGTCCAGCACCTGCAGGCGCAGCATGTCGCTGACGTCATCCATCTCGGCATGGCCGGACATCACGATCACCGGCAGGTGCGAGCGCGAGGTGTGTTCGCGCAGGCGCTTGATCAAGGAAATGCCGCTTTCCTCAGGCATGCGCAGGTCGGTAATGACCAGGGCGATATCCGGATGCAGTGTCAATTCTTGCAAGGCGAAGGTCACGGAGGTGGCGGTAAAACAGACAAAGCCCTCGTGTTCGAGGGATTCGGCCAGCTCAACCAGAGCATCCTCTTCGTCGTCCACCAATAGTATTTGTTGGCGAGACAAAGAAGATGTGCTCATGGCCGTACCTGGAAGAATGGGGTAATTGAAGAATAGCTGCTGCAACTTGGCAGTCAGGTCGCCGTTGGCAGCTTGGTAGCGATCGACGTGAAAATTCCACTTATCTTGGTGCCCAGGCCGGTTCCGGCACCCACAATGACAAGGGCCACCAGCGCCACGATAATGGCGTATTCAATACCTGAAGCAGCCTCTTTGCGTTTGAAGAACAGTTGTATCTGAACATATAACTTCAACATCAGGTCAAGGAACATACGACTTCTCCCTAATACGCCACTAAAAGCCAGTACGGCTCTAGCACGATGTTTGCGACGTGCAATTAGAGCATTGCCAACAAACCTCAGCCTCACAACTGTAAGAACTCATTAATCACAAAGTATTAGTCGTCGGTGCATGCCTGACTACCCGGCTGCAAATAGCGTTCAAATAAAATTTTATCCGTGACAAATGGCGTTTCGTCCTGGCTGAGCTACCTTCAAATAGCCAAATCGTTAGATGTTCATCACAGCCAGGTTGCGAATTAGTTCGTTTGGATTGACGAACAGGTAGTGCAACGGGAAAGGGAGAGCCGTCATGAACAGTCGCATCAGCATGGCCCTGGCCGCTGTGCTGCTAATCGGGGCATTGATTGCAGGGTACTGGGGGCTGGTGTTGAGCCGCCAACCGGAGCCCGTCGCAACACCTGTCATTTCTGCCGAAAAGCCCACTGCTGTCGTCGAAGACCAGACCCGCCAACCAGTGGTCGTACTGGCGCATGACGTCCCTGCCTTCGTTGCACTTACCGCTGCCGACCTGGTCGTGGAAAAACTCCGCACGGTGCCCGCCGGCAGCCTGACGCGGCTGGACCAGGCCATCGGCCGCCAACCACTGCGCGCACTGGGAGCAGGTACCTGGCTCAGCGAAGAAAGCTTCAGCGCCGGCGGCCCGCTTGCCCGCATGATTCATCCCGATGAGCGCGCATTGGCCGTGGCCGTCGACGAGGTGATCGGCGCGGCAGGCCAACTGAGCCCCGGCGACTATGTGGATGTGCTGCTGTTCCTGCGCCAGGATGCTGGCAACGCGGAGCAGTCGGCACAAATCGTCCTTCCAGCCCTGCGCCTGCTCAGCGTCGGTGACCAATTGGGCCTGGCCAACGATGGCTTGCCGGCCGTGCCGCCCGCCGCCACGCCCGAGGAGCGCGCCCAGGCTGCCCAGCGTCGCGCTGCTGCACGCACCGTGGTGTTGGCCGTGCCGGAGCCTCTATTGAGCCGCCTGATGCTGGCGTCGCAAGCCGGTACCTTGCGCCTGGCCGTGCGCAGTGCCGAGGAGCAACTGCTCAGCCAGTACTGGGCCGGGGAAAACGACGCTTCGGACAAACTGGCCAATGCCAATCGTGACCTCTACCAATTCACCCAGCTTGCCCTTGTGGGACCGCCCAAAAGCGTCGCGCAAATCAGCGGCGCACCCGCTGTACGCCGGGGCGTCGAGGTGATTCGCGGCGCGCAGGCCACTGAACAAACCCCGTGATTGAGCAAGGATGCCTTGAATGAGCCATCGCTACGCCCTCATGTTCACGCCAATTGCCTGGGCCTTGATGCTGACAAGCCTGCCAGCCGCCATGACCCTGGCGGCACCCGGCAATTGCAGCGCCCTGGGCCAGTTGCCTGCCGTGGTCGAGGTGGGCGAAGGCTTGCAACAGGAGCTGCAATCGCCGGTGCCAATCACCCGCCTGGCGATTGGCGACCCGAAGATCGCGGATGTGCGCGTCAATGGTGACCGTCATTTCCTGCTGACCGGCGTCGCCAGCGGCGCTACCAGCCTGATGGTGTGGACTGCCTGTACCAAGGCGCCGCGCCAGAGCATGGTGTTCGTCAAGGGCAAGGCCACGTCGGCACTGACCAGTTTGTCGCGGCCACCCTCCGAAGACCCATTGCTGCCCAGCCAGGTGCAGACGGATATACGCTTTGTAGAAGTCAGCCGCACCAAGCTCAAGGAAGCCAGCACCCAGTTCCTGGGGCTGAGCAACAATTTTTTCCTCGGTAGCCCCAACCTTCTCTCCCCGGCAGAAGGCGTGTTCAAACTGCCGGTGAGTGCCGAGTCTTTCAATGTCGGTTTTGGCGGCGGTCGTGTCAAAGCGATGATCAACGCCCTCGAGAGCAGCGGTTTTGCCTACACCCTGGCGCGTCCCAGCCTGGTAGCGCTGAGCGGCCAGAGCGCAACCTTCCTGGCCGGCGGTGAAGTACCTATACCCGTACCCAGCGCCGGCAGTGACACCATCTCCATCGAATACAAGGAATTCGGCATTCGCCTGACCCTCACGCCGACGGTGATTGATCGCAACCGCATCACCCTCAAGGTAGCGCCGGAGGTCAGCGAGCTGGACTACAGCAACGCCGTACAGATCCAGGGCATCCAGGTGCCGGCCCTGACCGTACGCCGCACCGACACCAGCGTGTCCCTGGCCGATGGCGAAAGCTTTGTGATCAGCGGCCTGATCAGCACCAACAACCGCTCCAGCATCAGCAAGTTTCCGGGGTTGGGCGATATCCCGGTCCTGGGTGCGTTTTTCCGCGACACCAATATCCGCCGCGAAGAAAAGGAGCTGCTGATGATCGTCACGCCGCATCTGGTGCAACCGCTGGCGGCCAACGCTCAGCTGCCTTCCTTGCCCGGCGAAAAACTGCGCAACTATGACCCCAACTGGTACCGCCTGTTTTTCCTCGAAAACGGTAATTTCGACCGCCGCAGTGGACTTTCCCAATGAGCGATAGCTTGAGCCAGACGTTCCTCGCCATCACTCGCAACACCATCGACCTGGAGTGGCTGCAGGGTGCCCTGGCGCCCCTTGGCCAAGTCGTGAGCGCTGGCACCGGCAGCCTGGACGAGCTGCTGGCGCTGGTCGACGTGACCTTTGCCAACCTGGTCTTCATCGGCCTGGACCGTGAAAACCTGGTGGCCCAGAGTGCGCTGATCGAAGGCGCCCTGGAGGCCAAGCCGATGCTCGCCGTGGTCGCCCTGGGCGACGGCATGGACAACCAGTTGGTACTCAACGCCATGCGGGCGGGCGCCCGGGATTTCGTCGCCTACGGCTCACGCTCCAGCGAAGTGGCCGGCCTGGTGCGCCGCTTGAGCAAGCGCCTGCCGACCATCACCCCCAGTGCACACTTGGGCGGCCTGACCGTTCTGTTTGGCACCCAAAGCAACGCGGACGGCGCGATGCTGGCGACTCACCTGGCCCTGGTGGTGCAAAAAAGCGGCCAGCAGACCCTGCTGCTGGATCTGGGCCTGCCACGCAGCGACAGCCTGGCGCTGCTGGGGCTGGAGAGCACCTTCAACTTCGGTGACGCGTTGCGGCATTTGCGCCGCCTCGATACCACGCTGATCAACAGCGCCTTTACCACAACCGTGGATGGCCTGCGCATCCTGGCGTATGCCACCGGCGACGAACCGCTGAAACTGACCAGCGCCGCCGAGCTGTACATGCTGCTCAGCGCACTGCGCCAGCACTTCCAGCACATCGTCGTGAACCTTACCGGGCAACCGGACAGCGACGCACTGCGCACCTTTGTCGGCCACTGCGACAAACTGCTGTGGTGCACCGACCAGAACGTACTGGACTGTCGCCGCAACCTCGCGGTGCTCAATCGCTGGCGCGACAAAGGCATGAAACTCGACCACGCCAGGCTGGTGGTCGACCGTTATATCAAGTCCTGCGTACCAGACACCGACACCCTGGAAAAAAGCTACGGCCTTGAGTGCATCGCCGTGCTGCCGCTGAGCGCCGAACTGCGCCTGAACGTAAAGAACCAGGGCCAGACCCTGTTTGCCCTGGCCCCACGTGAAGCGTTGAGCCAGGCCGTGCGCACCTTGGGCGAACGCCTGGCGAAACGTTCCGAGGGCTTGGAAAAACCATCAATGCGTTGGTTCGAACGCATCCTGGGGACGGTGCGATGAACGGCGAGAAACTCTTCGGCGGCCCGGCCCGCAGCGGCGGCAACACGGATCACGATGGCTTGAAGCTGGTGCTGCATCGCTACATCATCGACGCTATCGAGGAGTCGGGTAAGAACCTGCTTGAAGACACGCGCCAATCCCTGGCGCAATTTGTCGTCGACAAGGTGTCCGAGTACATCACGCGCATGCGCCTGGCGATCTCGCGCTATGAGATGGAACGCCTGGCCGAAGAGATCGTCGACGAACTTACCGGTTTCGGCCCGCTGGAGGTGCTGCTGCGCGACCCTTCGGTCACCGAAATCCTGGTCAATGGGCCGCACCGGGTGTTTATCGAACGTGAGGGCCTGCTGCATCAGAGTGACCTGCGTTTTATCGACGACCATCACGTGGAGCGCGTGATGCAGCGCATCCTCGCGCCGTTGGGCCGGCGCCTGGACGAATCCTCGCCGATGGTCGATGCACGCCTGCCTGACGGTAGCCGGGTCAACGCGATCATCCCGCCGATTGCCCTGGATGGGCCATGCCTGTCAATCCGCAAGTTCCGCAAGGACATGCTCAAGAGCAGCGACCTGGTTGCCATGCAGACCATCGACCAGAGCATCTTCGAGTTTTTCCAGGAAGCCGTCGGCAGGCGCTGCAATATCCTCATCAGCGGCGGCACCGGCACCGGCAAGACTACGTTGCTCAATATTCTCAGCCAGTTGATCAATCCCCACGAGCGTCTGGTGACCATCGAAGACGTTGCCGAATTGCAACTGGGGCATCCCCATGTGGTGCGCCTGGAAACCCGCCCGCCCAATGCCGAGGGCCACGGTGAGGTCAGGTCCAGCGACCTGATTCGCAACGCCCTGCGGATGCGCCCGGACCGCATCATCCTGGGGGAAATCCGTGGCGTGGAAGTGCTCGACGTAATGACGGCCATGAACACCGGCCACGACGGTTCCATGAGCACCGTGCACGCCAACAATGCCCAGGATGCGTTGCTGCGCCTGGAAACCCTGGTGGGCCTGACCGGCCGCGTGATCGCGGAAAAAACCCTGCGCCAGATGATCTGCGCCGCGCTGGATGTGGTGATCCAGCTGACGCGCATGCCCGATGGCCGTCGTTGCGTGAGCGAGGTGGTGGAAGTGGTCGGTGTGCGCGATGACGTGTATGTCACCAATACCCTGTTCCGGCTGGACCGGCGCACCGGCGTCGGTTTCCTGCGCGAAGCCATCAACCCGGCCGGCGATAAGTTGCGCCGCGCCACAGCCATGCCGCTGTAGGGAGCGCCTGATGACCGGACCTGTATTGCTGCTGGTTTGCCTGTTGCTGATCGGTCTGTCGTTCTGGCTGTTTCAGCATGGCCTGCGCAAGGCCCGGACCAGTCGCGTGCTGGAGCGCCTCGGCGATGGCCAACCCGAGGCACAGGAGCAGCCCGGCACCTGGACCGGCCTTGAGCGCATGTTTCTGCGCGCCGGGCTGGGCAAACCCAAGGAACGCCTCGGCCTGTGGCTGAGCGCGTGGGTGGTCGGCGCCCTGCTGGGCTACTTGGTCGCCGACGGGCTGGGCCTGGTGTTGATGGCCCTGGGCCCGCCCCTGGCATTGCGTGCGTATATCGCCTGGCGTTACCAGCAGCGGGTGCAACGCATGGTCGAGCAACTGCCGCAGTTGTTGGACCATAGCGTACGCAGCCTCAAATCCGGCCGCACCCTGGCCGACGCGGTATTGGGCGGTATCGAAAGCGTGGAAAACCCGCTCAAGCACGCCATGGGCCGCATGCAGCGCAACGTGCGCCTGGGGGTGAGCCTGCCGGATTCGGCCAGCGACTTCGCCGATTTCTACGAACAGGACGAGTTCCGCCTGTTCGCCCTTGGCCTGAAGGTCAACCACCGCTACGGCGGCAACGCCAGCGAACTGCTGGAAAACCTGATCAAGATGATCCGCGAGCGGGACCAGGGCGCCCGGCAACTCAAGGCGATGACGGGCGAGACCCGCATGACGGCCTACGTGCTGGGCGGTTTGCCGATCCTGATCGTGGGCTACTTCATCATGGTCAACCCTGGCTACTTGATGACCATGTGGAACGATGACACGGGGCGCTCCCTGCTGTTCGGCGCACTGGCGATGGACCTGACGGGCACCTTTGCCATGTGGCGCATGCTGAGGAGTGTGTGAGATGGCCCTGATGGTCAGCCTGTTGCTGGCACTCGCCGCCATGGTACTGGTGGGCGGGCAATGGCTCGAACATCGCCGTCGTGATCGCCGGGTCGTTGAGCGCTTGCAAGGGCGCAGCGCCAGCGATGACAAACTTGGCACGTTCATGCGCCAACTGGGCGCAAGCACGCTGGCCCAGCGCTCAGTCAGCCTGGATAACGAGACCCAGGTCCTGCTCAACCGGGTCGGTTGGCGCAAGGCCAGCCAGCGCTCGCTGTTTGCCGCCTTCCAGATCGGCGTGCCTGTCGCGGCGATGGGCCTGACCCTGCTCGGCCAGCAACTACTTTTCCCTCACGCCAGTCCCGCCTGGATTGCCCCGGCGGTCGCCCTGGGCATCGGCTACCTGTTGCCAAAACGCGTGCTCGCCGCTGCCGCCAAATTCCGCCAGCAGCGCATCGCCAAGGAAATCTCAACCTTCATTCCGCTGCTGCGCATCCTGTTCGAGTCGGGCATGGCGATTGAACAATCCCTGCGCGTGATGGCCAACGAAGCCCAGCGCTTGCTTCCAGACCTGACCCACGAATTGCGCCTGATCCTGGCACGCGTCGACTCCGGCCTGGAACTGAGCGAAGAACTGGGCAAGACCGCGCGCATATTGGAGGTGGATGAGTTCACCGACACCTGCATCATCCTCCAGCAATTGATCCAGCAGGGGGGTGGCGCGATGAAATCCCTGCTGACGCTCAAGCAATTGCTCGACGACCGGCGCCTGACCCGCATGCAGGAATACATCTCGAAAATGTCGGCCAAAATGTCGGTGGTGATGATGGTTTTCCTGTTTCCCGCCTTGCTGATCGTGCTCGGCGGCCCCGCCTTTATCGGCATCGCCCGCGCCTTGAGCCAATTCTGAGGACCACCTTGATGAAACCACTGATTGCCGGCCTGACCCTGCTGATGCTCGGCGGATGCGCCACCAACGGCCACACCCCATGGGCCGCGTTGACCGCGCCGGGCAGTTGCGCCAAACCCAGTGCGGAGCAGGAACTGACGCTGAACCTGTCCGATGACCTGGCCAACGAGGGCAAGCTGCACGCCAGCCTGGCCAACCTGCAGAACCTGCCCGACAGCTTGCCCCAGGTGCGCCAGCGCCAGGCCCGTAACTTTCGCTTGCTGGGCCGCAGTGAGGCCGAACCCTTGTATCGCAGCCTGCTGGGTACTTGCATGACCGCCGAAGGCGAACATGGGCTGGGGCAACTGGCAGCGGCCAAGGGCGACCACCCACAGGCGATGGCTCACCTGCAAAGGGCCGCGCGCCTGGCGCCCACCGATGAAAAAATCCGCAATGACCTGGGCGTGGTGTACCTCAACCAATTGCGCCTGGAAGACGCGCGCTTTGAGTTCATGACGGCTATCGAGCTCAAACAGGGCGACACGCTGGCTGCGGTCAACCTGGTGACCTTGCTGATTTATCAGGATGACTGGGGGCAAGCGGCCAGAGTGGTCAGCCAGCTGGGCTTGAACCCCGGCCAGGTCACCGAGGCACAGGCCCGCGCGGCCCGGCTCAAGCACTCAGCCAGGACCGCGCGCAACGTCGCGACGGCCGCCGATGCCCTGCCGGTGAGTATCAAGTAAGGAGTCGATGATGAAAGCCCATTACGTTGTGTGTCTGGCGCTGCTGCCATTGAGCGCCTCGGCTATTCCACCGGGGCCTTCGTCCCCGCAGCAGGCCGAAACGGAAAACTGGATGGCGTTGCAGGTCGATGGGCGGGCAGCCTCGCCGACACCGCAGAGCACCACCCCGGCAGAAAAGGAGCAGGCATTGCAGCGTTGGCTGGACAGTCACAAGCACCCGATTCCGGAGTTCTTTGAAACCAAGTCGGAGGCGGGCGGCAAGAGCCAGTGAACCCCGTGCGTCAGTGCGCACTCACCTGCTGGCGCATCGGCGAGTGGCTTGGCGACAACGCCAGCGCCAACTGGGTGCGGTTGTGCATATGGGTCAGGCGCAACACCTGGGACACATACAGTTTGACGGTGTTTTCGGTGATGCCCAATTCGCAGGCGATCTGGTAATTGGTCTGGCCCTTGCCTACCAGCCACGCCACCTCCATCTGACGGGGTGACAGCTGGTTGAAGATGGATGGAACCTGCGCCGCTCCGGCGTCTTGCCGCCCCTCGCCGTCAGCCTCCTGCAGCGGGCCGCGCCGTACCTTGTCGAGGTCCTGGTACAAGTCATTGATGGATTCGGAAAGGTACTGCAGTTTCTGGTTCAAGTGCCCCAGTTGCAGCTCCTTTTGCCGCTCTTCCAGCGCCGCTTCCTGGCGCTGCAGGCCCTCGAGCAACTCATCGAGGTTGATCGGCTTCTGGTAGTAATCCGAGATGCCCGCGCGCAGGGCCTTGATCACGTCCTGTTTGTCGGCACGCCCGGTGAGCATGATGGCCTCGAACGCACGCTGCTTGCCGGCGATCTTCTGCATCGACTGCACCAGCTCGATCCCATCCATGTCCGGCATGTGCAGGTCACACAGCACCAGGCCGACCTCGGCGTCCTCGCTGAAACGCTGCAAGGCCTGGCGGCTGGATTCGCACGGGACGCAGTGGTAGCCACTGCTTTCGAGGAACTCGCAAAGCTCCTCAACGATCAGCGGTTGGTCATCGACCACCAGCACTTTTACAGCCGATTTCAGCTTGTTCACACGCGACTCCATGCCTGGCAAGCCAAAAGACTGACCTATCCGTTTGGACGAAGAATCCTATACATCCGTTCCATAAACGTAGACCTACTTTCCGACTCTGTACATAGCAATAGAGGCATTGTGCGACTAAAGGGTCCATACCCCATACAGCACAAAACCCGCGAATAAAAACGCGGCGAAAGGCTGCTTGGCAGGCGGGCCTTGCACCCGATCAGCAGCGCGCGGACCGAGCTGTTGACGAACGACCAACCAGCCGACCAGGGTGATGGCGGCACCGATCAGGGACCACAACACATGATCCACCGTGGTGGCCAGGCCCAGCGCCGCGAGCAGCTTCACGTCGCCCGCACCGAAGCGGTCCAGCGCATAGCCCGGCAGGGTGAACAGCAGCGCCAGGGCAAACGCCAAGAGACCGGCGCTCGCCGGCGCGCCCAGCCAGGTGGCACCTGTGCACAACAGGTATAACAGCGCCAGCAACGCCACGCCCAGGGTCAAGCCATTGGCGATCTGTCGCCGGCGAATATCCTGCACCGCACAGACTCCCAGCCAGATCACTATCACTACGCCATGAATCACGTAAAAAACGTTCCTTTTCGCTGAATGATTCTATGCTGATATCGAGTCGTAGACGTCAGGGTAGACGCAGTCATGAAAACAGGCCTGCCGGCAAAGCAAAAAGGGGCTGCGGCGATCGAGTTCGCCTTGGTC
Source organism: Pseudomonas sp. JV449 (assembly GCF_032424295.1). Classification (NCBI taxonomy): domain Bacteria; kingdom Pseudomonadati; phylum Pseudomonadota; class Gammaproteobacteria; order Pseudomonadales; family Pseudomonadaceae; genus Pseudomonas; species Pseudomonas sp. JV449. Next base: position 574,829 of record NZ_VYKD01000003.1, on the reverse strand, counting down.
TTCGGGATCTTTTTTGCGGTGTTCTATGGCTTGATCAGCTTCAGCCTGCCGCTGCTGTTGATGCAGTCGTTCAACCAGGCAGCGGCCGAGGCCGTGCGCCAGGCCATGGCGGTAGACCCGGTAGCGGCAGGATCGGCCTACCCCACCCTTGTCACCCAGCGGGCGAAAGATGCGGTAGCGGCGCAATTGAGCTGGATCCCCGCCAACTTCCAGTTCCAGCCGTCCTTCATCAGCGCCACCTACACCGGCACCACGCTGACTGTCACGATCAAATACCCCTCCTCCAACCTCTACTCCGTATTCCCGGCGCTGGTGGTGCCAGGCATTGGCACTGTGCCGAACCTGCCGACCAACCTTTCGGCCAGCTCGAGTCTTCAGTTTTGACTGCGGGGAATAATTTCTTCGAGCGCCTGCGGGGCCGTGTCGGCACCCAGGCCTTCGAGGCGCCCACTGTCCCTGCGGCAGGGCTGCGCGTGTTATTGGATCATCAAGGCCATGTGGTGGACATCAGCGGCACACTGCGTTCGCAACTCGCCATGCCCGTCGCGGGTGAAGCACGGCCGCTGCTGCGGGAGTTGCTGTGCGCCAGCAGCGCCTTGAGTATCGAAGGCAGCCCTGCCGACTGGCAACGCCATACCCTGGACCTGGACTTCCAGGGCTCTGCCGGCCAGGTCCTGCCCACCCGTGGCTGGGTCGAGCCGGAGGGCGACCGCTGGGTGCTGCACCTGCTGGACATCGGCGACTTGCTCGCCGGCCGCCACCTGGCTGAACAGCGCGAGCAGAACCACCAACTCGCCTGCAGGATGAGCGAACAGTTGCGAGTGTGCAGCCTGAGTCGCCTGCCCGAGACGTTCAACGAGCAACTGCGCAGCCTGGCCCAACGCTGGCGTATCCCCTGTGTGGCCCTGGCATTGCTCGATGAAGCCAACCAGGGTTGGCGGATCTACAGCCAATACACCGCTCACGACGCCCCGGGCTTGTGGCAAACCGGCCAACATCTGGGGGCCAGCCTGGACAGTGTCAACGGCAACGCGCTCCTGAGCCTGGCCCACGGGCGCATTGACAACCCCCGCCTGCAGAGCATTTTCGGCGATATCGACGGTTTGCTGGTGCCCTACCGTGACAGCCAGGGCGTGGCAGCCTGGTTGCTCTGCGGTTTCTACGGCGGCGAACCGCACACCCGCGAACGTGACTGGCTGGACCTCACCGCCGCACTCGCCGCCCCGCTGCTGAGCCGCCTGCGCGAACAACGCAGCCATCAGCAACTGGAGCGCATGGAGGCCCTGCAAGAACTGCTCGGCACCGGCTGGTGGGAACTGCTGCCCGCCACCCAGGAGATCCAGCTCGCCCCCCAGTTGCTGCATAGCCTGGGCCAGGAACACGGCGCCACGCGCCAGGCACTGGCCCTCTGGCTGGAGCTGATCCACCCCGCTGATCGCCAGGAACTGCTCAGCCACCTGCAAGACCTGCAGGCACTGGACAAACCCCTGCTGACCAGCGTGCGCCTGCCAGGCAGTGACGCGGACCACACGCCCATCTGGTATCGCGTGCAGGGCCAGGTACTGGGCGTGGGCGACAACCGGCGCTGGGTCGGTTTCATGCTCAACATCAGCGACATCAAGAACCAGCAACTGCAAGCCGCCGCCGCCCATGCACGCCTGGATAACCTGATCGCCAGTTCACCGGCGGTGATCTACGTGCAGCGCTATGTCGGCGGCGCGCTGCACCCGGTGTTTTTCAGCGACAGCCTGTTGCCGCTGCTGGGCTGGAGCCTGGCCGATTGCAGCCACGACGGCCTGGCCTCGTTGATCCATCCCGAAGACCGTGAGTTGTACTTCCAACGCACCCGTCAATTACTACGCGAAGGGAATGTACGCAGCCGCTACCGGGTGCGCGACACCCGCGGCGACTACCATTGGCTGCTCGACGAGGCCAAGCTGCTGCGCGATGACCTGGGCCTGCCGGTGGAGGCCGTGGGGCTATGGCTCGATGTGACCGACGCGACCCTGGCCGCCGAACAGGTCAGGCAGAGCGAAGAGCGCTACCGCATCCTGGTGGAAGACTCGCCGGCAATGATCTGCCGTTATCGCCCGGACCTGACCCTGACGTTTGGCAACACGCCGCTGGCCAACTACCTGGAGTGCTTGCCCGCGCAACTGCCGGGGCGGCAATTGGACGCGTGGCTGTCGGATGAACAGCGCCAGGCATTTATCCAACGCATCCGCCGACTGACCCCCGAGTTTCCGGTGAGCACCGCCGAAATCAGCCTGCAGCTGCCCGGGCGCGAACATGCCTGGTGGGTATGGTCCGACCGTGGTGTGTTTGATGAACAAGGTCAACTGGTGGAGGTGCAGGCCGTGGGCCGCGACAACACCGAAGTGCGTCGCTCCCAGCAGCAACTGACCCAGAGCGCCAAGATGGCGACCCTCGGCGAAATGGCCACGGGCCTGGCCCATGAGATCAACCAGCCGCTGAACGTGATGCGCATGGCGATCGTCAATGTGCTCAAGCGCCTGGCCAACGGCGACGCGCAGATCGACTACCTCACCGAAAAACTCAAGCGCATCGACACCCAAGTGCAACGCGCGGCGAGGGTGGTGGACCATATGCGCGTGTTTGGCCGCCGTTCGGAAATCGAACAGCAACCGTTCGACCCAGCGCAAGCCGTGGAAGGGACCATATCGCTGCTGAGTGAGGGCCTGCGCGGCAAAGGCGTGGACCTGCGCATCACACCTGCAGACTTCAGGGTGCAGGTCAAAGGTCATGTCGACCAGCTTGAGCAGGTGTTGATCAACCTGATGGTCAACGCCCGCGATGCGCTATTGAGCCAGCGCGAAACAGCCGCGCAATTGCGCCCCTGGATTGCACTGCACTGCGAGCACGACAGCCGGCATGTGCGCATCTGGGTCGAGGACAACGGTGGCGGCATCGACCCACGATTATTGGAGAGGATTTTCGAGCCGTTTTTTACCACCAAGCCGATTGGGGTGGGGACCGGCCTGGGGCTGTCGGTAAGCTACGGGATCGTGGAAAACATGGGTGGGCGCTTGAGCGTGATCAATGGCGAGGAAGGCGCACGGTTTTGTGTGGAACTGCCGGTGGTTCAGATCACCAGGTAGGCGCGGCCCATCTGACACGTCAGGTTGGCGCCGACTTCGGCGTTGCCCAGGTTGATGCCCAGGGCCGGGAGCAGCGTGTTGACAATGGGGTCGAGCAGCGGTGACAGGACGTCCTGGACAAGGGTGACCACCGCGCTGGTGATGGTAGCCAGGGCCGTCGTAACAGTGCCGTTCGCCGCACCGGGTGTGCTGCCGCTGGGCGGTACGTAGGTAACCTGCAGGCCGCTCAGGGTTGCTCCCAGGCTATTGACGATATTGGCGGTGCCGGTTGGACTTTTGTAGGTCGGCGCGGCATTCATATCGGCGACCGGTAAAAACAGCAACGAGCTGGTCTGCGCTGCCACGGTAGACAACGCCTTCACATTCAAACCACCGCCTACACCCGCTGTACGCGTGCCGCATATCAGCGACAGCACAATGCAGTAGCGCTGGCCAAAATCGATCAGCCTGACCGGCTGCACGGTGACTGGCGCCGATGATGAAAACGCGGTGGCAGGGTCGACATAGCCCACGCCCAAGGTAGCCATGGCGGTGGTGGCCTGCACCGTTAGCGACTTTGTGGCCGGCGTGGCACAGCTGTAGTCCGTCACTTGGCTCTGCGCACTGGCCGCTTCGATGTAGATGGACAGTGATTGCGTGATATCCACGTCGGTGACGTTACACGCCACCAGGCACAACACGCCGCCCACCACTGCCGGGATGTTCAGGTTCAACAGGCCGCCGACCACCTTCGACACCGGTGTCGCCAACCCGGTCAGGATTGATGAAACCCCCGACACCAGCTTGATGATCGGCGCATCCACCGTAACCAATGTGCGCACTTGCGCGGTTCGGACAACAATCTGATCCGTCTGCGGGTTATTCAGAAGCCCCGCCTTGGCCTTCGCCGGATTACCGATCGCCGACAATTGCGGCGGCTCGATGACTTTGGTCTGGATCGAGACATTGCCCACCAGGGGAATATTCACCTGAGCGGCCGCACTCACCGCACTCTTGCTATTGGACAGCTGCGCAACGGCCTCCAGCAATTGAAACAACTGCACATTGGTATTCAACGCCGCGGCCGGTGTTCCGCTGGCAACCTTCAGCAGGTCTGCGACTTTCAGCAGCTGGGTATTGGGCGCGATGGCTTTCAATGAAATCACATCGTTGATGACCGCCGTCGCCACCGCGCCGTTTTTTTGCAGCACCTTTACCGCGGCATCGATCAACTGGTTGGCGGATACGGCGGCGTTGAGCAGCGCATCGTAGTCACCCGCCGTCACGTTCAGCTCAATCGCCAACTGATCCAGGTAGCCGAGCAGGTTGACGTTCGTCGCCAGCAAGCCATTCCAGCCCGCCGCCGTCAGCGACAGGCTGCCGCCCAACAGGTTGCCAATGACCATGTTCAATAGCGGGGACTTCGCCGAATCCACCGTCGCCAGGTTGCTGCGAATCGTCAGTTGCGCCACTGGCGGCGCGTACGCGGCCACGGCGGTGGCACCCAGGGTCATCTGGGTGGACGCCGGCGTACCGCTGAACATATTCCAGATACCGGTGGCGACGCTGGTTACTACGCTGCGCGTCGCCACTACCCGAATGGCCTCGTTTTTGCTGGCGTCGGCGCTGAATACGCGGATGTTGCCGGCATTGGTCGTCAATGTGCCGCAGGTCACGGCCAGGCCACGACTGCTGTCGCCGGCAACCACGGTGAAGCCATTGCGCGCAGCGTTCTGCACGGCATAGTCGTTGGCGCTGGTGGTCGGGCTGCACAGGCCACCACGCCCGGCGGCCTCCAGGGCGGCGGTGTCGGCAATGGACTGCAGCTTGCGCTTTTCCAGGTAGAGGCGGCCGCTGTCCACCGCCAGCAGCAGGAACACCAGCGCTAACGCCAGGGTGCCCGCTGCCATCAAGCCAATCGCACCACGCTGCCTGCAACCGAGTCGGGGAGACATCAGGCACTCCTTAGCGCTTACTCTCCGTGTTGCCGTGGAGTGTAGACAAGGCTTGGCAGGTGCGCCGGCCGGTCGCTGCAAACGGTCAGTGCGGTGGGTAGCTGGAGAGGATGCGGGTCACCGTCGTGCGAATCGCGTTATTACGATCCTGGGGGTTGGGCGTGCTGCTCATCATCTGTTCATCACTGCCGCGCCACACCAACTTGCCGTCCTTGCCGTCGAGCAGGTCGATCTGGATGGTCGCCACCTTGTAGGTGATGTTGCGTGTTTCGTTGTACATCGGCGCGCCCCAATAGCCGTTCCACGGACCACCCCAGGCGCCGCCATAGTTGGTGGTGACTTGTTGCTGGCGGTCTTCGACGATCAGGTAGGCCTGCACGTTCAGGTCAGCCCGGGTGCCTGCGGCTGCCGGGCGCAGGCCGCGCTGGTCAAGCTGTTCACCCACGGCCTGGCGGATGCGTTGTTCGGTGAGGTCGCTCTTGATCCGCGGATCATCGGGGCGGTATTGCAGCGCCGGGTCTTTCCAGGCCCAGTTGCGGTAGGCGCCGAAGTCGCGGCTGGCATCAAAATCGTGGTTGACCTGGCTGGTCTGGCAACCGCCCAGCAGCACAACAAAAGCTAGCGTAGCGATACGACGAAACATGGTTGATCTCCAACAAGGGACCGGGCTTTAGATGAGAATAGCTGTTAACTCGGAGGATAGGCGGTCATCGCCTTTTGCACGGCCTGGCGCAACGCATCCGCGCGCTCGCTGAGGCTGCCCTGGCTGCCGGTTTCCGCGCTGGCACTCCACACCGGCTGGCCGCTGCGGGCGTCGAACAGATTAACCCGCACCACCACCACTTGAACTTCATAGGTGCGCACGATCGGCACCGAGTTGTACATGCCGTAGCCCGGGCCGTAGCGGTTATAGCCGCCGTATCCGTAGCCGTAATCGTCCCGGACCTGCTTGAGACGCTTCTCCAGGCGTACATCGGCGCTCACCAGCAGGTCCGCCGGGCGGTTGTCGTGCAAGGGCCGCAGGCCGCGCTGGTCGAGGGCACCGCTGACCGCTTCGGCGACCTGCGCCGAGTCCGCCCAGGCCGTGCCGGCCGGGAGCTGGCCGTTGCGCCAGGCCCAATTGCGGTAGGCGCCATAGTCGCGCACCGGTGCCGGGTAGGCGCTGGCGTCGAAGGTCGTGGCCGCCTGCGCGGGCGCCGGTGGCATGGGCGCAGAAGCCGCCACATAAGGGTTGGGGCTGGAGCAGGCGCCCAGCCCGAGGGATAACAGGATCAAACAGAGACGACGCATTTCGACCTCCGCAGACTGGGCCGCTTATACCGGACGGCAGATCCAGTGCAAATAACGCCCAAGTCCGGCAAAGCTTGGGTGACGACGGTGAGCGAGCTCCATCTCTACAAGGTCCTTCAAGTCGGCGCGGGCCTGGAATTCCACCGGCATATAGTCGTGGAATACCCGCACGCCACTTTGGCTTTCGACCTGCCAAAGCCCTTCGAGTTGCGCCGCCAGCTCGCGCGGGTCGAGGGGCTGTTGCGGGGTCAGGCTCTGCTTTTCGCCGGCCATGTCGTTCTTGCGCATCTTGCGGAAATGGCCTTTGAGCAGGTTGCGATAAATCAGTGCATCGCGGTTGTAGAAAGCCAGCGACAACCAGCCACCGGGCAGCGTCAGCTGGTGCAGCACCGGCAGGATACCGTGGGGTTCGGCCAGCCATTCCAGCACGGCATGGCACAGCACCAGGTCGTAGGGCTCGGTGAGCTGGCCGAGCAGATCTTGCCAGGGCGCATGAATGAAGGTGGCGCTCTGTCCGGCTTCGGCGAAGCGCTGGCGCGCGCCTTCGAGCATCGGGCCGGCGGGTTCGGCCAGGGTCACCTGATGGCCGCGCTCGGCCAGCCACAGCGACATATGCCCCAGGCCCGCGCCGATATCCAGCACGCGCAACGGACGCTCCGGCAGGGCCTCAGCCAGGTCGGCCTGGAGCACAGCCAGGCGAATCGCGCCTTTTGCGCCACCGTAGATTTTCTCGGCGAAGCGCGTGGCCAATTGGTCGAAATGCCGGTCACTCATGGGCAAACCGCCGCTCGCTGTCGGCCAGTTTGGCGCGCACCACCTCGTTCATGTCCAGGCCCAGCTCGCTGCACAGCAACAGCAGGTACAGCACGATATCGCCCACTTCCTGGCCGGCGTGGGCAAGTTTGTCGGCGGGTAACTGGCGGGACTGGTCTTCGGTGAGCCACTGGAAGATTTCCACCAGTTCGGCCATTTCCACGCTGGCGGCCATGGCCAGGTTCTTCGGGCTGTGGAATGGCTTCCAGTCGTTGGTATCGCGGATGCGGTGCAGACGTTCGGTGAGGTGTTCGAGGTTCATGGGGGGCTCCTGAATGGGTATAGCTTCAGGGGGATGGAGAGTGAAGGCAAGTGAATAGCGGCGGTGCGACGATTCGACTTGCCCCTGATGAGGCCCTAATCCACCACGCTGAATTCGAGCCGGGCGGTCTGGCCGGCTTCGTCGAGGACGCTGAGTTGGTAGCGGCCCAAGCGCTCGAAACTGGCATTGATGCTGTCCTGGTTGGCGCTGTCGCCCAGGGGGGCGCCGTTGAGGAACCACCAGCGCCGGCCGCTGCCGCCCAGGGCGGAAAGCTTGAGGCGCAGGGTTTGCTGACTGGCGGCGGGCAGGCGCAGTTGGTCGCCTTCGCGCACGCCGACAATCGACAGCGGCGAAGACGCCGCCAGCGCCGGTGGTGGGCAGTCGGGGTCGGCGGCGGGAATCCGCGCTTCACGGCGCTCGATTCTGGGCAACCATGGCTCCAGGGGTGCGGGCCACAAGGCGATATTTTTAGACACAGCGCCAGGGCAATGGGCATCCACCCTCAAGCCCTTGGCGTTGACCCAGACGCTTTCCATCAAGCCGACGCTCAACGGCTGATCCAGCGCCTGCAAGGTCGGCGGCGTGGTGTTGTCCAGGGTCCAGGCAAAGCGCTGGCGGCGGCAATTCGGATCGCTGCGGTTCATGGGCTGGCCCAGCGGCCAACAGATCGCCGCCACGCCGACATTGGTCGGCACCGCCACCACCTGCGCGCTGATGCCGCGCTGGCTGTCGCGATTGGTCAGCACGTCATGCACCTGCAACATCAGCGGCGCCGCCGAGGCCAAACCGAACTGCCCCGGCACCGGCGTGCCGTCCGGGCGACCGATCCACACACCGATCAAATAGCGCGGCCCCACGCCAATCGCCCAGGCATCGCGAAAACCGTAGCTGGTCCCGGTTTTCCAGGCCAGGACCGGGCGCTGCACCAGCTCGGCACGCGGGTCGCGATCAGGCCGCGCCTGGCCACTGAGGATGCGCCGAATAATCCAGGCGGACCCTGGCGACAGCAAGGGCCGCTCTCTCAGCGTATCGTCCGGCTGTAATCGAAGGGTGGCGCTCCTGCCGTCGCGGGCAAAGGCGCTGTAGCCGCTGACCAGATCCTCCAGGCGGCTGCCCGCGCCGCCGAGGATCAGCGCCAGGTTGGGCTCGGCCAACGCCGGCAGGGCCAATGGCACGCCGCCGATGCGCATCTGCGCGGCAAACCGCTTGGGCCCGTAGGCTTCCAGCAACTGCACCGCCGGCAGGTTCAGCGAACTGGACAGCGCCGTGCTCGCCGGCACTGCGCCGGTAAAGCCCATGGAAAAGTTGCCCGGCCGATAATCGCCATAACGCCGGGGCACGTCCTGCAACAGCGATTCGGAGTGAATCAGGCCCTCGTCCAGGGCCATGCCATACAGGAACGGCTTCAAGGTAGAGCCCGGCGAACGCAGCGCGCTGATCATGTCCACGTGGCCAAAGCGCTTCGCGTCGTTGATGTCCACTGACCCCAGGTAAGCGCGCACGGCCATGTTTTCTTCTTCCACCACCAGGATCGCGGCCGAGGTGTATTCCGGCAACCGCGCACGCCAGCCCAGCAACAGGTCTTCAAGACGGCGTTGCAGGGTGGCATCCAGCGTGGTGCGAATCAGCGGCGGGCTGTCCGGACGGTTAAGGCGGCGGGCAAGCAGCGGCGCCAGGCTCGGCTCCAGGCGCGGGGCGAGCAGCAACGGCTCCTCCAGCGCTTCGTCGACGGCCGCTTGTGGCCACACCTGGAACTCGGCGAGGCGGCGCAGTACTTTGTCGCGGGCCTCCTGGGCGCGCTGCGGGTGGCGATCCGGGCGCAGGCGGCTCGGCGCCTGGGGCAATACCGCGAGCAAAGCGGCTTCGGCGTGGGTCAGTTGCGCCGGGGACTTGCCCAGGTACGCCCAGCTGGCGGCCGCCACGCCCTGCAACGTGCCGCCGAACGGTGCGCGGTTCAGGTACAGGTTGAGAATCTGTTCCTTGGACAGGTGCCACTCCAACTGCGCCGTGCGCCACAGTTGGCGCAACTTGCCGTGGAAGGTCCGCGAGTGAGGATCCAGCAGACGCGCCACCTGCATCGACAACGTACTGCCACCCGACACCACCCGCGCGCCCGTCAGGTTCTGCCACGTCGCCCGCACCAGCGCCAACGGGTTAACACCGGGATGCTGATAGAACCAGCGGTCTTCGTAGGTGAGCAGTGCATCGAGGTAATACGGCGACACTTCGCTGGTTTGCACCGGGTAACGCCACACACCGTTGGCATCGGCAAACCGCCACAACGGCGTGCCATCCTCGGCCAGCACTACCCGCGCCAGGTCGTCCCTGGGCAACGGCAACGGCCAGATACGATCGGCCAGCCACAGCAGGGCAATCATCAAGACCAGGCTCGCCAGGGTCCAGCGGACAAGTAAACGCAAATTCAAGCGGGCAAACCTCTATGCTTGTAGGGAACTAGCCTGTTGCAATAACAACCAAAGGCACAGATACGCCCACCTTCTTATCAGGACACACATATGCAGGTAGAAAGCTTTTTCGAATGGTTGGGCCAGGCGCTCGGTTCCGTCATCCGCTTTATCGTCGACGGGCTCAGCGGATTGTTCGGAGCCTTGACCCACGCCGGCGGCAACTTTGTCGAAGGCCTGTCACGCACATTGGGCATGGACACCTCGATCATCAGCATCCTCACCCTGATCGTCGGCCTGCTGTTTCTGTACTCAGCCGTACGCGCCTTCATGCGCGCTTCGATCATCTTCGGAGTGATCTGGCTGATACTTGGCCTGTGGCTGCTCAGCTGGGTCGTCCACTGAACCCAAAAACACCCAGCCACTGTAGGAGCGAGCTTGCTCGCGAAGGACGTCAACGATAACGCTGACATCCGGAATAAACGCGGTGCCCTTGCGTTCTTCGCGGGCAAGCCCGCTCCTACAGTGATCAACCGTCAAATTTCAGCGTCCCTTGATCACCAGATCCGCCGGCGTCTCCCCCACCGCCTGCCAGTTCGGCCGATACATCGACTCCACCTGCGGCGGTGGCACGCGGTAAGTACCCGGTGTCACGGCACGGGCCAGGTACAGCAAGTGCGTGGTGCCATCGCCGTCAAGGTTGATGGCCGCCACGTAACGGTCATCACGAAACTCCTGATGCTTGAGCGCCGCGTTCTGCATCGACTCACGCCACTCCTTCACCTGGCTGCTGGCGTTTTCCAGGCTGGCGGCACTTTGTGCCAGGTTCTGGTTTTCCAGCTCCAAGCCCGCAGGCAACAGATCGACCACCAAGGCATCCGGCACGCGCTGCCTGGCGCTCACGGCCAGGTGCACCAGCACCAGATCGCCGCTATTGAGGTTGCGCAGGTTCAGCGGTTGGCCATTCATGCCCAGGTATTCCCGGCGGATGCTCAGGTTGTCGCCACCCGGTGCCGGTGGCACCTGGGGATAACCCGAGATCGTCAATTGCTGGTAGACCGGCACATCGCCCTGATTGGTCAGGTTCAGATCGCCAGAAAGCAGCTTGCCTTCCAGGTCCAGCGTCGACTGTTGATTGTTCAGCTCATGTTCCCCACCGCTGCCATTGAGCAGGACCTTCCAGGCAGACTCGGGCTGGGCGAACCCCAGGCGCCCGGCCAGGAACAGCGAATTGCGCTCCTGGGTCGACAGGTACGGGCTGGCCGCCAACTGATCGGACAGGCTAAACAAGCGCTCCTCACGCTTGCCCTTGGCCAAGTCGTTTTCTTCCAGCAATGCCAGGATCATCGCCTGGTCGCGCAGCGGGCTGCCGTAGTCGGCCAGCCATTCCTTGGCGCTGCGTTGCGCCGCCAGGCCGGCCAGCAAGGCTTGATCCGCACGGGGCTGGTCACCCATCTTCTGTAATGCGATGGACAACTGCACCAACGGCAACCCGGAACGCGCGTCGCTGCGTCGCTCGAAAATACTGCGCAGCGCCCCCAACGGCGCCTGCTGACTGCGCGCCAGTACCATGCCGGCGTAGGCCTGCACGGCAAAGCGCGTGTGGTCAGCGTTGTCGCTGTAGTCGACTTCGATCAGGTTGCGCTCCTGCACATAGCGCAGCAGGCGCTCGCTGGCTTTTTTCAGCGCTTCGGGTGGTACAGCGAAGCCCTGGTCACGGGCACGCAACAGGAAGTCGGTGACATAAGCCGTCAGCCAATATTCCTCTTCGCCATCGGCGCCCCACAAACCGAAGCTGCCGTTGTAGCGCTGCATGCCCAGCAGGCGTTCGATGCCCAGCTCGATCTTGCGTTTGCGCTCGGCATCCGGCTCGCCCTTGATGCTCAAACGCTTGAGCAGCGCGTCGTCGGCGTACAGCGACGGGTACAGACCACTGGCGGTCTGCTCCAGGCACCCATACGGGTAGGCCTTGAGCGCCGAGATCTGCGCACCCAGGTTCAGCGGCGGCCGGCTCGACAGGCTCAGCAGCGCCTCACGCCCAGAGGCATCGAATTGATCCAATGCGCCGGCGGGCAAGCTCCACGGCTCGCCCTTGAGCACCGCGCGGTAATGCTTGAGCAACGCCGGGTAGGCCGGGCGCACGCCCAGGGTCCATTCGCGGCTGAACGGCGGCAGGTTCTCACCGGGCAGGTCCAGGCCATTGACCGTGACCTTCACCTTGCCTTGACCCAAGCCACCCCAGGCTTTCACCGGGATACGCAGGGTGGTGCGCTGGCCTTGCTTGAGCTCGACGCTTTGCGCGCCGCTGTTGACCAGCTCCAATTGCCCTTCGGCACTCAGTTGCAGATCGAGTTTCTGCGCCTTGCCCGACAGGTTGGACAGGTCCAGGGCCAACGTCGTCTGGTCACCGCCGGCGAGGAAGCGCGGTGCCGATAGCTCGGCCACCAGCGGCGCGGCGATCAAGGTCTTGCCTTCGGCCATGCCGTAGCGGTCATCGCTCCAGGCCTGGGCCATCAGGCGCAATTCGCCGTTGAAGTCGGGGATGTTGACGCTGACTTCACCCTCGCCCTGCTCATTCAAGGTCACCGGTGCGCTTTGCAGGGCGACGATGGTCACACTGGTGTCCGGACGCTTGCCGCCCTTGGCCAGCGCGGCGTCGCCCCCAAAGGCCAGGCTGGCCAGGCGGCCCTGCCCGGCTTCGATCAACTGGCCGTAGATATCGAACTGGTCCACGCCATAGGCCTTGCGGCCGAACAGGCTGGAGTACGGGTCCGGCGTCGGGTATTCGGTGATATTGAGGATGCCCACGTCCACCGCCGCCACCAGCACGTGCACCTGTTTCGGCACGCTGCCATCGGCGTTTTTGGCGGCGATCTTCACCGTCAGCGGTTGTTTGGGGCGCATTTTTTCCGGCGCGGCCAGGGTCACGCCAAGCTTGCGCTGGGTGCGATCCAGCGGCAGATGCAGCAGGCCTACCGCGCGCTTGGGAGTGATATTGGCTTTGCGCTCGCCGGGACGAACCACCAGGGCGCTGACGTACAGGTCATGGCGCGACCATTTCGGATCAAGCTTCACGGCAAAGCTTTTACCTTCGGCCGGCACGTCGATTTCCTGCCACCACAGCGGCCCTTCGGCGGATTCCACCAGCAGGTAGCCTTTACCGGCAGCCGGCGGCGTGACCGTGACGTTGGCGGTGTCGCCGTCGCCATAGGCGGGTTTATCCAGCGCCAGCTTGACCTGATCGGGCCGCACGGCGCCGCCTTCGGTGTTGTCCTGGGCCTGGTAGCCGGCCCAGAAGCGCAGGCTGCTGACCAGGCCGGTCTGCGGGTCTTCGACCTCGACGCGGTACGGGCCCCACTCCACCTGGAAGCTGACCTTGGCAGTATCGCCGGCCTTGATGCTCAGGGTCTGTTCATCGAGGTTTAGGAATTTCTCGTTGTAGTGATAGCTCCAGCCATCGCTGTCGGAGTAGTTCCAGTAGTAGTCACGGCGCTCGCGTACCAGGCGGACCTTGAGGTTTTGCGCGGCGAGTTTCTGCCCGTCCTGGTTGGCCAGCAGCACTTCGAATTCCGCCGGGCCGTCGCCATTGGTTTCCTTGCCGTCAAACAGGCCACGCAGGCCCGGCAGTTGCTCGGCCGGCCAGATCGGCTGCACCAGGCGCCGGGTGATCGGCCGTCCGCCCGACTCGTGCAGGCTGGCTTGCACGATCAGTTGCAGGGGAGATTTGGCCTCCGCCCATTTGCTTTCCAGGGTCAGTTCTTCCTGGCCCTTGGCGTCGAGCACGCTTTCGTCCAGCTCGAAGTCCTGGCTCAGTTCCTCTTCGGTGACGGAGCCGAATTGATAGCCCGGCAGCGACTTGACCGCTTCGCGCAGGGGGCGCACATAGACTTGCCCGCTGACGCGGTTGCCCGACGCCGGCGCACCGTAGAGGTAGCGACCGTTGACCTTGATCACCGGGTTATCCGCCGGGCTCAATGCCGTGTCGCTGCCCCTGAGTTCCAGCGCCAGGCGCTCGGGCAGGAAGTCTTCGACGAGGAACTCATACAGCTGCGGCTTGCCATCGCCCAGGTCGAACACCAACTGCCAGCGGCCGGTCGGTGCTTCGCCGGCCAGTTGCAGTTGATATTGGTAGAGGCCCGAGGCATCGGCATCCCAGACAAACTTGCGGCTCACCTGTTCGTCCGGGCGACGCACTTCGACGCTCACCGGTTGCGGCTTGACCGCGTTGCCGTCCTTGTCCCGCAGCAGGGCGTTGAGCAGCACGGTTTCGCCGGGGCGATACAGGTCGCGCGGGCCGAACACAAAGAATTGCAACGGATGGGAAGGTTGGCCGCCGATATCGAACTCGGCCAGATCCAGCGCGGCACTGTCCAGGCGCAGCAGACTGGTCTGCTCACCCTGTTTGGCCAGCAGCACCTGGGCCTTTTTCGGCAACGGCAACTCAGCGTGGCCGCCCTTCTCGGTCTTGCCCTGGCCCAGCACACGGCCGTCGGCATCGAGCACTTCAAGGTCGACGCCATCCAACGCCTTGCCACCTTCCAGCGCCTGGGTAAACACATCCAGGCGATTGGCGTAGCGGTGCACCGACAGGCCGATATCGCTCAAGGTAAACAGCGTGGCCGGTTGCGAATAGTTGTAGGTGCCCGAAGCGCGCATCACCGCCAGGTACACGCCCGGTTGCTGCAATTGCTTGAGGCCGGCGATCGGCAGCAGCAGGGTTTCACGGGTATTGCGCGCCGGGTTCAGGTCGAAACGGCCGCCGTAGACCAGGTCGGCCAGCGGCAGCAGTTCGCGGGATTCATAACTTTGCAGGCTGGTATTGCGCCCCCACTGTGCCAGGAACGACGGCAGGGATTCGGGCTTGATCCGGAAGAATTCAACGTCGATCTTGTCGACGTTCAGCGCGATCACCGGCAGGCCTTCGGCCAGGCGCGTCGGCAACAATGTGCCACGGCTGGCGAAGCCGACGGTGGCTTGCAGGTCACGGGTTTCCAGGCGCGCGATGTACTCGGCGGCGAGCGTGTTGGCGTTGACCGCCTTCACCCCGGCATCCACCGTCAGCACCAGTTTGCGCTGGGGCTCCAGGTGGCGCAGGCGCAGTTCCATCAGGTTATCGGACAGCTCCCAGGCGCCATCGACCTTGCCGGACTTGCTGTCGACCAGATGGAGTTTGTCGGCAAACTTCTGCTCCGGATCCAACGGAATGGAAAAACTCACCGACAAGGTGCTGGCCCCGTCCAACTGCACCTCGGACACGTCCACCACACTCAACTCACGCCCGGCATAGCGCTGCTTCAGCGCCGCCACATCCACTGCCGCCTTGGCCGGTTTCGGCGCTGCCGCCACGGTGGGCGCAGGCGGTGCTGCCGGTTTATCGGAAGAATCGCAGGCGCTCAGCAGGGCCAGCGCGCAGGCCAGGAACAATCCTTTGTTAAGCATGGGGCACTCGTAGTCAGAGGGAACCGAGGGGTGAACTATATATCAGCGCCGGCCAAGCCGATGTGGCGCTGGTCACATTGACCGACGGAGGGTGAGTTGGTTCTCAACGGTCTCAAGTCCCAGCCAAATCCCACGGACATTGGGCCCCATGCCACATTGACCCTGTTGCGTTGCCAATGGCCGGTTACAATGCCGCTCCCCCAAGGAGCCTGCATGTCCACCTTACTCACCGACTGGCGCGACCGCCCTACCCATCGCCGCGTATGGGCTTTGGCTGCGCCGATGATCCTGTCGAACATTTCGGTGCCGCTGGTGGCGTTGGTCGACAGCATGGTCATCGGCCACCTGCCCCACGCCCACCAACTGGGCGCCGTGGCCGTCGGTGCCAGCTTGTATACCTTCCTCGCCTGGGCCATGGGTTTTCTGCGCATGGGTTCCACCGGTTTCGCCGCCCAGGCCGCCGGGCGCAAGGACGGTGCGGCACTGCGGCAAATCCTGCTGCAAGGCTTGCTGCTGGCGCTGGGGTTGGCGATGGTGCTGGGCACCGTCGGCATTCCGCTGAGCCATCTGGCCCTGGAATGGATGCAGCCTTCCCCTGAACTCAATCAACTGACCCGCGAGTTCTTCCATACCCGTCTGTTCGGCCTCCCCGCCGCCCTGGCCAGCTACGCGCTGGTGGGCTGGTTCCTCGGCACGCAAAACGCCCGGGCGCCATTGGCAATCCTGTTGACCACCAACCTGGTCAACATCGCCCTGAACCTGTGGTTTGTACTGGGCCTGGACTGGGGCGTGGTCGGCTCGGCCCGCGCATCGGTGATCGCCGAATGGACCGGCGCCCTCCTCGGCCTTGCCCTCACGCAAAAAGCCCTGCGCGCCTACCCCGGGCATATCGCCTGGGCCGCGTTGAAACGGTGGCAAAGCTGGCGCCCGTTGCTGGCGGTGAACCGCGACATCTTTATCCGCAGCCTGGCGCTGCAGTCGGTGTTTTTCATGATCACCGTGCAAGGCGCGCGATTGGGGGATGCGACCGTGGCCGCCAACGCCCTGCTGCTCAACGGCCTGCTGCTGACGGCCCATGCACTGGACGGTCTGGCCCACGCAGTCGAGGCCCTGTGCGGCCACGCCATCGGCGCCCGCGACCGCCACTCACTGCGCCGTTCATTGGTAGTTGCAGGTGGGTGGTCGCTGATCGCAAGCGTCGGTTTCGCGCTGTTATTCACGGTTGCCGGGCACCTGTTTATCGCCATGCAGACCGACATCCCCAGCGTGCGCGACACCGCCGATATCTACCTGCCGTATCTGGCGCTGCTGCCGTTGATTGCGGTGGGGAGTTACCTGCTGGACGGCCTGTTTATCGGTGCCACCCGTGCGCGTGAAATGCGCAATGGGATGCTGCTGACGTTATTGCTAACACTGCCGTTTGCCTGGGCGTTGCAAGGCTTGGGCAATCACGGACTGTGGATCACTTTCCTGCTGTTCATGACGTTGCGCAGCCTGACCTTGGGCGTCATCGCCTGGCGGCTCAAACGCCAGGACCAATGGTTCAACTGACCCCACCTGTTAGTTCTGACAGGTTACAAACCGACATTCCAAGCGTTGAATGGTCAGGGATCTACCCTTTCATATATGCATGGAGAGTCGGATATGAACATCACAAAAACCCTGTGGGTTGCTGCGATCTGCACATTGGCAACCCTAGTCGGATGCACCAATGGGCAAGGGCCCAACAACATCGCCGGGATACAACGGATCGAAAACAAAACAGCGTTCGCACTCGTGGTAGCGCAAGGGACTGAGATGCATCAGCTTGCCCCCGCAACGTCGATTGACCTGGAAATAAACAGCGCAAATATCACAATAATGCGTGTCAACAGCGTGGGAACTATTGACCGAATAGTCATGAGATACAACCCAGGCCGGTGCGCAGTCGCACATTGCCTCGAACTCAATTGACCTGAGCCAACGCCTTGTCAGCTCACTGCCCGGCGGTGGACTCGATAAACCCCGTCACCCGATCCAGCACCGGCGCCAGCCAGCACAACGGCTTGGCGATGGACGCGACCAATGTCGCGTGGCGGGTTCGGGTGAAATAAAACACCTCGACCGGCCCCCCCGCTTCCCGCAGTTTTTTCGCCAACCCACCCGTGTTGCGGGTGGGGTTGACGAGCGTGTCATCGGTCGAGGCAATCAACAGGCTTGGCGGTGCATCATGGCTGACATGGTTGATCGGCTGCGACTCCGGCGGTGAGTCGGGGAAGAAGAACACCGGGCGCACGTCCTGGTTTTCAATCGGCAAGAAGTCATAAGGCCCGGCCAGGCCGATCCAGCCTTTGAAGATCGACGGCGCCAAGCCCACTGCCTTGAGCCAACGCCCATCCAGCGCCAACATCGCGGCGTTATAGGCGCCAGAGCTATGGCCCATCACGTAAAGCTGCTTGGGATCTGCACCGTATTCAGCGCTGTGGTTGACCGCCCACGCAACGGCCTGGGCGCCATCCTGGAGAAACGCGGGGTAACGCACCTGCGGGTACAGCCGGTAATCGGCGATCACCGCCACAAAACCTCAGCAATAGCAGTGTTCCAAATGTGGGGTGGGCATGCCCCCGATGGCCATAGGTATCTACACAACTCTTAAAGGCTGACACATAACTCTGTGGTGAGCGGGCTTGTCGAATCGTCGCACCGCCCCTTCCACAGTTGGATGTGTTTCAGCTCAGCTTACGAGGACAAGTACGACGACCGCGTCAACCCAAGGCGCAAGGCATCAAGGAACTGGGTACGTTCCGACGCGGAGATCTTCGCGCTCGCACACTTGTCACGGTAGTGCGTCATCAACTCCTCCGGCGACAAGTGCACATAGCGCAGCATGTCTTCGATGGTGTCGTGGGTCTCGATCCCGGCGCTGTACACCGAACCGTCTTCGCGCTGGTAGATGTTCACCGAGTCGGTGTCACCGAACAGGTTGTGCATGTCGCCAAGGATTTCCTGGTAGGCGCCGACCAGGAAGATGCCCAGCAGGTAGTCTTCGCCTTCGTTCAAGGCGTGCACCGGCAGGCTGGTCTCGATGCTCTGCTCGTCGACGTATTGCTTGATCTTGCCGTCGGAGTCGCAGGTCAGGTCTTGCAGCACGGCGCGGCGCAGCGGCTCTTCGTCGAGGCGGTGCAGCGGCAGGATCGGCAATACCTGGCCGATGGCCCAGGTGTCCGGCAGGCTCTGGAACACCGAGAAGTTGCAGATGTACTTGTCGGCCAGCTTGTCGTTGAGTTCGTCCAGCACCTGGCGGTGCGAGCGCTGGCGGGCTTTCAGCGAGTTGTGCAGGCGGCGGCACACGGCGAAGTAGCACTGTTCGGCCAGGGCTTTTTCGGCCAGGGTCAGTTTGCCGTCGGCGTACTGGGTGGCCACGTCGCTCATGTAGTGGGTGGCGCGCCAGTAGGTTTCGGTGACCATCTCGATGTCGGTCGGGCCCAGCAGGTCTACCAGCCACTGCACGGTTTCCGGCAGGCTTTCCTTGTTTTCGATGGTCGGGATTTCGTCGTTGTGTTTCTCGACGTCGGTCACCTGCACCACCAGCATGGCGTGGTGCGCGGTCAGGGAGCGGCCGCTTTCAGAGAAGATATTCGGGTGCGGCAGGCTCTGCGCGTCGCAGAATTCCTTGAGCATGCCCACGACCACACCGGCGTAGTCGTCCATGTCGTAGTTGATCGAGCTGGCGTTACGCGAGTGAGTACCGTCGTAGTCCACGCCCAGGCCACCGCCGACGTCGATGTGATCCACCGGCAGGCCGAGGTTGCGCAGTTCGCCGTAGTAACGAATGGCTTCCTTGAACCCGTGCTGGTAGTCGGCCAAGTTGGCGATCTGCGACCCCATGTGGAAGTGCAGCAGGCGGACGCCCTGGTCCAGGCCCGCCGCGCGGAAGCGCTCGACCACCGACAGCAGTTGCGCCGCCGACAACCCGAACTTGGACTTCTCGCCACCGGTGTCCGCCCACTTGCTCGACGCCAGGGAAGACAGGCGCACGCGCAGGCCCACCTGTGGCTTGACCTTGAGGCTGGCGGCCTCTTCGATCACCAGTTCAACCTCGGATTCTTTCTCGATCACGATAAATACGTTGTGGCCGAGCTTCTGGCCCATCAGCGCCAGGCGGATGAACTCGCGGTCCTTGTAACCGTTGCAGACGATGGTGCCGCCCTTCGGCGCCAGGGCCAGCACGGCCAGCAGCTCAGGCTTGGAGCCGGCTTCGAGGCCGATGGAAACATTCTGGGTGGCGATGATGTTCTCGATCACCGCTTCCTGCTGGTTCACCTTGATCGGGTACAGTGCGGTGTACTTGCTCTGGTACTCCAGGCGCTCGATGTTGGCATCGAAAGCGCCGGTCAGCTGGCGTACACGGTCTTGCAGGATGTCGGGAAAACGCACCAGCAGCGGCAGGGAAAGGCCGCTCTTGCGCAGCTCGTCCACTTGCTCGTAGAGGTCGACGGGTGTGCTGTTCGGGCCGTTCGGACGGACTTCAACGCGACCGGCATCATTGATCGCGAAATACCCGGCCCCCCAATGGCGAATCCCGTAAACACTGCGGCTGTCCGCAACTGTCCATTGGCTGCCATCGTCTTTGCGTGTGCGTCGTACGGACATCGAAGTCCCCTATAAATGAAGGCGAAGGCGCCACCTCTCGTTCGAGGCTGGCGCAGTCTAAAGAATGAAAATGACGATTTGCCTGTAAGCAAGGTAGACCCCACTCGCAGGACAGAGTTTAGACACAGGTTGGGAAGAGGCTTTCAGCCGCCGGACTTCTTGGCCTTGTAACCCAGCCTGATCAGCTCGGCCAACAGCAGTTCGACGTGATCGCCCTGGATCTCGATGACACCGTCTTTCAACGCGCCACCGGTGCCACAGCGCTTTTTCAGCGTGGTGGCCAGTGCCTTGAGCGGCTCTTCGGCCAACGGCACGCCGGTGATGGTGGTCACCGTCTTGCCGCCACGGCCTTTGCTTTCGCGGCGCACGCGGGCAATACCGTCGCCTTCGGGGATCAGGGTCTGTTTGCAGGTACACGAATCCACGGGCTGACGACAGTCCGGGCAGTGTCGACCTGCGTCGGTGGAAAATACCAGGCCGCCGAGGGCGGCGAAGGATGCGGCTTTTTTGGCCACCGGCAATCCTCTCGGGAGGACAAAGACTGATCGGCCTCCGCTAAGGGACGACCGACCGCGAAGCCCCACTCAGGCAGGGGCAGCGCTACCGAGCCGCCAAGGCTGATCCCCACCTGTAGGAGCGAGCTTGCTCGCGAAAATCGTCAACGATGAAGCGTGCATTCCGAATGCACGCGGCGTTCTTGAGTTTTTCGCGAGCAAGCTCGCTCCTACAGTGATCCCAGGGTGAAACAATGGCGGTTCGGGTGAAAAGTCGCGCAGTGTAACGGCAAAAAGCCCACTTGCTAAGAGCCAAATGGCGCCAATTTATGCAGCTTTAGCGACGCGAGGCCAGATAGCGCCGCAAGCCCTCCTGGGCGTCCGGGCAGTAAGGCTTGTGCTCGGCTTCCTGCAGGACCGTTTCTACGGGCAAAAAGCGCGCCTCCATGACTTCTTCAGGCTGCAGGCGCAATGGCCCATCCCAGATCGCCGAGTAGGATTTGCACCAGAGCCGACTCTCGCCATCCTCAAAGTAGAAATGGTCATGCTCGGTCAGTTCCACCCCGCCAACACCCAGTTCCTCTTCCAGCTCGCGGGCCGCAGATAAGGCGTAGGACTCTCCCGCCGCGACCATCCCGCCCGCCGCCGTATCCCAGAACCCCGGGTACAGGGCCTTGCTCAGGGTGCGCCGATGCACGCACAGCTCACCCTTGGAATTGAACAGGAAGATAAAGGTGCAACGGCCGATCAGGCCGCGCTGGCGCAAATCGGACCTGACGAGGTGGCCGAGCAGGTTGTCCCGCTCGTCGACCCAGCAGATCAGTTCGGCATCAGAGGCCGCACGGTGCGCGGCCTCGTTTTGAGCTGCGTCCATCATCAACCCTGGTTGAGCAGTTGACGCAAATCGATCACCGCCGCGTTGGCCCGGGAAATGTAATTGGCCATGACCAGCGAATGGTTAGCCAGCACGCCGAAACCGCTGCCGTTGAGGATCATTGGGCTCCAGACCGGCTCTTGCGAAGCCTCCAGCTCACGAATGATCTGGCGCACGCTGACGGTGGCGTTTTTCTTGGCCAGCACGTCGGCAAAGTCGACTTCGATGGCACGCAACAGGTGGGACAGCGCCCAGGCCTGGCCACGGGCCTCGTAGAACACGTTATCGATCTGCATCCAAGGGGTTTCCACCACTTCTTCGTCGACCTGCGGCACTTCACCCGGCGCCAGGGCTTCGGTTTTCAGTGCGGTGTTCAATTTGACCCGGCCCACGCTGGCCGACAGGCGTTGCGACAGCGAGCCCAGGCGGGTGGCCACATCGCCCAGCCAGTTGTTCAGGTTGTCGGCGCGGGCATAGAACAAGGCGCCACGCTGATTCGGGTCGGACAGGCGTGCTTCATAGCGGTTCAGGGAGTTGATGCCCTCCTGGTACTCCGACTCACTGGACGGCAGCACCCAGCTCTTGTTGTCGAAGTTGAAGCGCGGCTCGGCCTTGGCCAGATCGGCGTCTTCGGCCGACTGCGACTGGGAGCGGGCGAAGTCTTTACGCAAGGCGCGGGTCAGGTCGCGCACCTGCACCAGCACGCCGTATTCCCAGCTGGGCATGTTGTCCATCCACAGGCCCGGCGGGAAACGGTCGTTGGAAATATAGCCACCGGGCTTGTTCAGCAACGTGCCGACCACGGTCTTGAGGGTTTCGACGGTGGTATAGCCCACCACCATCTGCTTGCCTTCCTTCTCGGCGGCAAGCTGCGCATTCTGCTGGACCGGGAACAGCGCCGGCTCTTCGCTCCAGTACCAGCCCAGGGCGCCGGTGACCAACAGATACAGGCCGAGCACGCTGAGCACGGCTCGGCTCATCAGCAGGGTACGAAAATAGCTGCGGTTGGCCGACTTGGGCTCAGGGGCAGGGCCTTTGGCACTGCCCGCACGGTTTTTCCAGTCCAGCATGGCGATATCCTTTCAATCACTTGAGTTCATGCACTTGAATTGAGGGCGTGCGTTCAAACACTCCGACCACAACCCTACCCCATCGTGCCCGCCCATGCGGGGCTTTTCACCAAACGTGCATACGGCAAGCATTCGACTATAAAGGATGCACGCTTTTTAAGCTGCGCGACCGTCAGGTCACCAACTGAATATCAGGGACACGCAGTTAATTGACATATGACACTCATCCCATTGGAAAGAGGTGCTAGCATAGAGCCATCAGTTCGACCTCAGCATGCACCCTCACTAGTAGTCAGGATATGACCGAGCCAGAAGACCCCAGCCGTGAGCGTCTCAAGCAGCATTTTGCCCAGCGGGTAATTCATCAGGCACGTCAAATTCTTGAGATCTGGCAGCGCCTGCAACGCAGCGAATGGTCAGGCGCCGACCTCTCCGAACTCAGCGAGGCCAACCTGCGCCTGCAACGCTTCGCCGAGCGCTTCGAACAACCCGAACACGGCCAACTGGCCCGGCACATCGGCGAATCGCTCAAGGCCGTCGACGAAAACCGCGGACGCCTGAGCAGCCACCTGATCACCGAACTCAACCGCTTGATGCAGCGCCTGTCCCGCACCGGCCTGCGCCAGGGCGACCAGCTGGAACAAACCTTCCTGCCGCCGATGCGCAAGCCGATCTACGTGATGCTGGCCGATCACGACCGCGCCGAGCGCCTGGCCAAGCAGCTGGAATTCTTTGGCATGAGCGCCCAATCCCTGGACAGCGTCGCTGCGTTTCGCGCGTCCCTGGCCGAGCGCCTGCCGTCGGCGATCGTGATGGACGTGGATTTCTGCGGCGCCGGCCTGGGCCTCAAGCTCGCCGCCGAAGCCCAGGAAGGCCTGGAGCATAAACTGCCGCTGTTGTTTTTCAGCCTGCACGAAACCGACACCCCCACTCGCCTCGCCGCCGTGCGCGCCGGCGGCCAGGAATTCCTCACCGGCACGCTGGAAGCCTCCAGCCTGCTGGAAAAGATCGAAGTGCTGACCTGTGTCGCCCAGTACGAACCGTACAAAGTCCTGATCATCGATGACTCGCGGGCCCAGGCGCTGCACACAGAGCGGCTACTCAACAGTGCCGGCATCGTCACCCGCACCTTGATCGAGCCGATCCAGGCCATGGCCGAGCTGGCAGACTTCCAGCCCGACCTGATCATCCTCGACATGTACATGCCGGCCTGTACCGGCACCGAACTGGCCAAGGTCATTCGCCACAATGACCGTTACGTCAGTGTGCCGATCATCTACCTGTCGGCCGAAGACGACCTGGACAAGCAGCTGGACGCCATGAGCGAAGGCGGCGACGACTTCCTCACCAAACCGATCAAGCCGCGCCACCTGATCACCACGGTGCGCAACCGCGCCGCCCGTGCGCGCAACCTCAAGGCGCGGATGGTGCGCGACAGCCTGACCGGGTTGTACAACCACACCCATATCCTGCAATTGCTTGAAGACTGCAGTTTCCGCGCGCGCCGCGAGAACAAGCCGTTGAGCTTTGCCATGCTCGACATCGATCACTTCAAGCGGGTCAATGACAGCCACGGCCACCCCATGGGCGACCGCGTGATCAAGAGCCTGGCGCTGTTTCTCAAGCAACGCCTGCGCAAGACCGACTACATCGGCCGCTACGGCGGTGAAGAATTCGCCATCGTGATGCCCGACACCGACCTGGAATCGGCCTGCAAGGTACTGGATGAAATTCGTGGGCGCTTTGCCGAGATTCACTACCCGGCGCAGCCGCAGGATTTGTGGTGCACCTTCAGCGCCGGGGTGGTGGAGCTGTGTGACGGCTCCGACAGCCTGATGATGGCCGCCCAGGCCGACGAGGCGCTGTACCGCGCCAAGGATGCCGGGCGTAACCGCGTGCAAGCGGCGCGCACGTCAAAGCAAAGTGCCACCTTTTCACCAGAATCCACTGATTCCGTCATAACCCTGTAATGAAAACGCAATAACTTCAGGCACTTACCTTTTGCTGTCGGTTGATACCCCGCATGCGCCTGAAGCTGCTGACCAATCTCAATACCCTCCTGCTGGTGGCCGTGTGCCTGGCACTTGGAGCGACGCTGTGGTGGTCGCAACGGGCGCTGGAACGGCCTTATTTGCTGATGGAGCGCTACCTCGGCCTGTCACAGACCTTCCAGAACCAGGCCGCACGCAATATCGACGACTATCTGGGCAGCGGTGATGCATTGCGCTTGAGCAGCGCCAGCCAGAGCCTGGAAAGCCTGTTGCAGCACCTGGATGAACTGCCCGCCGACCTCGCGCAGAACCTGCGCCCCAGCCTTGCGGACCTGAATGCCTTCAGCAAGACCGACCTGCTGGCGGCCGGTAAGTTGGCAGGTGACCCACAAGCCCTGTTGCTGCAGGCCGAGCGGGAGCTGGGCGCCAACCTGGAGCAGTTGAGCCAGTACGCCAAGGGCGTCAACAGCGCCGAGGCCGCGCGCTACCTGCCGCCGCTGCTGGCGGCCTCACAGCACCTGGGCAAGCTGTCCCTGGCTCGCGACAAACTGGTGAGCAGCGGCCGCGCGGAACTGGCGGACGATGTGGAACGCGAAGTCAGCAATATGCGCAGCCAGGCCGACCTGCTGGAGCAACTGCCATTACTCGGGGTAAAGGCCAGCGCAGAATCCAACACCGATGACTTTTCGGCCTTGATGGGCCTGGAAAACAGCGCAAAAACCGAAGCCCAGGACACCGGCGTCGACCTCAAGCGCGAACTCAACGGCCTGCTGGCCCGCTACCCCGCCGAACTCCAGCGCACCCGCACGCAGATCCAGCAGCGTGCCGACCTGGCCGCCGCCACCCACTTGAAAATCGCGGCCGTTCAGCAGGCCATCGCCGGCCTCGAGCCGGCGGTGCGCGCGCAACACGGTAAGATCCAGGGCGAAGTGCGCCTGATGCAAGGGGTGATGATCGGCCTGATTCTGCTGATCGCCCTGTTGATCGACACCCTGCAGCGGCGCCTGGCGCGGGTGCTGACCAACCTGGCCCCCGCCTTGTCGACCTGGGGCGAGGGCAACTTCAGCCAACCGATCACCTTGGGCAAGACCAACCGCGAACTGCGCGACATCGAAGCGTCCCTCAACCGTTTACGCGCCTATCTGGTGGATCTGGTGGGTACCATCCGTGGCAATGCCGAAGAAGTGGCCGGCAGCAGCCGCGCCCTGGCCGAACTGAGCAGTGGCCTGCACGACGGCGCCGAGCGCCAGGCCGGGGATACTGCGCAGATTCGTGATTCCCTGGGCGAACTGGAAGCCACCATCCAGCAAGTCGCCGGTGATGCCAGCCAGGCGGCCGGCGCCAGTCGCAGCGCGGGCCAGGCGGTCGAGCAAGGCCAGCGCGTGATCGGCCTGAGCCTGACCGGCCTGCACGCGCTGGTGGGTGAAGTGCAGCAAAATGCGCAGATGATCGAAAAACTTGCCGAGGAGTCCGCCACCATTGGCGGCGTATTGACCGTGATTCGCTCGATTGCCGACCAGACCAACCTGCTGGCGCTCAACGCCGCCATCGAAGCCGCACGCGCCGGTGAGGCCGGGCGCGGCTTTGCCGTAGTCGCTGACGAAGTGCGCACCCTGGCCCAACGCACCGCTGGCGCCACCGCCGAAATCCAGGGCTTGATCACCGGCCTGCAAACCGCTGCGCACCAATCGGTGCAGGGCATGCGCGCCCAGGTTGAACACGCCGAGGCTACCGCCCAGCAAGCCCAGGCTGCGGATGGCGCGCTGGATGAAATCGTCGGCGCGATCCAGACCATTTCCGACACCGCCGTGCGGATTGCCGATGTAACGGCGCAGCAAAGTGGCGCCGTGAGTGAGATTCGCGACAACAGCGAGCGGATTCATCAGCTCGGCGAGGATAATTTGCTGCGCATCGGCCAGGGCCGCAGCCAGGGTGAGCATTTGCTGGTGCTGGGTGGGCAGCTCAATACGGCTGTGCAGGCGTTCCGTGTCTGACCGGCCCCATGAAGATCCAAAATCAAATGAAGATCAAAATGTGGGGGGGCTTGCCCCCGATAGCGGTGGATCAGTTACAGATGCGAGACTGACACACTGCAATCGGGAGCAAGTCGAATCGTCGCACCGCCCCTCCCACATTTGATCTCCACGGGATTCAAGGGCGTATTACCCATGACCGGATCCCGACCCCCAGTCACAAATTTTGCGCAATCCTCGCTAATCGTGCCGCCTACTGCATAGAACTGGACAGTCACAAAGGCTTTGCGGCATAGTCGCCGGGTTCTGCCTTGCCCACATCAATAACAAGGAACAGCCGATGGCGACCTTACTGGTTCTTCACGGACCCAACCTGAACCTGCTCGGCACCCGTGAACCGGGCGTCTACGGGGCAGTGACCCTCGATCAGATCAACCTTGACCTGGAACGACGGGCACGTGAAGCCGGCCACCATCTGCTCTACCTGCAAAGCAATGCCGAGTATGAATTGATTGATCGCATCCATGCCGCCCGTAGCGAAGGCGTGGACTTTATCCTGATCAATCCCGCCGCTTTTACGCACACAAGCGTTGCATTACGTGACGCGCTGCTGGCGGTGAGCATCCCATTCATCGAAGTGCATTTATCGAACGTGCACAAACGCGAACCTTTCCGCCATCACTCCTACTTCTCCGACGTTGCGGTAGGAGTGATCTGCGGCCTTGGCGCCAGCGGTTACCGACTGGCCCTGGAGGCCGCCCTGGAACAGCTTGAAGAACAGGCCAAGCGCCCCTGACCGACCCTTGGGAGTTGATGATTCATGGATATCCGTAAAGTTAAGAAACTGATCGAACTGCTGGAAGAATCCGGTATCGACGAGCTGGAAATCAAGGAAGGCGAAGAGTCCGTACGGATCAGCCGCCACAGCAAGACCCCGGCCCAACAGTTCTACGCACCACAGATGCAAGCACCGGCACCGGCTGCTGCTCCGGCCGCCGCGCCTGCTGCCGCCGCCGCACCTGCCGCACCGGCAGCCCCTGCGCTGAACGGTTTCGTGGTCAAGTCGCCAATGGTCGGTACGTTCTACCGCACCCCGGCACCGACCTCGCCAGCCTTCGTTGAAGTAGGCAAGACCGTGAAAGTGGGCGACACCATCTGCATCGTTGAAGCGATGAAGATGATGAACCACATCACGGCCGAAAAAGCCGGCGTCATCGAATCCATCCTGGTAGAAAACGGTCAGCCGGTTGAGTACGACCAGCCGCTGTTCACCATCGTTTGAACCGCGGAGCGCCTTCGATGTTGAAACCTGCGAAGAAACTGCAAAAAGTCCTGATCGCCAACCGCGGCGAGATCGCGCTGCGTATCCTGCGCGCCTGTAAGGAAGAGGGCATCAAGACCGTCGCTGTTTACTCGACGGCCGATACCGAATTGATGCACGTGAAACTGGCGGACGAGAGCATCTGCATCGGCCCGCCACTGGCCACGAACTCGTACCTGAAAGTCTCGAACATCATCGCCGCCGCTGAAGTGACCGGCGCTGATGGCATCCACCCGGGCTACGGCTTCCTCGCGGAAAACGCCGATTTCGCCGAACAGGTGGAAAAATCCGGGTTTGCCTTCATCGGCCCGAAAGCCGAAACCATTCGCCTGATGGGCGACAAGGTCTCGGCCAAGGACGCCATGATCGCCGCCGGCGTGCCAACCGTTCCTGGCTCCGACGGCCCACTGCCTGAAGACGAGGAAACCGCACTGCGCATTGGTCGCGAAGTCGGCTACCCGGTGATCATCAAGGCCGCCGGTGGCGGTGGTGGTCGCGGCATGCGCGTGGTGCATAAGGAAGAAGAGCTGATCGAAGCGGCCAAGCAGACTCGCTCCGAAGCGGCTGCCTGGTTCGGCAACCCGATGGTCTACCTGGAGAAGTACCTGACCAACCCACGTCACGTGGAAGTGCAGGTACTGTCCGACGGCCAGGGCCACGCCATCCACCTGGGCGATCGCGATTGCTCGCTGCAACGTCGTCACCAGAAGGTGTTGGAAGAAGCCCCGGCACCGGGCCTGGATGAAAAAGCGCGTCAGGAAGTCCTGGCTCGCTGCGTCAAGGCGTGCATCGACATCAACTACCGTGGCGCCGGTACCTTTGAGTTCCTCTACGAGAACGGCCGTTTCTACTTCATCGAGATGAACACTCGCGTGCAGGTAGAGCATCCGGTGTCGGAGATGGTCACCGGTATCGACATCGTCAAGGAGATGCTCAGCATCGCCGCCGGCAACGTGCTGTCCTTCACCCAGGACGACGTGAAGATCCACGGTCACTCCCTGGAGTGCCGGATCAACGCCGAAGACCCGAAGACCTTTATCCCAAGCCCTGGCCTGGTCAAGCATTTCCACGCGCCCGGCGGCAACGGCGTACGTGTGGATTCGCACCTGTACAGCGGCTACAAGGTTCCGTCCAACTACGACTCGCTGATCGGCAAGCTGATCACCTGGGGCGCGACCCGCGACGAGGCCATGGCCCGTATGCGCAATGCCCTGGACGAAATCGTGGTCGACGGCATCAAGACCAACATCCCGCTGCACCGGGACCTGGTTCGTGATGAAGGCTTCTGCGAAGGTGGTGTGAACATTCACTACCTGGAACACAAGCTGGCCAACCAGTAAGTGTTCCACCCAACAAAGCCGCCTTCGGGCGGCTTTGTTGTTTCTGCACACCGCCCCTCCCACATTTGGTCCGCATTCACTCAGTAATGTCGTCTTATGCTGTTCGCTCGCGTAAACTTGCGCGCTTTCGCAGCCTACCCCGCTGCACACTCATTTTTTTCAAAGGTGCCCGCCATGCCTTGGCTGCAAGTCCGTCTCGCCATCAGCCCAGAACAAGCCGAAACCTACGAAGACGCGTTCCTCGAAGTGGGCGCCGTCTCGGTGACCTTCATGGACGCCGAAGACCAGCCGATCTTCGAACCCGAGCTGAATACCACCCCGCTGTGGTCCCACACCCATCTGCTGGCCCTGTTCGAAGACGGCACCGATGCCGCCGCCGTACTGGCCCATATGGAATTGCTCACCGGCAGCCCGTTGCCCGAGCATCACAGCGAAATCATCGAAGACCAGGACTGGGAACGCAGCTGGATGGACAACTTCCAGCCGATGCGCTTCGGCCAACGCCTGTGGATCGTGCCGAGCTGGCATGCCGCCCCGGAGCCGAACGCGGTCAACCTGCTGCTGGATCCGGGCCTCGCATTCGGCACTGGCACCCACCCCACCACCGCGCTGTGCCTGGAGTGGCTGGACGGCCAGGACCTGACGGACAGCCACGTGCTGGATTTCGGCTGCGGCTCGGGGATCCTGGCGATTGCCGCCCTGTTGCTGGGCGCCAAGGAAGCCGTGGGCACCGACATCGACGTGCAGGCCCTGGAAGCGTCCCGGGATAACGCCGGGCGCAACAACATTCCTGAAGGCAAATTCCCGCTCTACCTGCCGCAGGATTTGCCCCAGGTGCAGGCCGACGTGCTGGTCGCCAATATCCTCGCCGGCCCGCTGGTGTCCCTGGCGCCACAACTGTCGAGCCTGGTCAAGCCGGGCGGGCGCCTGGCGCTGTCGGGCATCCTCGCCGAGCAGGGCGAAGATGTCGCCGCCGCCTACGCCAAGGATTTCGAGCTGGATCCGATCGCTAACCGTGATGGCTGGGTACGCATCAGCGGGCGTCGGCGCTAGAATGAGCGCTTGCCTGAATCGGATGGCCGCATGACCGACAGTTTCGTCACCCAGTGCCCGCATTGCCAAACCCGCTTTCGCGTCAACCACGCCCAATTGAGCGTGGCTCGCGGCGTGGTTCGCTGCGGCTCGTGCCTGCAAGTCTTCAACGCTGCCCGCCAGCTGCTGGAGCAGCGCGCCCAGGCGCCTGCGCCGGAGCAGCCGGCCACGATCGAGCCCGTGCGCGAAGCCGCGCCTGAGCCGCAGCGGGCAATCAGCCAGAAGCAGTGGAGCGCCGAAGAGCTGGACCTGGACAACCTGGATCTGGACAAGGAACTGGCCAAGCTGGAACGCCGCGAGATTCAGCACACGCTGCCCGTGGGCGCGGAACGCCGCCAGCCCGGTGCCGACCGTCGGCAGAAAGAAGACGCTCTCAGCGCCAGCCGCGAAACCGTCAAGGCCGAAGAAGAAAAATGGGCCGCCAGCCTGTTCAGCGAACCGCCTGGAGAACGCGCCAACGCTTCCGAAGACGAACCTGAACCGGCCAAAGCCCCTGCGACCAGGCAGCGCACCGAGCCCTCCATGTCGTTGCACCTCGACGATGAGCCTGCGCTGCGCTCAACCCCGGAAGATGAACACTCCGACCCGCCGTTCACGCCCCTGACAGCGGCAGCGGATGAAGCGGAGCCCGAAGAGCGTGTGCAATCCCATCGCAAGCGCCCACGCCCCGAGGCCGGCGTCCATGACGACCTGCTCCAGGACCTGGAAGACGACCCTCTGCACCTGTACGCGCAAAAACGCCCGCAGGGCCTGGGCCGTCGCCTGATCTGGATACTGCTGGTACTGATCGCCGCCGCCGGCCTGGCTGCGCAGTACATTGCCTATCAGTTCGACGATCTGGCCCGCCAGGACGCTTACCGCCCGTGGTTCCAGCAACTGTGCCCCACACTGGGCTGCACGGTGCCGTCGCGGGTCGATATCGCCCATATCAAGAGCAGTAACCTGGTGGTACGCAGCCACCCGGAGTTCGCCGGGGCGCTGGTGGTGGATGCGATCATCTATAACCGCGCGACGTTCTCCCAGCCCTTTCCGCTGCTGGAACTGCGTTTCGCCGACCTCAACGGCAACCTGATTGCCAGTCGTCGCTTCAAGCCCGCCGAATACCTGAGCGGCGAGTTGGCCGGGGTGAGCGAAATGCCATCACAAACCCCGATCCATATCTCCCTGGATATCCTCGATCCGGGCAATAAAGCCGTGAATTACAGCCTGAGCTTCCACTCGCCCGAGTGAATCGGCCTACGCACCGTCGCTTGACGGTGGAGTATTGACTGGGCCCCGCCCATCCAAACCGGCGGCGATAAAGAAATAACTGTTCAGATTTTATCCAATTCAGCCTTTATCCAGTCATCGAGAGCGGGTATCATGCCAACCCTTTTTCGAACTCTAATGATCCGGCCCCACAACAGGGAAGTCCTATGTCGGCGGTACGCATCGGCCCATATACATTGCAGAATGGCTTGATTCTCGCCCCGATGGCGGGCGTCACCGACCAGCCCTTTCGTCAGCTGTGCAAGCGTTTGGGCGCGGGTCTAGTAGTCTCGGAAATGGTCACCAGCGACATGAGCTTGTGGAACACCCGCAAATCGCGGATGCGCATGATCCACGAAGGTGATCCCGAGCCCCGCTCGGTCCAGATCGCCGGGGGTGATGCGCAGATGCTGGCGGATGCGGCCCGGGCCAACGTGGCGTTGGGCGCACAGATCATCGATATCAACATGGGCTGCCCGGCCAAGAAGGTCTGCAACAAGGCCGCCGGTTCCGCGCTGTTGAAAGATGAGCAGTTGGTTGCCGAGATCCTGCAGGCCGTTGTTGCCGCAGTGGATGTGCCAGTGACCCTGAAGATTCGTACCGGTTGGGACCGGGACAACAAGAACGGCCTGACGGTGGCGAAGATCGCCGAACAGGCAGGCATTACAGCGCTGGCGGTGCATGGTCGCACCCGCGCCGACCTTTACACCGGTGAAGCCGAGTACGACACCATCGCCGCGATCAAGCAGGCGGTGTCGATGCCGGTATTTGCCAATGGCGACATCGACTCGGCCGAAAAAGCCCGGCGCGTGCTGCACGCCACCGGTGCCGATGGTGTGTTGATTGGCCGGGCCGCCCAGGGGCGGCCGTGGATTTTTCGTGAGGTCGAGCATTTCCTGCGTACGGGTGAAGTCCTGCCGGCGCCGGAACTGGTCGAGGTGGAACGTATTCTGCTAGAGCATCTGGCTGCACTTCACACCTTCTATGGAGAGGTGATGGGCGTGCGTATTGCTCGCAAGCATGTGGGTTGGTATCTCGCAACCCTGCCAGGCGCCAGGGAGTTTCGCGCCGGGTTCAATCGTTTGGATGAAACGCAAGCACAGGTCACCGCCGTTCGTGAGTTTTTTGCCGAACGAGACAAGAGCCTGAGAGCAGGGGACGGAGAATGGGTGGCCGCATGACGATGATGACCGAGACTTTAGTGAGTGGAACAACACCCGTGAGCGACAACGTCAATTTGAAACAGCACCTCAACACGCCGAGCGAAGAAGGCCAGACCCTTCGCGGGAGTGTCGAGAAGGCGCTGCATAATTATTTCGCCCACCTTGAGGGCGCTTCCGTCACGGACGTGTACAACCTGGTGCTCTCCGAAGTCGAGGCGCCCCTGCTCGAAAGCGTGATGAACTACGTCAAGGGCAACCAGACCAAAGCCAGTGAGCTGCTGGGCCTCAACCGTGGCACCTTGCGCAAAAAGCTCAAGCAATACGATTTGCTGTAAGCATTCAATCAAACCAGAAAGGCGCCCGCGTAAAACCGGTCGCCTTTTTTGCTGACTCCTTTGCTTTTGATGGAAATTGAAATGACCGACCAGACTACCCGCCTGCCGATCCGCCGCGCCTTGATCAGTGTCTCCGACAAGACCGGGATCCTCGAATTTGCCCGGGAGCTGGAAGCCCTGGGCGTGGAAATCCTCTCCACGGGCGGGACCTTCAAGCTGCTGCAGGACAACGGCGTGGCCGCAGTGGAAGTGGCGGATTACACCGGTTTCGCAGAAATGATGGACGGTCGCGTCAAGACCCTGCACCCGAAAATCCACGGCGGCATCCTCGGCCGTCGCGGCATCGACGACGCCATCATGACCGAGCACGGCATCAAGCCGATCGACCTGGTGGCCGTCAACCTCTACCCGTTCGAAGCCACCATCAACAAGCCGGGCTGCGACCTGCCGACCGCCATCGAAAACATCGATATCGGCGGCCCGACCATGGTTCGCTCGGCGGCCAAGAACCACAAAGACGTGGCCATCGTGGTCAACGCCGGCGACTACGCCCACGTGCTGGAAAGCCTGAAAGCCGGCGGCCTGAGCTACGCCCAGCGTTTCGACCTGATGCTCAAGGCGTTCGAACACACCGCCGCCTATGACGGCATGATCGCCAACTACATGGGCACCGTGAACCAGGCCGCCGAAACCCTGAGCACAGAAGGCCGCAGCCAGTTCCCGCGCACCTTCAACAGCCAGTTCATCAAGGCCCAGGAAATGCGCTACGGCGAGAACCCGCACCAGAGCGCGGCGTTCTACGTGGAAGCCAAGCCTGCCGAAGTGGGCATCGCCACTGCGACCCAACTGCAAGGCAAAGAACTGTCCTACAACAACGTGGCCGACACCGACGCCGCGCTGGAATGCGTGAAGAGCTTCGTCAAGCCGGCCTGCGTGATCGTCAAGCACGCCAACCCGTGCGGCGTGGCCGTGAGCCCGGACGCTGAGGGCGGCATCCGCCAGGCGTACGAACTGGCCTACGCCACCGACACCGAATCGGCCTTCGGCGGCATCATCGCCTTCAACCGTGAACTGGATGCAGAGACGGCCAAGGCCATCGTCGAGCGTCAGTTCGTCGAAGTGATCATCGCCCCTTCCGTGAGCGAAGAAGCCCGCGCCATCGTGGCCGCCAAAGCCAATGTGCGCCTGCTGGCCTGCGGCGAGTGGTCGGCTGAACGTGCCGCTGCCTGGGACTACAAGCGCGTCAACGGCGGCCTGCTGGTACAGAGCCGCGACATCGGCATGATCGGCAGCGCAGACCTCAAGGTAGTGACCAAGCGCGCCCCGACCGAGCAAGAGATCAACGACCTGATCTTCGCCTGGAAAGTGGCCAAGTACGTTAAATCCAACGCCATCGTCTACGCCAAGAACCGCCAGACCATCGGTGTCGGCGCTGGCCAGATGAGCCGCGTGAATTCGGCGCGTATCGCCGCGATCAAGGCCGAGCATGCCGGTTTGCAGGTAGTGGGTTCGGTGATGGCTTCCGATGCGTTCTTCCCGTTCCGCGACGGCCTGGACAACGCTGCGAAAGCGGGCGTGACTGCCGTGATCCAACCAGGCGGCTCGATGCGTGATGCCGAGGTGATTGCCGCTGCTGATGAAGCCGGCATTGCCATGGTCTTCACCGGCATGCGCCACTTCCGTCACTGATCCAAATGTGGGAGGGGCTTTTTGTGGTGAGCGGGCTTGCCCCGCGCTGAGCTGCGCAGCAGCCCCACTGGATCTCCAGTGAACACAGCGGGGGGCAAGCCCCCTCACCACAAAAGCCCTCCCACATTTAAAAGCGCTCCAGCGGCGCCTACAGAATTTGAGGTTTTTGAAATGAATGTTTTGATCATTGGCAGCGGTGGCCGTGAACACGCCCTGGCCTGGAAAGTTGCCCAGGACCCACGGGTCCAGAAAGTCTTCGTCGCCCCCGGCAATGCCGGTACCGCCATCGAAGCCAAGTGCGAAAACGTCGCCATCGACGTACTGGCCCTTGAGCAACTGGCCGACTTCGCCGAGAAAAACGTCTCCCTGACCATCGTCGGTCCGGAAGTGCCATTGGTTGCCGGTGTCGTAGACCTGTTCCGCAGCCGCGGCCTGGATTGCTTCGGCCCAACCGCCGGCGCCGCCCAGCTGGAAGGCTCGAAAGCCTTCACCAAGGATTTCCTGGCGCGCCACAAGATCCCGACGGCCGACTACCAGAACTTCACCGAGATCGAGCCCGCCCTGGCCTACCTGCGTGAAAAAGGTGCGCCGATCGTGATCAAGGCCGACGGCCTGGCCGCCGGTAAAGGCGTGATCGTCGCCATGACCCTGCAGGAAGCCGAAGACGCCGTGCGTGACATGCTCGCCGGTAACGCCTTTGGTGACGCGGGTTCGCGCGTCGTCATCGAGGAATTCCTCGACGGCGAAGAAGCCAGCTTTATCGTGATGGTCGACGGCAAGAACGTGCTGCCGATGGCCACCAGCCAGGACCACAAACGCGTCGGCGACGCCGACACTGGCCCGAACACGGGCGGCATGGGTGCCTACTCCCCTGCCCCGGTGGTGACCGCCGACGTGCACCAGCGCGTGATGGACCTGGTGATCTGGCCGACCGTGCGCGGCATGGCCGATGAAGGCAATGTGTACACCGGCTTCCTCTACGCCGGACTGATGATCGACAAAGCCGGTAACCCGAAAGTCATCGAGTTCAACTGCCGCTTCGGCGACCCGGAAACCCAGCCGGTGATGCTGCGCCTGCAATCGAGCCTGGTGCTGCTGGTGGAAGCCGCGCTGGCCCAGGCCCTGGACAAGGTTGAAGCGCAGTGGGATCCACGTCCGAGCGTCGGCATTGTGCTGGCCGCCGGTGGCTACCCGGCCGACTACGCCAAGGGCGATGTGATTGAAGGCCTGGACGCGGCGGCCACCTTGGAAGGCAAGGTGTTCCATGCGGGCACCGCGCTCAAGGACGGCAAGGTCGTGACCGCCGGAGGCCGTGTGCTGTGCGCCACCGCCATGGGTGCCAGCGTCGACGCCGCACAGCAACAGGCGTACAAGCTGGCCGCAAAAATCGACTGGCAAGGCTGCTTCTACCGCACGGACATCGGCTACCGCGCCATTGCCCGTGAACGTGGCGAAAGCCAGTAACGCTAGCTATCCGTTCGGTTAGGCAAGGGCTTCTGGCCCTTGCCGTATACAGGCCTCCCCGCGCATAGTTAACCGTGCATCAACCTACGAAGGGATTTCGCCGTGCGCTGGCTCAGGATCGCCATAGGTTTTACTGTCAGTCTGCTGACGCTGCTCTGCCTGTTCCCGGCCCAGGCCGCCGCGCAAGGCAGTGGCTGGGCAGTATTGCTTGATGAACAGGCCGACCTGCAGCTGAGCGACATCCGTTCCTCGCGCTACACCAATCAATTCAGCCCCATCGAACTGGACCGCATTACCGCCGCGGAACCGGACGGTGCGTTGTGGGTACGTTTCAAGCTGCAACCCGGCAAGCACGAGCAGGTGCTGCGGGTATTCGCCCCGGACCTGGCGCACCTGAGCCTCTATGTGCTGGACGGCGACACCCTGATCGAGCAACAAAGCAGCGGTAACCGCCAGCCCCAGGCGGAACGCCCTCTGCCCAGCAACGACTTCATGCTGCCGATGCCCCAGAGCCAACAGACCCTCGACGTCTACCTGCGCCTGGTTTCCGAGCACGAACTGCGCCCCTATATCACCCTGGAACCGGCCGTGCTGGCCGCCGCCGACCAGACCCAGACATTGATCTACGGCCTGCTGTTCGGCTGCCTGCTGATGCTGATCCTGCACAACCTCACGCGCTTCGCTTACCACCGCTCGCGCAGCAGCCTGTGGCTGGCGGCCTGCGAACTGCTGCTGATGCTCAGCCTGGCGCTGCTGCTCAACCTGGTAGGCCCATGGCTGCCGAACTGGCACGCGGTCCAGACCCCGGGCGCCTACCTGGCCCTGCTGCTGACAGCGCCCTGCGGGCTGATGTTTGCCTATCGCTTCTTCATGCCCCTGGGTCCGCACCCGCTGAACAAGCTGTTGATGGCCGACATCCTGTTTATCGTGCTGTGCGGCCTGCTGCTGTTGTTCGTCAGTACCCTGCCGCTGAACATCATCACCTACGCGCTGGTGGCCCTGGCGGGCCTGAGCATGCTGTTTGTCTCGGCGTATCACTGGCAGAAAGGCTATCGCCCGGCGCGCTTGTTCGTGGCGGGCATGGTGGTGTTCAACATCGGCACGCTGATCATTCTCCCGGCGTTGCTGGGGCTGACGATGGTGTCGCCCCAGGGGTTGATCGTCACATTGCTGGCCTTCATCTGCCTGAGCGGCCTGTTGATGAGCCTGGCCCTGGGCGAGCGCCAGCGCGCGATTGTCGAGGCCCGCTTCAGCCTCAGCCGCGACCTGGCCGCCAGCAATGCCGAGATCGCCGCCAAGGCCGAATTCCTGGCCAAGATCAGCCACGAAATCCGCACCCCCATGAACGGCGTGCTGGGCATGACCGAACTGCTGCTGGGCACGCCACTGTCGGTGAAACAGCGCGACTACGTGCAAACCATCCACAGCGCCGGTAACGAGCTGCTGACATTGATCAACGAGATCCTCGACATCTCCAAGCTCGAATCCGGGCAGATCGAGCTGGATGACGTGCAATTCGACCTCAATGCGCTGATCGAAGACTGCCTGAGCATCTTCCGCGCCAAGGCCGAGCAGCAGAACGTCGAGTTGATCAGCTTCATCCAGCCACAGGTGCCCCGCGTCATCAGCGGCGATCCGACCCGCCTGCGCCAGGCGCTGTTGAGCCTGCTGGAAAACGCCCTGCACAAAACCGACGAAGGCGAAGTGCTGATCGTCGTCGCCCTGGATGACCGCAGCACCAAGCCGCGCCTGCGCATTGCCGTGCAGGACAGCGGCCTGCCAATGGAAGCCGCTGAACGCGAGGCCCTGCTGCACAGCGAACTGCACAGCAAGAACTTCCTCTCGGCCACCCGCTTGAGCGGCCACCTGGGCCTGGTGATCGCGCGCCAGCTGATCCTGTTGATGAACGGTGAGTTCGGCATCAAGAGCGGCAGCCATCAGGGCAGCACGTTATGGCTGACCCTGCCGCTGGACCCGGAACGCCTGGAACACCCCACCTCCGACCTCGACGGCCCGCTCAAAGGCGCGCGCGTGCTGGTGGTGGACGACAACGATACGTGCCGCAAAGTGTTGGTGCAGCAATGCTCGGCCTGGGGCCTGAATGTCAGCGCCGTGCCGTCGGGTAAAGAGGCCTTGGCCTTGCTGCGCACCAAGGCGCACCTGCGCGATTACTTCGATGTGGTGCTGCTGGACCAGAACATGCCCGGCATGACCGGCATGCAACTGGCGGCGAAGATCAAGGAAGACCCGAGCCTGAACCACGACATCCTGCTGATCATGCTCACCGGCATCAGCAATGCGCCGAGCAAGATCATCGCGCGTAACTGCGGGATCAAGCGCATCCTCGCCAAGCCGGTTGCCGGTTACACCCTCAAGACCACCCTGGCCGACGAGTTGACCCAACGCAGCAAAGGTGGCGTGCAGCCCCGTCCGCCCCTCAGCGTCCCGGCGGCGGTGACCGTGCCCAGCGACTTCAGGATCCTGGTGGCCGAAGACAACAGCATCTCCACCAAAGTGATTCGCGGCATGCTCGGCAAGCTCAACCTCGACCCGGATACCGCCAGCAACGGTGAGGAAGCCCTCGAGGCGATGAAGGCCCAGCGTTATGACCTGGTGTTGATGGACTGTGAGATGCCGGTTCTCGATGGTTTCTCGGCTACCCAGCAACTGCGGGCGTGGGAAGTCAGCCACCAGCGCATTCGCACACCCGTGGTAGCGCTCACGGCGCATATCCTCTCGGAGCACAAAGAACGCGCACGCCAGGCGGGGATGGACGGGCACATGGCCAAGCCGGTGGAGTTATCACAATTGCGTGAGCTGGTGGAGTTCTGGGTGGCGCAGCGTCAACAACGGCCTGAACACGCCCCGTCCTGACTTTAAATGCAATTCCAATGTGGGTGGGGGCTTGCTTCAGTCAAGAGCGAACACTGTAACTGACTGGCATTAGGGCGAGCCCCCTCCCACATTTGATCTCTGGCGCCTGATAGACTCTCCACACTTTCCCCGCCTGCGAGCCCCCCCATGCTCCACGTGTTATTCAGCGTTTACCTGAAGATGCTGGTGCTCTACAGCCCGTTCTTCGTGCTGTCCTGCTTTATCAGCCTGACCCGTGGTTATTCGAGCAAAGAGCGGCGGCGCCTGGCCTGGAAAGTAGCGCTGGCGACCCTGGTGTCGAGCGTGTTGCTCTACCTGTTCGGCCGGGTGATCTTCAGCGTGTTCGGCATCACCGTGGATGCCTTTCGCATCGGCGCCGGCAGTGTGCTGTTTATCTCCGCCCTGGGCATGGCCCAGGGCAAGTCGGCCGTGCAGACCGACAATGTGCAGCAGGACGTGACCATCGTGCCGCTGACCATTCCCCTCACGGTCGGCCCCGGCACCATCGGTGCGCTGTTGGTCATGGGCGTCAGCCAACCGCACTGGGATGACAAGATCACGGCCATCCTCAGCATCGCCCTGGCCAGCCTCACGGTCGGTGTGGTGCTGTACCTGTCCAACCGTATCGAACGGATTCTCGGTGACCAGGGCCTGCAGATTGTCAGTCGGTTGATGGGATTGTTCGTGTGTGCCCTCGCCGCGCAAATCATCTTTACCGGGGTGCGCGGCTACCTGGTGCCTTAGATCCGGTATTTGGCAATCGCCGACTGCACCTTGTCGCCCGCGCTCTCGCGCATCAGTTGGAGGGTTTTTTCGTTGACCATCGAGGTATTCAGCACCAGGCAGGTCTGCCCGCTGAAGGCCTCGAACGAGGAACTGTCCCACTCCAGAAACGGCAGCCCAACCTGTTTGTTCACGCCTTGGGTGCTGTACGTCACCAGCACCATCATCAATTCGCCGTCGGTTTCGGCGCAGGATGCCAGGCCGAAATCACCGCCCTGGTGCACCGTACTGTTGCGCTT
Organism: Pseudomonas sp. JV449; assembly: GCF_032424295.1. NCBI lineage: Bacteria > Pseudomonadati > Pseudomonadota > Gammaproteobacteria > Pseudomonadales > Pseudomonadaceae > Pseudomonas > Pseudomonas sp. JV449. The sequence goes on along the minus strand of NZ_VYKD01000003.1, from coordinate 534,985 downwards.
GAACAGTTCGAAAGAACTCGGTTGCTGCTTCAGTGCCTCCAGCGCATCGGCCGCCAGTTTCGGCAGCGCCGTAACCAGCGGTCCCGAAACCGACACCCCCGCCAGTATCGCGGTGATGATATTCAACGCCGCCAGTTGCACGGTCAGGCCCTTGCCCGACTGTGAGACCCGCTCGAAACTGCTGCGCACCGGTAGCCAGCCCAGGCTGATCATCACCTTGATAAATTCGTCGTACCAGGCCTCGGTACCTCGCTGGATTTTCAATACATCGCTGACGTAGCCGCTGGCCAGCAGATAGCTTTTGCGGATGTATTCCCGGTTCAACCCGGACAGCCCCTCGGCAAACGAAATCACGCTGTTGTTGACTACCGCCGCGTTGCAGTCGTCCTCCGTGTCGAGCGGCAATGAGGGCTGCGCACCTCGCGCCCTCGGCAATGTGTAGCGCGCAATCAACTTGCGCCGTTTTGTGTTGTTGATCCTTCTGTGATGTCGCTCCATTTCAGTTCTCCACAAACACCCCGGCTCGGGGCTTGTGTCCACACTAGTCCAGTCAGCGGCGGCTCTTCCATCCCACAAACATCGCTTGCCGGCACGCGGCAAAAAACGCTGCCCAGCAATGACAGGGCGCCCCTCGGGGCCTTCCGGCTTTCGTCACTCAAAAAAGAAAAAGCCCCGAGCAACAGCAGGTGATCACCCATTGTCATTCGGAGCTTTCGTGCAGCCACCCAAGCGTTTTCAGGAGGCAGGCTTTGCACCGTACCAGCGCGGCGTGTACACCCATTCACCGCCATCGGCGCGAGGGAATGTGCAGGTAGTGGATGAGCCGACCAGCACCATGGTGCGCATGTCCACCTGGTCTGGCGTGAGTTGCCCGAGGGTGGTGACGCGCAGGGTCTGGCCGGGGCGACCGATATCGCGACCCAGCACTACCGGGGTCTCAGGCGTGCGGTGTTGCGCGACTATTTCCAGGGCGCGCCCCAGCTGCCAAGGCCGCGAACGCGAAATCGGGTTGTAGAACGCCAGGGCCAGGTCGGCCTGGGACGCGAGGTCCAGGCGCTTTTCGATGATCGACCAGGGCTTGAGGTTGTCCGACAGCGACATCACGCAAAAGTCGTGGCCCAACGGCGCGCCGGCCTGGGCCGCGGTGGCCAGGGAGGCCGAAACCCCCGGCAGGATTTCCAGGTCGACCTGATGCCACGCCGGATCGCCGGACTCGTGCAACGCCTCGATCACCGCCGCCGCCATGGCGAAGACGCCCGGGTCGCCGGACGACACCACCACCACCGAACGCCCCTGGGCGGCCAGCTCGAAGGCGTGGCGGGCGCGCTGCATCTCTTCGCGGTTATCGGTGCAATGCTGTACCTGATCGTCACGGAACGGCCCGGCCATGCGCACATAGGTTTCATAGCCCAGCACATCGGTGCAGCGCGCCAGTTCGGCCTTGACCGCCGGCACCATCAGCTCGGCGGCGCCAGGGCCCAGGCCAATCACGGCAAGGCGGCCACGGCGGCGGCCGACCTGGGCCAGGTCCAGCGGTTGATCAGCCACCTCGATGACAATATCGGCAGCCTGGGTAACGCCGCCAAAGCGCAGCGGCACGCCCAACGCCGACGCGGCTTCGTGCAACGACGGGTCAGCCATCTGCGTATCGCTGGCCAACAGGCACGCCAGGGATTGCACGGCAATGCCCGCCTCGTGCAAGGCCGCGCGCACACGCTCGGCCAACTGCGTACCCGGCTTGCAGGTCACGCACACCGTCTTTGGATAGATCAGCAACTCGTTGGCGGAAGGCACACGCTCGGCACTGCCCACGTGAATGGCTAGATGCGCTTGCTGGTCCTGAGGCAAATTCGCCTGGTCCAACCACGGTGCCGCACCTTCGATGCGCACGCTTTCGCCGGCCAGCAGGTCGGACACGAAGCGCTTGCCCAGTTCCAGGTCCGCCAGCTCATAACCCGCAGGCGGGTTGAGCAGGCAGGTGCCGAAACGCAGCTCGCCACTGGTGGTGATCGCCGCAGCGACACCCAGTGCTGCCGCGATGTCCCGCGCCATGACGTTCACACCGCCAAGACCACCGAGCAACGGCACCACGGCGCTGCCATCTTCCGCCACGGCCAGCACGGCGGGTTCTTCGCCTTTCTCCAGCAGCAGCGGCGCCAGGGTGCGGATCACGATGCCGGCGGCACACAGGGCGATCAGCGGCGTGCCCTGCTGGTAGAGCTGACGCAGGGTCGCGCCGAATTCGCCGTAAGGCTGGTCCGCCCCCTCAACCCGCCCGGCCAGGCCGTGGATCAGTGCCCCAGGGTAAACCTGCTGGATCCTGCGCGCGGTGGCCAGGCTACCCTGGCCCAGAATGACAATCGCCGGGTTCATCAACCTTGCCACCTTTCACCCGGCACGATGATCAGCGAGAAGTACGGCGAAGACATCGGCTCCACCTGGTCCAGCGCCACGATTTTCTGGTTGGCCATGGTCGCGCGCTCCACATACAGCGCGCGCTCGGCCAGGCCAAGTTCTTCGAGTACCTGGCGCACCTTGGGGAAGTTGCGCCCCAGCTTCATGATCACCGCCGCGTCAGCATCCGCCAGGCGGCGCTTGAGGTCTTCGTGGGGCAATACGCCCGACAGCACCGACAGGCTCTGGTTGCGATACACCAACGGCGCGCCCAGCACCGAGGCGCCGCCAAGCATCGAGCACACACCGGGGATAACCTGGGCTTCGTAGCGCTCGGCCAAGCGGTCATGCAAATACATATAGGAGCCGTAGAAGAACGGATCGCCTTCACAGATCACCGCCACGTCGCGACCGGCGTCCAGGTGCACGGCCACCTCGACACTGGCGGTGTCGTAGAAGTCGCTGATCACTTGTTCATAGGACAACGGCGCCGGCAGCGCTTCGGTGGTTACCGGGTACACCAGCGGCATCAGGGTTTGTTGCGGCACCAGGTGGTCTTCGATGATGCCGAAGGCGTTACCCTTCTTGCCCTTGGCCACGAAATAGGCCACCACCGGCGATTCGCGCAGCAGGCGCAGGGCCTTGAGGGTAATCAGTTCCGGGTCGCCGGGGCCGACGCCCAGGCCGATCAAACGTCCGCGTGCCGGCATTATTCGACCTCCGTGGCGAGCGCATTCACCGCCGCCGCGGCCATGGCACTGCCGCCCAGGCGGCCCTGCATGATCACGAACGGTACGCCACGGCTGTCCGCCGCCAGCATCGCCTTGGATTCGGCAGCGCCGACAAAGCCGACCGGGAAGCCGAGGATCAACGCCGGTTTCGGTGCCCCCGCGTCAAGCATTTCCAGCAGGTAGAATAACGCGGTCGGCGCGTTGCCGATTACCACCACGCTACCTTCCAGGTGCGGACGCCACAGCTCCAGGGCCGCAGCGGAGCGGGTATTGCCCAGCTCCCGCGCCAACTCCGGCACGCTGTCGTCGCGCAGGGTGCAGATCACCGGGTTGTTGGCGGGCAGGCGCGCACGGGTCACGCCTTCGGAGACCATCCGCGCATCACACAGAATCGGCGCGCCAGCGGCCAGCGCATCGCGCCCGGCCTTACCCGCACCTTCGGAGAACTGCAGGCCGTCGATGGCCTCGACCATGCCGCAGGCATGGATCACCCGCACCGCGAGTTTCTCCAGGTCGGCCGGGATACGCTCCAACTTGGCTTCCGCGCGAATAATGGCGAAGGAGTTGCGATAGATCTCCTGACCGTCGCGGATGTAATCAATCATCGGTGTTGCTCCGTGGGTGAGCGCGCAGCAAGGCGCCCGCCGCTTCAATGGAAAGGGTGCGTGCGCGCAGCCGGCCGAAACCGGGGTGGGCTGCATCGCGAAAATACAGGTCGTAGTGGCCGGGGCTCACCGCCAGCAAGGTGACCGGCGCGATATGTGCGGCGGCGCAGGAACGTGGGCAGCCGGACAGGTGCACGTCATGGCCGGGATGCAGCGCGGCCAAGCGCACGGCGTCGGCCTTGGTGTCGGCGAGGGCTTTGGCGCAGCCGCTGGAACCGGTGCAGGCGATCACGCGGGCCAAGGGTTGGTCGACGGTGCAGAGGAAGCCCAGTTGCGCCAGGCGTTGGGTCACGGCGTGAGGTTTTTCGACGTTGGGCAGTAACACACCTTGCCAGGGGGTGAAGCGCAAGGTGCCGTCGCCATATTCGCTGGCGAGCTGCGCCACGCCTGTGAGCATCGTCGAATCCAGGCGCCCCAAGGGTGCGATGGCCGCGACGTAGAATTGATTGCTTTGAGCCTGTGGATAACTCCCGAGGTGCAGCAAAGCGCCGCTGGGCGGGCGTTTGAAGCCATCGGCCGGCAGCAGCGGCAGGCTGAGGCGGCTCAACAACTTATCCACAGCCAGGTGGCGCATGCGGGTTTGCTCGGGGGTGGCGAGGTCAAGAAACGCCTCCAGCACTGCCACCACCAACCCATGACCCTGTGCCAACGGCACGGCGGCCAACGGTGCATCCAATCCTGGACAACCTGCCAGGCCGAACGCGAGGAGTGTCTCGCCATTGCGTACGAACGCCGACAGCCACAGATCATGATGATGCTCGAGCATCGCCAGGGCCTCACCGCCATCCAGTTGCACGGCGAACTTGGCCGACAGCTCATGGAAACGCGGACGGTTTTGCAGGGTGGCGAGGATCTGCTCGGCCAGCGGCCGGGTGTCGAACAGCATCTGCGGGTCGATACCGGCGCTGGGGCTGAGCATCAGGTTGCGCACGTCATCGCCAGCGGCGTTACTCGGGCCCAGATCGGCGGCCAGCAGCATGGCGATCAAGGCGTCTTGCTCGGCACCGATCCCACGTATCTGCAGGTTGGCGCGGTTGGTCGCCTCGATCACCCCGCCCGCATAGGCCTGGGCCGCGTCCGCCACGGCACGGGCCTGGGCGGCGCTGATCGAGCCACCGGCCAGTTTGATCCGGCAGATGCCGCCATCCAACGCCTGGACGATACGCAGCAACCCCGGACAAGCCGAGGGGCGCAAGGTATTCACAGCGGGCGTTGGGTTCACGGGGCTACCGGTTGACGGGTAAAGGCGCGGTATTATGCCTGCTTTGTCCGGCGGCATGAAAAGCCTGCCCGTCGGATGTCGCTCAAGGAATTGATATGTCGCCCTGGCTGACGGTTGTAGGCATCGGTGAAGACGGCTTCAAGGGGCTGGGCAGGAATGCCCGGCATGCCCTGTTGCGCGCTTCGCGGATTATAGGTGGCCAGCGCCAGTTGGACCTGTTGCCGGTGTGTATTCGCGGTGAGCGCCAGGTGTGGCCGAGCCCGTTCTCCCTGGAACCGGTACTGGCGCGGCGTGACGAGCCTGTGTGCGTGCTGGCCAGTGGTGACCCGATGTTTTATGGCGTGGGGGCCAGCCTGGCGCGACAGGTGGCGGCTGAAGAACTGCTGGTTTTACCGGCGCCGTCGTCGGTGTCGTTGGCGGCGGCGCGGCTGGGCTGGCCGTTGCAGGAGGTGGTGACGCTGTCCGTAGTGGCACGGCCAGTGGCGGCGATCAATGCGCATCTGGCCACAGGTGTGCGTTTATTGGTACTGAGTAATGACGGCGGCAGTCCCGCGTTGATTGCTGCGTTGTTGGCTGAATCCGGGTTTGGGCCCAGCCGATTGACAGTATTTGAACACCTGGGCAGCGCGAATGAGCGGCGCATCGACGGTTTGGCTGAGGATTGGCAGCACGCCTGTGTCGCCGATTTGAACCTGGTCGCCATCGACTGCCTGGCCTCCAGCGACACACCACGTCTGTCGCGCCTCGCTGGCTTGCCCGATTCCGCCTTCCAGCACGACGGCCAACTGACCAAACGCGATGTGCGCGCCATGACCCTCGCCCGCCTCGCCCCGATGCCCGGCGAACTGCTGTGGGACGTGGGTGCGGGCAGCGGCTCCATCGGTATCGAATGGATGCGCGCCCATCCGAGCTGCCGAGCATTGGCAATTGAAGCAGACGAAGGCCGCCAGAGCCTTATTGAACACAATCGCGACGCCCTCGGCGTGCCCGGTTTGCAGTTGATTCGTGGCAAAGCCCCGGAAGCGTTGCACGGCCTTACAGCTCCCGACGCCATCTTCATCGGCGGCGGCGTCACCCGCGACGGTGTGCTCGACACCTGTTGGCAACACCTGCGCCCCGGCGGTCGGTTGGTGGCCAATGCCGTCACCCTGCAAAGTGAAATGACCTTGATGAACTGGCGCGCGGCGCATGGCGGCGAACTGACGCGCATCCACGTCGCTCAGGCCCAGCCACTGGGTGAGTTCGATACGTGGCGGCAGGCGCTTCCAATCACCCTGCTGGAAGTGGTCAAGCCGCGATGAAACGCATCCTGCTGCTGGGCGGTGTGACCGAAGCGCTGGCTATCGCGCGCACCTTGGGGCCGGAGCATATCTACAGCCTGGCGGGTGTGGGGCGTGTGCCTACCGATCTTACCTGCCAAGTGCGTGTCGGCGGTTATGGCGGCGCCGAAGGGTTGGCGCAGTTTGTTCGCGACGAACAGATCAGCCTGATCCTCGATGCGACCCATCCGTATGCGGCGCAGATCAGCCAGAACGCCGCGCTGGCGGCGCAGTTGTGCGGTGTCCCCTGCTGGGCGTTGCGCCGACCGGCGTGGCAGCCGCAGGCCGGCGATGACTGGCGGGAGGTCAGTGACTGGGCTGAATTGATCGACGCCTTGAAACCCTTCAAGCGTCCGCTGTTCACCTTGGGTCGCGAGCCATTGCAGCATCTCGACGAAATCCCCGCCGAGCAGTTCTGGACGTTGCGCGCGCTGGATGTGTATCCGGGCAATGAGCGGTGTGAAGTGATCGGCGCGCGCGGGCCGTTTCTGATCGAAGACGAACGCTCGCTGTTTGAACGGCGGGGGATTGATGTGCTGATCAGCAAGAACAGTGGCAGCACCGCCACTGAGCCGAAGCTGGAAGTGGCGCGGGAACGGGGGGTGCCGGTGTTGGTGTTGAAGCGGCCGGTATTGGCGGCGGTGGATCGGGAGCTTTTGTCGCCCGCAGAAACAATCGATTCGTTGGCAGATTTCATTCGATAGATCAGGATCATCCGCCACCCTCTATCCAATCTATTTTGTTACCTCAAGGGACGGCGATGAACCCACAACACGAAGTGCTAAACTCCAGGAACAGTTCAAGCCAGGCCCAACGGTATTCAGGAGCTGACATGATAGAAGTTAAAGAAGCCGTACAAGTCGCCAAGGCGGTCGCAAACGACTTTCTCGGGCAAGAAACAGCACTACAAGACCTGATGCTTGAGGAAGTAGAGTTAGACCCAGACAATAAAACCTGGGCAATAACACTGGGCTTCAATGTCCCCAACCCTAATAACTATGAAAGGCTAGGCGCATCTTTAGCCGGACAAATGCATGCAAGAAAATACAAAACATTCATCATCGACTCGGAGACTGGCGAGTTCCGCTCCATGAAGATCCGCGAAGTATGATCGAAGCCTACATCAAGCAATACCGAAGAAAAGGAATCATCGTTGATACTAACTTGCTGCTTCTGGCACTGATAGGAGGAACGTCCAGCATCGTGGAGTTCAAGAGAACACGCGGCTACAGCGATGCAGACTATCAACTTTTGCTCAAAGTGATTGACCAGTTCGAAAAACTTGTTTCAACCCCTCACATTCTCGCTGAAGTCAGCAACCTGACAAATGGACTTCATGGAAACAAGCTGCGCGATTTTTATGCAACGTTAAAAAACTCACTATCAACAATAATCGAAGTCCATCATCCAGCCTTGGATATAAGTCGCGATTATGAGCTGTCACCCTACGGCCTTACCGACGTTGGCATTGTTGCCGCAGCAAAAGATAACTATCTGGTTTTGACTGACGATCTCAGAGTCGCTGGGTTTGCTCATCAGCACTGCGTAGATGTCGTCAACTTCAATCATATACGGGAAGCCAGCTGGGAGGTCTAAGACCTGCCACACGATCATTCCCACACATATGCGCAGGAACGATCGCTCATCGAACTTGTTAACTACTCGCGGCGGTTGCCTGCCCTGCGCCTTCGTGCACCCTGTCAGCGAGCAATTGTGCCAGCTCGATCAACTGCGCAACGCCCAGTAATTCCTCGCGTGGTGCGCCTTCCAGGTTAAAGGCAAGGTCGCAACTCAGCGCGTTGGCCGAAGCAAGTGTTTCACTGAGGTTGACCAGCAGGTCTTCGGTGCTGATGCCATCGGCCACGGTGAAGAGCCGAACGGGGGGATTTGGGGTGGGTTTGATCATTGTGAAGCTCCTTAGAAAGGTGGAGCTGCCACTGATTCGCCGCGACGCGATAGGGTGGCAGCTGTACGCAGGTTCGCGGACCGGTCTAAGGCATCCCGGCATACCCGAAGGTATCCCGCGCACAGCCACCATTTAGCCGCACAGTAGACGATAAAAAAGCATCAACTGAAAGCAGGCGATAGCGCTTTTGCTCTTAGAAAACCCGGGCCGCGACGCCCGTCCGCCGCGTTGGCAGCGGTGCACGGAGACTAGAGATCAAGCGTCCTAGGGACAACCTCAAAGGCTTGTCGGAAATTTCTTTTTAGACGAATAGCCAACCGGACATCCATCTATCAGGCTTGACCGTCGAAAGGCGAATGCCCCTACAAATACTTCCGAACAAGCTGGCTGGCTCAGCCAAAAGCCCCCGCCCTAACCTCCCCCCTCGCGGTTTCGCGTCAGCCATCCGCGAGGGGGACGCCTGCTTTTTGCAGCGCGTCGAAACTTGCCAACATGTATCCCAAGGAATACGATCCGAGATGATTCACTTCAAGAGATCTGATGAGTTTCAGGAATGGCTTTATTCGCTACGCAGTAAACCCGTCCATGGACGTGTGCTTACAAGATTGGACAACGCAAGAATGGGCAATTTTGGAGACTGCGAAAACGTCGGAAATGGCGTATCCGAAATGCGCATCCACTATGGTCCTGGATACCGATACCGGGTGTACTTCAAGCGTATAGGTGAGGTGGTTTATCTACTGTTGATAGGTGGCGATAAATCAACGCAAAAACGCGACATCGAGCGAGCTAAAGAAATTGCCGAAGAATTTGAGAAAAAGGAGTGACCCATGACTCAATTTAAAGATTTCGACATAGCCGAGCATCTGACGACTCCTGAGGACATGGCGGAGTATCTCGAAGCTTCTTTCGAAGAGGATTCTGGTGACGGATTGCTGATTCGTTCAGCGCTCAACAACATCGCCCGCGCCCAAGGCATGACCCAAATTGCTCGCGACGCCGGCCTCGGAAGAGAAAGTCTATACAAAGCCCTCTCCAGCAATGGCAATCCCGAGTTCGCGACTATCATGAAAGTCATGAAGGCTTTGGGCCTCAAGCTTCACGCTACAGCGATCTGATAGCACTGCGACACCAAACCACACCACCACTTTTTACTTATCCCCCCCGATCAGGCTAAATACCCGCCTGATCGTTTAACCCTACGGATTGTCCGCCATGGCCCGTCAACGCGTTGCAATTGCCTGGATCGCCTGCCTTGCAGTGCTGTTCAACGCCTTTGCCATGCCAATGGCCAGCGCGATGCAGCAGTCCAAGGACCCCGTGCAGCAATTGCTGTGGGGCAGTTTCTGTTCGTCCACTGGCGCCAGCCTGAAGACCATTGCCCTGGGCAAGCTGGAGATTCCGGCGCCGCAGCCGGACGATCATTCCACCATGCAGCATTGCTGGTGTTGCTCGGGCTCGGCGCCGTTGGTGGCGTTGCCGGGGCATGTGCCGCAGTTGTATCTCACGCGATTCGAGACGGTACAGCGTCAACCACACACACCATTGCAAACCCCAACCCCGCGCCAGCAATGGCCGAGCCTTAACCCCCGCGCCTCTCCGACGGCCTGATCTTCTTCGCAAGTGAACTGCGTTTAGAACCGTTCTGGAGAACTGCCATGCTTAAATCTTCCCTGCTTCTGGCTGCGTTGCTGCTGCCGGTGTTCAGTGCTGCCAATGCCGAAGACTACAAGGCCGGCGACCTGCTGGTCAGCGATCCCTGGTCCCAGGAATTGCCGCCCAACGCGCCCACCGTCGCCGCGTATTTCGTGATTCATAACACCGGTGCGACACCGGATCGCCTGCTCAGTGTCGACACGCCAGTGGCCGATAAGGCCGAGCTGCATGAGCATGTGATGCAGGGCGACTTGATGAAGATGCAGCAAGTCCCCAGCGTTGCCGTACCGGCCAAGGGTGACTTGACCTTCGCGCCCATGGCGTATCACGTCATGTTGCTGGGCCTCAAGGACCGCAGCCTGCTGGCCGATGGCAAGCAATTCCCGCTGACCCTGACCTTTGAAAAAGCCGGCAAGGTCGAGGTGGAAGTCTCGGTACAGAAAGTACCGCCGATGGTCGGCCACGAGCACAAGCACCCTCAATAGACTGACTCCAGATGGGCGCCCCTCGCGCCAGGCTATCCCCACACCGCCGCGTGAAGCGCGGCAGTTGGATCAGCCTGTTCGCCATGCTGATGATCTTTATCGGTCCGCTGATTTCCCAAGCGATGCCGATGGATCATCACGCCGGTATGTCGATGAACATGTCCATGGACATGCCCGGCGACCACGGCGACGCCCATCACAAGAAAGCCCCTGACGAACACCACGCCCTCTGGTCCAAGTGCGGCTATTGCGACTTGCTCTACAGTTGCCCGGCCCTGCCCGGCAGCGTGTCATTCACGGCCATCGGTACCCCGCCGCCGGCCAATGCCCTTACCCCCGCACCGCGCCTGGGCCATGCCCGGCAGAGCATCTTCCCCGGCGCCCGCAGCCGCGCCCCGCCCATCGCCTCGTAAGCCCCTGCCACCGTTACTTCACCCCGGCCGACTTTAGACAGACAGCCGCAGGCTGCTGGCCGTGTTGTTTACGATTGATTGATGGAATTTGTCATGTCCAGGTTTACTGCTGACTCCCGTTTGGGAAGCACCTCTGTGCTCGCTGCCCTATGCGGCGCCCTGCTCGTTCCCTACGCCCAGGCCGATGAACACGCCGAGCATGAGCTGACGCCCACCGTGATCACCGCCATTGCGCCCAGCTCGCCGCTGACCGTGGTCACCAACCCCAAGGACCCGCGCCAACCGGTGCCCGCCAGCGACGGCGGCGACTACCTCAAGACCATCCCCGGCTTCGCCCTGGTACGCAACGGCGGCACCAATGGCGACCCGGTACTGCGCGGCATGTTCGGTTCGCGCCTGAACATCCTCACCAACGGCAGCATGATGCTCGGCGCCTGCCCCGGCAGGATGGATGCGCCGACCTCGTACATTTCGCCGGAAACCTACGACAAGCTCACCGTGATCAAGGGCCCGCAAACCGTACTCTGGGGCCCCGGTGCTTCAGCCGGCACCATCCTGTTCGAGCGCGAACCGGAACACTTCGGTGAACTCGGCACGCGGCTCAACGCGAGTGTGCTGGCAGGCTCCAACGGGCGCTTCGACAAGGTCATCGATGCCGCCGCCGGTGGGCCGCTGGGCTATGTGCGGGTGATCGGCAACCAGGCCCATGCCGATGACTACAAGGACGGCAACAACGACACCGTCGCCTCGCGCTACGACAAATGGAATGGCGACGTCACCGTCGGCTTCACCCCGGATGCCGACACCCTGCTGGAGCTCACCGCCGGCCGTGGCGACGGCGAAGCGCGTTACGCCGGGCGCGGCATGGACGGTTCGCAGTTCCTGCGCGAAAGCCTGGGCCTGCGCTTCGAGAAATCGAATATCGGCGAAGTGCTGGATAAGGTCGAAGCCCAGGTCTACTACAACTATGCCGACCACGTGATGGACAACTACAGCCTGCGCACGCCCTCGGGCACCGGGATGATGGCCGGGCCCATGGCCTCCAACGTCGACCGCCGCACCCTCGGCGCGCGCATCAAGGCCACCTGGCGCTGGGCCGATGTGCAACTGATCAGCGGCCTGGATGCGCAGACCAACGAACACCGCCAACGCAGCAGCATGGGCATCGACACCTACAAGGATTTGCCCAAGGTCAAGGACGCCAACTTCCACAACTACGGCGTATTCGGCGAACTCACCTGGTACGCCGCCGAGCGTGATCGCCTGATCACCGGCGCACGCCTGGACCGCGCCTCGGCCAAGGACTTCCGGCAAACCACCGGCTCCGGGATGAGTGCACGCGCCAACCCGACCGCCGACGACACCCGCGCCGACACCCTGCCCTCGGGCTTTATGCGTTACGAGCACGACCTGGCCGACAGCCCGACCACGCTCTATGCCGGCCTGGGCCACTCGGAACGCTTCCCGGATTACTGGGAGCTGTTCTCGCCCAACACCGGCGCGGTTGGTTCGGTCAACGCCTTCGATGGCGTGAAACCGGAGAAAACCACCCAACTCGACTTCGGCGCGCAATACAAAGCCGACGACCTCGAAGCCTGGGCGTCGGGCTACGTCGGCCAGGTGCGTGATTTCATCCTGTTCGATTACCGGGCGGGGATGATGGGCACCACCTCCCAGGCGCGCAATGTGGACGCACGCATCATGGGCGGTGAAGTGGGCGCGGCCTACAAGCTAACCCCCAATTGGAAAGCCGACGCCACCCTCGCCTACGCCTGGGGCAAGAACAGCAGCGACGGCAAGGCCCTGCCGCAAATGCCGCCGTTGGACGCACGCTTCGGCCTGACCTACAGCGAAGACGACTGGAGTGCCGGCGCGTTGTGGCGGGTAGTGGCGGCGCAGAACCGCATCGACCAGAACAAGGGCAATGTGGTCGGCAAGGACTACGACAAGAGCGGCGGCTTTGGCGTGTTCTCGGTCAATGGCGCGTATCGCATCAACAAGAATTTCAAGGTCAGCACCGGCGTCGACAACCTGTTCGGCAAGGCCTACGCCGAACACCTGAACCTGGCCGGCAACGCCGGATTCGGCTACCCGGCCAACGATCCGCAGTCCATCAAGGAGCCGGGGCGGACCCTTTGGACCAAGGTCGACATGAGCTTCTAAACGCATCGGGGGCGCCCCCCTTCCCACATAGGAACGCACTCCAAATGTGGGAGGGGCGGTGCGACGATTCGACTTGCCCCCGATAGCGGCCTGATCAACGACAAAAAATTCAAGCTTTGCGGAGCATCCCCGATGACCACTCAAAAAGTTTCCTTCTACAACCTGGCCTGGCGCTGGCACTTCTACGCCGGCCTCTTCGTCGCCCCCTTCATGGTGCTGCTGGCCCTGACCGGCATCATCTACCTGTTCAAACCCCAGCTCGATCCGCTGATGTACGGCGACCTGCTCAAGGTGCAAAGCGCCGAGCACGCCTTGAGCGCCGACGAGCAATTGCAACGCGCCCAGGCGGCCTTTCCCCAGGGCAAGATCAGCAAGTACCTGCCACCCGTCGACGCCACCAGCAGCGCGCAGTTCGTGATGCACGTCGGCGGGCGCGAAGTGACGGTGTTCGTCGACCCCTATCGCGGCACCGTACTCGGCGAGCAGGATGCGAAAAACAACCTGCAAGCCATCGCCCGCGCCCTGCACGGCGAGCTGATGATCGGCACCGTCGGCGACCGCCTGGTAGAGCTCGCCGCCGGTTGGGGCGTGATGCTGGTGGTGTCCGGCCTGTACCTGTGGTGGCCGCGCGGCAAAACGTCGGCCGGGGTGTTATGGCCGCGTTTCACGAGCCGTGGCCGCGTGTTCTGGCGTGACCTGCATGCCTTCGCCGGCTTCTGGGGCGCGGCGTTTCTGCTGGTGATGCTGCTCAGCGGCATGACCTGGACCGGCTTCTGGGGCAAGCAATACGCCGACCTCTGGAACACTTTCCCGGCGGCGATGTGGAGCAACGTGCCGCAGTCCGATCAGCAGGCGCGGGTACTTAATACCGCAACGCAACAGACCGTGCCCTGGGCGATGGAAAACACGCCGATGCCGATGTCCGGCGACCATGCCGAACACATGAACCACGGCGCCATGCACGCTGCTCCCGCCGCGCCCACGGTGCGCCTGCAACAGGTGGTGGACCTGGCCACGGCACGCAAGGTCGAGCCCGGCTACAGCATCACCTTCCCCACCACCGCCGAAGGCGTGTTCACCGTCGCGGTGTTCGCCGACGACCCGCGCAACGACGCTACCCTGCATGTGGACCAGTACACCGGCAAGGTCCTCGCCGATGTGCGCTGGGCGCACTACAACACTGTGGCACGGGCCACCGAGACCGGCGTGATGCTGCACGAAGGCAAGATGTTCGGCTGGGTGAACCAGCTGATCGTGCTGCTGATCTGCCTGATGATCCTGCTCAGCGCGGTGAGTGGCGTGGTGATCTGGTGGAAGCGTCGGCCCCAGGGCGGCCTGGGTGTTCCGCCGTTGCGTCATGACCTGCCGAAGTGGAAAACCGCGATGGTGATCATGCTCGCGCTGGCGCTCCTGTTCCCGCTGGTGGGCGCCTCATTGATCGCGGTCTGGGCGCTGGATCGCCTGGTGTTGTCACGGTTGTTCAGCCAACGTGAATCCACCTCAGGTTCGCTATGAAGTAGGCGAGATGCCCTACATAGAGGCGTTAGGTAGTCTTACGCGGGCTTTCGCCAAAGACGCAGGAAGTGTTAACTTATAACACTTGCTGCATACCTCAGCTCGCCGCGCCCAGCGGCGAGCACCGCCTCGAAGAAGCGATTTTCCGCCCAATGAACAAGTACCTAGTGTCCGGCCTGTGCCTGCTCGCCCTGCATGACAGCGCCCAGGCCCTGACCCTGCCCGCCAGCCCGGTGACCGCAGCGGCCGTGGATGACCAACACGTCGACCTGAACACGCCGACCACCGCAGGCTCGCGCCTGAATCTCAGCGCGCTGCAAACCCCGGGCAGTGTCGAAAGCCAGACCGGTACGCAGATCCGCGAGCGTGGCGACGCCAGCGTGCAGGACGCCATTTCCCGTGCCACCGGCATCAGCCGCACCGGCACACCGGGCGATGGCGGCACCTCGCTGTCGGCCCGTGGTTTTACCGGCCAGGGCTCGGTGATGCAACTGTACGACGGCACCCGCATGTACATGGGCATGGGCACCTCGACCTTCCCGGTGGACACCTGGGCGGTGGAACGCGTAGACGTTTTGCGCGGCCCGGCCTCGGTGCTGTACGGCGAAGGCGCCACCGGTGCGGTGATCAATACCGTGCCGAAAAAACCCTTCGAAGGCGAGATCGAAAACCACCTCCGCCTCGGCTACGGCGCCTACGATCGCCAGCAACAAGCTCTGGACAGCGGCGGCTCGCTGACCGACACCCTGAGCTATCGCCTGAACCTCAACCGCCTGCGCAGCCACGGCTTTATCGACCATGGCGACTCCAGCAGCGACTTCGTCAGCGGCGCCCTGCGCTGGCAGGCGGCGGACAACCTGAGCTTCACCCTGGCCAGCGACTATGGCGACCAGCGCCCGCAGAACTACTTCGGCACGCCGCTGATCAATGGCCAGTTGCACAAGGGCCTGCGCCACAAGAACTACAACGTCAGCAACGACACCCAGCACTACAACGACCAGTGGACGCGCCTGACCAGCGAGTGGCAGATCAATGACAACGTCAGTGCCACCAATGAACTGTTCTACCTGAAGAACCAGCGCCGCTGGCAGAACGCCGAGAACTACAACGTCACCAACGGGCAACTGACCCGCAGCGGCAACTTCGGCATCAAGCACAACCAGGAACAGGTCGGCGATCGCCAGACCTTCACCTTCAAGCACAGCCTGTTCGGCCTCGACAGCCAGACCGTGACGGGCGTGGAATACAACCGCATCCGTTTCCGCCTGGCCAGCAACTCACCGTTCAACGACGTGCTGCCCGGCGGCCAGCCGGTGGATATCAACGATCCGGCGCCCGCTCGGTTCGACAGCCAGAACCCGTTCAAACCGCTGTTCGCCACCACCACCAAAACCGTTGCCGGTTTCGCCGAAAACCGCCTGCAACTCACCGACCAACTGGCGCTGGTCACCGGCATCCGCCGCGACTACGCCCACGTCGAGCGCGATGATTTACGTGACGCCAGCCAAAGCGACAAGACCCTCACCGGCAATAACTGGAAGGCTGGCCTGGTCTACGCAATCACCCCCGACACCTCGGTCTACAGCCAGTACGCCACCAGCACCGACGGGGTCGGCGGCCTGATTTCCCTGAACCCTGGCCAGCAGCAGTTCGACCTCTCCACCGCCAGGCAAACCGAGATCGGCCTCAAGCAGGCCTTCTGGGATCAACGCGGCGAATGGACAGTGGCGGCCTACCATATCGTCAAGAAGAAACTGCTCACCGACGTCCCTGGCAACCCGGACCTCAAGCAGCAAGTCGGCCAGCAATCCTCCAGCGGCCTGGAAGCCAGCCTCGACCTGCAACTGCCGCACGCCTGGGCGCTGCAAGCCAACGCAGCCATCGTGCGGGCGCAGTACGACGACTTCAAACAGGCTGTCGACGGCGTACAAGTGTCCCGCGACGGCAACCGCCCGGTGGACGTGCCACGCCGCACCGCCAACCTGTGGCTGAGCAAGGCCCTGAGCGACGACATCCGCGCCGGTGCCGGAGTGCGCTATGTCGATGCACGGTATGCCGACATGGCCAACCAGAACGAGCTGCCGAGCTACACCGTGGTCGATGCCACGCTGTCGTGGAAGGCGATGCGCAACACCACCCTGGGCCTGCAACTGAACAACCTGTTCGACCGCACCTACGCGGTCAGCCAGTACAACGACGGCCAGCAATGGATCCTCGGTGAACCGCGCTCGTTCTTCGTCACGGCGGACTACACCTTCTAACTGACCAAAACACCGTTAGATCCCTGCAGGCCTTGAGAGACTTGATGACTTCACTCACCCTCACCCGCATCAACTGGGCCCCGGCGAACCACAGCCAACACCCGTTCCAACTGCGTGACGCCGGCCTTCAAGTCGCTGCGGGGGAGTTCGTCGGGCTGATCGGCCCCAACGGCAGCGGCAAGACCAGCCTGTTGCGCTGCGCCTATCGGTTCACCCAGCCGGAACGCGGCGACGTATTGCTCGCCCATCGGAACCTGTGGAAGCAAGGCGCCAAGTGGTGTGCGCAACGTATCGCCGTGGTGTTGCAGGAGTTCCCGGATGCCTTTGGCCTGAGAGTCGATGAAGTGGTCGCCATGGGCCGCACGCCCCACAAGGGCCTGTTCGACAGCGACACCCTGGAGGATCGGCAGCTGGTGCAACAGGCGCTGGTATCGGTGGGCATGCAGGGCTTTGAAGCGCATGTCTTCGCCACCCTCTCGGGCGGTGAAAAACAGCGCGTCATCCTCGCCCGCGCCCTGGCCCAGCAACCGCAATTGCTGATCCTCGACGAGCCGACCAACCACCTCGATCCACGCTACCAGCTTGAGCTGTTGAGGCTGGTCAAGCGCCTGGGTATCGGCACCCTGGCCAGCATCCACGACCTCAACCTGGCCGCCGCTTTTTGTGATCGGCTCTACGTGATCGACCACGGGCGCATCGTCGCCAGCGGCACGCCTCACCAGGTGCTGACCACTGAACTGCTGCGCGATGTGTTCGGCGTCGAGGCGCTGATCGACACTCATCCCCTGGCCGACTATCCCCGCATCACCTGGATAACCCAACCATGATCCTGCGCGCCTTCGCCCTTGTGGCCCTGCTGTTCGGTGCTTCACCAGCCTTCGCTGAAGCCACCCATTACCCGGTCACCGTCAAAAGCTGCAACCGCGACGTGACCTTCCAGGAGGCGCCGAAGCATGCGGTGAGCCATGACATCAATATGACCCAGATGATGCTTGCCCTGGGCCTCAAACCGCGGATGGCCGGCTATAGCGGCATCACCGGCTGGAAGTCGGTCACCCCGGACATGGCCCGGACCCTCGATGGCCTGCCGGAGCTGGCGAGCAAGTACCCGTCGGTGGAAACCCTGCTCAATGCCAATGTGGATTTCTTCTTTGCCGGCTGGGACTACGGCATGCGCGTGGGCGGCGACCTGACGCCGAACACCCTGCAGCCGCTGGGGATCAACGTCTACGAGCTGACCGAGTCGTGCGCCTTCGTGATGAAGCGCCCGGCCGCGACCCTGGACGACACCTATAACGACCTGCGCAACCTGGGCAGGATCTTCGACGTGCAGGACCGCGCCAATGCCTTGATCGCACAGATGCAGGCACAGGTCGCCGAGGTGCAGACAGACCTGCCCGCCGACAAGCCGCGCGTGTTCCTCTACGACAGCGGTGAAGACCGCGCCATGACCTCCGGCCGCCTCGGTATGCCCCAGGCGCTGATCGACGCAGCCGGCGGGCGCAACATCCTCGATGACGTCGACGCCAGTTGGACCCGCGTCAACTGGGAGACCGTGGTCGAGCGCAATCCACAGGTGATCGTGATCGTCGACTACAGCGAAGTCACCGCCGATCAAAAACAGCAGTTCCTGCTCAACAACCCGGCGCTGCAAGGGGTGGACGCGATCAGGAACCAGCGCTTTATCGTGATCCCGTATGTACAAGCCACGCCGGGCATCGATAACGTGCTGGCGGTGGAAACCCTGGCCAAGGGGTTCCACGGCGAATGATCACCCGTCGTTACACCCTGCTGCTTGCCGCCCTGGGCGCATTGCTGCTGGTGTCCTGCGTGATATCCCTGGGCTTCGGCCCGGCGCGGGTACCAGCGGACGTGGTGTGGCGCATCCTGCTGTACAAGGTCTTCGGCATCGGCGAAGTGAGTTGGTCGGCCGGGCAGGTACCTATCGTCTGGCTGATCCGCGTGCCGCGCATGCTGCTGGGGGCGTTGGTGGGGGCCGGGCTGGCGTTGATCGGTGCGGTGTTGCAGGCGGTCACGCGTAATCCGCTGGCCGATCCGCACCTGCTGGGTGTCACTTCCGGCGCGACCCTGGGCGCGGTGATCGTGGTGCTGCATGTAGGTGAAATCATCGGCTTGCTGACCTTGCCCATCGCCGCCTTTATCGGCGCCCTGTCGAGCATGATCGTGGTGCTCGCGGTAGCCAGTCGCAATGGCCGGCTGGAGAGTGATCGCCTGTTGCTGTGCGGCGTGGCAGTGTCGTTCGTGATGATGGCGGCGGCCAATCTGCTGCTGTTCATGGGCGACCATCGCGCCGCCTCGGCGGTGATGTTCTGGATGCTCGGCGGCCTCGGCCTGGCACGCTGGGAACTGCTGGCGATTCCGGGCGCCAGCGTAGTGCTCGGGCTGCTGGTGCTGGTGGGCATGGCCCGCCCGTTGAACGCGCTGATGGCCGGCGAACAGACCGCCGTGACCCTTGGCCTGAACGCCCGCAATGTACGGCTGAAGGTGTTCCTGGTCGCCTCGTTGATGACCGGCGTGCTGGTGTCCATCAGCGGCTCCATCGGCTTTGTCGGGCTGATGGTGCCGCACATCGCCCGGCGCCTGGTGGGCGCCGAGCATCGTCGGTTGCTGCCAGTGTGTGCATTGCTGGGCAGCCTGTTCCTGGTCTGGGTCGATGTGGCGGCGCGCACCTTGATCGCCCCCGAAGACCTGCCGATTGGCGTGGCCACGGCGGCGATCGGCGGCCTGTTCTTCATCGGCCTGATGCGCAAGCGCTGACGCTTACAGCTCGTCGCGGTCGCGCAGGCTCAGCGGTTCGTCGACCTCGGGCACGGCGATTTCCAGGCCATTGGAGCGCTCCACTTGCTGTTCGGACAGTAGCCCCTCGTTCATCCAGAAGCCGTCCTTGTCCAGCACAAACAGCTTCCCGGTCCTGGCCACGCCCTTCAGGAACACGGTGGGATACACGTCGGGGCCGCCCACCAGGACCAGGCTTTCCTGCGCCGAATAACTGGGCAGGTACTTCAACAGCGCACCGGCCTGGCTCGACAGATAAAGACCCGGCGACGGCCGCGACAGCCCGCGCAACACCCTGATGAAATAACTCAGGAAGGTCGGCGCCACGAAATGACGCGTCAGGGCGATATCCTTCGGCGCCCGGCTGTCGGTGGCCGGCATGCTGTTGTAGAGCAGATGGACACCCGCAACCGCATATGGCTGCGGAAAATCCGGCAGGGGCGCTGGCGGCACCACCGGTTGTACAGGGCCCAGCGGCCCGCTGTAGAACAGGCGCAGAATCAGCGATTGGTCGGCCCCGGCCGCTACCGGCAAGGTAGCCAGGAACGACGTGCCCGCTGCGTTGGCGAGTATCGCCGAAAGATACTGTTTGCCCCGATATGGCGAAAGCTGGCGCCGGAGATAGCGCGCGGCATCATCCCCAGCGGAAAAAACCGGACCGCAGGCCGCACGCCAAGGCGGCACAAACACCTCATCGACACCGGGCTGCCAGAACGTATCGACACGATTGCGCGTGGTCCAGACCTCGCCTCGGACCAGCGTATCCAGGACCCCTTTGTCGAGCAGGCGATGGACGTAACTGAGCAGGGTCATCCGGCCCGCGCGCAACTGCTGCCGTGTTTCAAGCAGCGAGCCCCACGAATCCAGCTGCGCATCCGTGCCCAGGTATTGATACCTGAGCAGGGCACCGTCCGCGCATGACAGGTAAAACGTGAGTTGCTTGCCCCTGATGCCGTGAATCGAGAAGCGGATGCCGATGTCCATGTCCGTGGGCGAAAAAAATGCCTGGTGCAACGGATCCGTGGCCGGCGTGACGCTGTCGCTGCTGGCACACAGGTAGAAGCCTTCCAGCCCATAACCCTGGGGGAAAAGACCGTCGGGAAAGACTTGCGCAAAGTCACGATAGCTCTGGCGCACCAGCGGCATGCTGACCATGTAGTGCCCGTTTTTCTGCGATTTGAACACGTAGCCGAACTGCAGGTGTTCGCCATGCCGACGATGCTGATGGGCATACCGCACCGCGTCCTGCTCCTGGGTGAACAGCGGACTGAACGCCGGGTCTGCCAGTGCGTTCCGGATCGCCAATGGCGCGGGACGGTCGCTATTGACGATGAAGGCGCCAGTGATCCGGCGTGGCGTGCCCCACGTCGGGCTGCCCTCTACCACTCGCAAGATACCCGCATTGGCCAGGCGCGTGACAAATTCGCCAGGCGCCAGCACGGCATTGCGAATCTGACGCTCGAGCAGGTTTTCCAGGCGATCGAGTCGTGTCTCGTCGAGGGGCAAAAGCTGTTTTCTCAGCGCTTCTTCCAGCGCGGAGCGGCTGCGTGTGTAGCTCACCACACAGCCATCGGAACCCAGCAGGTACTCGCGGTTCAGGCGGGCGTCCTGGCCTGCGAGGGCCGATGAAATCACGCGGGTGGACAGCATGTTGCGATAGAGGCCGGCCTGCGCCAGTTCAAGTACGAAGGGCAACTCCCGCGCCGGGCTGGAACGGTAACGTGCAACCACCGTATGGGCCGCCGGGAAGCCACCGGTACTGACCACCTCATCCGGGAAAATCCACTTGGGGTCGAAGTCTTCCTGGGGCACCTTGAGCGGCTCGGTGGCGACAAACAGGCCATCGGGACGCTGCAGAATCAACCCGCCCAGCAGACCATTGCCCTGCAGCAGCGAACGGGCGTGCCGGGCCGCATCGTCCTGGGAATGAAAGGCCGGGCCCAGGCGACGGCGGATGAAGTTGGCGTAGGGTCGCCAGGCCACGCCACCCTGGCCCACCGCTCCCCGGCGGTCCCAGCACTGGCTGGTGTAGAGCACCCGCAGGTCCGCAGGCCGGGCGACCTGTGACACATAGCGCTGGACGTCCAGCGTCCCGTTGTGCAGGTTCATCCCGGCGATGATCACGCCCGTGCCGTCGGTGGCCTCCTTGAGCAGGGAGGATGCCGGAGGTTGGCAGCGCAACAAGGCGCCATCGTGTGTCGACACATACACCGGCAGTATCGCAGTGGCTGCCGGACGCGGCAGATGCCGGGCATCCTGTTCGGCGCGCAGCAGCACCTCGGGGGTGATGAAGAACCGCGCCAGCCAGGCCTCGGGGGTGGGCAATCCCGCCGGCACCCATTGCTGCGAAAACAGCAGGCCGGCCAGCTCGAACCCCTTGGCGAATTCGCCACCGGCCAGATAACCGACGCCCCTGGAGGAGTCACTCAACCAACGCCCGCCGGAGGTGATCGCCAGCAGTTCACTGACCACAAACTCATCACGCTGCGGATGCTTAAGGATGTACGCCGTACAGCGTTGTGCATCCAGGTTCCTGCCGTACCAGCGCACATGGGCATTGAGTGCCGCGGCATCGAGACTGTCGAAGATCGCGCCGAACGCCGGTGCCTGCAGATCGACTTCGGCGTAGTTGAAGTTGGGCGTCCAGTCGCTGTAGACCCTGCCACGCGGCCCCCACAGCGCGCTGCGCACCAGCACGCTCAGGGTGCCGGCATCGGCCAGCCGGGCGACGATGTCCACCGGTTTGAGCTGGCCGCTCTCCAGCCGTTCGAAATAGCCATGCTGGCCGGGCTCGCGCTGGGTATTGCTCAGTACCAGCAGCTCATTGGCAGAACCACTGGGGCGATAGCTGATCAGGTTATTCGGCGAACCGCTCAGATAGGCCGGCAGCCGCGATTCGATCACCGAACGGATCTCCACATCGGAGAACAGCGTGGCGTTGACTTCCAGGTCGGCCAGCGTCCAGCCAAGACGCCGTTGACGCTCCAGGTCAGCCACGGATAACGCGGTATGCGAACTGTAGCGCGCATAGAGCTGATGGCCCGCAGGCGGCACCAGATAAGCGCTGCCGTTGGCAGGGCGCAGCAGGTCGGAGGCAAAGCCGTCGCCGGAAATGGCCACCGGCTCAGTGAACACAAATCGCCCATCGTCCCGCTTGAGGACATACCCGGCATAGGCATTGCTGCGGCGAACGCCGATGCGTTCATGGGCATGCCGCGCAGCGTCGTCCGCGGTCAGGAACATCCCGCTCAAGGGCCGCTCGCCGGAGCCAAGCGGCAAGTGCTCGCTGTCATACAACGGCCCGAGGGTGTTCCACAGGCCACCTTGCTGGACCACCGACAACTCCCCCGCGCGCATCACGCGGCGCACGAAATCCCGCGGCGACAATGTGCCGTCGAGCAAGGCCGCTTCATTGCCGTTGTCGGTCACGGTTTGTCCGTCGACGACAAACAGCTCGTTGGCAGACGAGGCACTCGGCACCTGCCAGTGCAGCAAAGCGTTATCAGCGGTGCGCAGATACAGCTTGAGACCGAGCGCGGCGATCTGCATACCGGCGCTGGCGATCGACTGTCTCATGGCATCCACCAGCACCGCCGGCGTAGCGAAACGCTTATAGAGCCATGCGTCCATGGGTGGCAGCCTCTGCGGCGCCTGTGCTGATTGGGCGTGATAGAGACCCACCAGGCGATAATTCGGCACCAGCCTTGGCTCACCGCGGTCCCCCACGGGAAACAGACTGTCCAGGGTCGTCCCCAACGGCGCCGGCAGCGTAGCGATGTAATTCGAGGTGGTACGGTGTTTCAGCACCACGCCCACCGCCGCCTGCCCCAGCAAGTCGACGCTGCTCAGGGCGACCAGCACCGCACTGTGCCCCATCGACAGCAGCGGGGTAAAAAACGGCAGGTCCTGCACCGAGGTGGCAGGACTGCCCAGGGTCCAGCCGTGCAGCACACGCCCCCGCACCCCACCCCAGACCTTGCTGCCCACCACGACCCTCAAGTCCCCGGCCTGCGCCAGGTTCCACACCGCCCCCTCGAACCCGGTGAGAGGCTGCGCCGGCTCGATCCCCGTCAACTGCCGCAACAGGGATTGTTCGGCCTGGGAACCGCTGCTCGTGTACTTGAGCAATGTGCCGTCAGGACCGGACAGATAATGCACCGGGGTGAAATCACGGTGGGACAGGGCAAACACCTGATCGGCATTCGAGAAGAAGCTGCCGGTCAGCTCGACCTGGTCCGGGTTGAAGCCCGGGTTGTAGCGCTCCACCTCGCCAGGCTCGGCCGGGTAGGAACGGTAGAAGCCCTGGCATTCATAAGAGGGCGGAGCAATGAACTGGGCGCGATCATCCGTGGCCAGGAGGGTGAGGAAGTCGAACCGCGCGCCGGTGCTGACTTGCGGCTCGGTGGCAAAGAAATGCCCGCCAGGCTTTTTCAGGATGACCCCACCGAACTCACGCTCGCGTCGCGTCCCGATACGCCGGTGAGCCCAGAGCGCCGCATCATCCGCGGACACAAACGCCGGGCTCAAGGCCGGCAGAGTGGCCACGGCGGTCGCGCCGCTTGGCAGGGACGGCGCAGCGGCAAACGCTCGCCAGTGCCGGCCAATCACGCTAGGCGGCCCCCATAGCGCATTGCCCAGGACCACCCGCAGGCGACTGACCCCAGCCAACTTGCGCACGCCTTCGGCAGGCGTATAGGTACCGTCCGCCAGGTCTCTGGCAATCAGGCTGCCGCCCGGCGCCGGCGCGAACAATCGCGTGAATGCGGCCTGGTCCGCCCCTTCCGGCTCCAGCACAAGCAGGCAGTCTGCCGCGCCAGAGAGGTAGCCCGGCACGCGCAGTTGATGAATCCTGTGGGCCTCGACATCAGTAAAGCCCTGGAAGTAGACACTGGCATCGTCACGGGTCCACTTCGTCTTGAAGTCGGCATCGAGGTTCCCCCATGACAACGCCATGTGCGAGCCGAACCAGGCGTGCAGTTGATAACCACCGGGCAACGCCAACTGTTTGCTGTAAGCGTCCCACGGATAGAACCCCTGGAACCCATAAGGGTTGGTGCCCGCCTGCAGCAATTGCGTCAGTACAAAGTGCTGGTCGGGGTGCTTCAGAATCAGCGCCACATAGGCGCGGTCACGGCGCTCGCCCACCTGCGCATGGGCAAACTGTGCGGCCTTGTCGGCCGACGAAAACGCCTGGCCGAGGCTGGCCTGCTTGAACGGGAAGCGTGCATAGGGCGTCCAGTTGTTCTCGACCACGCCTTCCACGTCCCACAGCGGGCTGGTCTGTTCGACGCTCAACTCACCGGCTTCGGCCACCTGCTTCACAAACTGGCGCGGGGTCAGGGTTCCCGCCGCGAGGGCCAGGTGAAGGCCGGGCTCATCGGTGGTGAACAATCGCGTTTCCGCCGGTGAGCCGCTGAACCGGTAGCGCAGCAAGGCATTGTCCTTGGTGCGCAGGTACAGCGAGATGCCCAGCACGGAGGGCGCCGTATGCATGTAGCGGCGGGCCGTGGCGATGTAGGCCGCCAGCTCCCGAGGGCTGAAGAACTGCTGGTACAGCCACGGTTCCACCGTCGGAAACTGCGCCGGTACCGGCCGCGACAGATAGAAGAAGCCCTGCAGGTGAAAGCCTTCCGGCAAGGGTGGCCCGCCCGCCAGCAAAGGCAGGTGGTTGTCGGTGGGCAACTGCTCGGCACTGCTGAGTACGAAGGGTTGGGTGGCGGCGAATTCATCGCGCAGCTCATGCTTGAGCAGCAGGGCCATCTGGCTGACATTCGGCATGCGCCGCATGCGCGCCTGCACGGCGTTGAGCGCCTGGGTGGCCTCGGGATACACCGCCCCACAGGCGATGGTGGGCTGGCCGCTGTTCAGTGGCAGATAGGGCCGCCAGCGCTGATCGATGACACCGGGCACCCCGCCCCAGTCATCGCTGGCGACCAGCAACGACAAGCGGCCTACCGACGCCACTTTCTTGATAAAGCCTTCGAGCGTGCCATCGTGACCATCGGCGGGCACGGCCGTGCTGACGTCGTCGATCCAGTCGACAAACTTGCGTTCGGCCTCGGAAAAACCCGGCTGGTACTTGAGCAATACACCCTGGGGGCCCGACAAGTAGGCGGTGCCGA
This sequence comes from Pseudomonas sp. JV449, assembly GCF_032424295.1. NCBI lineage: Bacteria > Pseudomonadati > Pseudomonadota > Gammaproteobacteria > Pseudomonadales > Pseudomonadaceae > Pseudomonas > Pseudomonas sp. JV449. The sequence continues at coordinate 509,337 of NZ_VYKD01000003.1, read as the reverse complement.
ACGCACGCCCTTCGTAGTGGTTGAAGACCACATCGCGGGTGGAAAAAAAGCTGTTGAAGATACGCACCTGGCGATCCCGATAATCGGGATTGAGGGCCTTGAGCTGGGCAAACTGGTCAGGGTGAGAATGCACCCCGCCCACCAGTTTGTAGCCCGCAGGATCGAGGAACTCGTTCTGCGCCCCGCGCTCCAGCAACAGCGAAAAGTCGAACGTCGCCGCCTTGCCGGGAATCGGCTCGGTGGCAAACACTTTGCTATCGGCCAGGCGCTGGAGAATGACACTGCCGTACTCGCGATCGCGCTTGTCGCCAATGCGCTCGTGCACATAGCGTGCAGCATCGTCGGCACTGATAAACCCAGGGCTGAAGGTGTATCGAAGGCCCCTCGCTGCCGCGCGCTCCTCTCTGGATAAATGCTCTTGCATGACACTCCCTTGATCATGTTCGTCGTCGGTGCCCATGGGCACCGGGCTCGCACAACGCTTGCCATGCAGAAGCGTCCTCGCTTGAACCGCCAGCAGGGCGCTGCATAGTTATCGAGGCCCCCAGGCACTCTTTAGGCGCATCCCCTGCACCGCCAACGCCTGCACGCTCCGCATTGGTGCGCCAGCGCCAGGCGCCGGGCTCCAGCCCCCGCAAAACCGGGCGTTTGGCCATCGGGCACAGCCCTTGCTAGTACCCCTTCAGCGTTCACATCGGCCTATCAAAAAAAACTAAACGTTTACGGAGACCGCACCATGAAGCGTCGCAGCTTGATCAAGGCTTTCACCCTGTCCGCCTCCATTGTCGCCATGGGCCTGACCTGGACCGTGCAGGCCGCCGAGACCATTAAGGTCGGCATCCTGCACTCGCTCTCCGGGACCATGGCCATCTCCGAAACGTCCCTCAAAGACATGGCGCTGATGACCATCGACGAGATCAACGCCAAGGGCGGGGTGAACGGCAAGATGCTTGAGCCGGTGGTGGTGGACCCGGCGTCGAACTGGCCGCTGTTCGCGGAAAAGGGCCGGCAGCTGCTGACCCAGGACAAGGTCGCCGTGGTGTTTGGCTGCTGGACCTCGGTGTCGCGCAAGTCGGTATTGCCGGTGTTCGAAGAGCTCAACGGCCTGCTGTTCTACCCGGTGCAATACGAGGGTGAAGAGATGTCGCCGAACGTGTTCTACACCGGTGCGGCGCCGAACCAGCAGGCGATTCCGGCGGTGGAATACCTGATGAGCGAAGAAGGCGGCAGCGCCAAGCGTTTCTTCCTGCTCGGCACCGACTATGTGTACCCGCGCACCACCAACAAGATCCTGCGCTCGTTCCTGCATTCCAAAGGCGTGGCGGACAAGGACATCGAAGAGGTCTACACCCCGTTCGGCCATGCCGATTACCAGACCATCGTCGCCAACATCAAGAAGTTCTCCGCCGGTGGCAAGACGGCGGTGATTTCCACCGTGAACGGCGACTCCAACGTGCCGTTCTACAAGGAGCTGGCCAACCAGGGTTTGAAGGCGACCGACGTACCGGTGGTGGCCTTCTCCGTGGGTGAAGAAGAACTGCGCGGCATCGACACCAAGCCGCTGGTGGGCAACCTCGCGGCCTGGAACTACTTCCAGTCAGTGGAGAACCCGGTGAACAAGAAGTTTGTCGCCGACTGGAAAGCCTACGCGAAGAAACACAACCTGCCGGGCGCGGACAAAGCGGTGACCAACGACCCGATGGAAGCCACCTACGTGGGCATCCACATGTGGGCGCAGGCAGCCGAGAAAGCCAAGTCCACCGACGTCGACAAAGTGCGCGAAGCCCTGGCTGGCCAGACCTTTGCCGCGCCGTCGGGCTTTACCCTGACCATGGACAAGACCAACCACCACTTGCACAAGCCGGTGATGATCGGCGAGATCCAGTCTGACGGGCAGTTCTCGGTGGTATGGCAGACCCAGGAGCCGATCCGGGCGCAGCCGTGGAGCCCGTACATTCCTGGCAATGACAAAAAGCCGGACTACGCGGTGAAGAGCAACTAAAGCCCGACCACAGGTCAACTGTGGGAGGGGGCTTGCCCCCGATAGCGGTGTGTCAGGCAATGCACTTGTCACTGACCCACTGCTATCGGGGGCAAGCCCCCTCCCACACTGTTCGCGCATGACTAGGACATTTGTTTATGCCCGCTGCCCTCAATCGCTATTTCCTGGCATGGCTGCTGTTACTGCCTTTGGCGGTACATGCCGGCGACGCCGAAGACTTCCTGGCCGCCAACCCGACGCAACAAGCCAAGCTCCTCCAGGACTGGGCCGCCCAGCCCGACCCGGCGCGCATCGAGTTGGTGGACGCCCTGCAACAAGGTCAGCTCACGCTCAACGGCGAGACCAAGACCGTGCGCCTGAACAACCGCCTGCGCGGCTTGATCGACAACGTGCAGGCCAGCCAGCAACTGCTCGCCGCCGACCCCAAGGTGCGCCTGGCCGCGGCACGCACCCTGCAAAAAAGCGCGCAACCTGCGCAACTCAAGTTTCTTGACCAGCAGGTCGCCGCCGAGACCAATGAGGACGTGCACACCGCCCTCAGCCTGGCCCTGGCCAACCTGCAACTGGTCGACACCGACCCGGCCGTGCGCCTCGCCGCCGTGCGTTTGCTCGGCAGTACCGGCGACCCGCTGGCCCGCACGCGCCTCGAAGCGCTGCTGGCGCCCGGGGTGGAAACCGACGCCGCCGTGCACACCGCCGCCGAGACCAGCCTGGCACAGGTCAAACGAAAACTGATGATGGGTGAGATCCTCGGCCAGGCCTTCAGCGGCATGTCCCTGGGCTCGATCCTGCTGCTGGCGGCCCTGGGCCTGGCGATCACCTTCGGCCTGCTCGGTGTGATCAACATGGCCCACGGCGAGATGCTGATGCTCGGCGCCTACTCCACCTATGTGGTGCAGCTGCTGATGCAGCGCTACGTGCCGGCGGCCATCGAGTTCTACCCGCTGATCGCGCTGCCGGTGGCGTTCTTCGTCACCGCCGCCATCGGCATGGCCCTGGAACGTACGGTGATTCGTCACCTGTACGGGCGCCCGCTGGAAACCCTGCTCGCCACCTGGGGCATCAGCCTGATGCTGATCCAACTGGTGCGCCTGGTGTTTGGTGCGCAGAACGTCGAGGTGGCCAACCCGCAGTGGCTGTCGGGTGGCATTCAAGTGCTGCCCAACCTGGTGCTGCCGTACAACCGCATCGTGATCATCGCCTTCGCACTGTTTGTGGTGGTGCTGACGTGGCTGCTGCTGAACAAGACCCGCCTGGGCCTCAACGTGCGCGCCGTCACCCAGAACCGCAACATGGCCGCCTGCTGCGGCGTGCCCACCGGGCGTGTGGACATGCTCGCCTTTGGCCTGGGCTCCGGCATCGCCGGGCTTGGCGGGGTGGCGCTGAGCCAGATCGGCAACGTCGGTCCGGACCTGGGCCAGAGCTATATCATCGACTCGTTCCTGGTGGTGGTGCTCGGCGGTGTCGGCCAGTTGGCCGGTAGCGTCATGGCGGCGTTTGGCTTGGGTATCGCCAACAAGATCCTGGAACCACAGATCGGTGCCGTGCTCGGCAAGATCCTGATCCTCGCGCTGATCATTCTGTTTATCCAGAAACGCCCGCAGGGACTCTTCGCACTGAAAGGACGGGTGATCGACTGATGAACCAGCCATTGATGCTTACGGCCACGCAAAAGGCCGGCCCCCAGGTGACGATTGCAGTCGGCGCGGTGGTGCTGTTGCTGCTGCTGGCCCTGCCGTTGTGTTCGCTGCTGTCGCCGGAAAACCCGCTGCATGTATCGGCCTACACCCTGACACTGGTGGGCAAGATCCTCTGCTACGCCATTGTCGCCCTGGCCCTGGACCTGGTGTGGGGCTACGCGGGGATGTTGTCCCTGGGTCACGGCCTGTTCTTTGCCCTCGGCGGCTATGCCATGGGCATGTACCTGATGCGCCAGGCTTCCGGCGATGAGCTGCCGGCGTTCATGACGTTTTTGTCGTGGACCGAATTGCCCTGGTATTGGGTCGGCACCGAGCACTTCCTCTGGGCCCTGTGCCTGGTGGTGTTGGCGCCGGGCGTGCTGGCGCTGGTGTTCGGTTTTTTCGCCTTTCGCTCGCGGATCAAGGGCGTGTATTTCTCGATCATGACCCAGGCGCTGACCTTTGCCGGGATGCTGTTGTTCTTTCGCAACGAGACCGGGTTCGGCGGCAATAACGGCTTCACCAACTTCCGCAGCATCCTCGGTTTCGGCATCACCGAACCGGGCACGCGGGCGGTGCTGTTCGTGGCCACGGTGGTGCTGCTGGTGGCGAGCCTGTACATCGGCTGGCGCCTGGCCCGGAGCAAGTTCGGCCGGGTGCTGACCGCCCTGCGCGATGCCGAGAACCGCCTGATGTTCTGCGGCTACGACCCGCGCGGCTTCAAGCTGTTCGTGTGGGTGCTGAGCGCGGTGCTGTGCGGCCTGGCAGGCGCCTTGTACGTGCCGCAGGTGGGCATCATCAACCCGAGTGAAATGTCGCCGACCAACTCCATCGAAGCCGCCGTGTGGGTGGCCCTGGGCGGGCGTGGCACGCTGATCGGGCCGTTGCTTGGCGCCGGCGTGGTCAACGGCATGAAGAGCTGGTTCACCGTGGCCTTCCCGGAGTACTGGCTGTTCTTCCTCGGGGCGCTGTTCATCATCGTCACCCTGTACCTGCCCAAGGGCGTTATCGGGCTGTTGAAGAAATGAGGAACGTCATGCTCGAACCTATTTTCGATGCGGGCAGCGGCCGCGATGCCATCGGCATCGGCCAGGCCGCAGGCACCGGCCTGAACACCCGCCACGGCACCATCCTGACCCTGGAAGATATCAGCGTCAGCTTCGATGGGTTCAAGGCGCTCAACGACTTGAACCTGTACATCGGCGTCGGTGAATTGCGCTGCATCATCGGCCCCAACGGCGCGGGCAAGACCACCCTGATGGACGTGATCACCGGCAAGACCCGGCCCAGCCACGGCAAGGCCTGGTTTGGCGAAACCCTCGACTTGACCAGCATGAGCGAAGTGCAGATCGCCCAGGCCGGCATCGGCCGCAAGTTCCAGAAACCCACGGTGTTCGAAGCCCTGAGCGTGTTCGAAAACCTGGAGCTGGCGCAGAAGACCGACAAGTCGGTGTGGGCCAGCCTGCGTGCGCGCCTGAGCGGCGAGCAAAAGGATGGAATCGACGAAGTGCTCGACACCATCCGCCTCACCGCCTCCGTGCATCGGCCCGCCGGGCTGCTCTCCCACGGGCAAAAACAGTTCCTGGAAATCGGCATGCTGCTGATGCAAGACCCGCAACTGTTGCTGCTGGACGAACCGGTGGCGGGCATGACCGACGCCGAGACCGAATTCACCGCCGAACTGTTCAAGCGCCTGGCGGGCAAGCATTCGTTGATGGTGGTGGAACACGACATGGGGTTTGTCGGCTCGATTGCCGACCACGTGACCGTGTTGCACCAGGGCAGCGTGCTGGCCGAAGGGTCGCTGGAACAGGTGCAGGAAAATGAGCGGGTGATCGAGGTGTACCTCGGTCGCTAAGGAGAACTGAACATGCTGCAAGTCGACAAGCTGCACCAGTACTACGGCGGTAGCCACATCCTGCGCGGGCTGTCCTTCGACGTGAAGATCGGCGAGGTCACCTGCCTGCTCGGGCGTAACGGCGTGGGCAAGACCACCCTGCTCAAATGCCTGATGGGTTTGCTGCCGGCCAAGGAAGGCGCGGTGAACTGGGAGGGCAAGGCCATCACCGGCTTCAAGCCGCACCAGCGGGTGCACGCAGGGATCGCCTATGTGCCCCAGGGCCGGGAGATTTTCGGGCGGCTGACGGTGGAAGAAAACCTGCTGATGGGCCTGTCGCGTTTTCCCGGTTCCGAAGCCAAGGAAGTGCCGGCGTTTATCTATGAACTGTTCCCGGTTTTGCTGCAAATGAAGCACCGGCGCGGCGGCGATTTGTCCGGCGGCCAGCAGCAACAGTTGGCCATCGGCCGCGCCCTGGCCAGCCGCCCGCGCCTGTTGATCCTCGATGAGCCCACCGAAGGCATCCAGCCCTCGGTGATCAAGGAGATCGGCGCCGTGATCAAGAAGCTCGCGGCGCGCGGCGATATGGCGATCCTGTTGGTTGAGCAGTTCTACGACTTTGCCGCCGAGCTGGCCGACCAATACCTGGTGATGTCGCGCGGTGAAATCGTGCAGCAGGGCCGTGGTGAAAATATGGAGAGTGAGGGTGTGCGCGGTTTGGTTACCATCTAACCTGTAGCGTCCTGACGATAAGCACAAGAAACCATGAACCTGCCCGTTTCCCCTGCCCTGTTCACCCCCAGCTGGCACGCCGAGCTGGACCTCGGCTACGCGCGTTTCGGCGACACCACGCGCCCGGTGATGCGCCGTCACCTTGGCCCGCTGCGGGTGCAAAAGCACCTGTACGCCGAAGGCCCCGAGGTGTGCCAGCACATCATCGTGCACCCGCCTGGCGGGATTGCTGGCGGTGACCGCCTGGACATCCGCGCCCATGTCGCCGAGGGTGCGTGGGCGCAATTGACCAGCCCCGGCGCGGCGAAGTGGTATCGCGCCAGCGGCCCGGCGTATCAGCAACTTGATCTCACCGTGGAGGCCGGCGCGACCCTGGAATGGCTGCCCCAGGAAACCATTGTGTTCAGCGCCGCCCAGGCCGAACTCAGCACCCGCATCGACCTGCACGGCGATGCCCGGCTGTTCTACTGGGACGTGATCGCCCTGGGGCGTCCGGCCAGTGGCGAGCGATTCGACCTGGGCCACTTTCAATCGCACCTGGATATCCGCCGCGACGGCCAGTTGCTCTGGCACGAGCGCCAGCGCATTGTGGGCGCCGATGGCCTGCTCGACTCGCCCATCGGCCTGGACGGCCAACCGGTGTTCGCCACCCTGCTGGTGACCGGCGATATCGAGCCCGAATTACTCGAACACTGCCGCGCCCTGCCCCACGCCGTGCGCGGCGACCTGACCCAACTGCCCGGCTTGCTGGTCGCCCGCTGCCTGGCCAGCGAAGCGCTGCTGGCGCGGGAATGGTTGATTGATTTATGGAAATTGTTACGCCCCGCCATGTTTGGGCGAGAGGCGGTTGCACCACGAATCTGGAGCACATGAAGATCAACAGGTGGGAGGGGGCTTGCTCCCGATGGCGGTGGGTCAGTGACAGCTGTATTGCCTGATACTGCCCTATCGGGGGCAAGCCCCCTCCCACACTTGATCTCTGTTGTATTTAAGAATGCATTCTTTGAAGGACCTTGAACCATGGACCTGACCCCACGGGAAAAAGACAAACTGCTGATCTTCACCGCAGGCCTAGTGGCCGAACGGCGCCTGGCGCGCGGTGTGAAGCTCAACTACCCGGAAACCATAGCCTATATCTCCGCCGCCTTGATGGAAGGCGCCCGCGATGGCCGCACCGTGGCCGACCTGATGCACTACGGCACCACCCTGCTCAGCCGTGAACAGGTGATGGAAGGCATCCCGGAAATGATCCCGGATATCCAGGTGGAAGCCACCTTCCCCGACGGCACCAAGCTGGTGACCGTCCACCAACCCATCGCGTGAGGCACGGCCATGATTCGTGATGCAACCGAGCAAGACCTGCCGGCGATCCGCGACATCTACAACGACGCGGTACTCAACACCACGGCGATCTGGAACGAACAACTGGTGGATCTCGGCAACCGCCAGGCCTGGCTCAGTGCACGCCAGGCCCAGGGCTATCCGATTCTGGTGGCGACCGAAAATGAGCAAGTGATCGGCTATGCCTCGTTCGGCGATTGGCGCGCGTTCGAAGGCTACCGCTACAGCGTCGAACACTCGGTGTATGTACGCAACGACCAGCGCGGCAAGGGCCTTGGCCCACGGCTGATGCAGGCCCTGATCGAACGCGCCAGAACCTGTGGCAAGCATGTGATGGTGGCGGCCATCGAAAGCGGCAACCTGGCCTCGATCCGCCTGCATGAACGCCTGGGGTTCGTCACCACCGGGCAAATGCCCCAAGTGGGCATCAAGTTCGGCCGCTGGCTGGACCTGACCTTTATGCAACTGACATTGAATCCGGGCGCGCAACCGCCCAAGGAGTGAGTTCGATGAACGCCGCGCAACTGCGTCGAGTCAATGCTGAAAGTTTTGCCCACTACCGTCGGGGCCTGATCGAGCTGTTGCTGGATGCGGTCAAGCACGGTGCGTCGGTGGGTTTCATGGCCGACTTCGATGAAGCCCAGGCCCGTGCCTATCTGGACGGGGTACAGGCGAGCATTGAAGACGCCAGCCTGTTGCTGTGGGTGGTGGTGCGCGATGAGCAGGTGATCGCCAGCGTGCAGTTGGCGCTGTGCCAGAAAGCCAACGGCCTGAACCGCGCCGAAGTGCAAAAGCTGCTGGTGCACAGCAACGCGCGGCGCCACGGCCTGGGCCAACAATTGATGAACACCCTGGAACTCGCCGCGCGCCAGCACAAGCGCGGCCTGCTGTACCTGGACACCGAAGCCGGCTCGCCTGCCGAAGCCTTCTACCAGTCGCTGCGCTACACCAAGATCGGTGAACTGCCCGACTACTGCCAAAGCCCGGACGGGCGCTATAGCCCGACCGCCATCTACTTCAAGACCCTGGGGCAACCTGCATGATTCCTGGCGAATATCAGATCCAGCCTGGCGAGATCGAACTCAACGTCGGCCGACGCACCGTCACCCTCAGTGTGGCCAACAGCGGCGACCGGCCGATCCAGGTGGGTTCGCACTACCATTTTTTCGAGACCAATGATGCGCTGACATTTGACCGTGCCTTGAGCCGTGGCATGCGCCTGAATATTCCGGCGGGCACGGCGGTGCGGTTCGAGCCGGGGCAGAGCCGTGAGGTCGAGCTGGTGGATTTGAGCGGCGGGCGGCGGGTGTTCGGGTTTGCCGGGCGGATCATGGGCGACCTTTAGGGCCTCATCGGGGGCAAGCCCCCTCCCACAGGGGAACGCATTCCAAAGGTGGGAGGGGGCTTGCCCCCGATAGCGATTTCACATTCAACACAAATATTTCAGGGCACACACATGAAAATCAGCCGCCAAGCCTACGCCGACATGTACGGCCCCACCGTCGGTGACAAGGTCCGCCTGGCCGACACCGAGCTGTTCGTCGAAGTCGAGCAGGACTTCACCGTCTACGGCGAAGAAGTGAAATTCGGCGGCGGCAAAGTGATCCGCGACGGCCAGGGCCAGAGCCAATTGCTCGCCCATGAAGTCGTCGACACCCTGATCACCAACGCGCTGATCATCGACCACTGGGGCATCGTCAAGGCCGACGTCGGCTTGAAGAACGGCCGCATCCACGCGATCGGCAAGGCAGGTAACCCGGATATCCAGCCCGGCGTGACCATGGCCATCGGCGCCAGCACCGAAGTGATCGCCGGCGAAGGCATGATCCTCACCGCCGGCGGCATCGACTCCCATGTGCATTTCATCTGTCCGCAGCAGATCGAAGAGGCGCTGACCAGCGGTGTCACCACCATGATCGGCGGCGGTACCGGGCCGGCCACCGGCACCAACGCCACCACCTGCACCTCCGGGCCCTGGCACCTGGCGCGCATGCTGCAGGCCAGCGACTCGTTCCCGATGAACATCGGGTTTACCGGCAAGGGCAACGCCAGCTTGCCCGAGCCGTTGATCGAACAGGTCAAGGCCGGCGCCATCGGCTTGAAGCTGCACGAAGACTGGGGCACCACGCCCGCCAGCATCGACAACTGCCTGAGCGTCGCCGACCAGTACGACGTACAGGTGGCGATCCACAGCGACACCCTCAACGAATCCGGCTTTGTCGAAACCACCCTGGCCGCGCTCAAGGGCCGCACCATCCACACCTACCACACCGAAGGTGCCGGCGGCGGCCACGCGCCGGACATCATCAAGGCCTGCGGCTTTCCCAACGTGCTGCCCAGCTCCACCAACCCGACGCGGCCGTTCACGCGCAACACCATCGACGAGCACCTGGACATGCTGATGGTCTGCCATCACCTGGACCCGAGCATTGCCGAAGACGTGGCCTTCGCCGAAAGCCGCATCCGCCGCGAGACCATCGCCGCCGAAGACATCCTGCACGACCTCGGCGCGTTCTCGATGATCAGCTCCGACAGCCAGGCCATGGGCCGCGTCGGTGAAGTGATCACGCGCACCTGGCAGACCGCCGACAAGATGAAGAAACAGCGCGGCGCCCTGCCCGGTGACGGCCCGGGCAACGACAACTTCCGCGCCAAGCGCTACATCGCCAAGTACACCATCAACCCGGCGATTACCCATGGCATCAGCCATATCGTCGGCTCCATCGAAGTGGGCAAGTGGGCTGACCTGGTGCTGTGGCGCCCGGCGTTCTTCGGCATCAAGCCGACCCTGATCCTCAAGGGCGGTGCGATTGCTTCCAGCCTGATGGGCGATGCCAATGCGTCGATCCCCACCCCGCAGCCGGTGCACTACCGCCCGATGTTCGCCAGTTTCGGCAGCTCATTGCATGCCACCAGCCTGACGTTTATCAGCCAGGCGGCGCTGGACGCAGGCTTGCCGCAAGCCCTGGGCCTGAAGAAACAGATTGGGGTGGTGAAGGGCTGTCGCGACGTGCAGAAAACCGACCTGATCCACAACGATTACCTGCCGGACATCGAGGTGGACCCCCAGACCTATCAGGTCAAGGCCGACGGGGTGCTGCTGTGGTGTGAACCGGCGGATGTGTTGCCGATGGCGCAGCGGTATTTCCTGTTCTGACTTGAAACCTGTGGTGAGGGAGCTTGTGCCCTCACCACAAATCCCCTTAGAACTGCTCGCGCGGATTGAACGCGGCTTTTTTGGCCAGCTCCTGCCACAACGCTTTCACGTCGTCATCGCCTGCCGGTGGCATCACCGCCTTGAGCTGCACGTACAGGAAGCCACGCTGCCCGGCCTTGTTCAGCAAACCATGGCCCTTGGCGCGCATGCGCTGGCCGTTCTGGCTGCCGGCCGGCACCTTGAGGTTGATCTTGCCGGTCAGGGTCGGCACGGCCACTTCCGCGCCCAACGCCAACTCCCACGGCGCCAGCGGCAGGTTGATGATCAGGTTTTCGCCATCCACTTCGAACTTGGGGTGCGGCGCAAACTTGACGATCAGGTACAGGTCACCGTTGGCCCCGCCGCCAACACCCGGTGCGCCCTGGCCTTTGAGGCGAATACGCTCACCGTCGGCGACACCGGCGGGGATCTTCACGTTCAGGCTCTTGGTGGTGTTGCTGACATGCCGGCCCGAGGCGTCGTATTGCGGCACCTGGAAGCTGATCTGCTTGGACTCGGTGGACAGTGTCTCTTCGAGGAACACCGACAGCTGCATCTCCACGTCCTGGCCTTTACGCCCGGTTGGACGACGCTGGCCGCCACCGAAGGCATCGCCACGCCCGCCAAAGATCGAGCTGAAGAAGTCGGAAAAATCCTCGGTGCCCTGGCCACCGCCAAACCCGCCACGGCTCTGCCAGCCTGGCGGGCCCTGGAACGGCTGGCCATGCTGGCCGTATTTGCGCAACTCGTCATATTCGGCACGCTTGTCGGCGCTTTTAAGCGCTTCATAGGCTTCGGACGCGTCCTTGAACTTGGCTTCGGCGTCTTTTTCCTTGCTTACGTCCGGGTGATATTTGCGCGCGAGCTTGCGATAGGCAGCCTTGATTTCCTTGTCATCGGCGCTCGGCTCGACACCCAGAATCTTGTAGTAGTCTTTGAAATCCATCGGCGGTTCACCATCCTTAATCGAGATCGCACAGCCCGGGGCACAACGTGCGCTGGTTTGCACCTGTTGAGTCTTGTGGCCTGGGGGTGCGTCAAAGTGTTATCGGCGCTTGCCGTATGCACCAGATGTGGGGGCGAATGCCGAACTTTCAAGCACGATTTAACGGATGGTCGGCCTACGCATCCGCCCTCGACTGGCATACACTGCGCGGCCGTTTTTCAACCGGAACCCGATAGACATGAAAAACCCATCCCCAGCCCGTGCCTGCGGTATCGACTTCGGCACGTCCAACTCCACCGTCGGCTGGATCCGCCCCGGCATGGAAACGCTTATCGCGCTGGAGGACGACAAGATCACCCTGCCGTCGGTGGTGTTCTTCAACTTCGAGGAGCGCCGCCCGGTCTACGGTCGCCTGGCCCTGCACGAATACCTGGAGAACTACGAAGGCCGGCTGATGCGCTCGCTCAAGAGCCTGCTGGGTTCCAAGTTGATCAAGCACGACACCAGCGTCTTGGGCACGGCGATGCCGTTCACCGACCTGCTGGCGCTGTTTATCGGCCAACTCAAGAGCCGCGCCGAAGCCACCGCCGGCCGCGAGTTCGAAGAGGTGGTGCTGGGGCGCCCGGTGTTTTTCGTCGATGACGACCCGATGGCCGACCAGGAGGCCGAAAACACCCTGGTCGACGTGGCGCGCAAGATCGGTTTCAAGGACATCTCGTTCCAGTACGAACCGATTGCCGCCGCGTTCGACTACGAATCCACCATCGAGAAGGAAGAGCTGGTACTGATCGTCGACATCGGCGGGGGTACGTCCGACTTCTCGCTGGTGCGCCTGTCCCCGGACCGCCGCCACAACGACAACCGCCAGGACGACATCCTCGCCACCGGCGGCGTGCACATCGGTGGGACCGACTTCGACAAGCAACTGTCCCTGGCCGGCATCATGCCGCTGTTCGGCTACGGCAGCCGCATGAAAAGCGGCGCCTACATGCCCACCAGCCACCACATGAACCTGGCGACCTGGCACACCATCAACTCGGTGTACTCGCAGAAATCCCAGCTGGCCCTGGGCAGCATGCGCTATGACATCGAAGACACCGGCGGCATCGACCGCCTGTTCAAGCTGATCGAACAGCGCGCCGGGCACTGGCTGGCCATGGAAGTGGAAGAGACCAAGATCCAGCTCACCCACGAAGACAACCGCCACGTGCTGCTGGACCGCGTTGAGCCGGGGTTGAGCGTGGACCTGAGCCGCGCACTGTTCGAGTCGGCCATCGATGGCTTGCTGGAGCGCGTGCGCAACAGCGTGACGCAGTTGCTCACCGATGCTTCGGTGGCGGTGGCCCAGGTGGACACGGTGTTCTTTACCGGCGGTTCCAGCGGCATCCCGGCGCTGCGCCACAGCATCTCGGCCATGCTGCCGAATGCGCGGCATGTGGAGGGGAATATCTTCGGCAGTATCGGCAGTGGTTTGGCAATTGAGGCGAGTAAGCGCTACGGCTGCTGAGTTTCACCTGAAATACCGTGGTGACTTCATCGGGGGCAAGCCCCCGATAGGCATAAGTATCTACACATCTTGAGCCGAGCCCCCTGCGTAGCAGCTGTCGAGCCTAGGCGAGGCTGCGTCGGCGGTGTGTCAGACGCGCCGCAAACGCAGCCTCGCCTAGGCTCGACAGCTGCTACGCGTTATCCTACTGAAGTTGTGTAGATACTTATGCCCCGATAGGGCCCGCCCAGGCAAAACACGCCTTAAACCATCCCGCCGAGCTTCAGCTCACTCTTCAGATACGCATAGTAAATCGGCCCCGCCACCACCCCCGGCAAACCAAACGCCGCTTCAAACACCAGCATCGCCAGGAGCAATTCCCACGATTTTGCACTGATCTGCCCGCCGACGATGCGCGCGTTGAGGAAGTACTCGACCTTGTGGATCACGATCAGATACCCCAGCGCCGCCACCGCCACCCAGATCGACAGCGACAGCGCGACGATGGTGATCAGGGTGTTGGACATCAGGTTGCCGATCACCGGCAACAGGCCGAGCAGGAAGGTCAGCACGATCAGGGTCTTGGTCAGCGGCAGGTGAATGCCGCACAACGGCAGCACCACAGCCAGGAAGATTGCGGTAAAGACGGTGTTGAGCGCGGCGATCTTGATTTGCGCGAAGACGATGTTGCGAAAGGCCTGGACCAGCAGGTGCAGGCGGTCGAACAGTGCGGCGGCCAGGGGCTTGCGTTTGGTCAGGTCAGGCACCCGCTGCAGGGCGATGATCGCGCCGAGCACCATGCCGATCAGCAGGGTGACGAACATGTGGGCGGCGTCTTTGCCGACCAGTTGCAGTTCGCTCAGGTGCTTGCTGAGCCAATCGCCGATGGCCACGCGAAATTCGGCCGCGCTGGCGGGCAGGTAGGCATCGAGGAACGGCGGCAACTGGCCGCGCGCGCGGTCGACCACGCCCATGAATTTATCCAGGGAGGCGCCGGGGTTTTCCGCTTCGTGAAGCAGGAAGCTGATGGCGCCGGCGAAGATCAGGGCGAGCACGCTGACGATCAGGGTGCCGAGCAAGGCCACCGCCAACCAGCGCGCGCGGCGCCCTTCGATCAACCGTTGCAGTTGGGGGGTGAGCATGTTGACCAGTTCATAGACCAACAGGCCGGCCAGCAGGCTGGGCAGCAACTTCAGCGGCAATACCAGCAGCAACCCGCCGAAAATGATGATGTAGCTGGCCAGCAATAACACGTGACGCTGAGAAAACGTTGGCATACAGCCTCAAAACGAACGGCGTTAAAGGATGTGTAGGAGCGAGGGGGACGCCTAGTTCTTGCTCGCGAAGGTCGCCAACGATAACGCGTTTATTCTGAATAAACGCGGGGTAATTGCGTTCTTCGCGAGCAAGCTCGCTCCTACAGGGGGGCTGTGTACGAGTGTCGCAGCCTTCTATGGCCCGGGGCTATTATTTCTTCAGACAAGTGCTCATAAAGGTCTTGCGCGCATCGCCGGTCAGCGCCTTGGTTTTGGCGTCGGCATTGCAGTCCTTCATCTTCTGCTGCTGCGGCGTGAGCGTCTTCGCATCATTGGCCGCCGGGGCCGACAGGCAGGTTTTCATGAAAGCCTTGCGCTCGTCGCCTTTGAGCGTCTTGGTGGTGGCTTCGGCATTGCAGGTGGTCATCTTGTTTTGCTGGGCGGTGGCGGCAAAGCCCTGGGAACACAGCAGCAGGCCCATCATCAACAACGGAATACGCAGCATCTTCATGGAGTTTTCTCCCTGTTACCGTGCCGGGAGGCACGGCCTACCCAGCAGTGTAGCCAAACCTTGTTACATCTTCATCGGCTGCGAATATTCGTCCGCCGGTACTGCTCCGGGGTGCAGCCGGCCTGGCGCTGGAACATCGCGATAAACGCCGAGGCGCTGCTGTAGCCGAGGTCAAACGCCACATTTTGCACACTGCGCTCGCTGTCGAGGGCTTCGATGGCGGCAAGGTAGCGCAAGCGTTGGCGCCATTCGCCGAAGCTCATGCCCAGCTCGCGCACAAATTGTCGCGCCAGGGTGCGCTCGCTGACATGCACCTGCTCGGCCCAGTGCGCCAGGGGGCGGTTGTCAGCGGGGTCGGCCTGCATGCCTTCCAACACGCCGAGCAGCCCGGGGTGGCGGGCGTAGGGCAAAAAACCCTCGTGGATCGGCGCCTGCCTGAGCTGATCGACCAGCACCTGGGCCAGGCGAATATCGGCGTCGGAGTGCGGGATGTTGACGTCACGCTGGGCGAAGTCGCTGAGGATGGCCTTGAGGATGTCGCTGATCGCCAGGGTGCAGGGCTGCTGGGGCAATTGCTCGCAGAGCGGCGGCGAAAGGCCCACCGAACGGTAGACAATCGCCTCGGCGTTGTAGGAACTGTGTTCGGTATTGGGTGGGATCCACACCGCGTATTGCGGTGGCGACATAAAGCGGTTGCCGGCCACTTCCATGCGCATTACGCCACTGGCGGAGTAGTCCAGCGAACCCCAGACATGCTGGTGCGGGGTGCACTCAGTGTCGGGGGCAAAGTCGGAGTAACGGAAGTACACGGGGCTTGGCAGGCTGCCAAAATCCGCAAGGCGTACGGTGTGTCGGGCCATATTGTCTGGATACAGAGGTCGTTTGTCTGGATCGCAGTATAGGCTTCGATCCAGACAAGGGATAATCCTGGCTCATCAACACATCTGGTTTCTTTCGATGCAATACGCGTATCCCCTGCTGGCCATTTTTATCTGGGCCGGCAATACCGTGGTCAACAAACTGGCCGTGGGTTCGATCTTCCCCGCTGAAATCGGCTTTTACCGCTGGTTACTGGCTGCATTGCTGTTTACACCGTTCATGCTCAAGCCGGTCATCGCCCACTGGCCGCTGATTCGCCCGAACCTGGGCAAAATCTGCATCCTCGGCGTGCTGGGCATGGCGGTGTACCAGAGCCTGGCGTACTACGCTGCCTCGCTGACCAGCGCCACCAACATGGGCATCATCCTGTCGTTGATGCCGTTGATGGCGTTGACGGCGGCCATCATCAGCCTGGGCCAGCGCCTGACCTTTGGCGCACTGACGGGTGCGGTGCTGTCGTTCGCCGGGGTGGTGGTGGTGGTGTCGGCCGGCAGCCTCGGCGCGCTGCTGCAGCACGGCGTGAACCTGGGCGATGCGATGATGCTGGTCGCGACCCTGGCGTACGCGGTCTACAGCACCCTGTTGAAAAAATGGCAACTGCGCCTGCCGCCGCTGGTGCTCCTGTATTTGCAGGTGCTGGTGGCGGTGGTGGTGCTGTTTCCGCTGTTTCTGTTCTCGGCAAAAGCCGGCCTGGGCTGGACGAATATTCCGCTGGTGCTCTATGCGTGCTTGCTGGCTTCGATGCTCGCGCCACTGGCGTGGATGCATTCGGTGAAGACCCTGGGACCCAGCCGCACCACGTTGTTTTTCAACCTGCTGCCGTTGATTACCGCATTGATTGCGGCCGTGGTGCTCAGGGAAGAATTGGCGTTGTATCACCTGGTGGGCGGTTTGCTGACGTTGGGCGGGGTGATTTTGTCGGAGCGCTGGACCACACCGGTCCGCCGCCAGGCTTAAACCCCGGCCGCCTTCAGGCGCTGGGCATGCTCGACGAACAGGCGGATAGGCTCGGCGCCCTTGCCGACCAGGCCCATGGATTGGTTGACGATATCGAAGTGGTCCAGGGCGTAGTCATCGCCGATCACCCGCCCCAGGTGCGAGCTGCAGCGCCCGACCATACCGTCGCACTGGCCCTTCTCGCGCACGAAGCTGCGGGCAAACAATCGGCAACTGCGATTCGTCCCGTCCAGCAGGTTGCGTCCGCGATCGGTCTTGCCCGGTTGCAAGGTGCCGGACCATGAGTAGTAGCGCACGCCATTGACCACCTCCGCCCCGTGCCCGCCCCAGGTGTGCGGCAACCCTTGGGGATACTTGCGGTTGAACAGCGCCACACCTGCGCTGGTCAGGGAATGGTGGGACGCCTGCAAGTCCGCCTTGAAGCGCGGGCCGCGATAACCGGTTTCCAGCAGGCTCATCAGCGTTGCAACCAGATGAAACAGTGCGCTCATCAGCCGCCCCTTCACGCTGTCGGCCGGATAATGGGCGTGGATATGGTCCGCCAGTTCCGAACCGTGGTTGGGCCCGGCCACCGACGTCACCGACGCCACCCACTCCGGGCGCGTGGCCGCCGCATAACGGGCGGTCAGCGCGCCCTGGCTATGGCCGATCAGGTTGACCTTGTCGGCGCCGGTCTCAAGGCGAATCCGCTCGATCTGCGCCAGCAGCTGCTCGCCACGCACTTCGCTGGAGTCCAGCGGCGCCACCTGGATGGGAAACACCTGCGCCCCACCCGCCCGCAATGCCGGGACAATGCCGTACCAGTAAGGGAAAAACCCCAGGCGCACGAACCCGAGCATGCCGGGCACCAGCACCAAGGGATAACGCGTGGCTAACGACTGCGACATGAAGCGAACGTCCTTGATCAAGAAAGGATGATGGCAGGCTAGCCCAATTCCGGCGACGCGCTGATGACACGCCTGGCAAATCCAATAAAACTTTTTGCCGCGCCCGTGACTCACAACTGGGAGCGATCACGCCGACAGAGCGTGGCGTAAAACCGGATTAGCCCCAGGAGATTGAGATGACTGAAGCAAACTTGACTGACGTTGCGACCCTGCGCAGCCGCGCCCGCCAGAACGTCGAAAACGGTGCCGTGACCGAGGGCTATGACGCCGACCGCGAAGAGATCATCCGCCTGCTCAACGGCTCCCTGGCCACTGAACTGGTGTGTGTGCTGCGCTACAAGCGCCACTACTTCATGGCCAGCGGCGTCAAAGCTGCCGTCGCAGCGCAGGAATTCCTCGAACACGCCACCCAGGAAGCCGAGCACGCCGACAAACTCGCCGAACGCATCGTGCAACTGGGCGGCGAGCCGGAGTTCAACCCGGACCTGCTGTCGAAGAACTCCCATGCCCAATACGTGGCCGGTAACAGCTTGAAGGAAATGGTCTACGAAGACCTGGTGGCCGAGCGGATCGCGGTGGACAGCTATCGTGAAATCATCCAGTACATCGGCGATAAGGATCCAACCACGCGCCGTCTGTTTGAAGAGATCCTGGCTCAGGAAGAAGAGCATGCGGACGATATGGCCGACATCCTCGAAAGTCTGTAAATAGCGGCGCAAAAAGAGGGGGGAGCCGGTTAACCGGCTCCCCCCATTTTTTTTGCCTGACCGTCATCCAATCAGAAGCCACGATAACGCCATTCCGACGAAGGAAGACATAGTGAGCAGGTAGGGAACTACTATCCAAAGTTTGAGACGTCTTGGGATACGCTTCACATCCTCAACGAGTACAAGGTGCCGCCATTGAAAAAAAATCGGAATTAGGATGACAAGGGCGATCACGAAGAAACGTTTCAACTTGCCACCAAACGGGCCGACGCCGAACCTGTATTTGAACGTCACAATGAATGAGCTGAATTTTAGATAGTCTTCGGCCTCTTCAAGCTTTGTATAGATAACATAAAAATTTAATGGAAAACTCAGCAGCATCAACACACCCGACCATATGCCGATGGACTCCGACATCATTTTCCAACTCCTGAAATTTCATAAAGGCGGGTTCCTATTTGCTCACCAGCGTGGCTTCCCAAACTACCCACGGCGACGCTCCCAATGGCCGCCCCCACAATGGCACAGCCCAGCGCACTCGCTCCGGCGGTAGGTATAGCAAAGACAGCGGCACATACGGCGACCCCAACCCCCAAGCCTGCGTATCCCCCGTAAGCGGCGCCACCGACTCCTAACACCAGCTTCCCTCCCTCCACAAACTTAGCCCGATTACATTCATCCTCACGTCCGGCTGAACACGCCTCCGTTATTTCCAACGCAGTCACTCCAACATCCAGTGCTATACCGATATAGGTGCCCTTCTTCAATATCTGCGAAGCCTTGGCGATGCGTTTGACTGTCTGTTCGTACTCGCGAATTTCACCGTGATGCCAATAGCTTTTAGTAGAAATACCCAACATCTTTTTTATCGACCCTTCATTTTTCAGGCCCGTACCAAAACGAGCCATACCCGAGAGCTGCTCCTCCAGCTTTGCAAACAACATCCTGCGTTTAGCCAGAAACTCATCCCTCGCGGCCGTTGTGCCCTTGCTCAAGTACTGCTTATGTAAAACGTCGATTTCTTGAAGTGTCCTCTCGATAGCCACAAGATGCTTACTCCAGGCACTGCTGGCACTCCCGACACCGATCGAAGCGTTGGTCATGATGAGCTGGAGTAGATCGTAGTTTTTGATCAAAAAATGATCGACTGCGGAATGCGCCAGCAACGCATGTTTTATGTTCTGCGCAGCGCGCATCAGTTGCGCTTCTTCAGCGGTGCAAGACGCCGTACGCGCATCAGGAATGATCACCAACTGCCCCGGCAAGACCACCACATTGCGGATGTGTTGGTTGACGATGTCGAACTTTGTTTGCGTATAAGGGCTAAGAGAAAGACTGAGCTTGAGCAGTGGATACGGCTGTGGTCGCTCATTGATAAATGCGTAGGCTCCCTGCATGGATTACACCTCCAAGTGACTGTGGCGGTCGACTATAGGAAGGCAACCCAGGAGGTGTAAGGGGAAACAGGGGCGGTTTTAACGCTTCAGAAATGAGCTACACAAGACAAGGATCATACTTACGGCGCCCCGATAAAAAAGGCGACCAAAGGGTCTAATGCCAGTCAGTTAAAGCTTTTTGTAGGAGCGAGCTTGCTCGCGAAAAACTCACAGGCGCCGCGTTCATTCAGGAAGCGCGCGTTATCGTTGACGTTTTTCGCGAGCAAGCTCGCTCCTACAGGAGGCGATGTACGCTTAACTGACTGGCATTAACCAAAGGGTCGCCCTTTCTGACAATTTCGACGATCAGCCTTTAACCGTCTTCGGCGCCTTTCCTTCCTTCATCTGCTGCAACAACGGCGCACACTGGTTCGGCGCATCGGCGCTCGGTGCCACCAGCGCCAACAGACCCGCTGCCGGGCCGGCGATCACACCCAGTGCCACCATGCCCGCGCCCCGCAGGGCCAGGGGAATGGCTTTTACACCCGCATTGGGCTTGATGAACGGGCCATTGACGTACAACGGCGAACGCAGGGAAAACAGGCGGAAGCCCTTCGATTCCGGTGTGACGGTCAAGTCCAACTGCTCGGTGGCCATGTTGGCGGTGCCATCGATATAGATGATCGCGTTCTCGGTATCGAACACAAACAAGCGCGTGGTTGCCAGGCCGGTCTTGATCCCGAAATCCGCCGCCGCGCAGTTGATCTTCACTTCCTTGTCGCCGAACAGGCGCCCCACCACATAGTTGCCGACGTTGAGCCCGGCAATTTCCATCAGGCCACGGCTGATGGCGCCGTCGTTGATCAGCATCTTCAGGTCACCGTTGGAGCTGCCCAGCAGCGCCGCAACGGAGTTACCGCGCCCGGAAAGATCGGCATCGCCGTTGAGTTCACCGAAGCTGGTTTTCATCGGTTCGAAGGTCGGGAACAACTGCTTGAGCTTGAAGTTGCGTGCAGTCAGTTTGGCGCGGCCTTCCATCGGTGTGGTGCGGCCATTCAAGCGGATCTGCGCATCCAGCTTGCCGCCGGCGACGCCGAATCGCAGCGGTTCCAGGCTCAGTTCGCCGTCGTTGAGCACCAGGTGGGTGTACAGGTCGTTGAAGGGCAATTCGGCACTGTGCACGATGCGTTTGCCGGTGAATTCCACATCGGCATCCATGTCGCGCCAGCGCTCGGTGCGGAACTCTTCCACCGGCAGCACTTTGGTCGCCGGCTGTTTGCTCTCACCGCCACGCGCTTTTTGCTTGGCGTTGGAGTCGGCACCGATCAGGGGGGCGAGGTCGCTCATCAGCAATTGGTTGGACACCAACGCACCGCTGAGCTTGGGACGTGGCTGGCTGGCGACATAGGCGAGGTTGCCGTGAATATCGCTGTTGCCGATCTTGCCGTTGAAGTTTTCGTAGCTGAATGACGCGCCGCTGGCCTCGTGCAACTTGGCGATCAAGTGGCCGTCAGTGGAGTAGGCCGGCGAATCCGGCAAGGTGACGCCGGTCAGCGGGTAGAGGTTACCCAGGCTGCTGCCGGACAGTTTCAGGCGAAGGTCCAGGGCGCCGAGGTTCAACGGGTCGGTCAAGGTGCCCGCCAATGCGATGCTGGTATCGGCAATCTTGACCTGGGCTTGCAGCGGAAACGGCTTGGCCGCGTCCTGCAAGGCCAGCAGGCCGCCGATCTTGCCGCTGCCGTCGAGCCTCTGGCCGTGGTACTGGCCCTTGACCTTGAGGGCGAACGCATAGTCCTGGGGCGCGGAGCCTTTTTCCAGGGCCTTCCTGGCATCGGCGTCTCCGACGATTTCGCCGAACGGGATCGGCTTGCCCAGGGGGTCGATGATCACGTCCAACTGAGTCTTGAGGGTCTGGTCGTCGAGGGTCACGTGGCCCTTGTCGAACCCAATGGCGCCGATGTCCACCACCCAGTTGGAAGGTTCGGCGTCGGGGTCCTTGGGGTCGAACGTGAACGTCCAGTTGGCGCGGCCATCGGCCAGGCGCTGCAACTCGGCACTCGGTTCGGTGAGGTCGATACGGGGGATCACCACGCGCTGCACCAGCAACGCCAGCGGCGAAATACGCAGCTCGACCTTTTTCAGCGTGACCATCTGCGGTTTTTTTGACCAGTCGGGATTGCCCAGGGTCAGGTCCTCGGCAATCACATGGGGCCACGGCACCCAGGCGCGCCAGCCGCCTTCGTCCGGCTCACGTGCCCACACCACCGCCAGGTTGCCGTTGATGGCAAACGGGCGATGCAGTTCTTCGGAGACTTTGGCATTGAGGGGCGGTTTGATGCGGTTCCAGTCAAAGAACACCAGGACCAGTACCACCACAGCGATTAACACAACGAAGCTGGCGCAGCTCCACATGACGATTTTACGAGTGCGCGTCATTGCACAGGACTCCTGAATACGACCGGCTGAACCAACACCTGTAGGACAGCTTATAAAACTACGACTGGCAAACCGCTCGTGGGTTTAACCCAATCTCCGATTTACCCTTGAAAACCTGCTTTCCTGACCGTTTCGACAGATTCGATCATCCACGGCGCACCATTGTTACCCGCGTTCGTGTCGAAAATACCCACCTCGGTGCAAAACCGCGTGCTTGAGAGGCCCGATCTAGAGCCTCCCTGACGAACAATCAATTCTGTTGATTATTACCATTGTGTTTATGAACTTTTATATCGACTTATCGAGAGTAGCATTAGCCCTGTACCCACTTTATCGCCCTCCCAAGGAGCAACCCATCATGAAACGCCAAGTACTCGCTACCGTCCTGTTATCCATCCTGGCTTCCAGCGCCTTTGCCCTGCCAGCCGCCGAACAGGTTACCCCACAAGCCAAGGCTGACGCCGTTCACTTCAACCAGACCCTGGCCCGCAGCGGTTCGCAAGAAGACGAGAACCGTGACTACGCCAAAGGTGCTGTCGCTGAAAACGGTTCGGAACACGCCAACAAGCGTGCCTACACTGAAGGTGTTGCCGAAGGTGGCCGTGATCGCCTGGAACAGAAAGGCCTGGTTGAAGGTGGTGCGGAACAAGCCAACGAACGTGCCTACACCGAAGGTGTTGCCGAAGGTGGTGCTGATCGCCTGCAAGAACTGCATCAAGCTCAGAGCTGACCCTGTGGTGGCCCAGAAAAAAGCCCGATCTGCCGACCGGGCTTTTGACTTTTTGTAGCGCCTGTCACGCAACACTCCCCACCTATTCCCCGCCAAGTTCGACGTCAATGAAGCTGTTTTGCTAGAGTGCGTCGCTGTACTTGCCGACAAAGCCCGCCCGCCCATGCTGCCCCGTGCCGAACAGAAGCAACAGACCCGCCTCGCCCTGATGGACGCTGCCCGCCATCTGATGGAGTGTGGCCGTGGGTTTGGCAGCCTGAGCCTGCGTGAAGTGGCCAAGACCGCAGGCATTGTCCCCACCGGCTTCTATCGCCACTTTGCCGATATGGACCAGCTTGGACTTGTATTGGTGAGTGAGGTGGGCCAGACCTTTCGCGCCACCATTCGCCTGGTGCGCCACAACGAATTCGTGATGGGCGGCATTATCGATGCCTCAGTGCGGATTTTTCTCGATGTGGTCTCGGCCAACCGCTCGCAATTCCTGTTCCTGGCCCGCGAGCAATACGGCGGTTGCCTGGCGGTGCGCCAAGCCATCGGTGCCCTGCGTGAAGACATCACCCGCGACCTGGCGGCCGACCTGACCCTGATGCCCAAGTTGCAGCACCTGGACGCCGATGGCCTGCATGTAATGGCCGACCTGATCGTCAAGAGCGTGTTCGCCACCCTTCCCGACATCATTGACCCACCGGCCCAGGCCTTGCCTGCCCACCTCACGCCCCAGGCGAAAATCACCCAGCAGCTGCGCTTTATCTTTATCGGCCTCAAGCATTGGCAAGGCCTGGGCAGTACGGAGTAAGCCGGCTAGCCCGCCGAGTGAAAGCGCTTGGCGGTACTGTAGTTCTTGTTCCAGTAGCGATTGTTCAGCGAGTCGATTCGCACCGTCTTGCCGGCGCGCGGCGAATGAATGAATTTGCCCTCGCCTATATAAAGGCCGACATGGCTGACCTGACTGCGCCCATTACCTTTGAAGAACACCGCATCCCCAGGTTTGAGCGCGTTACGCTTGATCGTCATGGCGTTTGAACGGTGCATCGCCGCCGTGGTGCGGGGTATACGGATATTGGCTTCGGTCCTGAACAGGTAGACCAGCAAGCTGCTGCAGTCGAAGCCCTGCTCCACCGTGTTCCCGCCCCATTTATACGAGGTACCCAGCAATTGATGGGCGCGGTCGATCACATTGTCGATGGCTGGGCGTTTTTGCAGCGACTGCAGGGGCGTCGCGATCTCGAGAGGGGCTACCCCGCGCGGCTTGATATTGGCCGAGGACGAGGGAGTGACCAGGTAAAGACTGAAAATGAATAAACACACAATTGATTTGAACATACTGGAACTCGCCGTGGATGTTTAGCACGGCGCAAATCCTAACGGTCTGGCGCGTAAGCAGATGAACGCCGAATCCTTACATCCAGTAGGACAAATCCGAAAATTCCACATACGAAAAAAACGGAAGGAACTTGATGTGATAAACACCACTCGCCAACAAAAAACGCCCCATTTAAGTGCTCGATATCCGACAGAGCACCAACATTAAGCACTCGCAGTACTCAGCCCCGCCCTATTCAGTGGCATCTCCTCGCGCACCGACAGAGAATTCCTACATCAATACCTGATTGGCAAGCCCCTTGCTCTAGCACTTCCATCGCTCATAGCTGGAAGCTTCCTGATGCTGGTGATCCACCGCCGAATCGCCCCCCAAGCCCTCTGGGCCGCTGAGCTGCTGCTGAATTTCGAAGCACGCAGCAAGAGCCGCCTGCGCTGTTTCAGTGCCGACGGTGAAGACGTCGGCCTGTTTCTGGAGCGCGGCCAGCCGCCGTTGCACGATGGCGAATTCCTGCAAGCCGAAGACGGACGTGTCGTACGCGTGTGCGCCCGCCCTGAACACCTGTTGCATGTCACCTGCAGCAACGCCTTTGAACTGACCCGCGCCGCCTACCACCTCGGCAACCGCCATGTGGCCTTGCAAGTGGGGGATGGCTGGTTGCGCCTGCTCGACGACTACGTGCTCAAGGCCATGCTTGAGCAACTGGGCGCCCACACCGAAACCATCGAGGCGCCGTTCCAACCGGAACACGGCGCCTATGGCGGCGGCCACCACCACTCCCGGCATGGCGATGAAGATTTCAACTACCCGCCCAAGCTGCATCAGTTCGGCGTACGTCTATGAACCCAGCCTGGGCGCTGTTGCGTCTGGCCAGTCCGCAATTGCCGATTGGCGGCTACAGCTATTCCCAAGGCCTGGAAATGGCCGTGGAGAACGGCCACGTCAACGATGCCGCCAGCGCTCGGCGCTGGATCAGCGACCAATTGCTGCTCAACCTCGCGCGCTTCGAAGCCCCGCTGTTGCTCGCCCATTGCCGCGCCGCTGCAGAGCAGGACTGGCCAGCGTTGGCGCAGCTGTGCGAAGCGCATCAAGCCAGCCGCGAAACCCGGGAGCTGTATCAGGAAAGTCGGCAGATGGGTTATTCCCTGCAGCAGTTGCTCAATGGCCTGCCGGAACTGGACAGCGACGCCCGCAGCTTCCTGGAGCAACGCCGCGAACCGCACTTGGCCCTGGGCTGGGCACTGGCCGCGCGCGCCTGGGCGATCAGCGCCGACGACGCCCTCGCCGCCTGGCTCTGGAGCTGGCTGGAAAACCAATTGGCCGTGCTGATGAAAACCCTGCCCCTGGGCCAGCAAGCCGCGCAGCGCCTGACCAGCGAGCTGCTGCCCCTACTGCAACAGGCCCAGCACGACGCCGTCCGCATCGACCCCCACCATTTCGGCAGCGCCGCCTTCGGCCTGTCCCTGGCGAGCATGGCCCACGAGCGCCAGTACAGCCGCCTGTTCCGTTCCTAAGGTTTTTTTGGAGAATCAGACATGAACACACACCCCCTGCGTGTCGGTATCGGTGGCCCGGTCGGCTCCGGCAAGACCGCCCTGACCCTGGCCCTGTGCCTCGCGCTGCGCGATCGCTACAACCTGGCGGTGGTCACCAACGACATCTACACCCGCGAAGACGCCGACTTCCTGGTGCGCAACCAGGCCCTGGCGCCGGAGCGCATCATCGGCGTGGAAACCGGCGGCTGCCCGCACACGGCGATTCGCGAGGACGCCTCGATCAATCTGGAAGCGGTGGACCAACTCAACCGCCGCTTTCCCGGCCTGGACCTGATCCTGGTGGAGTCCGGCGGCGATAATCTGTCGGCCACCTTCAGCCCGGAGCTGTCGGACCTGACCATCTATGTGATCGATGTGTCCGCCGGCGACAAGCTGCCGCGCAAGGGCGGGCCTGGTATTTGCAAATCCGACCTGCTGGTGATCAACAAGATCGACCTGGCGCCGCTGGTGGGCGCGTCGCTGGAGCTGATGAACAGCGACACCCAGCGCATGCGCAACGGCAAACCCTTTGTGTTCAGCAACCAGAAAACCGGGGTAGGCCTGGAAGAAATCGTCGCCTTCATCGAACGCCAAGGCCTGCTGACCGCCGCCTGATCAACCCATAAGGAACCTGTTTATGAACCTCAATAAATTCCTCGCAGCCGCCGCCCTGCTGCTCGCGCCCGCCCTGGCCTTCGCTCACCCTGGCCACGGCGACAACGGCCTGGTGGCCGGTATCAGCCACCCGCTGGGCGGCCTCGACCACCTGCTGGCCATGGTCGCGGTCGGCCTGTGGGCCGCGCAACAAAAGGGTGCCGCGCGCTGGGCCCTGCCGTGCACCTTTGTCGGCACCATGCTGATGGGCGGCGTGCTGGGTTTCGAAGGGCTGCAATTGCCCGCACTGGAAAGCGGGATCGCCGCCTCGGTGCTGGCCCTGGGCCTGGCGGTGGCACTGGCGGTGCGTCCGCCGTTGTTCATGGCCATGGGTGCGACGGCGTTGTTTGCGTTGTTCCATGGTGTGGCCCATGGCTTGGAGCTGCCGGACATGTCGAGCCCTTGGGCGTATGCCGCCGGCTTTGTCGGCGCGACCGCTGCACTGCACGCGGCCGGGTATGCGCTGGTGCGCTGGTTGCCGGCCGCAGCGGCACCGTTGGTGCGGATTGCCGGAGCGGCTTCGGCGGCGACTGGGGTGTGGCTGCTCGCCAGCTAAACGTCGCAAGCTGCAAGTAAAAGCCGAACCGCTCTTACTTGCAGCTTGCAGCTTGCAGCTCACAACTTAAAGCTGCCCCTCTGCTACCATGCGCGCCTACACCCCTGCCGTGACGACGCCAGCCGATGCCCATCGCTCCAAGCTCCGCCCCCCAGCCTTCGTTGAATGCCGTGCTCACGCACTTCCACACCCTGATCGTGCCGCTCTGGCAGGGCCCGGGCTGGAATGCCGAATTGGCGCTGCCCTATGAGGCGCTGGACGCCGATCACCGCCCACTGCCCCCGCAACGCTACCGCGCCATGGCCTGCGCGCGGCAGTTGTACCTGTTCGCCAGCCTGATCGGCGAGCCAGGGGCGGCCTTCGCTGAAGAGCGCGCGGCGGTGCTGTTCCGCTCCCTGCAACGGCATTTCCACGATGCCGAACACGGCGGCTGGTTCTACAGCGTCGACCCCGCCGGCCAGCCGCTGGACAAGCGAAAAGACCTCTACACCCACGCCTTCATCATCTTTGCCTGCGCCCATTACTGGGCCAAGGTGCGTGAACCGCTGGTGGAATCGGTGCTGAACGCCGCCCTCGAAGTCGTGGCCCAGCGCTTCGCCACCGAAGACGGCCTGTACGAGGCGGTGCTGGAACGCAACTGGTCGTCCCTCCAGTCCGGCCCGCTGCAAAACCCGTTGATGCACCTGGCCGAAGGTTTCCTCGCCACACTTGCGGTGCGCGAGGATGCCCCTGTGCAAGCGGCCCTGCTGGCCTTGGCGACGGCCATGCAGCAGCGGTTCATCGACCGCCGGCACGGCGTGATGATGGAAAAGCCGCTGGGCGCTGTGGATAACTGGTTTGAGCCGGGGCACCAGTTCGAGTGGTTCTTTTTGCTCGAATCGTCGCCCGTGCTGCGCGGCACCCCGCTGCATGCGTCACTGACGCGGGCGTTTGCCTACGCTGAGCACAAGGGTGTGGACGGCGCGACCGGAGCGGTTAGCGGCATGTTGGCGCTCGACGGCAGCGTGCGCGACGGCACCCAGCGTATCTGGGCCCAGGCCGAGTACCTGCGGGCACTGACCTTGCGCCCTGGCAGTGAGGCGGTGCTGCAGCGCCAACTGCTGGCGCTGCAACAGCATTTCCTGCATGAGAAAGGCTGGCATGAATGCCTGGATGCCAACGGCGCGGTGAGCCGACGGGATATGCCATCGACCACACCGTATCATTTGGCAACCTGCTACCAGGGGCTGATCCAGCATCTCGGGTGACCTGCTGGGCCTCATCGGGAGCAACGTGGTCTAGAGCCTTACTTGGCCCCCCGCTCAATCGCAAACCCAGCCCAGGTCTGGCTCACCGGCATCAGTTCCAGGCGGTTGATGTTGACGTGCGCCGGCGTGTTCAGCACCCAGAAGATGGTGTCGGCAATGTCCTGCGGCTGGATCGGCTCGGCACCGGCGTAGGTGGCGTCGTAGCGCGCCTGGTCACCGCCGAAGCGCACCAGGGAGAACTCGCTTTCGCACAGGCCCGGCTCGATGTTGGTCACACGCACGCCGGTGCCCTGCAGGTCACAGCGCAGGTTCAAGGAGAACTGCTTCACGAACGCCTTGGAACCGCCATACACATGGCTGCCCGGGTACGGGTAGCTGCCGGCGATGGAGCCCAGGTTGATGATCCCGGCGCCACGACCATGGGCGATCAGGCGCGGCAGCAGCAGGCTGGTGGTGGTCAGCAGGCCTTTGATGTTGGTATCGACCATGGTTTCCCAGTCGTCGAGGTCGCACTTGGGCGCCGGGTCAGTGCCCACGGCCAGGCCGGCGTTGTTGATCAGCCCGCGCAGGGTGGCGAACGATGGCGGCAGGTTGGCGATCGCGTCTTCCATGCCTTTGCGATCCCGTACATCCACCACCAGGCCGTGCACTTCGGTCTGCTTGGAAAGCTCCTCGACCAGCGCATTCAAACGCTCGGCACGACGACCGGTAAGCACCAGTTTCCAGCCGGCCTCGGCAAACCGACGGGCGCAGGCTTCGCCAAAACCTGAGGTGGCGCCAGTAATAAACAGCGTGTTGGACATGGTGTTCTCCTTGCGGGCATCGGGAAAAAAATCAGCCAGCAGAATGCCCTTACGCCGCAGTTGCGGCAACCGCCATGCACAGAACTTCATGCACGACTGGTCATTTTTTAATCATTCAGACCAAAGCCTTATGAACCGTGGCTTGCAGCCATATGCGCGCAGGTTATCCACAGCTGCGCCCACAGTCTCTGGGGGCAAGTGCAAAACGCTTCAGGCCGCTGTGTACAAGGCTTCCAGGCGATTTTAGAAAGTTTTTTGCTTGACCTGGACGAAGGCGTATGTAGGCCCAGGGGCAGCGGGACAAATCGAGCGATGGCTCCAGGCCAGTCATTCCGGCCTCTGCGGCCGTCTTTCCAGAGTTTAGTCACAGACTTATCCACAGGCGGGCGGGACATATTTCAGTCATATACCTGTGTCTTTAAACAGGTTGACAAACCCCTCGATCGGCCGCGAAAAAGCCACTGATCAAAAAACAACCACACAGCTGAAAGCCACGGTTTTAAAGGGGTTCAGCCAGCTACTCCCACGTTACCCACAGCCGGTTCCACAGTGAATGGGGACAAGTCAAAAGTGTGACAAAACAGGGATTTGCGGCGGCTATATGTCGCGCTTTGGAGGGGGGCTGGATTTGTTTTCCACAATTTGGGATCGGCCTTGCAGGCGACACAAAACAAATGTGAGAGGGGGCTTGCCCCCGATGGCGGTGTGTCAGTTTCAGGTGTGCTGACTGATACAACGCCATCGGGGCAAGCCCCCTCCCACAGGGGTACTGCGTCGTTATTTAGATCAGTGGCCACCGAGGTAAGCGTTGCGCACTTCCTCGTTCACCAGCAGCTCCTTGCCGGTGCCTGTGAGGCGAATCTCACCGTTGACCATCACGTACGCCCGATCCGACAAACGCAGTGCATGGTTGGCGTTCTGCTCCACCAGGAAGATGGTCATCCCGGTGGAGGCCAGCTCGCGCAGGGTGGAAAAGATCTGCTTCACCACAATCGGCGCCAGGCCCAGGCTCGGTTCGTCCAGCAGCAACAGCTTGGGTCGGCTCATCAGCGCGCGGGCGATGGCGAGCATTTGCTGCTCGCCACCGGACATGGTCATGGCGCGCTGGTTACGTCGCTCCTTGAGCCGTGGGAACAGCTCGAACATGCGTTGCATATCTTCCTGGGCGAACTTGTCGCCAATGGGGATGGTGCCCATCAGCAGGTTTTCCTCGACGGTCATGTCGGGGAACACCCGCCGCCCTTCCGGCGACTGTGCAATGCCGTTGGAGGCAATGTAGTGGGACGACTTGTGGGTAATGTCGACGCCGTTGTAGAGGATCTGCCCCGACTCGGCCCGTGGCTGGCCGAAGATCGACATCAGCAGCGTGGATTTACCCGCGCCGTTGGAGCCGATCAAGCTGACGGTTTCGCCTTCGTTGATGTGCAGCGAGACTTTTTTCAGGGCCTGGATCGGGCCGTAGAACACGTCCAGGTCCTTCATTTCGAGGATAGGTGCACTCATACCAGCTCCTCTTCGTCAGCGCCCAGGTAGGCGGCAATCACTTTCGGGTCGTTGCGGATCGCTTCCGGCCCGCCTTCGGCAATCACGTTGCCGTGGTCCAGCACCACAATGTGGTCGGAAATACTCATCACCATGCCCATGTCGTGTTCGATCAGCACCACCGTCAGGTCGTGTTCGTCGCGCAACAGGCGAATCATCGCGCTGAGGGCTTCGGTTTCCTGGGGGTTGAGGCCCGCTGCCGGTTCGTCCAGGCAGATGATCTGCGGCCGGGTGCACATGGCGCGGGCGATTTCCAGGCGGCGCTGTTGGCCGTAGGAAAGCTCACCGGCCAGGCGGTTGGCGCAGTCCACCAGGTCCACCACTTCGAGCCAGTAGAACGCATGGTCGAGGGCATCGCTTTCGGCCTTGCGGTAGCCCTTGGTGTTGAGGATGCCCGCCAGCATGTTGCGGTTGACCCACATGTGCTGGGCCACCAGCAGGTTTTCCAGCACCGACATTTCCTTGAACAGGCGAATGTTCTGGAAGGTCCGGGCCAGGCCGGCGCGGTTGACCAGGTGGGTGCCACCGAACATCTTGTAGTACACCCGGCTCAAGAAGCTTTTTGGCGACACAAAGTCGACCGCCTTGAAGCGCTCGCCGAGCAGCTGGATCACATTGGTCTGCTTGCCGCGGATGTTCAGTTCGATCTTGCCGCCGCTGGCTTTGTAGAAGCCGGTGAGGCAGTTGAACACGGTGGTCTTGCCGGCTCCATTGGGGCCGATCAGGGCGAAGATCGAGTTGCGTTCGACCTTGAGGCTCACATCGCTCAAGGCCTTGATGCCACCGAAGTGCATCATCAGGTGTTCCACGGAGAGGACGACTTCCTTGCTCATGGCGCTACCCCCTTGCGCGGTGTCACACCGGTGCGGCTGATCCGGATCAGGCCGCGCGGTCGCCAGATCATCATCACCACCATCAGCACGCCAAACAGCAGCACGCGGTATTCGCTGAAGCTGCGCAGCAGTTCAGGCGCGACGGTCAACACGAACGCGGCAATCACCACGCCGACCGTCGAGCCCATGCCGCCCAGTACCACGATGGCCAGGATCAGCGCCGACTCGAAGAAGGTGAACGACGACGGGTTGACGAAGCCTTGGTAGCTGGCGAAGAACACCCCGGCCAAACCGGCAGTGGACGCGCCAATGGTGAAGGCCGAGAGCTTGACCAGCACGTGGTTCAGGCCCATGGAGCGGCAGGCGATCTCATCTTCGCGCAAGGCTTCCCAGGCGCGGCCGACCGGCATGCGGGTCAGGCGGTGCTTGATGTACAGCACGGCCAGCACCACCAGGAACAGCACGATGTAGATGAACATGAACTTGATATTGGGGTTGTAGTCGATGCCGAAGAACTCGTGGAACGGAACCCCGCCCTCCTTGGCCTTGCGCCCGAACTCCAGGCCCAGGAAGGTCGGCGAAGGCACCGGCATACCGTTGGGGCCGCCGGTGAACGAGAGCCAGTTGTTGAGCACCAGGCGAATGATTTCACCGAAGCCCAGGGTCACGATGGCCAGGTAGTCACCGTGCATTCGCAGCACCGGAAAGCCGAGTATGCACCCCGCTAAAGCCGCTGCGATGGCTGCCAGCGGCAACACGCTCCAGAAGCCCAGGCCGAGGTATTGATAACCCAGCGCCAGGCCGTAGGCGCCGATGGCGTAGAACGCCACGTAACCCAGGTCGAGCAGCCCGGCCAGGCCGACCACGATGTTCAGGCCCAGGCCCAGCAACACGTAGATCAGCCCGAGGATCACCACGGTCAGCAGGTACTTGTTGGCGAAGATCGGGAACACGATGGCGATCACGATCAGCGCCGGGATGATCCAGCGCAGCCGCGACTTGTAGTCCGGTGGCAGTACATGCACGCCGGAGCCGCTGCTTTCGAAGCCCTGCAGAATCTTCAGGCCCTTGGGGGTTTGCAGGAACAGGCTGAGGGCAAAGCGCCCGGCCATCACGATGGCGACCAGGGTAGCCACACGGGCCGGTTCCAGGTTGAAGCTGTAGCCGTCGAGGACCACGCCGACGATCGGACCGAACACGATCAACGAAATCAGCCCGGCAAGGACCGTATCGACCACACTTTTCTTGATATCGATGGGTTTGGCAGCAGACATGTTTATACCTTAGCCACGAGTGGGCGACCAAGCAGGCCCTGGGGACGGAAAATCAGAATCACCACCAGCAGGGAGAAACTGAACACGTCTTTGTAGTCGGAGTTGATCAACCCCGAGAACAACGACTCGGAAATACCCAGGATGATCCCGCCCAGCATCGCCCCAGGCAGGGAACCGATGCCGCCGAGTACCGCTGCGGTAAACGCCTTGATGCCGATGATGAAGCCGGCGTAGAAGTCGAACGTGCCGTAGTTGAGGGTGATCAGCACGCCGGCCAGGGCCGCCATGGCGGCACCGATGACAAACACGTAGGAGATCACGCGGTCGGTGTTGATCCCCAGGATCGAGGCCATCTTGCGGTCTTGCTGGGTGGCGCGGCACATGCGGCCGAGCTTGGTGTACTTGATGATGTAGGTGAGCAACGCCATGCCGGCAAACGCCGCCACGAGGATGAAGACCTTGGTGTACGTGAGTTGGACGAACCCACTGCCGATGTCGACGCGCCAGGCGCCGGCCAGCAGGGTTGGAATGCCTTGTTGTTTCGCACCCTGGGCGATCTGCGCGTAGTTCTGCAGGATCAGGGAGATGCCGATGGCGCTGATCAGCGGAGCCAGGCGGGTGGAGTTGCGCAGCGGTTTGTAGGCGACCCGTTCGATGACCCAACCGTACACGCCGGTGACGACCACGGTGAAGATCAGGGTGCCGAGAATGAGCAGCGGGAAGGATTCGATGCCGAAGTAAGCCAGCAGTGCCAGACTGATCGCCGCGAGGTAAGCGGAAATCATATAAACCTCGCCGTGGGCGAAGTTGATCATGCCAATGATGCCATAGACCATTGTGTAGCCGATGGCGATCAGGCCATAGACCGACCCGAGGGTCAGGCCGTTGACCAGTTGCTGCAGGAAAATACCATCCATAACGCAATCTCACGCGGTGAGCACCTGCACACCAGTCGGTGTGCGGCGCTTCTGGAGGAAAAGACAGATCTCAATAACAACGCTGTCCCAATGTGGGAGGGGGCTTGCCCCCGATGCGGTGGGTCAGCTGAACAACTGTTGACTGACCCACCGCTTCGGGGACAAGCCCCCTCCCACATGGATTACTTCTGCTTTTCCAGCTGGTGGTATTTGCCGTCTTTATCCCACTGGTAAACCACGTAGTCGGAGACTTTCAGGTCGCCCTTCGCGTCCCAGGTCTTCTCGCCCATCACGGTTTTGACCGGGTGCGCTTTCAGCCATTTGGCCGCGTCTTCGCCCTTGTTGGACTTGGCGCCGTTGAAGCCGGCGGCCAGGGCCTGCAGCGAGGCGTAGGCGTACAGGGTGTAGCCCTCAGGCTCGTAGCCGGCCTTGCGGAACTCTTCCACCACGGCCTTGCTGTCCGGCAGCAGGCGCGGGTCGGCGCCAAAGGTCATGTACACGCCATCGACGTATTGTGCGCCGCCAGCGGTGGCCACCAGTTCATCGGTCACTACGCCGTCATCGGACATGAACTTGACGTCCTTCAGGCCCGCTTCACGAATCTGGCGAACCAATGGACCGGCTTCCGGGTGCAGGCCACCGAAGTACACGACGTCGGCGCCCAGGGAGCGGATTTTGGTGACCAGCGCACTGAAGTCCTTCTCGCCACGGGTCAGGCCTTCTTCCAGCACCGGCTTGACGCCGCGCTTGGTCAACTGGGCAGCGGTGGCGTCGGCCAGGCCTTTGCCGTAGGTGTCCTTGTCGTTGATGACGGCGACTTTCTTGCCCTTGAGCACGTCGACGATGTAGTCGCCGGCGACGATGCCTTGCTGGTCGTCACGCCCGCACATACGGAACATGGCGCCCAGGCCGCGCTCGGTCACTTGTGGGTTGGTAGAGCCTGGGGTGATCGCGATGATGCCCGCTTCGTCGTAGACCTCGGAGGCCGGAATGGTGTTCGACGAGCAGAAGTGCCCGACTACGCCAATCACTTTGTCCTGGTCAGCCAGGCGGTTGGCCACGGCAACGGCCTGTTTCGGCTCACAGGCATCGTCGCCTGCCACCAGCACGACTTTCTCGCCATTGATGCCACCGGCCTTGTTGATCACCTCGGCTGCCGCCTGGGCACCCTTCATGTACTGCTCACCGAACGAGGCGTTGGCGCCGGTCATCGGCCCCGCAACGCCAATCTTCACATCAGCTTGAACAAACGTAGAAACACCCAGCGCCGCTGCAACGGCGAGGGCCAGAAAACCTTTCTTGTAAAACGTCTGGGACATGAGTGGTGCTCCGATATTTTTGATTTTTGGCACGACAACTTGCGTTCAAACTTTTCACTGAAAGCCCAGAGCAAGCCTCGTGCCATTACGTTTTTATTCTTCAAAAAGACACGGTGTCATTGTTATTGCAGGCGTTTCGGCTCCGCTCGCCAGGACGTGCAACCCTCTAGCATCGATAGGTGCAACCCATGGGCCGAAAAAGTACAACCCTGACGGGTCGCACCTGCAACCAAAGCAATAAACGACAGTTCCTACAGCTGTAACAGCCTGCGTAACGGAACTGCACATTTACAGTGCGCAACTGCTACGACCTGCACCAATACAGATTAGTAGCCGGCTAAGAAAATGCAGGCTTCTGAGCGGTATTTCGCTGATCAGATCACGATCCTCAGGCATTGCCCGGCGTGATACAGCGAGAATCCGGCTTCATACAGGCAACTGCGCAGCCCAACCCCGGCCAGCGGTTGCATGGGTGCAAACGGAATCGGCAAGGCTTGGGGATTCTGGTGACATAGATAGTCGGCGAACGCCTTGCCGACCACGCTGCCGGTGGTCACGCCGCGCCCGTTATAGCCGGTTACCGCCACCAGGCCGGGAGCTGGCTCGAACAGGCGCATCAGGTGATCGGGGGTGAAGGCGATGCAGCCGGTCCAGGTGAATTCCCATTGCACCGATTTGAGGTACGGGAAGTAATGTTGCTGCACCCGATCAGCCCACGCCTTGAGGAACCAGGCCGGTTTCTGGTTACCGTTGCCCAGGCTGCCGAGCAACAGGCGGCCATCGGCATCGCGGCGGATGCTGCTCAGTACCTGGCGCGTGTCCCATGACCCTTGGCCGCCGGGCAGAATCTGCTCGGCGGCGGCGTCGGTCAGCGGCGCGGAGGCGACCTGGTAGTAGTAGCCGGGGAAAAAATTGCGTCGCAGCTCGGTCCACTCACCTTCGGTGTAGGCGTTGGAGGCGATGACCACTTGTGCAGCCTGCACCGAACCGCTGGCGGTCTGAACGGACCAACTCGCACCTTGGCGCTCCAACCGGGCGACCGGAGAATGGTCGAACAACTGCCCGCCAAGCCCCACGGCGGCATTCGCCAGGCCACTGGTGTAGGCCATCGGGTTCAAGGTGCCAGCACGCCGATCCAGCAAGGCGGCGGCGATTTTTTTCGTGCCGGTGGCGTGCTCGCAGGCCTGGCCGGTGAGCAATTCCACCGGCGCGCCACGGCGCTTCCATTGCTCCTCACGACTGCGCAAATCCGCCTCGCCACGGGCGTTATGCGCCATGTGCAAGGTGCCCTCGCGGCGCAATTGGCAATCGATGTTGTATTTGTCGATCAGGCTGAACACCAGCGACGGTGCCGCGCCGAGCATGCGGTTGAGCTGGCTGCCCACCGCTTCGCCGAAACCGGCTTCGATCTCGTCCGGAGGGATCCACAGGCCGGCATTCACCAACCCGACGTTGCGCCCCGAACCACCGTGGCCGGTGCGATGAGCCTCCAGCACGGCGACGCTTTTACCCTGCTCCAGCAAGTGAATGGCGGCCGACAAACCGGTGATGCCGGCGCCGATCACGCACACATCCACCTTGACCTCGCCCTTGAGCGCGGCACGATCCGGCCGGCCAGGGGTGAGGTGTTCCCACAAACATGCTTCGCGTAGTGCCATTGCCAGACTCCGGTGAGACCCAACAAGCGTTTTTCTTGTTCAGCACCATCACTGTAGGAGCGAGCTTGCTCGCGAAAAACGCGAGAGCGGCGCGGGCATTCAGGATGCCCGCGTGATCGTTGACGATCTTCGCGAGCAAGCTCGCTCCTACAGAATCAGTCGAAGGTGATGCCCTGGGCCAGCGGCAACTCCAGCGAATAGTTCACGGTGTTGGTCTGGCGGCGCATGTACCCGCGCCATGCATCCGAACCTGACTCGCGACCGCCACCGGTCTCTTTCTCACCGCCAAACGCGCCGCCAATCTCCGCGCCGCTCGGGCCGATGTTGACGTTGGCGATCCCGCAGTCGCTGCCCACTGCCGACATGAATTGCTCGGCCTCGCGCACGTCAGTGGTGAAGATGCACGACGACAGGCCTTGGGGCACGGCGTTGTTGAGGCGCAGGGCTTCGGCGAAGTCCTTGTAGCCGACGACATACAAAATCGGCGCGAAGGTTTCGGTGCACACCACATCGCTCTGCTCAGGCATTTCGACAATGGCCGGCGACACGTAGTAGGCGTTGGGGAACTTGTCTTCCAACTGGCGCTTGCCGCCGAACACCTTGCCGCCTTCACTCAAGGCCTGCTCCAGGGCGTCCTGCATAGCGTCGAAGCCATGCTTGTCGATCAGCGGGCCAATCAGGTTGCCCTCCAGCGGGTGGCCGATGCGCACTTTGGAATAGGCGGCCTTGAGGCGGGTGACGATTTCTTCCTTGACCGACTCGTGGGTGATCAGGCGGCGCAGGGTGGTGCAGCGCTGGCCGGCGGTGCCGACGGCGCTGAACAGGATGGCGCGCACGGCCATGTCCAGGTCGGCGCTCGGGCCGAGGATCATGGCGTTGTTGCCGCCCAGCTCGAGGATGCTGCGGGCAAACCGCGCGGCAACTTTCGGCGCCACTTCGCGGCCCATGCGGGTGCTGCCGGTGGCGCTGATCAGGGCCACGCGTGGGTCATCCACCAGCGCAGCGCCGGCATCGCGGCCGCCGATGATGACCTGGCTCAGGTATTGCGGCGCGTCCTTGAAATTCTTCAGCACACGCTCGAACAGCGCCTGGCACGCCAGGGCGGTGAGCGGGGTCTTTTCCGACGGTTTCCAGATCACTGCGTTACCGCACACCAGCGCCAGTGTGGTGTTCCACGCCCACACGGCTACCGGGAAGTTGAAGGCGCTGATCACCCCGACCACGCCCAGCGGGTGCCAGGTTTCACGCATATGGTGGCCTGGGCGCTCGGAGGCGATGGTCAAGCCGTACAACTGGCGGGACAGGCCCACGGCGAAGTCGCAGATGTCGATCATTTCCTGCACTTCACCCAGGCCTTCCTGGGTGATCTTGCCGGCCTCCCAGGACACCAGCTCGCCCAGATCGGCCTTGTATTCGCGCAGTACATCGCCGAACTGGCGCACCAACTCGCCGCGACGGGGGGCCGGCACGTTGCGCCAGGCCTCGAATGCATGCTCGGCGCGACTGACCTGTTGCTCCACCTCGGCGGCACCTTCCCAGTGCACACTGCCGATACGGCTGCCATCAATGGGCGAATGCACGGGTTGTTTACCCGCCTGGTACAGCGCCGGGTTTACCCCGAGACGATCAAGCAATGCGGCAACCATGGGTCACTCCTTTAATCTTCGAACAAAAAATCGCACCGCGGCACGCACGGCGATCCAGGCCTTATTTGTAGCTGGCCCAAGACTTGCCAACAAACGACGATTAGGCGAGATATCATTCCGTTTATTCATGCAAAGAATAAAAAGAGGCATGCCGTGCTGAACAAAAGACATTTGCCCTCGATCACCGCCCTGCAGTGTTTCGAGGCCGCCACCCGCCACCTGAGCTTCACCCGCGCCGCCGAGGAGCTGAACCTCACGCAAAGCGCAGTGAGCAAACAGGTCGCGCAGTTGGAAGAATTGCTCCAGCACCTGCTGTTTCGCCGCGTGCGTCGCCGCTTGCAGATGACTCCGGCAGGCGACCTGTACCTGGTGGAAGTGCGCAAGATCCTCACGCAGGTGGAGATGTCCACCCACTACCTGCGCTCCTATGGCGGCGAGACCGAAGTGTTGCGCGTGTCCACCCCCTACACCTTCGGCGCGCGCTGGCTGGTGCCGCGCCTCAAGGGCTGGCGCCTGCGCCACCCGCAGATCCACTTGGACCTGTGCAACGAACAGGAGCCGGACGAACTGCTGCAAGGCAAGGCCGACATGGCCTTCTACTTCGGCCAGGGCTCGCGCCCCGGCACCGAGAGCCTGAAACTGTTCAGCGAAGAGCTGGTACCGGTGTGCGCCCCGGAAAGCCTGCCGGCGCAGCCCTTCACCGATCCCACGCAACTGAGCGACCTGGTGCTGCTGCAAAACGCCTCGCGCCCCCAGGGCTGGCATGACTGGTTTGCCGATCAGGGGTATCACACCGAGCACAGCTACCACGGGCCGCGTTTCGACACCTTTTATATGTGCATTCGTGCGGCGCAGGTCGGTTGCGGCGTGGCGTTGTTGCCGCGCTTTCTGGTGGAAGAAGAACTGGCCGACGGCAAGCTGGTGATCCCCTGGCAGCATGCAATGCCCAGCCAGGACGCTTATTACCTGGCCTTCCCGGAACACGCGGCGGAGGTGCCCAAGGTGCGGGAGTTTGTGAAGTGGATGATGGAGCAGGTTGTTTAATGCCTGGAATATCGCCATCGGCGGCAAGTGGCCTTGGCAAAAAAAATCACTGGCAAACCTACCCGCGTCTATGCGCCACTAGCCCCCTTCCTTAATTGTGCGTAAAGGTCGGCGCCCATCGCCCGACCTGTCTGGAGATTCCCGTTATGAGCGAGAGTGTGTTTGCCGATCGCATCGTGCAGAACTTGCTCGACACCGACTTCTACAAGCTGACCATGATGCAGGCGGTGCTGCACAACTACCCCAACGTGGAAGTTGAATGGGAGTTTCGTTGCCGCAACAGCGAAGACCTGCGCCCGTACCTGGCGGAGATCCGCTACCAGATCGAGCGCCTCGCCGAGCTGAGCTTGAGCCCCGACCAATTGGGGTTCCTGGAACGCATCAGCTTTATGAAGCCGGATTTTTTGCGTTTTCTCGGGCTGTTTCGCTTCAACCTGCGCTATGTGCAGACCGGCATCGAGAACGGCGAGTTGTTTATCCGCCTGCGCGGGCCGTGGCTGCATGTGATTCTGTTTGAAGTGCCGATGCTGGCGATCGTCAGCGAAGTGCGTAACCGCTACCGCTACCAGACGGTGATCCTCGAACAGGCCCGCGAGCAGCTGTACCGCAAGTTCGACTGGCTGACGGCCAACGCCAGCAGCGACGAGCTGGCCGAATTGCAAGTGGCCGACTTCGGCACGCGCCGACGCTTCTCATACCGCGTGCAGGAAGAGGTGGTCAGCGTGCTCAAGCATGACTTCCCCGGGCGTTTTGTCGGCACCAGCAACGTACACCTGGCCCGCGAGTTCGATATGAAGCCGTTGGGCACCATGGCCCATGAATGGATCATGGCCCACCAGCAACTCGGCCCGCGCCTGATCGACAGCCAGATCGCCGCCCTCGACTGTTGGGTCCGCGAATACCGGGGCCTGCTGGGTATCGCCCTGACCGATTGCATCACCACCGACGCCTTCCTTGGCGACTTCGACTTGTACTTCGCCAAGCTGTTCGATGGCCTGCGCCATGACTCCGGCGACCCGGTGCAGTGGGCCGAAAAAGCCATTGCCCACTACCACAAGCTGGGCATCGAGCCGATGAGCAAGACCCTGGTGTTCTCCGACAGCCTGTCGTTGCCCAAGGCCCTGGAGATATTCCGCGCGTTGCGTGGTCGCATTAATGTGAGCTTCGGCATCGGCACCAACCTGACCTGCGATATTCCAGGGGTGGAACCGATGAGCATCGTGCTTAAAATGACCGCCTGCAATGGCCAGCCCGTCGCGAAGATCTCCGATGAAGCGGGCAAGACCCACTGCACCGACCCGAATTTTGTCGCCTATTTGCGTCATGTTTTCAAAGTACCTGCCATCTCTAGCAAGGAGTGAATCATGCAAGCCGTACAGCGTGAGATTGCTGAACAGCTCAAGGTCCAAGCGCCGTTCAAGGACCAGACCGCCCTCGAGGCCGAAGTTGCCCGGCGCGTAGCGTTTATCCAGGACTGCCTGCGCAATTCCGGGCTCAAGACACTGGTGCTGGGCATCAGCGGCGGCGTCGACTCCCTGACTGCCGGCCTCTTGGCCCAACGCGCGATGCAGGAACTGCGCTCCCGCACCGGTGACGAGGCCTACCGCTTTATCGCCGTGCGCCTGCCCTACGAAACCCAGTTCGATGAAATCGATGCCCAGGCCTCGGTGGACTTTATCGACCCGGACGAGCGCCACACCGTGAACATCGGCCCGGCGGTGAAAGCCCTGGCCAATGAAGTGGCGGCGTTTGAAGGCAAGGCGGCGGTGTCCCGCGACTTCGTGCTCGGCAATACCAAGGCGCGCATGCGCATGGTGGCGCAGTACACCATCGCCGGCGCGGCCAGCGGCCTGGTGATCGGTACCGACCATGCGGCGGAAGCGGTGATGGGCTTTTTCACCAAGTTCGGCGATGGCGCCTGCGACCTGGCGCCGTTGAGCGGCCTGGTGAAAAACCAGGTACGCGCGATTGCACGGTTCTTTGGTGCGCCGGAGTCGTTGGTGGAGAAGGTGCCGACGGCCGACCTTGAAGACCTGTCGCCAGGTAAGCCGGATGAAGCGTCACATGGCGTGACCTATGCCGAGATCGATGCGTTCCTGCACGGTGAGCCGGTGCGTGAGGAAGCGTTCCGGATTATTTGCGAGACGTACCGCAAGACCGAGCACAAGCGGGTGATGCCGTTTGCGCCTTGAGGTGAGCCAGATAGTGGTGTGTTGATTGGCAGGCAGTCATCGGGGGCAAGCCCCCGATGAACGATAACGCGGTCTTACTTCAGGACCACAGTGCCTTTCATCATCGAGATGTGGCCCGGGAACGAGCAGAAGAACGCGTAATCCGTACCGGCCGCCAGTTTCGAGACATCGAAGGTCACCGAATCTTTCTCGCCGGCACCAATGATCTTGGTGTGGGCGATGATGCGATCGTCACCCTCTTTCAGGTAGTTCTTGTCGATGCCAGCAGCCATGCCATCAGTGGCAACCGGCTGCATGTTGGCGGCGCTGGTCAGCACCCAGTTATGACCCATGACGTTTTTCGGCAGGCTGCCGGAGTGAGTCAGCTCGACAGTGAACGTCTTGCAGCTCTTGTCGATCGTGATTTCCTTGGTGTTGAAGGACATCTGGTCAGTGGAGTCGACGGTGACCTTGCACTCTGCAGCAAGCAACTGGCCGCTGGCCAGAGTCAGCAGGGAAACAGCAACGAGTTTGGCAAACATGTGAATCTCCAAGGCAGGGTTTAAACAACGCGTAATGCGACAAGGGTGCCTGAGGCAGGCAAAAATTCTTATGACCTGAATCAACAGATTGTATACAACTTTAGGCTATCAGACTTATCGACACAATCAACCAGCCAAAGTGCCGCAGGCTGTCTATGATCGGCCCATCACCCACTGGAGCCCGAGCCATGCACCTCAACCAACTGTTCAATGGCCTCCTGGCCGCGTACGCCTGCGGTAAGTGAAGGCCAAGCGCCCCTTGAAGCTGCTACCATGTCGTCCCAAGGCAGCTGCGCGCCGCCACCCTCACCTTCGACCCTAGAGGATCGCCCATGGCCAAACCTAATTACTCCTTCGCCAAACGTCAGAGAGACTTGGCCAAGGAACAGAAGAAAGAGGAAAAACTGCAACGCAAGAAAGCCGCTGTCGATGAAGAAGCGGGCGCACTGAACCCGGACGCGGAAGGTGAAGTGGCAGCAGACGAGACTGAAACCCCGAAAGACCCGGCTGAATAATTATTTACTGTAGGAGCGAGCTTGCTCGCGAAGAACGTCAACGATAACGCGGGAAGCCAAGATCAACGCGGCGCCCTCAGGTTCTTCGCGAGCAAGCTCGCTCCTACATCAGCGGCATCACCGTCACCCGCACCTCCGGGTCATGGGTCCCTCCCCCCAGAATCACCCCACGCAACGGCGACACATCGGAGAAATCCCGGCCCCAGGCCAGGGTGATGTGCTCCAGCGCCGGCTGCACATTGTTCGTCGGATCGAAATCCACCCAGCCCGATACCGGGCAATACACCGAGACCCACGCGTGGGAGGCATCGGCGCCGATCAGCCGTGGCTGGCCGGGCGGTGGCTGGGTGAGCAGGTAGCCGCTGATATAACGCGCCGCCAGGCCGCGCGAGCGCAGGCAGGCGAGCATCAGGTGGGCGAAGTCCTGGCACACGCCGCGTCGGCGCTCCAGCACCTCCACCAGCGGCGTGGCGACCTGGGTAGCTTCGGCATCGAAGGTGAATTCGCTGAAGATCTTTTCCATCAAGGCCTGCACCCCCAATAGCAAGGGCGCACCAGGAGGGAAGCAGCTCTCGGAGAACTCGACGAAGGTCTTCTTCAGGTGTACGTAGGGCGATTCGAAGCGATAACGGCAGGCTTCGATCAACTCGGGCGACAGTGGCTGGCTGCTGTAGGTCAGGCTGTCGCGGGTCTGGTCCCAGGCGGGCGAGTGCTGGAAATCCAGCACCGGCCGCGCCAGCACTTCCACAGTCAGCCCAGCGTTCACCAG
Source organism: Pseudomonas sp. JV449 (assembly GCF_032424295.1). NCBI lineage: Bacteria > Pseudomonadati > Pseudomonadota > Gammaproteobacteria > Pseudomonadales > Pseudomonadaceae > Pseudomonas > Pseudomonas sp. JV449. The sequence goes on along the minus strand of NZ_VYKD01000003.1, from coordinate 466,033 downwards.
TAATTCATCATGGGGCCGCTCGAACGCCAGGCGGGTGATCGGGTTGCCGAACACGTCCAGCTCATCCCGGCGTGACGACGGCTGCGGGCTGATATCCAATTGCTGGTCGCTGCAACGCTGCCAGGCGCACGGCCTCGGCCATAAATGCGCGAGCTGCTGGGCCAGGGACACCGGGCTGTCGTAGTGGTAATGGGTATCGTGGAAAATCTGGTAGCGCGCACTCATCACACCGACACCGTTTGCTGACTGACATCATCCACATGGGCAAAGTGGCGCAAAGCCAGACGATCCGACACTTGCCCACTCTCATCGGCGACCGCCTGCAGCAGGTCGGCCAGGCCTTCCAGTGCGGCACGCACGCTGGATTCGCCAAACAACGGGTTCTCCAGGCACGCCAGGTCGAAACGCGCCAGGCGCTCCACCAACGGCGCCAACCCGGTCTCCCGTGGCACACCGAAATCATCATTAAGACGGCGCAGGGTACGGCTCACCAGTTTCAGCTGGAACAGCACCGCGTGGGGGTTCTGTTCATCCAGCAACAACAAATCCAGGACCGGAATCAGCTGCGGCACCGCCAGGTAGCGCGAGCGGTAGGTGATGCTGCTGTTGCCGAGTTCCAGCAACCACTCCAGGCCCGCTTGATCGAACACCGCCACGCCGCGCAGGAATGCCGCCAGGCTGCTGCTGAGAAATTGCAGGCGCTCGATGCGCCGGCCCATCATCAGGAAGCGCCAGCCTTCGTCGCGGGTCATGTCGTCGAGGGCAAACCCGGACAGCGCCGCCAGGGACATTACCAGGCGGTTGAGAAAGTCCAGCAACTCACCAAAATCCGGGCTTTCGCTCTCCAGCTCCAGGGCTTCGCGCTGCAACTCCACCAGGGCCTGCCAGTTCTCACGGGACAACTTGCCGCGCACCTGGGACGCCGCCCACTGCAAGCGTTGCAGGTTGGCGCGCAGGCTCGACGGCCAATCATCGCCGAGCAAGGCCGCCTGCAAACGCTCGGGCAGCTCGCCCTCCTCCGGCAGCAGGCGCAGGTTTTCACCCAACTCGACCGCCGCCTGCAAGGCCAAGGGGTCGTCGCCGTCGACATAGCGCGCCAGCACGATGCGCAGCCAGCGTGCGCTGTCGTCGCAGCGCTCGCAGTAACGGCCGAACCAGAACAGGTTTTCCACCACGCGGGACGGCAGATAAGGGTCGCGGCGCACCAGGTCGTGTGCACCAATCGCGCGCTGGGCGCGCCAATGCTCGCCACTGCTGGCGCGTTCGCCCAGCACCCAGGTGTCCTTGCTGGCGCCGCCGCGTTGCATCGACACCACTTCGGCATCGGCGTCCGCCGCCACACGGGTCAGGCCGCCGGGCAGTACGCGGTAGCCCTCCGCGCTGGCCACGGCATACACGCGCATGCCGATGGCGCGGTGTTGCAGGTGATCCTCCACGGTGTGCCACACCGGTGCCTGGGACAGTTGTGCCAGCTCCTGGGCGACGTAGGCGTAAGGCCGCGCGCGCATGCGTTCGGCCAAGGCCTGGCGTTGCTCGTCATTCAAGTCGCGACCGAATACCGGGGCAAAACTTTGCGACGGAAACGCCGGTTTGATCAGCAGTTCCGGCAGTTTCTCCAAGGCCTCGGCGAGCACCGGCGCCTCACCGCACCACCAGGTGGCGATGGAGGGCAAGAGCAATTCTTCGCCGAACAGGAACTGGTTGATCCTGGGCAGAAAGCCGAGCAAACCGGGGGACTCCAGCACGCCGCTGCCCAGGGCATTGGCCACCAGTACATTGCCCTGGCGCGCGGCGTCGAGCAGGCCGGGTACGCCGAGGGCGGAGTCGGTGCGCAGCTCCAGCGGGTCGCAGAAGTCATCGTCGAGGCGACGCATGATCGCGTGCACCCGGCGCAGGCCACTGAGGGTTTTCAGGAACACCGTGCTGTCGCGCACCGTGAGGTCGCCGCCTTCCACCAGCGGGTAGCCGAGCTGACGCGCGAGGTACAGGTGTTCAAAATAGCTTTCGTTGAAACGCCCAGGGGTGAGCAACACGATCAGCGGTGGCTGGTCATCGCTCGGCGCCTGGCGGGCCAGGGTTTCCTGGAGCGTGCGGAAGAAACCGGTGAGGTGCTGCACCTGCAGATCACGGTACAGGTCCGGAAAGGCGCGGGACACGATGGTGCGGTTTTCCAACGCATAACCGGCGCCCGAAGGCGCTTGCGTACGGTCGGCGGTGACCCACCAGCGGCCATCCGGGGTACGCGCCAGGTCCACGGCATACAGGTGCAGAAACGCACCGTCAGGCGGTTGGATGCCCTGGCACGGCCAGAGGAAATTGTTATGCCCGAACACCAGTTCGGCCGGCAGCAGGCCTTCCTTGATCAAGCGTTGCGGCCCGTAGAGGTCCGCCAGTACGGCGTTGAGCAGACGCGCACGCTGGGCGATACCGGCTGACAGCTGCTGCCATTCATCGGCCGCCAGCACATGGGGCAGCAGGTCCAGTTCCCAAGGGCGATCGGCGCCCTTGGGGTCGGCGTAGACGTTATAGGTGACGCCGTTTTCCTGGATCTGCCTTGTCAGCAGCGCCTGGCGCTGGGCCAGTTGCGCGGGTGTGCTGCGTTGCAGGTGATCGAGCAAGCGCTGCCAATGGGCGCGTACTGCGCCACTGTCGTCCAGCAGTTCGTGATAAGTACCCGCGGTCAGCGGGTATTGGTCGAGCAAGTCGGGCATGGAACGCTCGGCAGAGGCAAAGGGGCTCAGTTTAATTCAAATTCACTGCAATCTAATGTGGGAGGGCGCTTGCTCCCTCCCACATTGTGATCGCTTTTAGTCATTTTTATTGGGGTGACGCCGCAGATCCAGGGTCATCGGCAATTCGTCATTGATCACAACACTCGGCACGGTGAGCTTTCCTGGTGTATGGCCGAGACGGAAAAACCGCGCCATGCGCCGGCTCTCCGCCTCATTGGCGTTTACCGGCAGGCTGTCGTAGTTACGCCCGCCCGGATGCGCAACATGGTACTGGCAGCCGCCCAGGGAGCGCTGCATCCAGGTGTCCAGCAGGTCGAACACCAGCGGCGCATGCACCGGGATGGTCGGTTGCAGGCAATTGGCCGGTTGCCAGGCGCGGTAACGCACGCCGGCGACGAACTCGCCAATGCGCCCGGTCGGTTGCATCGGCACCGGGATGCCATTGCAGGTCAGCAGGTAGCGTTGCGGCGGCAGCCCACTCACCTTCACCTGCAAGCGCTCCAGGGACGAATCCACATAGCGCACCGTGCCGCCCACCGCGCCCTCTTCGCCCAGTACATGCCAAGGCTCCAGGGCCTGGCGCAGTTCCAGTTCGATCCCGCTGACGGCGTAATCGCCCACCTTGGGGAAGCGGAACTCCAGGTGCGCGGCGAACCATTCGGCGCGTAACGGGTAACCGGCGGCGTTCAACTCGACGATCACGTCGGCAAAATCCTGCTCGATAAAGTGCGGCAACAGGAAGCGGTCATGCAATTCGGTGCCCCAACGCGCCAGTTTCGGCGGCGCATAGGGTTCACGCCAGAAGCGCGCCACCAAGGCCCGCAGCAGCAATTGCTGGGTCAGGCTCATGCGTGCGTGGGGCGGCATTTCAAAGGCCCGCAACTCGAGAAGGCCCAGGCGGCCCGTGGCACCGTCGGGCGAGTAGAGTTTGTCGATACAGAATTCGGCGCGGTGGGTATTGCCCGTTACGTCGATCAACAGGTTGCGCAGCAGGCGATCCACCAACCAGGGCGGGCATTCTTCACCCGGCTGCGGCATTTGCGCAAAGGCGATTTCCAGCTCATACAGCGCGTCGTTGCGGGCTTCGTCGACCCGCGGTGCCTGGGAGGTCGGGCCGATAAACAGGCCGGAAAACAGGTACGACAGCGAGGGGTGGTTATGCCAATAGCTGATCAGGCTGCGCAGCAGATCGGGCCGGCGCAGGAACGGCGAATCCTTGGGCGTCGCGCCCCCCAGCACAAAGTGGTTACCGCCGCCGGTGCCGGTATGGCGGCCGTCGATCATGAACTTCTCGGTGGTCAGCCGGGTCTGCCGCGCCTCCTCGTAGAGGAATTCGGTGCGTTCCACCAACTCGTCCCAGGTCGCGGACGGCTGCACGTTGACCTCGATCACACCCGGATCCGGCGTGACGCGGAAGTTGCTCAGGCGCATATCGAACGGTGGTTCGTAGCCTTCCAGCAGCACCGGGCAATGCAATTCCTCGGCGGTGGCTTCGATGGCGGCCACCAGTTCCAGGTAATCCTCGACGCGTTCCAGGGGCGGCATAAACAAGTACAGGCGCCCTTCCCGCGCTTCGGCACACAGGGCGGTGCGGGTCAGCCAGTCGGCGGACTCGTCGACCTCGGGCACTCGCTCGTCGCTCGGCGCGGGTTCGCCATGGCTTTGCAGTTGCGCACTGGTCGGCAGTTCCGGCTGATCCTGGTTAGGGTCGGTGGGGTGCACGAACGGATACTCCGCCGCCGTCACCCACGGCTGCGAGGCCAACGGCAGGCGATAGCCCAGCGGCGAATCCCCCGGCACCAGACGGCAATGGTTATCGCGCAGGTACCAGCGCCCGCTCTGCCAGCGGTCATTGGCCGCCGTACGCGCCAGCGGCAGTACCTGGCCGATGACTTTATCCAGACCCTGGCTGAACACCTTGCGCAAGCGTTCGCGCTCCAGTTCGTCGCTCAAGCGCGGGTCCTGGGCCGTGACGTTTTGCGGCAACGCACCTTCGCGCCACAGGTAGTAGAAGTTGTCTTCGAAGGCCGGGAATACAAAGCGCGCCGGCAACTTCAGGCGCTCGGCGACGCTGGCCAGGAAGCGCCCGGCCATTACGCCATCGGCGCCGTAGTCCTGTTGTTCATCGGCGATCAGCGCGCTGTTGTGCCAGATGGGCACGCCGTCACGGCGCCAGTAGCAGTTAAGCGACCAGCGCGGCAATTGCTCGCCGGGGTACCACTTGCCCTGGCCGAAGTGCACCAGGCCCTTGGGCGCGTAATGCTTGCGCATGCGCTGGAACAGTTCGGCGGACAAGCGCCGCTTATCCGGCCCGAGGGCTGCGGTGTTCCACTCGGCGCCGTCGGGGTCGTCGATGGAGACGAAGGTCGGCTCGCCGCCCATGGTCAGGCGTACATCATCCTTGAGCAGGTCGCCATCGATCTGCCGGCCCAGGGCCTGGATCGCCAGCCATTGCTCTTCGGTGTAGGGCTTGGTGACCCGTGGCGCTTCCCAGATGCGCTCCACCGACATCTCGTGGGTAAATTCGCACTCGCAGGGTTCCACCAGCCCACTGATCGGCGCGGCGGACGATGGATCGGGACTACAGGCCAACGGGATGTGCCCTTCACCGGCGAACAACCCGGAGGTGGCATCCAGGCCGATCCAGCCGGCACCGGGCAAATACACTTCGCACCAGGCGTGCAGGTCGGTGAAGTCGACTTCGGTGCCGGAGGGGCCGTCGAGGGCTTTGACGTCGGCGGTCAGCTGGATCAGATAACCGGACACAAACCGCGCCGCCAACCCGAGGTTGCGCAGCAATTGCACCAGCAGCCAGGCCGAATCACGGCAGGAGCCGGAAGCGTTTTCCAGGGTGAATTCCGGGGTTTGCACCCCCGGTTCCATGCGGATCAGGTAGCCGATGTCGGCGGCCAGGCGCTGGTTGAGGCCCACCAGGAAGTCCACGGCCGGCAACGGCGTGCGGTCGATACCCGCCAGGTAGGCGGCAAACCTCGGCGTCAGCGGCAGGGTTTCCAAGTACGGCGCCAGCTCGCGCTGTTCATCGGCGGCGTAGCTGAAGGGGATTTTTTCGGCGTAGGGCTCAAGGAAAAAATCGAACGGGTTGAACACCGCCATCTCGGCGACCAGGTCAACCTCGATGCGCAATTCATCGGTCTTTTCCGGGAACACCAGACGCGCCAGGTAATTGCCCTGGGGGTCCTGCTGCCAATTGATGAAGTGCTGCTCGGGCAGCACTTTGAGTGCATAGGACAAAATCCGCGTGCGGCTATGGGCCGCCGGGCGCAGACGCACGATCTGTGGGCCAAGTTCGACCGCGCGGTCGTAGCGGTAATGCGTAACATGGTGCAACGCGACATGAATCGACACGGCGGCCTCCTGCGAGCCAGGGCATGGACACAAAGCGCGCAAGACTTATGCCAGAGCGGCGGTCATTGCGCTTTATCGTAAGACCCGGTGCAGTACAGCACCAAAACGGCGCCGACGGTGGTGTCGTGGTGCAGGCGCCGCACATATTTGTGGCGTTAATGTGAGGATGGGTGGCGAATCTACCCAATCAACGGGTTTTGCGCTTTGCGATTACGGCTTGGCGCAGGTGGCGTATCTCGGACAGTTTTTTGCGCATTTCGCGGTGGCGTTTGCTATTGAGCAGCAGTAAACCCAACAGCGGGAAATAGCGCGCGAGAAAACCGTTTATCGAAGGCGGCTCCTTCACATGCGACTACTCGATCTGACGGTTGATTTGACCGCCTGCCGAATGCGACGGATTCCCACGAGTTTCGTGCGCATCTCTCGTTGAACCTTGCTGTTAAGTGTCAATAATCCGAGCAATGGGAATAACAGCGCCAACCCATAAAGGACTTTGTGGGGCTGGAATTGAACCATCGGAACTACAAACAGTAGACAGGCGACATAGATACCGACCATTACCCACACCCAGGAGGGTCGGCCCCGCAAAATCATAAAGTTGCTATGGACCGTCAACAGAATGAGCAGCGCCCCGGCAGACATGATCTTGAGCCCCACTTGAGCCATCGGCGCATCACGAAAATAGGTGATGAACGCCAGCGCCACAGCCAACGCCAAAGAAAAACACGCAGCAAATACGCCGCCCATAAACGTCAGAAAGTACTGTCTGAAAAAGTCGCGTAGCGTCATCAATTCGCTCATTCGCTTACCTCCTCGTACAGTCCAATCGCGATGGTGTTGACGTTTCCGGAGTAGGCGCTCCCGCCAAACCCAACGCTTGCGCCCAGGACGTCTTTGATCTGGGTAGTGGTGCTGTGCTTGAGCTGCGTAGGGGTGAAACGCTTGGTGAGTTCGCCCGACGCCTGCCTCAATTTGATCATCTTCGCGGTCAAGCTGGGATGGTTGATGCTCAGCAGCTCTTTCGTCAGCTTGGCTCTTTCCTGGCGATTCAAACCGCGAAGCACATCACGCAGGCTCTTGCCCGTCGATGCTTTGGCGGCCCTGACCAGCTTGACCGTCGTCAGGGCCGAAGCGCCCACGCCTACCAGTGATACGGCGTCCAGCACGATGGACGCATTCTGGTACCAGCCTTCACTGTCGAGCGAATCCTTGACCTCAGGTTTGGCGACTTCCAGCGCTGTTCGGGCAATGCCGTTGAAACACTGAAGCGTACTTGCGCCGGCAGCCGCATACCCCACTACAACGATGACGGAACTGGCGCCAGCGCTGAAAGGCACCAGAATTGTTCCACTGGCGATCGCAGCCCAACTGATGACCGCCCCCAAGCAGGAGATTCCGGTATTCACGGCTTCGCCAATCAGTCGCGATTCTCGAGGATTGCTCACGACATGTTGAGCAAACTGTGTTGGCGCAATGTACTTCTGCGCTTCACGCAAAATGATGCGCTTGGGCTTGATGCTGCAGATGGGCTTGAATTCGCGCAGGGTAATGACATTGAAGTCAGCGTCGATATACACCACCCCCGCGCCGACGATGCTGGGGTCGGCGTCGATGGCCACGAACAGCCGTGGCAGGTTGATCTGGCTTTCGATGCGCTGGCGCGCCATGAACTGGGAGCGGTTGGAGTCCATGCCGATGCCGGCCAGGGGGTTGCCCATGGGGTGTTCTTCCTTGAAGGGGTGGAGACTGGACTGACGCTATCGGGGGCAAGCCCCCGATGGCAATTTAATGGGCGCCACCTTAACAAACAGACTCCCCACCGCCTAGAAAGCAAAACGCCAGCACAAGGCTGGCGTTTGCATTTTCAAGCGACGATCAACGCGGCACGACCGGCTTGCGGGCCGGCTTGCCGCCCTTGCCCTTGGCCGCATCGCTGCGTTCCTTGGCCGCCTGCTTGTTACGCGCCTGGGCCGCCGCCTTGGCTTGCTCACGCTTGTCCCACGGGTTGCTGCCGTCACTGCCACGGGGCGGCAAGCCGGTGTGCTGGGTGAGGATCCTGGTGGTGGTTTCCTTGGCGACCTTGTGGCTGCCGGCCGGCGTCGAGTTCTTGCGACGGGCGCTCTGGTAGCTGTCGGTGCTCGGCTGGTGCAGCGGGATCAGTTGGTCCTTGCCCGGCCCGATCAGGTCGGCACGGCCCATGCGGGTCAACGCTTCACGCAGCATCGGCCAGCCCTTCGGGTCGTGATAGCGCAGGAACGCCTTGTGCAGGCGGCGCTGCTCCTCGCTCTTGACGATGGTCACCGCGTCGCTCTTGTAGGTGACCTTGCGCAGCGGGTTCTTGCCCGAGTGGTACATCGCGGTGGCGGTGGCCATCGGCGACGGGTAGAACGCCTGCACCTGGTCGGCGCGGAAGCCGTTGCCCTTGAGCCACAGGGCCAGGTTCATCATGTCTTCATCGGTGGTGCCCGGGTGAGCCGCGATGAAGTAAGGGATCAGGTACTGCTCCTTGCCCGCTTCCTTGGTGTACTTCTCGAACATGCGCTTGAACTTGTCATAGCTGCCAATGCCCGGCTTCATCATCTGGTTGAGCGGACCTTCCTCGGTGTGTTCCGGGGCGATCTTGAGGTAGCCACCGACGTGGTGGGTGACCAGCTCCTTGACGTATTCCGGCGACTCGACCGCGAGGTCGTAGCGCAGGCCGGAAGCGATCAGGATCTTCTTCACACCCGGCAATGCACGGGCGCTTCGATACAGCTGGATCAACGACGAGTGGTCGGTGTTCAGGTTCGGGCAGATACCGGGGAACACGCACGACGGCTTGCGGCACGCGGATTCGATTTCCGGGCTCTTGCAGGCAATGCGGTACATGTTCGCAGTCGGGCCGCCGAGGTCGGAGATCACACCGGTGAAGCCCGGCACCTTGTCGCGGATCTCTTCGATTTCGCGAATGATCGACTCTTCGGAACGGTTCTGGATGATCCGCCCTTCGTGCTCGGTGATCGAGCAGAAAGTGCAGCCGCCGAAGCAGCCACGCATGATGTTCACCGAGAAACGGATCATGTCGTAGGCCGGGATCTTCTCCTTGCCGTACGCCGGGTGCGGGACACGGGCGTACGGCATGCCGAACACGTAGTCCATTTCTTCGGTGGTCATCGGAATGGGCGGCGGGTTGAACCACACGTCCACTTCGCCGTGCTTCTGCACCAGGGCGCGGGCGTTGCCTGGGTTGGTTTCCAGGTGCAGCACGCGGTTGGCGTGGGCATAGAGCACGGCGTCGCCACGGACTTTTTCCACCGAGGGCAGGCGGATCACGGTCTTGTCGCGGGTCATGCGCGGGCTGGCCAGGATCTGCACGACCTTGGCTTCTTCCGGATCATCGACCGGCCCCTTTTCCTGCTCGATGGCGCAGGCCTGGGTGTCCTGGGTGTTGACGTACGGGTTGATGATCTTGTCGACCTTGCCCGGGCGATCGATACGCGTGGAATCCACTTCGTACCAGCCGGCTGGGGTATCGCGACGGATGAACGCGGTGCCGCGCACATCGGTAATGTCTTCGATCTTGTGGCCCCACGACAGGCGCTGGGCGACTTCGACGATAGCCCGCTCGGCGTTGCCGTACAGCAGGATATCGGCGGTGGCGTCGATCAGGATCGAGTTGCGCACGCGGTCCTGCCAGTAGTCGTAGTGGGCGATGCGGCGCAGGGATGCTTCGATGCCGCCGAGTACGATCGGCACGTTCTTGTAGGCTTCCTTGCAACGCTGGCTGTACACCAGGCTGGCGCGGTCCGGGCGTTTGCCGGCCATGCCGCCTGGGGTGTAGGCGTCGTCGGAACGGATTTTCTTGTCGGCGGTGTAGCGGTTGATCATCGAGTCCATGTTGCCGGCCGCGACGCCGAAGAACAGGTTCGGCTCGCCCAGTTTCATGAAGTCGTCTTTGGACTGCCAGTTCGGCTGCGCAATGATCCCGACGCGGAAGCCCTGGGACTCCAGCAGCCGGCCGATGATGGCCATGCCGAACGACGGGTGGTCCACGTAGGCATCACCGGTGACGATGATGATGTCGCACGAATCCCAGCCAAGCTGATCCATCTCCTCCCTGCTCATCGGCAGGAATGGCGCAGGGCCGAAACATTCGGCCCAGTACTTGGGATAGTCAAATAACGGCTTGGCTGTTTGCATGACGGTGACCGGTGTTGAGATGAAAAATCGCGGGCGCGGAATATAGCACAAATTTTGACCAATTCCGACGGTAATGGTCGGAATTGAGCAGACGGGTTATTCGTCGTCGTCGAAGTTGTAGCTGCCCGGCGCCAGGTTCTCGAAGCGCGTGTATTTACCGATGAACGCCAGGCGGATAAAGCCGATCGGGCCGTTACGCTGCTTGCCGATAATGATCTCGGCAATGCCTTTGTGCTCGGTCTCGGGGTGATACACCTCGTCGCGGTACACGAACATGATCACGTCGGCATCCTGCTCGATCGCTCCGGATTCCCGCAAGTCGGAGTTCACCGGGCGCTTGTTGGGGCGTTGTTCCAGGGAACGGTTGAGCTGGGACAGTGCCACCACCGGGCAGTTGAATTCCTTGGCCAGGGCCTTGAGTGACCGGGAGATTTCGGAAATTTCGTTGGTCCGGTTATCGCCGCTGGAACCCGGGATCTGCATCAACTGCAGGTAGTCGATCATGATCAGGGCGATGTCGCCGTGCTCACGCACCAGGCGGCGGGTACGTGCACGCATCTCGGACGGGCTGATACCGGCGGTGTCATCGATAAACAGCTTGCGGTCGTTGAGCAGGTTGACCGCCGAGGTCAGGCGCGGCCAGTCGTCGTCTTCCAGGCGACCGGCACGCACCTTGGTCTGGTCGATACGGCCGAGGGACGACAGCATACGCATGATCAGCGATTCGCCTGGCATCTCGAGAGAGTACACCAGTACGGTCTTGTCGCTGCGCAACACGGCGTTTTCCACCAGGTTCATCGCAAAGGTGGTCTTACCCATGGATGGACGACCGGCGACGATGATCAGGTCGGACGGCTGCAGGCCGCTGGTCTTCTCGTCGAGGTCGGTGTAGCCGGTGGAAATACCGGTGATGGCGTTGTCGGTGTTGAACAAGGTGTCGATGCGGTCGATGGCCTTGGTCAACAGGTCATTGACGCTGACCGGGCCGCCGGTTTTCGGGCGCGCTTCGGCGATCTGGAAGATCTGGCGCTCGGCTTCGTCAAGGATTTCGGCGGCGGTGCGACCTTCGGGGTTGAAGGCGCTGTCGGCGATTTCGGTGCTGATGCCGATCAACTGGCGCAGGGTGGCGCGCTCGCGAACGATCTGGGCATAGGCCTTGATGTTGGCGACGGACGGCGTGTTTTTTGCCAGTTCACCCAGGTAGCCCAGGCCACCGACCTGGGAGGTCTGGCCTTCCTTGTCCAACTGCTCGGCCAGGGTCACCACGTCGATTGGGGAGTTCTGGTCGGCCAGCTTGGCGATGGCACGGAAGATCAGGCGGTGGTCATGACGATAGAAATCGCCGTCCGAGACTTGATCCAGCACGCGTTCCCAGGCGTTGTTGTCCAGCATCAGGCCACCGAGCACGGCCTGTTCGGCCTCGATGGAATGCGGCGGCACCTTCAGGGCAGCGGTTTGCAGATCGTATTGCTCAGGAGCTGAAATATCGTTCATGGCCACTTGGAATTAGGGGATTGTAGAAAAACAAAAGGCACGACCTGTAAACAGGATCGTGCCCGATGTTAACTGCCCGACACACGAGGTGCCAGTCAGTTAGGTGCGACTTAAGCTGCTACCACGACAACGCGTACGGTGGCTTCAACTTCGGCGTGCAGGTGCACGGCTACGTCGAATTCGCCTACGTTGCGGATGGTGCCGTTCGGCAGACGAACTTCGCTCTTCTGCACTTCAACGCCAGAGGCGGTCAGTGCATCAGCGATGTCGTGGGTGCCGATCGAACCGAACAGCTTGCCTTCGTCACCGGCGGTGGCAGTGATAGTCACTTCCAGCTCAGCCAGTTGGGCAGCGCGAGTTTCAGCCGAAGCTTTCTTGTCTGCTGCTGCTTTTTCCAGCTCAGCGCGACGCTCTTCAAACGCAGCCAGATTGGCAGCGGTTGCAGCGGTGGCTTTGCCGTATGGCAGCAGGTAGTTACGACCGTAGCCGGCCTTAACGTTCACTTTGTCGCCCAGGTTGCCCAGGTTGGCGACTTTTTCCAGAAGGATCAGTTGCATGTGAAAATCCTCTAACTTTTAACCTTCACCGTTCGCGTTATCGGCGTCTTTCGGCGCAGAACGTCCGCGAAAATCAATCAGGCTGTCGACAATGGCCAAGACCACGAGTAACGGACCGATCAAGTGCATGAGCGGCAGGACGGTGACGTAGATCCCCACCAGCCAGAAACTGGCCAGTCTTTTCTGCGCGACAAGCCCGTGAATCAGGGACAAGCCAGCGAAGAACAGCGGCACACCGCACAACGGCAACAGGATCAAGGTGTGCCACCCGATAAACGGGGCAACGCACATGACGGCCAGCAGTGACAGCGCAACGCGCTTGGGGATCCGGATTGCGCGAAACTCGCTTCCGAAACCGCCGGGGTTATACAACAACGCCTGCCAATAGCGCCCAAGAATCAGGCACAACACACTAAAGACCTGCACCGAAACCGCTGTCGAAATGATCAACATCGGAACTGCCAGTGAAGCGAGTGCTGCTTTCTGGTCTGCCGAGAACTTCTCGTAAGACTCACCCATCACCAGCGGCAAGACGTGTTGAAACGTCTGCGCCAACGACTCGATGAAGGAACCGAAGACGGTCCCCAGGCTCACCGCACACAACAACCCCACGGCCGTGCTGACCAGCAGCACGCGATTCCAGGAATGCCCGGCGCGCAAAACCAACGCCAGACTGCAACTCCCCAACAGCACCAGAAGCGCTGTCGGGTCTTGCAGGAAATGCCAGCTCACCAACACTGACAACAACCCCAGACCCAGGACGCTCAAGGCGTCCGAACCGCGCCGCAGGAGCACAAGGCAACCCGCGGCGGCACCCAACCAGAACAACAACGGCAACACTGCACATCCAGCCACTACCAGAGTGGCCTGCACACGACCGCGCATGATGAACTCAGCTAAGGCGCGCATGCATTCAATCCCTTACTACTTGTCGACTGCCCGGTCTCAGCGGCCGTGGCTGTCGGTGTAGGCCAGCAGGGCCAGGAAGCGGGCGCGCTTGATAGCGGTAGCCAGCTGACGCTGATAACGTGCTTTGGTACCGGTGATACGGCTTGGAACGATTTTGCCGGTCTCGGATACGTAGGCTTTCAGAGTGTTGAGATCTTTGTAGTCGATCTCCTTCACTTCTTCAGCGGTGAAGCGGCAAAACTTACGACGACGGAAGAAACGTGCCATTTGATAGGCTCCTTAATAAGGTCCGTGGATTACTCGTCAGCGTTATCGCTGCTGTCGCTGTCATCACTATCAGCGCTATCAGCGCCTTCGTGCTCAGGACGGTCGCGACGCTCACGGCGCTCACTGCGGTTTTCTTCAGCCTTGAGCATCTCGGATTGGCCGGTAACGGCTTCTTCGCGACGGATGACCAGGTTACGGATCACTGCATCGTTGTAGCGGAAGTTGTCTTCCAGCTCGGCCAGGGCCTTGCCGGTGCACTCAACGTTCAGCATCACGTAGTGAGCCTTGTGAACATTGTTGATTGCGTAGGCCAGTTGACGACGACCCCAATCTTCCAGACGGTGGATTTTGCCGCCGTCTTCTTCGATCAGCTTGGTGTAACGCTCAACCATGCCGCCGACTTGCTCGCTTTGATCCGGGTGGACCAAAAAGATGATTTCGTAATGACGCATGAATGCTCCTTACGGGTTGTAGCCTGCCGCTCAAAAACGGTCAGACAAGGAGTGAATGACACTTATGGATCTTGCCGCAGGGAGGCACATCGGTGCCTGCCAGGAAGGCAAGGGGCGCAATAGTAGAGGAGCAGGGGGGAAGCTGCAAGCTACAAGCTACAAGTGGTCAACCACCGTGCTTTTAACTTGCAGCTTGAAGCTTACGACTTGCGCGAAGCGACTGGTTTCTTAGCCCCACGCTGACGCTGGGCCTCAAACAGGCACACGCCGGTCGCAACCGACACGTTCAGGCTGCTGACGCTACCGGCCATCGGCAGGTGCACCAGGTAATCGCAATGTTCACGGGTCAGGCGACGCATGCCCTTGCCTTCGGCCCCCATGATCAGGATGGTCGGGCCGGTGAGGTCCTGGTCATAAATGCTGACCTCGGCCTCTCCCGCCGTGCCCACGACCCACAGGCCGCGCTGCTGGAGTTTCTCCAGGGTGCGCGCCAGGTTGGTCACGGCCACCAGCGGAATCACTTCCGCCGCGCCACAGGCGACTTTACGCACCACCGGCGTCAAGGTAGCCGACTTGTCCTTAGGCACAATCACCGCCAGCGCACCCGCAGCATCGGCCGAGCGCAGGCACGCGCCGAGGTTGTGCGGGTCGGTCACGCCGTCCAGCACCAGCAGCAGCGGTGCACCTTCGGTACGGTCGAGCAGCTCATCGAGCATCGCTTCGCCCCAGACCTGGCTCGGACTGACGTCCGCCACCACACCCTGGTGGACGCCTTCGACCCACACGTCCATTTCACGACGCTCGGCCTGGCCGATGGCGACTTTGTTTTGGGTGGCCAACTCGACCAACGCCTGTACGCGCGGCTCGCTGCGACCTTCGGCCAGCCAGACTTGCTTGACGCGCTTAGGGTGGTGACGCAGCAGTGCTTCTACGGCGTGGACGCCGTAGATTTTTTCCAGACTCATGACTTGGCCTTAGGTTTGCGCGACCCGCCGCTTTTCGCGGGGGCCGAACCCGCTTTTGGCGGGCCTTTACGGTGTTTACTTGGCTTGCTCGACGGCTTTTCCGCCCCCTGGGACTTTCCCCCAGACGCCGCTTTACCACCGCTTTTGGCTTCGTTGAGCAACTGCTGCTTCAACTCACGGCTCTTGCGCAGTTCGGCGTTTTTCGCCGCCGCGTCGCTTGGGCGGTAGGCCTCGGGTGCTTTGTCCTTGGCTGCTGGACGGCGCCCGGCCTTGGCCGGAGCAGGCTCTGCAACTGCCGCTTTGGCGGGAGCGCCTTTGCCTTTGCTTGCAGGCGCGGTCGTCTCGCTGCCACGCTTTTTACGGCCCGGCGCTTCGGCGGGCTTGTCAGGCATGCCAAAGTCGATCTTGCGCTCGTCGAGATCGACGCGCATGACCTGCACTTCCACGGTATCGCCCAAACGGAAACTGCGACCGGTACGCTCACCCGCCAGGCGGTGGTGCACAGGGTCGAAGTGGTAGTAGTCACCCGGCAAGGCGGTGACGTGCACCAGGCCTTCGACGTAGATGTCGGTCAGCTCGACGAACAGGCCAAAGCCGGTCACGGCGGTGATCACACCTGGGAACGACTCGCCCACGCGGTCCTTCATGAACTCGCACTTGAGCCAGTTCACCACATCGCGGGTGGCTTCGTCGGCGCGGCGCTCGCTCATGGAGCACTGCTCGCCCAACTGTTCCAGGGCCGCTTCGTCGTACGGATAGATCCGCGCCTTCGGAATGGTCATGGCACCGGCGCGCTTGACGTGCGGGGTGTTCTGCTTGGAATGGATCACGCTGCGGATTGCGCGGTGCGTGAGCAAGTCCGGATAACGGCGAATCGGCGAGGTGAAGTGGGTATACGCCTCGTAATTCAGGCCGAAGTGGCCCTGGTTATCGGCGCTGTACACGGCCTGGCTCAGGGAGCGCAGCATCACGGTCTGGATCACGTGGTAATCCGGACGGTCCTTGATGCTGGCCAGCAGTGCCTGGTAGTCCTTCGGCGTCGGGCCGTCCTTGCCTTTGTGCAGGGACAGGCCCAGCTCGCCGAGGAACGCGCGCAGTTTTTCCAGGCGCTCCGGTGGCGGGCCATCGTGTACACGGTAGAGCGCAGGGATTTCGTGCTTTTTCAGGAATTCAGCGGTGGCCACGTTGGCCGCCAGCATGCATTCCTCGATCAGCTTGTGCGCATCGTTACGGGTGGTCGGGGTGATCGCGGCGATCTTGCGCTCGGAACCGAAGACAATCCGGGTTTCCTGGGTTTCAAAATCGATCGCGCCACGCACATGACGGGCACCCAGCAACACTTTGTACAACGCGTACAGCTGCTTGAGGTGCGGCACCACATGCCCGTACTCGCCACGCAACGCCTTGGCTTCGCTGGTTTTCGGCTGTTCCAGGATGGTGCTGACCTTGTTGTAGGTCAGGCGCGCCTGGGAGTGGATCACCGCTTCATAGAACTGGTAATCAGTCATTTCGCCGGTTTTCGAGATAGTCATCTCGCAAACCATGGCCAAACGGTCGACTTTCGGGTTCAGGGAGCACAGGCCGTTGGACAGTTGCTCAGGCAGCATCGGGATCACGCGCTCAGGGAAATACACGGAGTTGCCGCGTACCTGGGCCTCGTTATCCAGGGCCGAACCGATCTTCACATAGCTGGAAACGTCGGCAATCGCGACGAACAACTTCCAGCCGCCGGAGAACAGGCGCAGCTTGCCGGGCTTGGCTTCGCAGTAGACCGCATCGTCGAAGTCGCGGGCATCTTCACCGTCAATGGTGACGAACGGCAGATGGCGCAGGTCGATGCGTTTTTCCTTGTCCTTTTCTTCGACTTCCGGCTTGAGCTTGGCGGCTTCCTTGAGCACAGCCTCAGGCCAGACGTGAGGAATATCGTAGGTACGCAGCGCGACGTCGATTTCCATGCCCGGCGCCATGTAGTTGCCGACCACTTCTACAATATCGCCCTGGGGCTGGAAGCGCGCAGTCGGCCAGTGGGTGATTTTCACCTCGACGAACTGGCCGACCTTGGCAGCGCCATTGCGGCCCGGGGTGATCAGCACTTCCTGCTGGACCTTCGGGTTATCCGGCACAACAAAGCCGATACCGCCTTCTTCGAAGTAGCGGCCGACGATGGACTCGTGGGCACGGGACACCACTTCGACGATCACGCCTTCACGGCGACCACGACGGTCCAGTCCGGAAACCCGCGCCAGGGCACGGTCGCCATCGAACACCAGGCGCATTTGCGCCGGGCTCATGAACAGGTCATCACTGCCGTCATCCGGGATCAGGAAGCCGAAACCGTCACGGTGGCCGGCAATGCGGCCGAGGATCAGGTCGAGCTTATCCACGGGTGCATAGGTGCCACGGCGGGTGTAGATCAGTTGAGCATCGCGCTCCATGGCACGCAGGCGGCGGCGCAGGGCTTCGAGCTGGTCTTCGGTGGTCAGACCGAACTCTTCGACCAACTGCTCACGGCTAGCAGGCGAACCCCGATCGGCGAGGTGCGCCAGGATCAGTTCGCGGCTAGGAATAGGGTTTTCATATTTTTCCGCTTCACGAGCGGCCTCGGGATCGAGGGACTGCCAATCGGCCATTAGAGATTTTTCACCTTGTCTATATGCGGGTTAGTTTGGCATACGCGTATTGAAACGGGAAATTTCAGGCATCAACAAGCGTTTAAAAGCCTTTTACAGCCCTCGCCGCGCACCTTGCACGACCATTGGCGAAATTTTCCAGGTTTTTTTCATAGCAGGGGTTTACAGCTAAAAAACCGCTCCGTATAGTGCGCGCCATCGACGACGGCAACGTTGTTGATGTTGCCCAGGTGGTGAAATTGGTAGACACGCCAGCTTCAGGTGCTGGTGATCGCAAGGTCGTGGAAGTTCGAGTCTTCTCCTGGGCACCAAATTCAGATCAAACCCGCGAAAGCGGGTTTTTTCGTTTCAGGCTTCTGATTTTTAACGAGAAAATCGATTTATATTTTTCGAATCAGGGGTTTACAGATTAAAAAGCCCGCCGTATAGTTCGCCCCATCAACAGCGGCAACGTTGCTTGATAATGCCCAGGTGGTGAAATTGGTAGACACGCCAGCTTCAGGTGCTGGTGATCGCAAGGTCGTGGAAGTTCGAGTCTTCTCCTGGGCACCAAATTCAGATCAAACCCGCGAAAGCGGGTTTTTTCGTTTCCGGGGTTTGAAAACCTCCACCAGCAATTTCCCTCCTTCGGCGCACTTGAGAAGTTTTATCGTTTATCCTTGCAACGATTTGTTGCACTCAAGTGAGGAAAACCCCGGATGATGATCCGCGATACCCGTCTCAAGACATCCCTTCTGCGTGGCCTGACCATCACTCTGCTCGGCCTGACCCTACTCTCCCCCGCCGCCTATTCCGCCGACAAGGTCTCCCTGACCCTGTACAACGGCCAACACAAAGAAGTCGGCGATGAACTCGCCAAGGCCTTCGAAGCCAGGACCGGTATTCACGTCAACGTACGCAAGGGCAGCAGCAACCAACTGGCCAGCCAAGTCGTGGAGGAAGGCGACCGCTCCCCTGCCGACGTGATCTACACCGAGGAATCGCCGCCACTGAACAAACTTGGCGAGCAAAGCCTGCTGGCCAAGATCGATGCAGGCACGCTCGACGTCCTGCCCAAGGATTACGTGGGCCGTAACGGCGACTGGATGGGCGTGACCGCACGCACCCGCGTCGTAGCCTTCAACCCCAAACTGATTGCCGAGAAAGACCTGCCCAAGTCGGTATTGGATTTCGCCGGCCCCGAGTGGCAAGGCAAGGTCGGTTTCGTACCTACCAGCGGCGCCTTCCAGGAACAGGCCGTGGCGATCATCAAGCTGCACGGCCGTGAAGCCGCCGAAGAATGGCTGACCGGCCTGCGTGCCTTCGGCAAGGTGTACAGCAACAACATGGTCGCCCTGAAGGCCGTGGAAAACGGCGAAGTAGCCACCGTTCTGGTGAACAACTACTACTGGTTTGCCCTGAAGAAAGAAAAAACCAACCTCGACTCCCAACTGCACTACTTCACCGATGGTGATGCCGGCGGCCTGATCACCGTGTCTTCGGCGGCCGCGCTGAAGTCCAGCAAGCATCCCAAAGAAGCCCAGCAACTGCTGGCGTTCATGGCCAGCGAAGAAGGCCAGCGCGTGATTACCACTACCTCGGCCGAGTACCCGCTGCGCAAAGGCATGGAATCCAACCGCGGCCTCAAGCCTTTCAGCGAACTGCAGCCGCCGAAAGTCACGCCTGCCGACCTCGGCAACGCAGAAGAAGCCCTGGACCTGGAACGTGAGGTTGGCTTGAACTGATGAACCCATCGCTACCCACCCCCGCCCTGCGCGGGGGGTTCAGCCCACGCCGCAAGCGCCCTTCGATCTGGCTACTGCTCCCCGTCCTGCTACTGGTTGGCCTGAGCCTGCTGCCACTGGTGTACGTCGGTCTGAAGGCCTGGCAGGCGGGCTGGGCGCAGGCGGTACATCTGCTCTGGCGGCCCTATGTGTTCGGGCTGCTGCGCAACACCCTGGCGCTGATGGTCGGCGTGACGCTGGCGTGCGGCGTGATCGGCCTGTCCCTGGCCTGGCTGCTGGAACGCAGCAATCTGCCGGGACGCCGCCTCTGGGGCGTAGTCCTGTGCCTGCCGTTCGCGGTGCCGGCGTTTGTCAGCAGCTTCACCTGGGTATCCCTGAGCGCCCACTTCGAAGGGCTCGGCGGCGCGATTCTGGTGATGACCCTGTCCAAATACCCGCTGGTGTTTTTGCCAGTGGCCGCAACCTTGCGCAACCTGGACCCTTCCCTTGAAGAATCGGCCCGCACCCTGGGGCAGAATCGCTGGGGCGTATTCCTGCGCATCACCCTGCCCTTGCTGTGGCCGTCGCTGCTGGCTGGGGCACTGCTGATTGCCCTGCATATGCTGGTCGAGTTCGGCGCGCTGTCGATCATCGGCCTGCAAACCTTCACCACCGCGATCTACCAGCAATTCGAACTGGAGTTCAGCAATGCCAATGCCGCGATGCTTTCGGCGGTATTGCTGGTGATGTGCCTGACCCTGCTGTGGCTGGAACTGCGCGTGCGCGGCAAGGGCCGGCACGTGCGCATCGGCCAGGGCGCGGCGCGGCATGGGGAGCAGGTGCGACTGGGCAAGTGGGCGCCACTGGGCCAGGTGTATTGCCTTACGCTGGCGATCATCGGCAGCGGCATCCCCTTGGGCATGCTCGGCTATTGGCTGGCGGTAGGTTCATCGGCGGCATTTCCAATGGCCGAGATTGGTGAGGCATTGCTGTCCTCCCTGATGCTGTCGCTGGGTGGCGCGGCGCTGTGCCTGGCGCTGGCGGTACCGCTGGGGCTGCTGGTGGTGCGCTACAAGGGCCGACTGGCAATCTGGGCCGAGCGCCTGCCGTACCTGCTGCACGCCCTGCCCGGCCTGGTGATTGCGTTGACACTGGTGTATTTCGCCCTGCATTACGTGCCGGCGCTGTACCAGACGTCGGCGTTGCTGCTGATCGCCTATGGGTTGTTGTTTCTTCCATTGGCCCAGGCGCCGATCCGTACGGCCTTGAACAAGGCGGCGCCGCAGCTGGAAGAGGCTGCGCGCACGCTGGGGGCATCGTCGTTCAGTGCGTTTTGCCGAGTGACGCTGCCGATTATTTTTCCGGCATTGGGTGCGGCATTTGCGCTGGTGTTCCTGGACGCCATGAAGGAATTGACGGCGACGCTGCTGCTCAGCCCCACCGGGCTGAATACCTTGGCGACTGCCGTGTGGGCGCACACCTCGAATGTGGAGTTTGCGGCGGCGGCGCCTTATGCAGCGTTGTTGATAGTGGTGTCGGGGTTGCCGGTCTATCTGCTGACAACTCGGATGTACTTGAGCCGCTGAGATCGCTATCGGGGGCAAGCCCCCGATGAGGCCAGAACGGACGACGCTAAGCCCGGAACTGCCCCAGACTCGCCTTCAACTGCGCCGCCAACCCATCCAGCACCTTGCCACTGGCGGTAGTCTCCACCACCGCCTGCGCCGCACGCTCGGCCTGGGCATGGATCACCTCGACACGGCCTCGTACCGCATGGGCGCCCTGGGCCTGGTGCTCGGCGGCGCGGGTAGCCAGGCCAATCGCTGCATGCACCTGCTCCACCGAGGCCTGCACCGTCTGCTGCAAGCGCACGCTGTCGCGCAGCACCAGCAAACCTTCGTTGGCCTGGCGCCCGGCCTTGCCGATGGTTTCCACCGCCTCCCGCGCGCCCTGCTGCAACGCGACGATATGGGCCTGGATATCGCCGGTAGAGCTTTGGGTCTTGCTGGCCAACGCACGCACTTCGTCCGCCACCACCGCAAAGCCCCGCCCGGTCTCGCCCGCACGCGCGGCTTCAATGGCCGCGTTGAGCGCCAACAGGTTGGTCTGCTCGGCGATACCATGGATGACCGTCAGCACCACTTCGATCTGCTCGCTTTGCTGGGCCAGGCGCTCGATAACCTGGGACCCGGCCTGGACCTGCCCCGCCAACGCCTCGATCAAACTGCCGACTTCGGCCGACGTGCGCGAGTTCTCGTCCGTCGCCTGACGAATATCCACCACCTGCTGCAACGCCGCCTGCATGGCGTGGCTTTCGGCCTGGGCCTCGTCGGCCATTTGCGACAGTGCGCGCAAACTCTCCGCCACCTCATCACGCTGCAAGCCAGCGGCCGCATCGGCGCCGGCATTGCGCAAGGTCATGGCGCCGATTTCCACGCCGGTACGCTGGGCCACATCGCCCGCCTCGCGCACGATGGGTTGCAACTTATCCACAAAGCGATTGACCGCCGAGGCCATGTCGCCGATTTCGTCCTTGCTGTTGATCTGCACGCGCTTGGTGAGGTCGCCCTCGCCTGCTGCCAGGTCATCCATGGCCGCGATAAGCAGTTTCAGGCGATTGACCACACGGCGGCCGAGAACCACGGCGATCAGCAGCAATACGCCGAAACCGACCACCGCCAGCCCCATGCCGATGCGCCAACGCAAGGTGCCGGCAGCCTCCTGCACGGCGTCGGTGGTGTTGACGGTCATCTGGGTCGCAGTGGCTTGTGCCGACTGCAGGCGAGCGCCCATGGCCGCCGCGCTATCCGCCGCGGCACCTTTGAGGCTGTCGCCGACCAACTGATCACCGCTGGCTATCAGTGCGGCAAAACGCTTGTCCAGCGCTTGCAGATCGGCCTCGACCGACGCGGTCGACACCCCCATGAGCACCTTGCCAATCTCCACGCCGTTAGGGCTGATGGACGCCTCGACGTAGAACACCGAAGGATCGTTCTTCGCGGCGTTCAGGACTTTGTCCAGGGCGCGATCGCCCTGGCCTTTTTCCAGCAACGCCTTGTTGATCGGATTTTCGCGATTCAGATAACGAGTCAGGTGCTCACCCGCCGCGTCGTCATAAACCACGAACAGCACGTTGGGATTGCGCTGGGCGCGTCGGGCAAACTCGGACAGCGTTGGCACATCGCTGTCCCACATGGCGCGGGGCGCCACCGAGGCCAGCAGTTGCGCCATATCGTTGGCGGAGTCTTGCAGGTCTTTTTCCAGGGTCGCACGCAACTGTTTCTGCTCTGCCTGCAGGCGCTCGGAAAGCCCGGCGGTCAGGCGCTGACGGGTACTGGTGGACAAGCTGTCCAGGCTCGACGTGACTTCCTTGCCGGCCTGGGCCAGTTCACCGGACAGCTTCTGGCTGTCGACGCCCAGGCGACTGCCCAAATCGGCCTCCAGCGCCGTGACCGTGCTCCGGGTGAGAGCGACCGCCACCAGCACTTGCACCAAAAGAGCGATACCTAGGGTAACGAACACCGGCCGCAACAGACGGCTTTGTAACAATGAGAGAACGGCAGACATCGGGAATCCCTCCACCACGGGTGCCACTAATTTGATAGCACCGCGAAAGAGAGAAACACAGCAAGGGTCGTGCCGCTTGGCATGCAGATACGACAAAGGGCTCCCGAAGGAGCCCTTTGCTTTTTACATCAATAGCTTATTAAGCGAACGGGTGACGCAGAACGATGGTCTCGTTGCGATCCGGGCCCGTCGAAATAATGTCAATCGGCGCACCGATCAGCTCTTCAACGCGCTTGATGTAGGCACGGGCATTGGCTGGCAACTCTTCCAGGGTCTTGGCACCCACGGTCGATTCGCTCCAGCCCGGCACTTCTTCGTACACAGGCTGCAGGCCCACGTAGCTGTCGGCGTCAACCGGGGCAACGTCCTTGCCTTCGGCATCTTTGTAGCCGACGCAGATGTTGATGGTTTCCAGACCGTCGAGTACATCCAGCTTGGTGAAGCAGATGCCCGAGATGCTGTTCACATCGATCGCGCGACGCAGGATAACGGCGTCGAACCAGCCACAGCGACGAGCACGGCCGGTGGTCGCGCCGAATTCGTGACCTTGCTTGGCCAGGTGCGCACCGACTTCGTCGAACAGTTCAGTCGGGAACGGGCCCGAACCCACACGGGTGGTGTAGGCCTTGGTGATGCCGAGGATGTAGTCCAGGAACATAGGACCAACGCCCGAACCGGTAGCGACGCCGCCAGCAGTGGTGTTGGAGCTGGTCACGTACGGGTAGGTACCGTGGTCGATGTCCAGCAACGAACCCTGGGCGCCTTCGAACATGATGTCCTTGCCGGCGCGACGCAGGTCGTGCAGCTCGGCGGTCACATCCAGCATCAGCGGCTTGAGCAGCTCAGCGTATTCCTTGCACTCGGCCAGGGTCTTGTCGAATTCGATGGCGGGCTCTTTGTAGTAACCCACCAGCATGAAGTTGTGGTAATCCACCAGTTCACGCAGCTTGTCTTCAAAGCGCGGCATGTTGAGCAGGTCGCCCACACGCAGGCCACGACGCGCGACCTTGTCTTCGTAGGCCGGGCCGATGCCGCGACCGGTGGTGCCGATCTTCAGCTCGCCACGGGCCTTTTCACGGGCCTGGTCCAGCGCAACGTGGAAGGACAGGATCAGCGGGCAGGACGGGCTGATACGCAGGCGCTCGCGCACCGGTACGCCTTTCTCTTCCAGCTTGGTGATCTCGCGCAGCAGGGCATCCGGTGCAACCACGACGCCGTTACCGATCAGGCACTGCACGCCTTCGCGCAGGACACCCGACGGGATCAGGTGCAAGACGGTTTTTTCGCCGTCGATGACCAGGGTGTGGCCAGCGTTGTGACCGCCTTGGTAGCGCACTACGGCGGCAGCATGTTCGGTCAGCAGATCAACGATCTTGCCTTTGCCCTCATCACCCCATTGGGTGCCCAGGACTACGACATTCTTACCCATAACACTTGTCCTCATTCGCGCAAACTTGGTGCCGGCGATGGCCGGCAGGAAAACTCAAGAAGCCAGTGGCGATACTTGCCAAAGCCCGTTCTGCAGAATCAATTGCCGGTCGCAGTCCGCTTCACGGGCGGCGGCCAATGGCTGCCCAGGCAATGCCTGGACAACACGCTGACCCTCACTGCGCAACTGGCAAACCTGCTGCCAGAGTGCTGCGTCCGTACTGTCGGGCATCCAGATGCCGCCAGACGGCAGCTCGACCTCAGCACGCCCCAGGGTCACCAGGGTTTTCAAATCGGTGGAAAAGCCGGTGGCCGGACGCGCACGACCGAAGTCGGCGCCGATGTCGTCGTAACGTCCACCTTGGGCGATGGCCTGACCAACACCCGGTACAAACACCGCGAACACCACACCGGTGTGGTAGTGGTAACCGCGCAACTCGCCCAGATCAAAATACAGCGGCAACTGCGGGAACCGCGCCGACAACCGCTCAGCAATCGCCAGCACGTCATCCAGTGCAGCCAATACCGGCGCCGGCGCCTTGGCCAGGCGTTCACGTGCAGCCACCAGCACTTCACGGCCACCACACAGGTTGACCAGTGCACGCAGCATCTCGGCCAGATCCGCAGGCACGCCAGCGGTCAAGGCGATGACTTCATCGATCGCCTTGCGCTGCAGGGCATCGAACAGCTGTTGCTCGGCCTCACCGGACAAACCGGCCGCACGGGCCAGGCCACGGTAGATCCCCACGTGACCGAGGTCCATGTGGACATCTGGTACATCAGCCAGTTGCAGCATGGCCAGCATCAGGCTGATCACTTCAACGTCGCTGCTCGGGCTGGCATCACCGTACAACTCCGCGCCCAACTGGATCGGGCTGCGGGAAGACGACAAGGCACGCGGTTGAGCATGCAGCACGCTGCCGGCGTAGCACAGGCGGCTCGGGCCTTCGCGGCGCAGGGTGTGTGCATCGATGCGCGCCACTTGCGGCGTGATGTCGGCACGGAACCCCATTTGCCGGCCCGATTGCGGGTCGATGACCTTGAAGGTGCGCAGATCCAGGTCCTGGCCCGCGCCGGTCAGCAGGGATTCCAGGTACTCGATATGGGGGGTCACGACAAACTCGTAACCCCAGCTCTGGAACAGATCCAACACCTGGCGACGCGCTACTTCAATGCGCGCAGCTTCTGGTGGCAGTACTTCTTCGATGCCATCTGGCAGCAGCCAGCGGTCTACCGTTGCCATTACGCCATTCCCCTATGATCCGGGCGGCCAGCCCTCGGCCGAGCCTTGAGTGAAGCAGAAAATACCCGCCCCCTGCATAAACCACGCGCAAGAGCGACGTGACGAACGACCTGTTAACGGCCTCGTCGGGCACTTTCCTCGAAAAACCTGTCACGCCTGCCGAATCAAACATGCAGACGCAAAAAAGCCGGGAATTTCCCGGCTGCCGCATCATACACCCGTTTTCTGAAAGGATCACCCCGCCAGGCGTTTTAGCCGCCCGACGGAGTGCGCCCTACAAAATCACGGGCTGGTTACTTGGACTTTTCCAGGTAGCGGAAGAAGTCGCTGCTTGGGTCCAGCACCATGACGTCGGTTTTGTTCGCGAAGCTTTCACGGTAGGCACGCAGGCTACGGTAGAACGCGTAGAACTCCTGGTCCTGTCCGTAAGCCTTGGCGTAGATCGCCGCGGCTTGAGCATCACCATCACCACGGGCCTCTTCAGACTCGCGATAGGCTTCTGCCAGCAGTACACGGCGCTGACGGTCGGCATCCGCACGGATACCTTCAGCCAGCTCGTTACCCTTGGCACGGTGCTCACGGGCCTCACGCTCACGCTCGGTGCTCATGCGCTCGAACACGCTGCGGTTCACTTCCTTCGGCAAATCGATGGCCTTGACCCGAACATCGACAACTTCGATGCCCAGCTCTTTTTCCGCCATCGTGTTCAACGAACGGGTGATATCCGCCATCAGCGCATCACGTTCACCGGACACCACCTCGTGCAGGGTGCGCTTACCAAACTGGTCACGCAGGCCCGATTCCAGACGACGCGACAAACGCTCGTCGGCAATCTGCTTGAGGCCGGAGGTCGCAGTGTAGAAGCGCTCGGCGTCCTTGACGCGCCACTTGGCGTAGGCGTCAACCATCACGGCTTTCTTTTCCAGGGTCAGGAAGCGCTGTGTCGGTGCATCCAGGGTCATCAGGCGGGCGTCGAACTTGCGCACCTGGTTGACGTAAGGGACTTTCACATGCAGGCCCGGCTGGACATCCGCCTGGACCACGCGACCGAATTGCAGCAGCACCGCTCGCTCGGTCTGAGCCACGATGTAGAAGCAGTTCCAGGCAGCGATGACCACGACGACGCCCACAATCAGGGCGGTCAGCGATTTATTGCTCATCAACGACTCTCCCTGGTACGTGTTTGCTGTTGCAGCAAGTCAGCGGCCGCACGGGCGCTCGCTTCATTGGCAGCGGCATTGGAA
This sequence comes from Pseudomonas sp. JV449, assembly GCF_032424295.1. Classification (NCBI taxonomy): domain Bacteria; kingdom Pseudomonadati; phylum Pseudomonadota; class Gammaproteobacteria; order Pseudomonadales; family Pseudomonadaceae; genus Pseudomonas; species Pseudomonas sp. JV449. The sequence continues at coordinate 439,297 of NZ_VYKD01000003.1, read as the reverse complement.
CCGGTGGACGGTGCACTGGAGCTGCTGCGACCACCTTCGATCATCTTGTCCAGCGGCAGGTACAGCAGGTTGTTCTGCCCACCCTTGCTGCCGGTCACGAGGACCTTGCTGGTATTGCTGAAGACTTCCTGCATGGTGTCCAGGTACAGACGCTCACGCGTCACTTCAGGCGCCTTGCGATACTCGGCGACCAGCTTGGTAAAGCGATCCGCTTCACCCTTGGCACGGGAGACCACTTCGTCACGGTAACCATTGGCATCCTCAAGGATACGCTGGGCCTGGCCACGGGCTTCCGGCACGACGCCGTTGGCGTAGGTTTCAGCCTGGTTGCGCGAACGCTGTTCGTCTTCACGGGCGCGGATCACGTCGTCGAACGCTTCCTGCACTTCACGCGGTGCCGCTGCGCTCTGTACGTTCACCTGGGTGACGGTGATACCGGTGCGATAGGTATCGAGGAACCGTTGCAGGCGCTCCTTGATTTCGCTGGCCATCAGTTCACGGCCTTCGGTCAGCACCTGGTCCATGGCGGTGGAACCCACCACGTGGCGCAGGGCGCTTTCGGTTGCGTGTTGCAGGCTGATTTCCGGCTGATCGACATTCAGCACGAAGTCCTGCAGGTTGCTGATCTTGTACTGCACGGTCAGCGGCACTTCGACGATATTCTCGTCTTCGGTCAGCATCTGGCCCTGCTTGGTGTAGGCACGCTCACGCGTGACGTTCTCCATGTACTTCTTGTCGATCGGCGGGAAATAGATATTCAGGCCAGGACCGACAGTCTCGTAGTACTTGCCGAAGCGCAGCACCACGGCTTGCTCCTGCTCGTCCACGACGTATACGGCGCTGTACAGCCATACGGCCGCCAGCACGACAAGACCCAGGACCAGCAGGCCGTAGCCGCCGCCCTTGCTGGTGCGACCACCTTCATCACCACCCCGTTTTTTTCCACCACCGAACAACCCATTCAGGCTTTCCTGCAGCTTTCGGAAGGCCTCGTCGAGATCTGGTGGCCCCTTGCGGTCGCCATTATTGCGGCGCTTACCACCCCAAGGATCCTGATTATTCGAGTTGCCACCCGGCTCATTCCAAGCCATAGCGCTCTCCATCTGATAAAGCAAAGACGCACCCACGGCGCGCCGACCAATGCTACAGAATGCCTGCTACTGCGGCACAACCGCTTTCTGAGGCTTTTATTGCAAAGTGTGTTGTTCGATGAACTCTGTCGGTACTACGCCTTCACGGCTGACCAGCCGATTGAGCTCCGAGCGCGGCAATCGAACGGCCAGCAAGCTGACACCTTCTTCGTCGTGTTCTTCTTTCTGTACCGCGCCCAGCTCGAAAAACTGTGCACGCAGTCGAGCAAAACGCTGAGGCAAGCGCAAGGTGCCGACGAACAAATCGCTGCCGAGCAATTCGGCAATGGCTTGTTCAAGCAGCTCCAAACCACTGCCATCGCGCGCCGACAGCCAGACCCGCTGGGGCTTGCCGTTCTCGTCGCGCTGGATTTGTGGCTCAACGCCTTCAAGCAAATCGAGTTTGTTATAGACCTCGAGGATCGGCAAGTCCTGGGCACCAATCTCACCCAGCACGACCATCACCTGTTCAATCTGCAACATGCGATCCGGTTCGGCCGCATCGATCACGTGCAACAACAGGTCGGAATTGCTCGACTCTTCGAGCGTAGACCGAAATGCCTCGACCAGCTTGTGGGGCAGGTGCCGAATGAAACCCACGGTGTCGGCCAGGACAATCGGCCCCAGGTCGTCAATATCCAGACGGCGCAAGGTCGGGTCGAGGGTAGCGAACAGTTGGTCAGCCGCGTACACGTCCGATTTGGTCACGTTGTTGAACAGCGTGGACTTGCCGGCGTTGGTGTAGCCCACCAGCGATACGGTAGGAATATCGGCACGTGAACGGCCACGTCGCGATTGCTCGCGCTGGCTGCGCACCTTCTCCAGTCGGCCCTTGATCTGACGCAGGCGAACCCGCAGCAGGCGTCGGTCGGTTTCCAGCTGGGTTTCACCCGGGCCCCGCATGCCGATACCGCCACCCTGACGCTCAAGGTGAGTCCAACCGCGAACCAGCCGGGTGCTCATGTGGTCAAGCTGGGCCAGTTCTACCTGGAGCTTGCCCTCATGGGTACGGGCGCGCTGGGCGAAAATATCGAGAATCAGGCCGGTGCGGTCGATCACGCGACACTCGAATACACGTTCGAGGTTACGTTCCTGACTGGGCGTGAGGGTGTGATTGAAGATCACCAGATCGGCTTCTTCGGCATGGACCAGGTCGCGCAATTCCTCGACCTTGCCGCTGCCAATCAGGAATTTGGCGGTTGGCCGATGACGCGGCACGTTAAAAAACGCAACGGTCTCGGCGCCGGCCGAATTTGCCAACTCCTGAAACTCCTGCGGATCTTCGCGCGCCTCAGGGTCCTGTCCATCCAAGTGAACGAGGATGACTCGCTCACCACCACCGTGGCGCTCAAAGAACAAAGGAGACTCCTATCAGGCGTTACCTGGCTCAGCGTCAGCTGCATCATCACCGGCGGCGCTAGGCAGACGGATTGGACGAACTGGAACCACTGTCGAGATAGCGTGCTTGTAGACCATCTGGCTGACGGTGTTTTTCAGCAGGATCACGAACTGGTCGAACGACTCGATCGTGCCTTGCAGCTTGATACCGTTGACCAGATAGATGGAAACCCCCACTTTCTCTTTACGTAAAGTATTCAAGTAAGGGTCTTGTAGCGAATGCCCTTTTGACATGTGCCGCACTCCTTTAAGGATCAATAATAAAAAATCGGAAAATAGATAGCTTATGGCCGTCACACCCCCAAGGATAGACGGCAATTGCAAGGACTCAGCTCAATATGGAGACCGTTCCCAAGTATTTCAAGGCGCGTGACAGATTGTCGCTGTCCAGGCTGTCCAACCAGTGCAAATCGCTCCAGCTGCGCAGCCAGGTGAACTGGCGCTTCGCTAATTGGCGCGTGGCAATGATGCCGCGCTCCTGCATTTCGGCTGACGTCAGCTTGCCATCCAGATGATCCCAGACTTGGCGGTAGCCTACAGCACGTATCGAAGGTAACCCTGGATGCAGGTCACCTCTTGACCGCAGTGCTACGACCTCGTCCACAAACCCCTGTTCCAACATAATTGTGAATCTTTGTGCAATTCGTTCATGCAGCACCTGGCGATTTGCCGGAGCGATGGCCAGATTCGCCACAGTATAGGGCAATTGTGACTGTCCAGATGCGCCTGCATCAGCACTTTGCGCAGTTTGTTTCAGCCGCAGTTCAGTCATGGTCTGCCCGCTGACCCGCCAGACTTCCAGAGCGCGGCTGAGGCGCTGGGGATCATTGGGGTGAATACGCGCGGCAGATACCGGATCAACCACTGCCAACTGGTCGTGCAGGGCTTGCCAGCCAAGGCGTGCAGCCTCTTCTTCGAGTTCAGCGCGCACCTGGGCATCGGCGGGCGGCATGTCGGCCAGCCCTTCCTGCAAAGCCTTGTAGTAGAGCATCGTGCCACCCACCAGCAAGGGGATGTTGCCCCGCGCGGTGATTTGCGCCATGGCGGCCAGGGCGTCAGTGCGGAAATCCGCTGCGGAATAGCTCTCGGCCGGGTCGATGATGTCGATCAACCGGTGCGGATGCTGCGCCAGCAGCGCTTTGGAAGGCTTGGCGGTGCCGATGTCCATGTCCCGGTAAACCAGGGCTGAGTCGACACTGATGAGCTCGCACGGCAGCACCTTGGTGAGCTCGATGGCCAGGTCGGTCTTGCCGGCGGCCGTGGGGCCCATCAGGAAGATTGCGGGGGGCAAGGCACTCATCAACGGCCGCGCAAGAACAGTTTGTCCAGATCGTCCAGGCCCATCTGGGTCCAGGTCGGACGGCCATGGTTACACTGGCCGCTGCGTTCGGTGTTTTCCATGTCGCGCAGCAGGCCGTTCATTTCCGGCAAGGCCAGGCGGCGATTGGCGCGGATGGCGCCGTGGCAGGCCATGGTGCCGAGCAGTTCGTTGATGTGTGCCTGGATACGGTCACTGGTGCCGTACTCCATCAGGTCAGCCAATACATCGGCCACCAGCCGGTTGGCTTCGGCCTGCTTGAGCAGCGCGGGAATCTGGCGAATCGCCAGGGTCTCAGGGCCCAGGCGCTGCAACTCGAAGCCCAGTTTCTGGAACACACCATGATGTTCTTCAGCGCAATCGGCCTCACGCTGGCTGACGGCCAGGGATTCCGGCACCAGCAACGGCTGGCCACTCAGGCCTTCGCTGGCCATGGCGATCTTCAGGCGCTCGTACATGATCCGCTCGTGAGCGGCATGCATGTCCACCAGCACCAGGCCATGGGCATTTTCCGCGAGGATGTAGATGCCCTTGAGCTGCGCCAACGCGTAGCCCAGGGGTGGGATATCACCGCCACCTTCCGGCAAGGCCACGGCGCCCGGCTCGGCACCTGGCAGCGGCGCAAAGAACTCACGATAGGCAGCCTGCGCTTCGGCGACCGGCACGGCCGATTGCGGACGCGGTGTGTATTGGTACTGATAACCCGCTCCCGAGCCAGAGCCCGGCGCCGTATAGCTCGGCTGGGGTTGCGGCGATTGCAGCAGGTTTGCCGCCAGGCTCATTTCGCCCTGAGGGCCAAACTCGCCCGCTTCGGGGCCGCTCGGCCGCACCACCGCCGTCACGATGGGCGCAGACAACTGGTCATCCGGGCGCACATCGCCCAGGGCACGGTGCAAGGTGCCATAGAGGAAGTCATGCACCATGCGCCCGTCACGGAAGCGCACTTCGTGCTTGGTCGGGTGCACATTGACGTCGACCACCGAAGGGTCGACCTCGAAAAACAGCACAAAGGTCGGATGCCGGCCGTTGAACAACACATCGCGATAAGCCTGGCGCACCGCGTGGGCCACCAGTTTGTCGCGTACCGCCCGGCCATTCACAAAGAAATACTGCAAGTCCGCCTGGCTACGGGAAAACGTCGGCAAACCGACCCAACCCCACAGCCGCAGGCCATTGCGTTCGACTTCAATCGGCAGCGCCTGCTCCAGGAACCCCGCACCGCACACTGCCGCGACACGGCGAGCACGCGCGGCGTCGTCGTTGGCTTCGTGCAGGCTGAGGATGGTCTTGCCGTTGTGGCGCAGGTGAAACGCCACATCGAAACGCGCCAGGGCCAGGCGCTTGATGACTTCTTGCAGGTGATCGAATTCGGTTTTTTCGGCCTTGAGGAATTTGCGCCGCGCCGGGGTGTTGAAGAACAAGTCGCGCACTTCCACAGAGGTGCCCACCGGGTGGGCAGCCGGCTGGACCCGAGGCGCCATGTCGCGGCCTTCGGTCTCCACCTGCCACGCTTGCTCGGCATCACGGGTGCGCGACGTCAGGGTCAGACGGGCCACGGAACTGATGGAAGCCAATGCCTCACCGCGAAAGCCCAGGCTCATCACCCGCTCCAGGTCTTCCAGGTCGCGGATCTTGCTGGTGGCGTGACGGGCCAGGGCCAGCGGCAGGTCATCGGAGGAGATCCCGCTGCCATCGTCGCGGACACGCAGCAGCTTGACGCCGCCCTGCTCCACATCGACATCGATGCGTCGGGCGCCGGAGTCGATGCTGTTCTCCAGCAATTCCTTGATCACCGATGCCGGCCGCTCAACGACCTCGCCCGCCGCAATCTGGTTGGCGAGGCGCGGGCTGAGCAATTCAATGCGCGACCCGCTGTTCAAGACTGATTCGCTCATTACTGTGCCGCCAATTCAGTGCCGGGGATGGTCAATACCTGGCCGATTTTCAACTCATCGCTCTTCAGGTTGTTGGCGCTGCGCAGGGACGCGGCCGAGACCTGGAAACGCACGGCCAGCATGGCCACGGTGTCGCCGGGCTGCACGCGATGGTCGCGCGGGCCCTGGGCGATTTTGCCGGAGTCGCGCAGCCAGGCAATGTAGGTGCCCGGCGGCGGGTTCTGCTGGAAGAACTGGCGCACGCCAGCACTGATGGAGCGCGCCAAGGCCTGCTGGTGGCTGGCACTGGCCAGCTTCGAGGCTTCGTTGGCGTTGGAGATAAACCCGGTTTCCACCAGGATCGATGGGATGTCCGGCGATTTCAACACCATGAACCCGGCCTGCTCCACGCGCTGCTTATGCAACGAGGTCACCCGGCCGATGTTGCTCAACACCTTCTGGCCGACGTTCAAGCTGGAGGTCAGCGAGGCCGTCATCGACAGGTCAAGCAGTACCCCGGCGAGCATCTTGTCCTTGTCATCGAGGGACACGTTGCCGGCCCCGCCGATCAAGTCGGAACGGTTTTCGCTGTCGGCCAGCCAGCGCGCGGTCTCGGACGTGGCGCCGCGATCCGACAGGGCAAACACCGAAGCACCGAAGGCCGCCGTCGAAGGCGCGGCGTCCGCATGGATCGAGACGAACAGGTCGGCGCCCTTCTTACGGGCGATTTCGGTACGGCCGCGCAACGGAATGAAGTAGTCGCCGGTACGGGTCAGTTCGGCGCGGTAGCCTTTCATGCCGTTGACCTGGCGCTGCAGCTCACGGGCGATGGCCAGCACCACGTCTTTCTCATGCTGGCCGCGCGAACCGGAGGCGCCCGGGTCTTCACCGCCGTGGCCGGCATCGATCACCACGATAATGTCGCGCTTGCCGGCCGGCGCTGGCGGCGGCGGTGGCAGCTTGACCTGAGGCTGGGACGGGTTGACCGGTACGGCCGGCACTGTCGCCACGGCCGGGGTTGGCGCCGGCGGCGGCGCGGCATCGGCGGCGTTGTCGAACAGATCGACCACCAGCCGGTTGCCGTATTGGGCGTTTGGCGCCAGGGAGAAGCTTTTCGGGGTCACGACCTTTTTCAGGTCGATTACCACCCGCAGGTCGGTCGGCGTGCGCTGCGCCGAGCGCATGGCGGTAATCGGCGTGTTGGCGGTGGACACGTTCAACGGCGCGGCCAGGGTCGCACCATTGATGTCGATCACCAGGCGATCGGGCGCCGTGAGGGTAAAGACACTGTGCTGGACCGGGCCAGACAGGTCGAACACCAGTCGCGTGTTATCCGGCGCTCGCCACAGGCGAACACTCTTCACCTGTGAAGCAGCCAGAGCATTGACAGTCATTGCCGCAAGCAACACCCCTACGACAGCAACCAACGCGCGAAAGCGCATACCTAACCCCACCAATTATTTGAATTCCAAAGCCAGAGCGGCGCACCACGACTCACCGCGCGCGCCCTGGGGCAACAACTTCAGCTGACGTCCGTGATCATGCGGCGTAATGGTAATGGTCAGGTCCGGCTTTGGCAAAAAGCCTGTGCCTTTATCTGGCCACTCAATCAGGCACAGCGCGGCTTCATCGAAGTAATCACGGATGCCCATGAATTCGAGTTCTTCGGGATCCACCAGGCGGTAGAGGTCGAAATGGAAAGCCCGCACTGCGCCGATCTCGTAGGGTTCAACCAGGGTGAACGTGGGACTCTTGACCGCCCCGGTGTGGCCCAGACCGCGAATGATCCCCCGGGACAGCGTGGTCTTGCCCGCCCCCAGGTCGCCTTCAAGAAAGATCAGGCCTGACCCGGCCGTGACCTGGGCAATACGCTGACCTAACGCCACCATGGCCTCTTCATCGGCCAGGAAAAGAATTACTTCAGACACGGCGACTGTTCCTCCAGCAATTGACGAATGGCGGGTATCAGGTCGCTGGCGGCCAGCCCGCGACCAAAGCTGCCCTGGCGATCCCCTGCCGTGGCGTGCAACCAGACGGCCAGGCAGCTGGCTTCATAAGCCGGCATGCCCTGGGCCAGCAGCGCACCTACCAGGCCGGCCAAAACGTCACCGAGGCCCGCCGTCGCCATCGCCGGATGGCCTTGATCACAGCGTGAAACGCGCCCGTCCGGGCTGGCAATCAAACTGCCAGCACCCTTGAGGATAGCCACTGCATTGAATTTCTGGCTCAACGCGCGCGCCACCTTAAGACGGTCGGCCTGAACCTCGGCTGTCGAAATACCCAACAAGCGCGCCGCCTCCCCAGGATGCGGAGTGATCACGCAATGGGCCGGCAGGCTCACACTGCCAGTCGCCAGTTGATTGAGCGCATCGGCATCCCAGACCTGCGGCTGCCGTGCATTGGCTGCGACAGACAACAGGCTTTTACCCCAGGCGGCTTCGCCCAGGCCGGGGCCAATGACGATTACCGAGATTTTTTCCAGCAAGCCCATCAACTGGTTGGCCGAACTCACGCCGACGCTCATGACTTCCGGCAAACGGGCCAGCGCGGCCGGCACATGCTCAAGTCGAGTGGCCAGGGACACCATGCCCGCTCCACTGCGCAGGGCACTTTCGGCACTCAACAGCGCGGCACCGCCAAAGCCCCGGTCGCCGCCAATCATCAACAGGTGGCCGAACTGGCCTTTATGGGCGTCCGGGGAACGCGCAGCCAGTTGCGGCAAATGGCCGTGCAACAAAGGCTGAACGTCGGTTATTTCGTGTTTTGTCTGCGGCATGCGTCTTCAAGCTCCGATGTCTGGCAGAATTATACGCATCTAACCTGTGGTTTCCCGTGTCTCATGCCCGCTATTACCTCCGATCTGCCCGCCCTCGCCCAATCGATCAAGGACTGGGGCCGCGAGCTGGGCTTTCAACAAGTCGGCATCAGCGGCCTGGACCTGGCCGAGCATGAACAACATCTGCAACGCTGGCTCGACGCGGGCTACCACGGCGAGATGGACTACATGGGCGCCCATGGCAGCAAACGCTCGCACCCGGACGAACTGGTGCCGGGTACCCTGCGCGTGGTGTCGCTGCGCATGGATTACCTGCCCGGCGACACGCAGATGGCGCAACTGCTGGCAAAACCGGAAAAAGCCTACATCTCCCGTTATGCCCTGGGCCGCGACTACCACAAGCTGATCCGCAAGCGCGTGCAGCAGTTGGCCGACCGCATCCAGGCGCAGATCGGCCCTTTCGGCTTTCGCGCCTTTGTCGACAGCGCGCCCGTGCTGGAAAAGGCCATTGCCGAACAAGCGGGCCTTGGCTGGATCGGTAAAAACACCCTGGTGCTCAATCGCAAGGCCGGCAGTTATTTCTTCCTCAGCGAACTGTTTGTCGATTTGCCGCTGCCCGTGGATCCACCCCACGCCACGGAGCACTGCGGCCGCTGCACCGCCTGCCTGGATATCTGCCCCACCAACGCGTTTGTCGGCCCCTATGTGCTGGACGCCCGGCGCTGCATTTCCTACCTGACCATCGAACTCAAGAGCGCCATCCCTGAAGACCTGCGCCCGCTGATCGGCAATCGGGTATTCGGCTGCGATGACTGTCAGATCGTTTGTCCGTGGAATCGTTTCGCGCGACCCACTGCCGAGAGCGATTTCACGCCACGGCACAACCTGGATAACGCAGAACTGGCGGAGCTGTTCATGTGGGATGAGGATAAATTCCTCAGCAGTACCGAAGGCTCACCGTTGCGCCGTGCCGGTTACGAGCGCTGGCTGCGCAACCTGGCGGTGGGCCTGGGCAATGCGCCGTCGAGCATTCCGGTGCTGGAAGCCTTGAAGGCACGCCGGGATTACCCGTCGGAGCTGGTGCGCGAGCATGTGGAATGGGCGCTGAACCAGCACGCATCGCGCTAGTGCACGTCGTCGTTGTAGACGAACTTGGGCATTTCCCAGTGAAACCGGATCGCCAGCAGGCGCAATAGAAAGCCGCTGAACAGGGTCAGTAGAATCGCCTGCTCGCTGGGCAGTTCCAGGTAGAGGCACAGCAGGTAAAACCAGGCGGCGAGGAATGACACGCTGGCGTACAGTTCACGGCGGAAGATCAGCGGAATGTCGTTGCAGAAGATATCCCGCAGAATGCCGCCGAAGACGCCGGTGATCACCCCGCTGACCGAGGCCACCAGCATGCCGTGGCCCATTTCCAGGGCGGTCATGCAGCCGATCAAGGTGAAAGCAACCAGGCCCACGGCATCCAGCGCGAGGAACAGCGAGCGCAGGCGACGCATCAAGGGTGCGATAAAGATCGTCACCAGCGCCGCGATGGAGGTCAGCACCAGGTATTCCGGATGCTTGACCCACGTCAGCGGGTAGTGGCCGAGCAATACATCACGTACCGAGCCGCCGCCCAACGCCGTCACGCAGGCGATCAGCACCACACCAAACCAGTCCATGCCGCGCCGGCCGGCGGACAACGCGCCGGTCATGGCTTCGGCGGTGATGGCGATGAGGTAGAGCATCAGCAGCATGATGGCGATCCTTGTAGTGAGCGGGCTTGCCCCGCGCTGGGCTGCGCAGCAGCCCCAAATACTTGGCGATGATATCTATAGGGAGAAATGCGGCAACGGCAGTGGGGCCGCTACGCAGCCCAGCGCGGGGCAAGCCCGCTCACCACAGGAAGCCCGGACACGGTAAGAAACCGTTTCAAGCCTTGATGAAATGCTTGCGGTAATGCTGCAGCTCGGCGATCGACTCGCGAATATCATCCAGCGCCAAGTGCGTGCTGCCTTTATGGAAGCTGTCCTTGACCTCCGGCGCCCAGCGCGCAGCCAGTTCCTTGAGCGTGGACACATCCAGGTTGCGGTAGTGGAAGTAGCTTTCCAGCGCTTTCATATGGGTATAAAGGAAGCGACGGTCCTGACAGATGCTGTTGCCGCAGATCGGCGACTTGCCCTTGGGCACCCACTTCTCCAGGAAGGCAATGGTTTCGGCTTCGGCTTCGGCCATGCTGATGCGGCTGTCACGCACACGCTGGGTCAGGCCGGAGTTGCCGTGGGTGCGGGTGTTCCACTCGTCCATGGTGGCAAGCACGGCGTCGCTGTGGTGGATGGCGATCACCGGACCTTCGGCCAAGGTGTTGAGGTTGCTGTCGGTGACAATGGTCGCCATCTCGATGATGACGTCGGTGTCAGGGTTCAGACCGGTCATTTCCAGATCGATCCAAATCAGGTTCTGTGGGTTTTGCATGGCTTGATTCTCTTGGCACCTTGGCGTAGCTGCGCAGTTTAGCAGGCGGGGCCGTGCTAGACTCGCGACCGTTTTACCCAACCTTTGCATTATCGACACGGAACACCAATGGCCAAACGCCAGCTCAATCGTCGCCAAAACTGGCGCATCGAAAAGATTCAAGGTGAACGCGCCGCCCGCGCCGCCAAACGTGAATCCTCCGCCGTGGAAGCGCTCGAGGGCGGCGACCTGGGCCCCGAACAGACGGGCCTGGTAATTGCGCACTTCGGTGTGCAGGTCGAAGTCGAGGCGCTGGAAGGCGAACTCGCGGGCCTGGTGTTCCGCTGCCACTTGCGCGCCAACCTGCCTGCGCTGGTCACCGGCGACAAGGTGGTCTGGCGCGCCGGCAACCAGGGCATCGGCGTGATCGTCGCCCAACTGCCGCGCAGCACCGAACTGCGCCGCCCCGACAGCCGTGGCCAGCTCAAGCCGGTAGCGGCCAACGTCGACATGATCGTGATCGTGTTTGCACCACTGCCCGAGCCCCATGCCAACCTGATCGACCGCTACCTGGTGGCAGCCGAGCATGCCGGCATTCGCCCGTTGTTGCTGCTGAACAAATTCGACCTGATCGACGAGCAGAATGCCCCCGCGCTCAACGCGCTGCTGGCGGTCTACCGCACCCTGGGCTACCCGGTGCTGGAAGTCTCGGCCCATCACGGCAATGGCATGGAACAGCTGCAACAGCAGTTGGACGGACGTATCAGCGTCTTTGTCGGCCAGTCGGGCGTGGGCAAATCCTCGCTGGTCAATAGCCTGCTGCCGGAAGTCGATACCCGCGTGGGCCCGCTGTCGGAACTGTCCGGCCAGGGCACCCACACCACTACCACGGCGCGGCTGTTCCACTTCCCGGGCGGCGGTGAGTTGATCGACTCCCCAGGCATCCGTGAATTCGGCCTCGGCCACGTCAGCCGCAGCGACGTGGAAGCTGGCTTTATCGAATTCAACGACCTGATCGGCACCTGCCGCTTCCGCGATTGCAAACACGATCGCGAGCCGGGCTGCGCCCTGCTCAAGGCCCTGGAAGACGGCCGCGTGCAGCAGCAGCGGATGAACAGCTATCGGTCGATTATTGCGAGCTTGCCGGAAAGCAGTTATTGAGCAGGCATTTCCTGATACATATAAATGGAGACGTAAAGCACCCTGCTCCATTGATTTAGCGGGAGCTGGCATCAAGAATTCGGCACAACTGGGTGGCTCACCGACGCAAGCCAGCTTGAATTCGACATTCCTGATGCCCATAATCGCTCCGTCACCAGCGCAGGCTGGCAGGAGTCTGGATCCTTTTCGGGGTTGATCCAGCGGCGCAGAAGGGGCGATGCAAGCTCCACTGCGTGTCGAATGAAGCCGCCTTCGGGCGGCTTTGCTTTTTGTGGGGAATTGACGATTGACTCTCTACTATCATCCCAAACAAGGCGATGTGCTGCTTTGTGACTTCACCCGCGGCTTTGTGGCCCCGGAGATGCTCAAGATCCGCAAGGTGGTGGTGATATCCCCTACAGCCACCCACAAGCGCAAACTCTGTACCGTTGTACCGATCTCCTCTACCGCGCCGGAGATCCAGTACGACTGGCATCACCTGCTTCGTACAAATCCACTTCAATCCGATGGCTACAAAGAGCTGTGGGTGAAGTGCGACATGATTTATACCGTCAGCTTCGAGCGCCTCGACAAGCTGCATAGAAAGACCCGATCCAAAGGACGAGAATACTTCGTGCCACGCTTGGGCACCGACGACATGCAAGGCGTGATCAGCGGGGTCAAGGCCTATCTACCACTCTGAGTAGAAATGAAAACGCCCCGATCAGTCGGGGCGTTTTCATTGGTAGACACGCTGTATATGGCTTAGGACCCCGTCGCCGGCGCCGTAGGGTCTTTCACGCCGCCATCATCAAACAGGTTCAGCTTCTGCCGCAGCTCATGGGCCGGCAATGGCTCCTGGCCGGGCGGGATGGCATGTGGGTCGGCCGGCACTTCACCCGGCGCACCTGCTCCCGGGGTCGGTTGTGGTGGCGGCTGATCGCCTTCAATCGCACGCTGGGCCTTTTTGGTCAGCACCACGATATCGATGCGGCGGTTGATCGGGTTGAACGGATCCTTCGCATCAAACAGTTGCGAGGACGCAAACCCCACCACCCGCGCCACTTGCGGGTCGGGATAGCTGCCGGCCACCAGCGCACGACGCGCGGCGTTGGCACGGTTGGCGGAAAGCTCCCAGTTGCCGAAGTCACCCTGGCCCGCGTAAGGCTTGGCATCGGTGTGGCCGCTGATGCTGATCTTGTTCGGCACCGCCTTGATAGTGTCGGCCATGGCCAGCAGGATGTCTTCAAAGTACGGTTTCAAGCGTGCGCTGCCAGAGTCGAACATCGGCCGGTTGGCGGCGTCGGTGATCTGGATACGCAAGCCATCCGGGGTGATCTCGAACGAAATCTGATCCTTGAACTTCAGCAGTTGCGGGTTTTCCTCCACCTTGTTCTGCAACTCTTGCAGTAACAGCTCAAGACGTTCCTGCTCGACCTGCTCGGCCATGGCTTCGACGGTATCGCGCTCGATCGGGATTTTTTCCTGCGGTGCTTCGGTCTTGACTTCCGGGTTGATGGTGCGCTCAGGCGCCAATTGCGGCGAACCGCCCAGGTCGATCACAAAGGGCGTGCCGCTTTCCGAGAAGCCAATCGGGTCTTTGAAGTAGCCGGCAATGGCGATCTTCTGTTCGGGCGTGGCGGTGGACATCAGCCACAGCACCAGGAAGAACGCCATCATCGCCGTGGCAAAGTCGGCGAAAGCGATTTTCCAGGCGCCGCCATGGTGCCCCGCAGCGAAGCGCTTGACGCGCTTGATGATTATCGGCTGGTTGTTTTCCATGGCTTAGCGACCGCGAACCGCTTGTTCCAGCTCGGCGAAGCTTGGGCGATGCTTCGGGTACAGCACCTTGCGACCGAACTCCACCGCCAACGAAGGCGGCATGCCGGAAGCGGACGCCACCAGGCTGGCCTTGATCGATTCGTACAGGTTGATTTCTTCCTTGGCATCGTGGGCCAGGGAGGTCGCCAGCGGGCCGAAGAAGCCGTAGGCCGCGAGAATACCGAAGAAGGTACCCACCAGCGCCGCACCTACGTGCATGCCGATAGCCGCCTGGTCACCTTCCCCCAGGGAAGCCATGGTTACCACGATACCCAGCACCGCGGCGACGATACCGAAGCCGGGCATGCCGTCGGCTACACCGGTCACGGCATGGGAAGGATGCTCCAATTCTTCCTTGAGGCTGAACAATTCCATGTCGAACAGGCCCTCAAGCTCATGGGGAGCCATGTTGCCGGAGGACATGATGCGCAGGTAGTCACAGATGTAGGCGGTCATGCGCTCATCTTTGAGCACGGCCGGGTACTTGGCGAAAATCGGGCTGGCCGCGGCGTCCTCGATGTCGGCCTCGATGGCCATCATGCCTTCGCGGCGGCTCTTGTTGAGGATCTCGTAAACCAGGCCCAACACTTCCAGATAGAACGTGTGGGTGAAACGCGAACCGAACATGCCCAGCGACTTCTTGATCACGTGCATGGTCATGTAGCCGGGGTTCGCCTGCAGGAAGGCACCCAGTGCCGCACCACCGATAATCATCACCTCGAAAGGCTGAATCAGTGCCGCAATTTTACCGTGGGACAGGACGTAGCCGCCGAGCACGCTCGCGAAGACGACGATAATGCCGATAATTTTAGCCATAGGAGATGAGTACTTGCGCCGTCGGGTTCATGGACATATTTGGGGGAACTGGAAAACTCTTGTTCTACTTATCGGCAAAACTGCGCCAGACTATAGCCCGTTAAGGCGAAAAGCCAGTTCGGCCCGCTCCGGGTGTGTTGACCGCAAGTGATGATCGCGCCCCAATCATGGCTAATGAAACGACAGTCCCAACTGCAAAACCTGCTTCTCTAGCCGCTTGGATCAAGCGCCTGGACGAAGTGCTGCTGCCTGTTCCACAGGCCAGCCATGACCGCGTGTGCAAAGCCATCCGCGATAGCCGCAGTTCGTTGCGAGATATTGCCGAGCTGATGCAAAACAGCCCGGCCCTCGTACTCAGCGTCATGCGCGAGGCCAACAGCCACACCCATGGCAGCCTGACGGCGCCGGCGGAAAACCTCGAAGTGGCGCTTAACCGCCTGGGCCTCAAACGCGCCGAGGAACTGCTGGCACGCCTGCCGTCAGTGCCGGCCCATGAAATTCCCGTAGCGCTGCGCCAGTTGCTGCTGGTCAGCCAGCACGCCTCGCAACAAGCCAATGGATTGTTCGGCAGTCGCCTGGCGCGGCTGTGGCAGGACATTCATTGGGGCAGCCTGCTGTTTCTTTCACCGCTGTGGCCGATGGCCGTTGCCTACCCCAAGCTCCTGGAAGAATGGGAACTGCGGGTCATCCACAAGGGCGAGTCGGCACGCAAGGTCGAACAGGCATTGTTCGGCGTGCGCCTGCTGGACCTGTGCCTCGGCCTGACCGAGACCTGGCACCTGCCGATCTGGGTTTCCCAGGGGTATACCTTGCTGCGGACCGAGCAGCGCTTGCTGGTCAAGGCCCTGCACATCGCCCGCGAAGACGACCCTCTTCGTCACCAGCAATTGCTCGACGCCGATCCCAACCTGCGCCGCTGGTTGAATCAGCCGGCCAATACGGTACTGCTGGCCAACGGCCTGGCGATGTCGGCCCAGGAGTCCTGGACCTGCCCGCACACCCAGCGCTGGCAATACCTCACCGCGTTGTACCTGCAACAGCCCCTGGGCGAAGTGCAGCAACAGGTCCACCAGCAAGCCGTCACCAGTGCCCGCGACACCTTGATGCCCGATCTCTGGCACCCGGCGCTGTCGCTGATCTGGCCGTGGCATGTACACAAGATTCATCGCGGCCTGTTACCGGCACCACCGCCCACCGCCGAAGCCCTGGCCGTCTGGCGCAAGCGTTGTACCGAACTGCTGGTGGAGCCGAGCCGTTTTGCCAACGCCATGCATTTGACCACGTGCGCCAAGGAAGCCCTGGTGGCCAGCGGCATGCAGCGCGTCCTGTTATTTATGGCCGATCGAGCCCTGAGCACCTTGCGTGTGCATCAGGCCGACGGCCTGCCGAAGGACGCCGCCAACCTGAGCCTGGATGTGGTCAACAGCACGCTGCTGCAGCGCCTGCTGGAAAAGTCCGCCCAGGTGCGCCTCACACCGGAAAACCACGCCCAGTTCTCGGCACTGCTGCCGCCGATCCTGCGCCGCCTGTTCACCGGCGAGCACCTGTTGTTGCGCTCCATGAGCTGCAACGGTCGGGTGGTGATGGTGATGGTCGCCGACCAGGGCGGCGGGCCATTCTCGGAAACCACCGTGCAGGCCTTCGGTAAAACTGCCCAATGCATCGAGAAAGCCCTGCACAGCTTTACCAACCGCAGCGCTTGATGCTTGCGCTACAATCGCCGTCCTTTAATCGCCAACATTTGTGCCCAGGAGACCTCACATGCCTGACTTCTCTGGCTTGCCGCTGGTGATCGAGTCCAGTGACCTGCTCGCTCAACTGGATGCCGAACACCTGATTCTGGTGGACCTCACCAGTGCCGCCCGCTACGCCGAAGGGCACATCCCCGGCGCGCATTTCGTTGACCCCAAGCGCACCCAGCTGGGCCAGGCGCCGGCACCCGGCCTGCTGCCCGGCAAGGCCGAGCTTGAGAAACTGTTCGGCGAACTGGGCCACACGCCCGACGCCACCTACGTGGTCTATGACGACGAAGGCGGTGGCTGGGCCGGGCGTTTCATCTGGATGCTCGATGTGATCGGCCACCAGAAATACCACTACCTGGATGGCGGCCTGCTGGCGTGGCTGGAGGGCAAGCACCCGCTCTCCACCGACGTGCCCGTCCCGGCCGGCGGCCCGGTCAGTCTTACGCTGCACGATGGCCCCACCGCCACCCGCGAATACCTGCAAAGCCGTCTTGGGGCTGCCGACCTGGGCATCTGGGATGCGCGTGGCCCGCTGGAATACTCCGGCGAGAAAGTCCTCGCGGCCAAAGGCGGCCACATCCCCGGCGCGGTGAATTTCGAGTGGACTGCCGGCATGGACAAGGCGCGCAACCTGCGCATTCGCCGCGACATGCCGCAGATCCTCGAAGACCTCGGGCTGACCAAAGACAAAGAAATCATCACCCACTGCCAGACTCATCATCGCTCTGGCTTCACCTACCTGGTGGCCAAGGCGCTCGGTTATCCGCGAGTCAAAGGTTATGCCGGTTCCTGGGGCGAATGGGGCAACCACCCCGACACCCCCGTCGAGATTTAAGGTTTAAGGACAGTCAATGAAAAAGCAGTTGTTTATCCTCAGCCAGTACCTGCTGCCGCACCACCTGCTGTCGCGGTTGGCCGGTTGCGTCGCCGAGTGCCGCGTGCGCTGGTTCAAGAATGCCTTCACCACGTGGTTCGCCAAGCGCTATCAAGTGGACATGTCCCAAGCCCTGGTAGAAGACGTGACCGCTTACGAGCACTTCAACGCCTTCTTCACCCGCGCCCTGAAAGACGGTGCTCGCCCACTGGACCAGACCCCTGGCGCAGTATTGAGCCCAGCCGATGGCGCAGTCAGCCAGCTTGGCCCCATCGAGCACGGTCGTGTGTTCCAGGCCAAAGGCCACAGCTTCAGCGTGCTGGAACTGCTGGGCGGCGATGCAGCGGTCGCTGCGCCGTTCATGGGCGGCGATTTCGCCACCATCTACCTGTCGCCGAAAGACTACCACCGTGTGCATATGCCTCTGGCCGGTACCCTGCGTGAAATGGTCTACGTGCCTGGGCGGATTTTCTCGGTGAACCAGACCACCGCCGAAAACGTGCCGGAGTTGTTCGCGCGTAACGAGCGCGTTGTCTGCCTGTTCGACACCGAACGCGGCCCGATGGCCGTGGTATTGGTCGGTGCGATGATTGTGGCGTCGATTGAAACCGTATGGGCCGGCCTGGTGACTCCGCCGAAGCGCGAGCTGAAAACCTTCCGCTATGACGAAGCTGCCCGCGCACCGATTCACCTGGAGAAGGGTGCGGAATTGGGTCGCTTCAAGTTGGGCTCCACTGCGATCGCGCTGTTCGGGCCGGATCAGGTGAAGTGGGCCGAAGAACTGGTGGCGGGTTCGCCGGTGCAGATGGGCCAAGGCATCGCCTTACCTAAAGCCTGACGCCGAACCCAATGTGGGAGGGGTTTGCCCCCTCCCACATTTAGTCAGTTACAACTGACCGTCGCGGTCGCGAAAACCCAGCAGATACAGCACGCCATCCAACCCCAGGGTAGAAATCGCCTGCTTGGCCGATTGCTTGACCAATGGCTTGGCGCGGAATGCCACACCCAAACCGGCAATTGCCAGCATCGGCAGGTCGTTGGCGCCGTCACCGACCGCAATGGTCTGCTCCAGACGCAAACCTTCCTTGTGGGCCAATTCCTTCAGCAGGTCCGCCTTGCGCTGCGCATCGACAATCGGCTCGACCGCGACGCCGGTCACTTTGCCATCCACCACTTCCAATTCGTTGGCGAACACATAGTCGATGCCCAGCTTGGCCTGCAATTGCTTGGCGAAGTAGGTGAAGCCACCCGACAGGATTGCCGTCTTGTAGCCCAGGCGCTTGAGTTCGGCAAACAGGGTTTCGGCGCCTTCGGTCAGGCGCAGCGACGCGCCGATGGAGTCCAGCACGTTCACGTCCAGGCCCTTGAGCAAAGCCAGGCGCTCCTTGAAGCTGGCGCGGAAATCCAATTCCCCGGCCATGGCGCGCTCGGTGATTTCGGAAACCTGCTCACCCACGCCGGCCGCCTTGGCCAACTCGTCGATAACTTCGGCTTCGATCAGCGTGGAGTCCATGTCGAACACCGCCAGGCGGCGATTGCGACGGAAGAGAGAGTCTTCCTGGAAGGCGATATCGACATTCAGCTCCTGGGCCACGCTGAGGAATTCGGCGCGCAGGGCTTGCGGGTCGGCAGGCTCACCGCGCACGGAGAACTCGATGCAGCCCTTGCCCTTGTCGGCCGGGGTGTCCAATGGCATGCGCCCCGACAGACGGTCGATATGGTCGATGTTCAAACCATACTGCGCGGTAATAGAGCTGACGCGCTGCAGCTGTTCGGCGGTGACCTTGCGGGTCAGCAGCGTCACGATATGGCGCTTCTTGCCCTGGCCGGCCACCCACTGCTGGTAATCCGCTTCGGACACCGGGGTGAAACGCACCTGCTGATCGAGCTTATACGCCGTAAACAGGATGTCCTTGAGCACCGATGAGGCCTGCTCGGTGCTGGGGATTTCCACCAGGATGCCGAACGACAGCGTGTCGTGGATCACCGCCTGGCCGATGTCGAGAATGTTCACACCACCTTGGGCCAGAACGCCGGTAATGGCTGCGGTAAGACCTGGGCGGTCTTCACCAGTGATGTTAATCAGGACAATTTCGCGCAAGGCGCACCCCCAGGCTGGAAAAAAACCGCATTCTACCCACTTTCAGTGACCATCGGGCACAGCCAGCGCTTTGCCGGTCTTGGGCCTGTCGCTATACTGCGCGTCAACTTCACGGACCAAGAGCCGAGCTCAAGTGAACCGGCCCACGCCAGTAAAAACCGACAACTTCTTCCTGCTGATCTTCCGGGCACTGCGCCACCGCCGTGTACCGATCGCATTACGCATCGCCAGCCATAACGTGATCCTGGTCGCATTGGCCCTGGTGATCTACGCCTGCGTGATGGGTTTGCAATTCAAGCAGGCCATGCACGAGCAGGCCGACGCCCTGGGCGAGAGCCTGACCACGCAGACCGCCACTTCGGCGACTGAGCTGCTGGTGTCCAACGACATCCTCAGCCTCAACGTGCTGCTCAACAACCTGACCAAGAACCCGCTGGTGGCCCATGCTGCCATCTACAGCGTGGACAACCGCATCATGGCCGAAGCCGGGCAGCGCCCGAAAAACGGCCTGTTGGGCGAAGCCGAAGGCCTGTACCAGAGCAATATCACGTTTCAGGATGTGAAGGCCGGCCAACTGCGTATCAGCCTCGACATGCAGCAGTTCCAGCAGCCGATGACCATCAGCCTGCAAAGCATGGGCATCCTCAGCGCCATCCTGCTGGCATTGGCCCTGGCCCTGAGCCTGCGCCTGGGGCGGCATATCTCCACGCCGCTCATGCAACTGCGCATCTGGCTGCGGGACATCGACGAGCACACCCCGGCAACCGACCGCCAGGATGAAATCGGCGACCTTGCCCGCCAGCTGCACGCCAGCTTCGCCCCGGAACCGGTGGTGCCCGAGGTCGAGCCAGAGCCTGAATACGACGACACCGATTACGACGAAGAGCCCGAGTTCGAAGTGCGCAACCTGCGTGACCCGGGCTTCGACGAGCGTCCGCCGGTGGCGGGCCTCAAGCCGGCACCGCGCCATCCCTTCAAGGCCGAAGAAGACGAGCTGGACGATGAAGACCCCTTCGCCGACCTGCGCGATACGTCAGCCGACAGCCCCGCAATCGCCCCCAAGGCGGCGCCGGTACGCAGCAGCGAGCCGCAGTACAGCGCTGTGCTCGCCGTGCAATTGGGTGCCCAGGACCAATTGCGTCGCCTGCCCCGCGCACGCCTGACCGAACTGCTGGAGCGCTACCGCGACTGCCTCGACCAGGCCGCCTCGCTGTACCAGAGCGAACTGCACACCCTGAACGACGGCAGCACGCTGATGCTGTTCCACAGCGAAGACAGCGGCGAAGATTACCTGACCAATGCGATTTGCTGCGGTGAGTTGCTGCGCGCCCTGGGCCATGAATTGCAGATCGAAGTCGCCGACAGCGGGATCACCCTGCAACTGCAACTGGGCCTCACCGTGGGCGACGACCTGTTCGGCATGAGCCAGATCGACCTGCTGCTGACTGAAAACGCCCAGGACGCACTGGCCTTGTCCCAACACAGCCGCAACCTGCTGCTGGTGGAGCGCAAGATCAGTGAAGACACGCTGATCCGCCAGCGCGCGCGTATCCGCCCGATTGCCAGCCCTGAGGGGGCAAGCTGCGTGGAGCGGTTGATGGAGCCGTATCCATCGATGCTGGAGCGGCAGTTGGCACGGATGCATGAGACCCGCTCCAAGCCCTGAAGCACACCGCCGGACTAATGTCTCCTGTAGGAGCGAGCTTGCTCGCGAAAAACGTCAACGATAACGCGTTGTTCCTGAATGAACGCGGCGCCTGTGAGTTTTTCGCGAGCAAGCTCGCTCCTACAAAAAGCATTAGGGGTTGCCCCCTCCCATATTTGGATCTCCACAAACCTCAAGTAAATCGCACACAAACAAAAGGCCCGCTGATTCAGCGGGCCTTTTGTTTGTGTGGCATTCAGATCAGAACCTGAACACTTCCATATCCGTACGGATCGGCGTAGCCATCGGCATCTTCGGCTTTTGCGGCTCTGCCGGCTTGGCCTGTACCGGGGCCGACTTACGGGGCGCCTCGGCGATGGGGGGCTGGTTGGCCAGGGGCTTGAGGGCCACCGACAACTGCTGCGCCAATTGCTGCAGCAGCACGCCCTGGGCCTGAACCTGGGACGCGGTGGTGCCGGCATGTTCTTCCTGCAGGTGCACGATGCGGTTATCACGCACCTGGCCGCGACGGTCGATCAAGCGCCATTGCGCATCGAGGATCGCCGGTTGCGATTTACCGGAGTCGAGCCGGGTAATGGTCAGCAAGACCTGCACATCCGGGCTGAAGCCGGTTGGTGCGGGCGCCAGGACCACACGCTGGCTGTCCAACTGACCGGCCACCTGACGCAACATCAACTGGTTGATGTCAGACGATAAACTGCCTGCCCAACGACCATCGGTGGAACCTTGCAGGCTTCCATCGTTCTGACGTTGCAGCAGGGTTTCGCGTTGCAGGTAGTCGGCGACGACCACCGGCCCGAGCAAAACGGCCATGCCAGCGGTCTGGGCTGGCTGAGCTGGACTTCCGCTGTCCAGCTGGTACAGCGACACAGGCTGGTGTGTGCTGCAACCCGCCAACCCCAAAAGGCCAGCGAGCATCAAAAATAGAGGAACGCGTGGAGCAGTCATCATCCCATCCAGGTGGCTGCCACAAGGCGAACCACAATGTAATACTAAAAATAACCTAAACACGCTCGGCCACGCCGGCGCTGGAAAGGCCATATCATCCGTGAATATGCGCCATGACTCCAGCGCCAAAGCGTCGATCTACGCTTTAAATCGTAGATCGAGGGCTCTAATACGCCTTAAACCGGCGTTTCCACCAGCAAAGCATCCACACGCTGGAAGCCGCGAGGCAGTTTATTACCGCGACGACCACGCTCGCCCTTGTAGTGTTCGAGGTCGTCGGGGCGCAATGACAACGTGCGCTTGCCGGCCTGGAGCACCAGGGTGGCACCTTCCGGGATCACCGCGATGTCGGTCACGTACTCTTCGCGACTGGCCACCCGCTCGCCGGGAATACCAATAATCTTGTTGCCCTTGCCTTTGCCCAACTGCGGCAGATCGCTGATCTTGAACACCAGCAAGCGCCCTTCGGTGGTCACCGACGCCAGCCAGTTGCCTTCGCGGTCTTCCACCGGACGCGGCAGGATGACCTTGGCGTTGTTCGGCAGGCTCAACAACGCCTTGCCCGCCTTGTTCTTGGCCTGCAGGTCTTCACCCTTGACCACGAACCCGTAACCCGCGTCGGAAGCGATCACATACAGAGAATCGTCATCCGGCAGCAGCACACATTCAAAATTCGCCCCAGGTGGCGGCGTCAGGCGACCGGTCAACGGCTCGCCCTGCCCCCGCGCCGATGGCAAGGTATGGGCCGGCACCGAATAACTGCGCCCGGTGGAGTCAATAAACACCGCAAACTGGTTGGAGCGCCCGGCGGCGGCAGTCTTGAAGCCATCACCGGCCTTGTACGACAAGCCAGTGGCGTCAATATCATGCCCTTTGGCTGAGCGAACCCAACCCTTTTCCGACAGAACGACGGTAATTTTCTCGTTCGGCAGCAGTTCGGTCTCTGTCAGCGCCTTGGCTTCGGCACGTTGCACGATTGGCGAACGGCGGTCGTCGCCATAGGTTTCGGCGTCCTTGATCAACTCGCTGCGCACCAGCTTCTTCAGCTTGGCTTCGCTGCCCAGCAGGGCTTGCAGCTTGGCTTGCTCCTTGAGCAGCGCGTCCTGTTCGTCGCGCAGCTTCATCTCTTCCAGGCGTGCCAACTGACGCAAGCGGGTGTCGAGGATGTAGTCGGCCTGGATCTCGCTCAGCTCGAAGCGCGCGATCAGCTCAGCTTTCGGGTGCTCCGCGGTACGGATGATGTGGATCACTTCATCCAGGTTGAGGTAGGCAATCAGCAAGCCGTCCAACAGGTGCAGGCGCCGTTCGACCTTGTCGAGGCGGAACTGCAGGCGGCGGCGTACGGTTTGTATCCGGAACTCCAGCCACTCGACCAGCAGGTTGCGCAGGTTTTTCAACTGCGGCTTGCCGTCCAGGCCGATGATATTGACGTTGACCCGGTAGCTGGACTCCAGCTCAGTGCTGGCAAACAGATGCTGCATCAGCACTTCGTGGTCGACCCGGCTGTTGGTCGGGATGATCACAATACGGCATGGGTTTTCGTGGTCGGACTCGTCACGCAAGTCAGCGACCTGGGGCAATTTCGACGGCTTGGCCTGCATCAGCGCGGCAATCTGTTCCAGCACCTTGGCACCGGACACCTGGTGCGGCAGGGCGGTGACGATAATGTCGCCGTCTTCGATGTGATACACGGCGCGCATGCGCACCGAGCCCTTGCCGGTTTCGTACATCTTCAGCAGGTCGGCGCGCGGCGTGATGATTTCCGCTTCGGTCGGGTAATCCGGGCCCTGGATATGCTCGCACAGCTGCTCGACCGTGGCCTTGGGCTCATCCAGCAAGCGTACGCAGGCGGTGGCGACTTCGCGCAGGTTATGTGGCGGTACGTCGGTGGCCATGCCGACCGCGATACCGGTGGTGCCATTGAGCAGGATATTCGGCAAACGTGCGGGCAACACCAGGGGTTCGTCGAGAGTACCGTCAAAGTTCGGTCCCCAGTTCGCGGTACCCTGGCCCAGTTCGCTGAGCAACACTTCCGAATAGCGCGACAGGCGCGCCTCGGTGTAACGCATGGCCGCGAAGGACTTGGGATCATCCGGCGCACCCCAGTTACCCTGGCCGTCGACGAGGGTGTAGCGGTAGCTGAACGGCTGGGCCATCAGCACCATGGCTTCGTAGCACGCCGAATCGCCGTGGGGGTGGAACTTACCGAGCACGTCACCGACGGTACGCGCCGACTTCTTGTGCTTGGAATCGGCGTCCAGGCCCAACTCACTCATGGCGTAGATGATGCGCCGCTGTACGGGCTTGAGGCCGTCGCCGATATGCGGCAATGCACGGTCCATGATCACGTACATGGAGTAGTTGAGGTAGGCATTTTCGGTGAAGTCAGCCAGCGACCGGCGTTCTACGCCATCTAAGCTGTCTGCGAGGATGTCACTCATGCGGGCCTCATCATTGTTTGGTAAGGCGCAGCGGAAATGCCGCCGCGCCGATCGATTCAAAAAAGTAGCGGCTCATGGCTGGGCGCTCCAGCCGCCAGCGGGGGCGGCAAAACGATAGACCATGGGGCGTTTTTCACCATCGGCGCGGGGGCCGAAATTATTGTCGATGCCCAGCCAGGCACCGTCTGCGTCCAGCACCAGGGCTTCGGCCAGGCCATAGGGCTGGGCGTAACGCCGCTCGGGCGTCAGGGTTTCGTCGGCGAACGACCAGCACAGCTCGACCTTGGCCGTGACCGTATCGCGCCGGCAGATCTGGAACGCATTGCGCTCCAGGGTAAACAGCTTGCCGTTGAACAGTGACAGATCGGCGAAATCCTTGGACACCGCCTTGGCACCGACGAACTTGGCCGGCTGCATCTCCTGGCCGGCCTCGCTCAGCAACACGCAAGGGCCGTCGCAATCCCACAGGCTTTGCGGGCGCTTGATGGAGATGAGGCCGCGCCGCTCACGCTCCGCAGCCAGCCAGATCTGATTGCCCTCGGGGTTGATTGCCAGGCCTTCGAACAACGCATTGAAGTGCAGCAACATGCCACTGGCCCGGGCTTCACGCACCATGCCCGGGGCGATCTTCAACCATTCAGGCGCACCGCTCACCGGTACTTGCAGCACCGCCGCATGGGCTTCGCTGACAATGTAGCGATTGCCGGCGGCATCGCAGGTGATGCCTTCGAAATCCAGGTCGCCGCCGCGAATGAACGACGCAGCCTTGGTGCGCGAACGCAGCCCCCAGGGCAGCCCGGATTCCGGCACCGGCGGCACATCGATGCTTACCGCTTCGGCTTGCCAGGTCGGCGCACGGGTATCGAGACGGTAGATCTGGTCGTCATCACGATCGGAAACCGTCCACAGCTCCTTGCCACACAGCGCCAGGCCCGACAGGTTCCCGCCGCGCATGCCGTCCACCGGGTGTTCGGACACCAGCTTGAGCTCAGCCACGGGCGCGGCAACTACCGAAGTGGCCACCAGCCCGCTCAACATCAGGATCGCCAGGGCGACACCTGTGCGCATCAGCCCAGGACCTCAGCCAGGTTGCCCTTGGATTCCAGCCAGGACTTGCGGTCCGGCGCGCGTTTCTTCGCCAGCAGCATGTCCATCATTTCCGAGGTGGCGGCGAAGTCTTCCAGGGTCAACTGCACCAGGCGCCGGGTGTTGGGGTCCATGGTGGTCTCACGCAGTTGCGGCGGGTTCATTTCACCCAGGCCCTTGAATCGGGTGACCTGCGGCTTGCCACGCTTCTTCTCGGCCACCAGGCGGTCGAGAATGCCATCGCGCTCGGCTTCGTCCAGGGCGTAGAAAATCTCCTTTCCCAGGTCGATCCGGTACAGCGGCGGCATGGCGACGTAGACGTGACCGGCATCCACCAACGGACGGAAGTGCTGCACGAACAACGCGCACAGCAGGGTCGCGATGTGCAGGCCGTCGGAGTCGGCGTCGGCGAGGATGCAGATCTTGCCGTAGCGCAGCTGGCTCATGTCGGCTGCGCCTGGGTCGACGCCGATGGCCACGGCAATGTTGTGCACTTCCTGGCTGGCAAGGACTTCGCTGCCATCGACTTCCCAGGTATTGAGGATCTTGCCGCGCAACGGCAGGATCGCCTGGAATTCCTTGTCCCGCGCTTGCTTGGCGGAACCACCGGCGGAGTCACCTTCGACCAGGAACAGCTCGGAGCGCATCGGGTCCTGCCCGGCGCAATCGGCCAACTTACCCGGCAATGCCGGGCCCTGGGTAATGCGCTTGCGCTCGACCTTCTTGCTGGCCTTGAGGCGACGGCCGGCGTTGTTGATCGCCAGTTCCGCCAGGGCCAGGCCCAGTTCCGGGTGCTCGTTGAGCCACAGGCTGAAAGCATCCTTGACCACACCGGAGACAAACGCCGCCGCTTCGCGGGACGACAGGCGTTCCTTGGTCTGGCCGGAGAACTGCGGCTCTTGCATTTTCATCGACAGCACGAACGCAATGCGCTCCCACACGTCTTCCGGCGCCAGCTTCACGCCACGCGGCAGCAGGCTGCGGTATTCGCAGAATTCGCGCATGGCGTCCAGCAGGCCCTGGCGCAGGCCGTTGACGTGGGTGCCGCCCTGGGCGGTGGGGATCAGGTTGACATAGCTTTCCTGCACGCTGTCGCCGCCTTCGGGCAGCCACAGCAGCGCCCAGTCGACGGCTTCCTTGTTGCCGGCCAGGCTGCCGCAGAACGGCTCGTTGGGCAGGCGTTCGAAATCACTGACGGAGTCTTCCAGGTAGGAACGCAGGCCGTCTTCGTAGTGCCACTCGACTTTCTCGCCAGTGCCTTTGTCTTCAAAGGTCACCAGCAGGCCCGGGCACAATACGGCCTTGGCCTTGAGCACGTGCTTGAGGCGGCTGATGGAGAATTTCGGCGAATCGAAGTACTTAGGGTCCGGCGCGAAGTACACGCTGGTGCCGGTATTGCGCTTGCCGACGGTACCGATGACCTGCAGGTCGGTGGCTTTGTAGCCATCGGCGAAGGTCATCTCGTACTCGTTGCCGTCGCGCTTGACCTTGACCCGCACCAACGTGGACAGGGCGTTGACCACGGAAATACCCACACCGTGCAAGCCACCGGAGAACTGGTAGTTCTTGTTGGAGAACTTACCGCCGGCGTGCAGCTTGGTGAGGATCAGCTCGACGCCCGACACACCCTCTTCCGGGTGAATGTCCACCGGCATGCCGCGACCATCGTCGGACACTTCCAGGGAGTGGTCGGCGTGAAGAATGACGTGCACCGACTTGGCGTGCCCGGCCAAGGCTTCGTCGACGCTGTTGTCGATGACTTCCTGGGCAAGGTGGTTCGGCCGACTGGTGTCGGTGTACATGCCGGGGCGTTTGCGCACCGGGTCGAGGCCCGAGAGGACTTCGATGGCGTCGGCGTTATAAGAGCTAGCGCTGGGAGTGGCCATGGGGTCTCGTCGTGAGTCGTTCGATTAAAAAGTAACCTGCAATTTCCAAGGCAATTACAGTGCCGAGAAATCGAAGGATTGATACTGATCTGCGCCAATGCCGGCAAAACTCAACAATGCCGGTAATTGCTGGGCAAACCCCTGGTAACCATGGTCGCCACCGGCCTGGATGCGCAAGGCACAGGCCCGGTAATACTGCTGGGCGAGGCGATAATCCAGTGTTTCATCGCCGGTCTGCAACCACACCTGGTAACGCGCGGCGTCCTGGGGCGCCGGTACTTCCAGCTCGGCCAGCGCCGTGACATGGTCGTGGGTCAGTTCCCAGGTTTCATCGGTGTAGAGGTTCTTCTGGGTGCCCAGGTAACCGTCGAACATCCGATGGGGGCTGACCGCCGGGTTGACCAGGAGTGCCTTGAGGCCATGGCGCTCGGCAAGATGGGTTGCATAGTAGCCGCCGAGCGAGCTGCCGACCAGCAGCGGCCGCCCCAGCTGGGCAATGGCTTCCTCCAATTGAGGAATTGCCTGACGGGGATGGTGATGCAGGGCCGGCACGCGCAATTGATCAGCCAGGCCCAGGGTGTCCATCACGGTAACCAGCTGGCAGGCCTTGTTGGACGCGGGCGCACTGTTGAAACCGTGGATATACAGGATCGAAGCGGACATGCCGGGGCCTCGCTGGGGCTGCCAAAGAGGCGCAGTTTACAGGGAACAGGGGGCTTGTGGGTGCAGCCGATCGCCGCTGACGGTACTATCTGCGGCCCGGGAACCCGGATATATGGCCGGAGGCCAGTGGCCCGACTTCAAGCGGGGAAACACCATGCAACTTGAATGGCTTGAGGATTTTGTCGAACTGGCGCGCACTCGCAGCCTGTCGCGTGCCGCCGAAAATCGCTGTGTCACGCATCCAGCGTTCGGTCGACGTATCCGGGCGCTGGAAGAATGGGTCGGCACGCCATTGATCGAGCGCAAGCAACCCCTGTCACTGACACCCTGCGGCCTGCTGTTCCTTGATGCCGCCACTCAATCGCTGGAATTGCTGGGCACTGTCAGAGCGCAGTTCAAAAATGACACCCTCAGCCGCGACGAACCGGTGCGCATCGCCACCGGCCGGACCCTGGCCTGTGACTTTTTCCCCGATTGGTACGAGTCATTGCACCCGAAACTGGGCAGCTTTGCGGTGTCATTGCTCACCAGCGGTGCGCAAGAAGCGATCAGCCGGTTGTCCGCCGGCGAGGTTGATCTGCTGCTGAGTTTTTCCAGCCCGCTGACCCAGACGCTGTTGGACCCGGAGCATTTCGACTCCCGAGTACTGGCCAAGGAGGAACTGCTACCGGTCAGCGCCCCGAGCGCCCCTGGGCAGCCGCAACTGCAGATACTCGCCGACAGCAACGCCCTGCCCATCCCTTGGCTGGCCTTCTCACCCACTCTGACACTGCGCAGCGTACTGGCCCGGCATTTGGATCGACTGCCGCAGCGCCTGGCGCTGCGAATGGTTTACCAAGCGGACTCCTATGACGCCATTCTGGAAATGGCCAAGCGTGGCCGGGGGCTGGCGTGGTTGCCGCGCATGGTCGTCAACGACGCGCTGGCATCGGGCGAGCTGCTGATGGCGGGGGGCGCCGAATTTTGCGTCAGTTTCGACGTTTCGCTGCATCGCCTGCGCGCCAACCGGAGCGAGATGGTGATGAGGATATGGACAGCCTTGACCCCCTCCACCACCCAGTAGCCGGATTTACGCGCTCTATCACCGCTGCCGGCAACAACCTGCCGGGTCGTGCCGAAACAGCTCAAATCTGTGCCGAAAGAGCAATTGCCGTTCTGCCGCCTTTGGTTCACTTTCATCCGGGCTTTCACCCATAACAATTAACGCCTTCGATGTCGCCAGGCCGCGCTGCGGTTCGGAGAGTCCGTAGGCCAATAGTGAAACAAACCCGGTGCACACTCATGACAACTCAATCATCCGCCTTATCATCGGCCCAAGCTCCCACCCGGCGCGGCCCATGGAAAGAGATCATCGCTGCCAGCGTCGGCAACGCGCTGGAGTTCTATGACTTACTGATCTATGGCTATTTTGCAGTCGTCATCGGCAAACAGTTTTTTCCGTCCGATAACGAAACCACCTCATTGCTGCTGGCCGTAGGCTCGTTCGGCATTTCCTTTTTGATGCGCCCGCTGGGCGCCATTGTGCTCGGTTCATACACCGACAGAGCCGGACGAAAGGCGTCATTGACGCTGTCGATCATGATCATGCTGGTCGGCACCGCAATGATTACGTTCGCCCCGACCTATGAGCAGATCGGCCTGGCGGCGCCGCTGCTGATCATCGTTGCCCGCATGCTCCAGGGGTTTTCCACGGGCGGCGAATTTGGCGCGGCGACCGCGTTCATGGTCGAACACGCCGACGCCGGGCGACGGGGTTTCTTTGCCAGCTGGCAATTGTCTACCCAGGGGCTGGCAACTGTGCTGGCGGCGGGTGTCAGTGCGATCCTCAGCTATGCGCTGTCGGATGTGCAGTTGAACGATTGGGGCTGGCGTGTAGCCTTCGGCTTCGGCCTGCTGATCGGGCCGGTAGGCTTTTACATTCGCAGACAAATCGATGAAACGCCGGACTTCAAGAAAAACGTAGCCAACGTAGCGGTCAAGACCCCACTGCGGGATGTCCTGATCAAAGGGCACGTCAGCCTGTTGCTGGCTATCGGCGTGGTGGCGGGCGCGACCGCATTCAATTACGTGCATAAGCTGTACATGCCGATCTACGCCTTTAAACAACTGAGCATCACTGCCACGTCGTCCTACCTGGGGGCCCTGATGACCGGCATTACGTTGATGCTCATGGCCCCGATTTTCGGTGGGCTTTCCGATCGCCACGGGCGATTCCGAGTGTTGACCATCGCCTTGTCGATTACCGGACTGTCGTCTTATCCGATGTTCCTGCTGCTCAATATCTTCCCCAGTTTCTCCACGCTGCTGGTCGTGCAAGCGCTTGTCGGCGTATTGATTGCGGCCTGCCTGGGGCCAATCCCGGCAATGCTTGCCGACATCTTCCCAACCAGCATTCGCGGTACTGGGCTGGCGCTGAGCTACAACTTTTCCGTGACCCTGTTTGGTGGTTTCGCCCCGTTGATCGTGACCTGGATGATCGAGGCAAGCGGCAGCAAACTGGCGCCGAGCTTTTATGTGATGGCAACCATTTTGATCAGCGTACTGGCGATCGCCTGCCTGGGCCGGCGCATGCGCAGCGCCCATCCCTGCGCCAGTTAAGGGCCGCGAGTCCCCCCTGCTTGTCGCGGCTCGCCCCCGCGACAAGGTACCCACCTTGAGCCCTCGGAGGCAGACATGAAAACCCTTGAGCAGGTTCGTGCATCACTGACACCGTACCCTGTGGAAGTCGAGTTCCCCGATCTCAGCCAATGGAAAGCCGGCAACTGCGGGATCGACTATGTCCACAGTTTTGACAGCGGCACGCCTGGGCCACATGTGCTGGTCATGGCACTGACCCATGGCAATGAAGTCAGCGGAGCAATCGCAGTAGACGCCTTGCTGCGCAGCGGCGTGCGCCCTCGCAAAGGCCGTTTGTCACTGGCGTTCGGCAATATCGAGGCCTATCACCGCTTCGACCCACACGACATTGACGCCACCCGTTTTGTCGACGAGGACATGAACCGTGTCTGGCTACCATCAACACTGGACGGCGACCGAGACTCCGTGGAACTGCGTCGCGCACGTGAGCTGCGACCGCTGATCGACAGTGTCGACTTGCTGCTCGATATCCATTCGATGCACGAAGAATCCCCACCACTGATGATGTGTGGGGCCTGCGCCAAAGGCCTGAAATTCGCAAAATCGTTAGGCGTACCGGCAACCGTGGTGGTCGACGCCGGCCACGCCAATGGCCGGCGTATGCGTGACTATGGTGGGTTTGGCGATCCCGCCAGCCAAAAAAACGCACTGCTGATCGAGACCGGCCAACATTTTTCTAAAAAAAGCCAACACGTCGCCCTCGATATTGCCGCACGCTTCCTGATGGCGACTGATGCAGTCGCCGAGGCCGACGTCTTGAAGCTCCTGAGCCAGGAAAAGCCGGGGCCCCAGCAATGCCTGCAAGTCACTGAACCGGTGATCGCCCACAGCATGGACTTCCGTTTTACCGATGACTTCCGCGGCCTTGAGCGCATAGCCCAGGCTGGAACAGTGATCGCTCGGGACGACCGGCGCGAGATCGTCACACCCCATGACGACTGCGTGTTGATCCAGCCCTCGCTGCGGCAGTTGGGTCCAGGGGTTACGGTAGTGAGGCTGGCGAAGGTTCTGGATATTTAGCCGCCGAGACGTCAATAGCCGTCACTGCCGTAGTCCACCTGGAAGGCGAAGCCTTCGACCCGCTCCACCCCGGTCTCCAACCGTCCGTCGGCATACAGGCGCAACCAACGATAACCCGGCGCTTGCTCGCTGACCTTGAAATCCTCGCTGCCCGGCGCGAACTGGATGCAGGTGGACGGCGAAGCCAGCAGGCGCACGCCGTTGCGCTCGCGGTCGATCTCCTGGTGCACGTGGCCCCAGAGCACTGCCCTCACCTGCGGAAAACGGTCCAGCACGGCAAACAACGCATCGGGGTTGCGCAAGCCGATAGGTTCCATCCACGCACAGCCGATGGGCACCGGGTGATGGTGGAAACACACCAGATGATGGCGGTTCGGGGCTTCGCTCAAGGCTTGAGCCAGCAATTGCAGCTGCGAATCCTGCAGGTAGCCCGGCACCGAGCCCGGCACGGCGGAGTCGAGCAGGGTGATACGCCAGTTGCCGACGTCCACTACGGGCTCCAGCAGGTCACTGTGCGCGGCGGCGTGCACCATAATCTGCGGTTCGTCGTGATTACCGGGAATCCAGCGCGCCGGGGCCTTGATCTGCTGAGTCAGGTCACGAAATGCCTGGTAAGACGCCAGCGTACCGTCCTGGGACAAGTCCCCCGTGGCCACTACCAGGTCGATGTGCGGCTGTTGCTGGCGCACCAATCCAATCACCCGCTGCAGGCTCTCACGGGTGTTCATGCCCAACAGCAGGCTGTCGGCCTCGGCAAACAGGTGGCTGTCGGACAGCTGCACCAGCAGCGCAGCATCGGGGTTCAAGGTGGATACGCTCGGCAAGGCGCTCTCCCAAGGCAATCACAGGAATATAGAGTTGGAGCGATTATGCTGGGGCAGGACGCAAAGAGGAAACCCAGGAAGCAGACGCAGTTCACATCTACCGCACGACTTCGAACTCGTGGCCCAGGGCCAGGCAGTGGCTCAACCATTCACCGAGGAACACATTGAGCTGTGCTTTCTCATCGGGCTGGTGCATGAACACATTCGGGTAAGGATAAATGCTGCGAAAGCGCCGCGCATGTTCGGCGCTGATCACTTCGGCCATCCGCGCATCGTGGTACACCTGCACTTCCAGCTGCGGCACCGGCAGCCACGGCAGGCTGTGTTCCTGGCGCACCCGCAGGGTGGTGGTGTACGGGCAATTGACGATGACTTCCAGGGCCAGCACGCCCAGCATCTGGTCGCCATGGGTCACGCCGATGCGGCGCGCCTCCGGGGTGTGGCGCATGTCGGGCAACAGACGCATCAGCCGCGCATAGTTGGCCTCGCAGGCGGCTTGCAGCCCGATCAGGTCGACTCGATAACGTTCCCGTGCCTTTACTGCCATAACCCCCTCACTTCCGCGCGATTAAGCGCAAGCCATTGCAGGGCGATAATGCTGGCTGCGTTGGAAATCCTGCCGTCGCGCACGGCTTGCAGGGCGTCTTCAAAAGCCCAGACCGTGACGCGGATGTCTTCTGCCTCTTCTTCCAGTCCATGGACACCACCGGCCCCCGAGCTGTCGCAGCGACCCAGGTACAAGTGGACAAATTCGGTACTGCCACCGGGCGACGGGAAATACTTGGTGATCGGCCACAGTGCGGAGAACGTCAGCCCAGCTTCCTCCTCGGCCTCGCGGTGTGCAACCTCCTCCGGCTGCTCATCCCTGTCGATCAGGCCGGCGACCATCTCGATCAACCATGGATTGT
Organism: Pseudomonas sp. JV449; assembly: GCF_032424295.1. Lineage (NCBI taxonomy): Bacteria > Pseudomonadati > Pseudomonadota > Gammaproteobacteria > Pseudomonadales > Pseudomonadaceae > Pseudomonas > Pseudomonas sp. JV449. The sequence continues at coordinate 405,792 of NZ_VYKD01000003.1, read as the reverse complement.
CGGTACGGCCCATGGCACCCACGCGAAACTGCTCGTTGAGCACCACTTCATCACGCTGCGGATCGTAGGGCAGAACACACACGGCGTCGTGACGGACGAAGACTTCGCGATTGATCACTCGGCTCATGCCGCCAGCGAATTTTTCGTGGCGCAATTGCACGCGATCGAGCTGGTAGAAGCCCTTGTAGGCATTGTCGCGCTGAACAATCTCGATCGTGCTCGGCGTCGATTTCGCAATGTCTGTCATACCCTTCCTCATCATGTCCGGTGCAATTCGCGCCATCCTAACGCGCTCGTGCCCCTTGGTGCAGCCCCTTTGCGGTTGCCGGGCCAGACGGAGGAGGTCAAACTCACGCTCAATCAGCTTAGTGGCGAACTGACTGCCTTGCTGGTAGTCGAAGCTGCACAATTTCGCTCTTATCGATAGACGAAGGACATCCATGTCGCTTTTAAAAATCGCCTCCGTGGCCTGCATCGCCCTGACCCTCGGCGCCTGCCAAAGCCTGTTCCAACCCAGCTATCGCACACCGCTGGAAGCCACCCGCGACGCCAGCGAGCAGAGCAAGCCGGGCTGCGCCGCCAGCGATTGCCCGCTGGTGAATATCGACACCGTGCACTTTGCCAAGGAACCCAAGCTGGATGCCTTGATCGAGCAACGCCTGCTGGAAATGACCCGTACCAACGCGGGCGACCCGCTGCCGTCTAGCCTGGAGTCCTATCGCGAGCAATTCCTCGGCACCGCCGCCCCACGCAACAGCATGTACTTGCAGGCCAAGGTACGGGAGCAGCATGACGGTTTGGTAATCATCGAGCTGTCCAGCTACCTGGACCAGGGCGCCACCCACGGCGAGCCTGGCCGCGCGTTCATCAACTATTCGCGTCAGCAGCAAAAGGCCCTGTGGCTGAGCGATATGCTGCTGCCAGGCAAGGAAGACGCGTTCTGGAAAGCCGCCCAGGTGGCCCACAACAGCTGGCTGATCAGCACCCGCCTGAGCCTGGAACCGGAGTTCGTGAAAACCTACCCGTTCCAGAAAACCCCGAACGTGGCGCTGACCTACGGGGGCGTGATCCTCAAGTACCCCACCAGCACCATCGCGCCGTACGCCCTGGGCCATGTCGAGTTGCAGATCCCCTACTCGCGCCTGGAAGGCATCCTCAAGCCTGAGCTGGTGCCCGCGCGCCGCTGAAGGCCCGTCCCAGGATGAACTGCAACAACCCTGCCAGCACCAGCGCCGGCAGGGTTGCGCCAATGTCCGGGTACAGGTTGGCCAACAGGTGATACGTGCCGATGCCACCCAGCCAGGCCAACAGTGCCGGCCAACGCAGGCTGGCGAACGTGCCATGAGCACGACGGCGCAGGATGAAATGATCCACCAGCACCACGCCGAACAACGGCGCAAACACTGAGCCGATCAGCAACAGGAAGTTCTGGTATTGCGCCAACGGGGCAAAACAGGCGATCAGGGTGCAGATCACACCAATGGCCAGGGCCAGGTGCTCGACCTTCACGCGCAACAGCATCCCACTGGACACCGCCGCCGAGTGAATATCGGCAAAGGCGTTTTCCGACTCGTCCAACAGGATCAGCAACAGCGGAATCCCCAGGCCAGCCCCGGCCAGCGCCAGCAACAGCGCATTCACTTCACCACTGGGCGCAAACGCCAGGGTGTAGGCCACGCCCAGGCTCATCAGCCAGAAATTGCCGATAAAGAAGCCCAGCGCCGTGCCGCCAAACACACTCTTGGCGCGCTTGCCGAAGCGTGAGTAATCGGCAATCAGCGGCAACCACGACAGCGGCATGGCGATGGCGATATCAAAGCCGACTGCAAAGGGCATCGAACCGTCACCGGCCTGGGCCCAGAGTGCGGCGAGATCGGCCTTGGCGAACAGATTCCAGGTCAGCCACAGGCAGGCCGCCAGCAGCAGCCAGATCCCCCATTTGCGCAGGATCTGGCGTACGAACGTCAATGGCCCGCTGACCGCCAGCAAGGTCGCCAAACCACCGAAGAACAGTGTCCACAGCAACGGGCTGGCCAACAGGCTGCCGTCGCTGAACGTGCGTGCGCCCAACAGGCTGGCGGCATCGCGCATCACAATGATCTCGAACGAGCCCCAGCCAATCAGTTGCAACAGGTTCAGCAACGCCGGCAGGCTCGCGCCCTTGGTACCGAGGCTGAGCTTGAGGGCGGCCATGGCGGACAGGCCGGTGTCGCTGCCGATCACACCGACGGCAGCCAGCAACAGCACGCCGACCAGGGTGCCGAGGAAAATCGCCAGCAAGGAGCCAGACAAGCCCAGGCCCGGCGCGAGCAAGGCACCGGTCTGCAGGACCATCAGGCCGATGCCGAGGGAAAACCACAGGGAGAACAGGTCGCGGGCGCCGAAGACACGCTTGTCGGAGGTGACCGCGATGTCAGGGGAATAAGTGTTCAAATCAGAAGTCTCAAGAGAACATGGTTACGAGCCGCAAGCCGCAAGAAAAAGCAGATTCAGCTTTTAACTTGTAGCTTGCCGCTTGCCGCTTAAACTTTCTTGTACAACTGACTGCCTTCCTGCTTGAACCGCTCCGCCTGCTCCGCCAAGCCCTTGGCCACGTCCACATCCACATCCACCGCGTCAATGCGCTGGTTGGCCGCGTACTCGCGCACTTCCTGGGTGATTTTCATCGAGCAGAACTTCGGCCCGCACATGGAGCAGAAGTGCGCGACCTTGGCCGAGTCCTTCGGCAGGGTTTCGTCGTGGTACGAACGCGCGGTGTCCGGGTCCAGGCCGAGGTTGAACTGGTCTTCCCAGCGGAACTCGAAGCGTGCCTTGCTCAAGGCGTTATCGCGGATCTGCGCGCCCGGATGCCCCTTGGCCAAGTCCGCCGCATGGGCGGCGATCTTGTAGGTGATGATCCCGGTCTTCACGTCATCCTTGTTCGGCAGGCCCAGGTGTTCCTTGGGCGTGACGTAGCAGAGCATGGCGCAACCGAACCAGCCGATCATCGCCGCACCGATGCCGGAGGTGATGTGGTCATAGCCCGGCGCGATGTCGGTGGTCAGTGGGCCGAGGGTGTAGAACGGCGCTTCGTCGCAGCATTCGAGCTGCTTGTCCATGTTCTCCTTGATCAACTGCATCGGCACGTGGCCGGGGCCTTCGATCATGGTTTGCACGTCGTGCTTCCAGGCGATCTTGGTCAGCTCGCCAAGGGTTTCCAGTTCGCCGAACTGCGCGGCGTCGTTGGCGTCGGCAATCGAGCCTGGGCGCAGGCCGTCGCCGAGGGAGAAGCTGACGTCATAGGCCTTCATGATTTCGCAGATTTCGTCGAAATGCGTGTAGGTGAAGTTCTCTTTGTGGTGCGCCAGGCACCACTTGGCCATGATCGAACCGCCACGGGACACGATGCCGGTGACGCGCTTGGCGGTCAGCGGCACGTAGCGCAGCAGCACGCCCGCATGGATGGTGAAGTAATCGACGCCCTGCTCGGCCTGTTCGATCAGGGTGTCGCGGAACAGCTCCCAGGTCAGGTCTTCGGCCGCGCCGCCGACTTTTTCCAGGGCCTGGTAGATCGGCACGGTACCGATCGGCACCGGCGAGTTGCGGATGATCCACTCACGGGTTTCGTGGATGTGCTTGCCGGTGGACAGGTCCATCACGGTGTCCGAGCCCCAGCGAATGCCCCAGGTGAGTTTCGCCACTTCTTCTTCGATGGACGAACCCAGGGCGCTGTTGCCGATGTTGCCGTTGATCTTCACCAGGAAGTTACGGCCGATGATCATCGGTTCCAGTTCGGTGTGGTTGATGTTGGCCGGGATGATTGCGCGGCCACGGGCGATTTCTTCACGCACGAATTCAGGGGTGATGATTTTCGGCACGCTGGCGCCGAAGCTGTGGCCGGCGTGTTGCTGGTCGAGCAGGCCACTGGCACGGGCCTCTTCCAGCTTCATGTTTTCGCGGATGGCGACGTATTCCATCTCCGCAGTAATGATGCCTTTGCGCGCGTAGTGCATCTGCGTGACGTTGGCCCCGGCCTTGGCGCGGCGCGGGTTTTTCACGTGGGCGAAACGCAGCGCAGTCAGCTCCGCGTCGCTCAGGCGCTGTTGGCCAAAGTGCGAACTCAAGCCCGACAGGCGCTCGGTGTCGCCACGCGCTTCGATCCACGGCGAGCGCACATCGCCCAGGCCTTTGCGCACATCGATGATCACATTCGGGTCGGTGTACGGGCCGGAGGTGTCGTAGACCACCACGGGCGCATTGATTTCGCCGCCGAAGTCGGTGGGGGTCACGTCCAGGCTGACTTCGCGCATGGGTACGCGAATGTCCGGGCGAGTGCCCTGCACGTAGATTTTTTGCGAGCGGGTAAACGGCTGCACGGAGCCGGAGTCGACCTTGGCCGATTCACTCAAATGCACGGTGTTTTTCAGTTTTGTACTTTTTATTTCTGTGCTCATCACGGGCTCTCCAACTATCCAGGCGGTGGATTTTTTGTCGGAGCGAACCTGTGACGGACGGATGCACTGAAACCAGTGCTGTGCTTGGTGCACGAGGGTTGTTCGAAGGTCGAACAACATCCCGGACGAAGCACAAGAGGACTCGCCGGGGGACGAGAAATCTTGTTCCCTACGCAGGCGTTAACCTGATCAGGTTCAACGGGATCCGGTATTTACCGATCTCAGCCTTCCAACAAGGCACCCCGACAAGAACTCGGCCAGTCTAGACCATGCCGTGGGCAAATTGCCAATAGCGGTGCATTCAGCGTGATGAATGGCGTGATTGCGGGATTGTTGCGCCGAGTCAGCGCCACTACACTCGATTGCCGCCACAATGCTTGACGCCAGGAATGGCCCGTCTTAGCCTTGGGCGTTAAATTATCGCCGTAATATTCACACTAGGGATCGCCTCATGCTGCGCAAACTCTCACTGGCTCTCGCCGTGTCTTGTGCGACCAACGGAATGGTCTGGGCAGCTGAAGCGCCCTTGTCCGCCAAAACTGACCTGGTCAGCGTCTATCAGGAAGCGGTGGATAACAACGCCGACCTCGCTGCCGCCCGCGCCCAATACGGCGCGCAGAAAGAAGTCGTGCCCCAGGCCCGCGCGGGGTTGCTGCCGAACCTGTCGGGCGGTGCCGACATCAATAACGTGCGCACCCAGATCGACACACCCGCCGCCACGGCCAACCGCGACGCCCACTCCTGGCGCGCGACCCTGAGCCAGCCGCTGTTCCGCGCCGATCGCTGGTTCCAACTGCAAGCCGCCGAAGCCACCAACGAACAGGCGGCGCTGCAACTCTCGGCCACCGAACAGAACCTGATCCTGCAAAGCGCCGAGAGCTACTTCGCCGTGCTGCGCGCCCAGGACAACCTGGCCTCGACCAAGGCCGAGGAAAATGCCTTCAAGCGCCAGCTGGATCAATCCAACGAGCGCTTCGACGTGGGCCTGTCGGACAAGACCGATGTGCTGCAATCCCAGGCCAGCTATGACACTGCACGGGCCAACCGGATCCTGGCCCAGCGCCAGGTGGACGATGCCTTTGAAGCGCTGATTACCCTGACCAACCGCCAGTACAACTCGATCCAGGGCATTGTCCACACGCTGCCGGTGTTGCCACCGCTGCCCAACGACGCCAAGGCCTGGGTCGAGACCGCCGGTCGCCAGAACCTGAACCTGCTGGCCAGCAACTACGCCGTCACGGCCGCCGAAGAAACCCTCAAGCAGCGCAAGGCCGGCCACGCGCCGACCCTGGACGCCGTCGCACAGTATGAAAAAGGTGACAACGACGCCCTTGGCTTCAGCAACCCGAATGCCTTCGGCACGCCGTACCGTGGCGATGTGGAGCAGCGCACCATCGGCCTGCGCCTGAACATCCCGATCTACAGCGGCGGCCTGACCAGCTCGCAGGTGCGGGAGTCGTACTCGCGCCTGGGCCAGACCGAGCAGCAACGCGAAGGCCTGCGTCGCCAGGTGGTGGAAAACACGCGCAACCTGCACCGCGCGGTGAACACCGATGTGGAACAGGTCCAGGCACGCCGCCAGTCGATCATCTCCAACCAGAGCGCCGTGGAGGCCACGGAAATCGGTTACCAGGTGGGTACGCGCAATATCGTCGATGTGCTGGACTCACAGCGCCAGCTCTACGCGTCGGTGCGCAACTACAACAACAGCCGCTACGACTACATCCTCGACAACCTGCGCTTGAAACAGGCGGCGGGCACCTTGAACCCAGGGGACCTGCAGGACCTGACGCGCTACCTCAAGGCCGACTACAACCCGGATCGCGACTTCCTGCCGCCGGACCTGGCCAAGGCCGCCGCCGAGCAGCTCAAGGCCCGCCCGGGCTACTGAGCACACCACAAAACCAATGTGGGAGGGTTCTACACCCTCCCACATTGGTAACGGTGTTAAGTCAGTGAGCTATCAGTCTATCCAAACCATCCAGCAAGCGCTTAAGCGCCCCCTGATTAGCCTGCATCACCTTGAGCCCCGCCTGCGCCATGCGGCGTGCATCCTGCGGCAGTTCGAACAGCTGGCGTACGGCCTCGGCCAGCCCTTCTGCGTCCTCCACCTCTCGCAACGCCCCCGCTTCGCGCATCATCGCGGTGATTTCGAGGAAGTTGAACACATGGGGGCCCATGATCACCGGCTTGGCCAGCGCCGCCGGTTCCAGCGGGTTGTGCCCGCCGGTCGCGACCAGGCTGCCGCCGACAAAGGCGCTGTCGGCCAGGGCATAGAGAAACAACAGCTCGCCCATGGTATCGCCGAGCAGTACCGAGGTTTGCGCGGTCACCGGCTCGCCGCTGGAGCGACGCACCGTGGCAAACCCTTGTTGCGCGCACAACTCGAACATCGGGCCGAAGCGCTCCTGATGACGCGGCACCAGGATCAGCAGCGCGTTGGGATAGCTCTCGAGCAGTTGCCGGTGGGCCGCCAGCACCACGTCATCTTCGCCTTCGTGGGTACTGGCAGCGATCCAAACCGGGCGCTCAGCGGCGCCCCATTGCTCGCGCAGGACGGCGGCACGCAGCGGCAGCTCGGGGTCGATGGTCAGGTCGAACTTGATCGAGCCGGTGACTTCGACGGTTTCCGCGCGCGCGCCCAGGCTCAGGAAACGCTGGGCCTCAGTCTCGGTCTGTACCGCGAACAGGCTCATTTCCGATAGCATCGGCGCCGTCAGCCTGGCAAAACGCGCATAGCCCTTGGCCGAACGCGCCGACAGCCGCGCATTGGCCAAGGCCACCGGAATACCGCGCCGGGCGCAGGCGTGGATATGGTTGGGCCACAACTCGGTCTCCATGATCACCGCCAGCCGGGGCTGTACACGATCGAGAAAACGCTTGGCTGCACAGGGCAAATCGTAAGGCAGGTAGCAATGCTGGATGCGCGGCTCGTTGGCGAACAACGCCTGGATGCGCTCGGAACCGGTGGGCGTCATGCAGGTGACGGTGACCGGCAGCTGTGGATAACGCGCCAACAAGCCGCGGATCATCGGCGCCGCGGCAATGCTTTCGCCCACCGACACCGCATGCACCCAGATCCCGCCCGGCTGCATCGCCGGCAAGCCATAGGAAAACCGCTCGCCGACGCGCCGGGCATAGGCCGGCGCCTTGCGTGCACGCAACCAGAGACGTAAGGCCACCAACGGCAGCGCCAGGTAAAACAGACAGCTGTAGAGAGTTCTATTCATGGCGGCGGAGTTTATCGGCTTTTTCAGTCGATCGCCTGCAAGCACTCGGCAAAACGTTTGGCGAGAAAGCGCGCGGCGGGGCCCAGGTGCTCGTCGCGCCGCCAGACCAGCTCCACCACCAGGGCCGGTGGCGTCCATTCGCTGTCCAATTCCACCATCTGCTGCTGATAGGTCGGGTATTGCACGATATGCCGTGGCAGCCACGCCCAGCCCAGGCCGCTCATCAGCCATTCGGCCAGTACGTAGAAACTGTCGGCACGCCACACCAGCGGGCTGGCCGCTTCGCTGCCGGGGTAGACACTGGTCTGGGTCGACATCAACAACTGGCGAAACTGGGCCAGGTGCTGGCACGTCACGTAGGGCTCCTTGGCCAACGGGTGGTTCACGCCGCACACCGTGACCATCTCCACGCTGCCTACCACCCGCCGCTCCAAGGCTTCGGGGATCTGGTCGTGATAGAACAGCAGGCCCAGGTCGGCCTGGCGCTCCACCAACTTGCGCGCCACATCGCCCTGGGCGGCGCTGGACAGTTGTACTTCCAGCAACGGGTATCGCCCCGCCAATGCCTCAAGGCTGTCGAGTACCGGCTGGAACAACATCGCTTCATCCTGGGCCAGGCGCAGGCAGGCTTCTTCACCGCGGGTCAGTGACAGTGCCCGGCCATTGAGGCGCTCACATTGGCGCAGCACTTCGCGGGCCTCCTCCAGCAACACACTGCCGGCTTCGGTGAGGCTGGGCTGGCGGCCGCTGCTACGCTCGAACAGGCTCACGCCAAGGTCGGTCTCCAGCATCGCAATCGCGTTGCTGACTGCCGATTGCGCCTTGCGCTGCCCGCGCGCCACCGCTGAAAACGAACGCTGCTCGGCGACGCTGACAAACAAACGCATCTGTTCCAGGTTCCATTGCATGCTCACCCCACAACCCATCTGAATTTCGGATAGGTAATGACTTTACCCCATCTGATAAAACTCTAGAATGCCGGCCTTATCAGATTGCTTTACACCGAGGACTCACCCATGAACGCCGCCTACTGCTACCTGGCTATTGCCATCTGCTCGGAAGTGATCGCTACCGTTTCCATGAAAGCCATCAAGGGCTGGAGTACTCCCATCCCGCTGTTGCTGGTGATCGTCGGCTACGGCGTGGCGTTCTGGATGCTGACCCTGGTGGTGCGTACCGTGCCCGTCGGCGTGGCCTATGCGGTATGGGCCGGGATGGGCATCGTGATGGTGAGCATTGCCGCGCTGTTTATCTATGGGCAGAAGCTGGACCTCCCGGCAATGTTGGGGATGGGCCTGATTGTGCTGGGCGTGGTGGTCATCCAGTTGTTCTCGAAAACCGCAGGGCACTGACCGCTGCTCAACAGCCTGTATACTGCGCCTCTTGTCTTGAACACTGAGGTCGCCCATGCCATCCGTTATTTCCACCGACGTGCTGATTGTCGGCGCCGGAGTTGCCGGCCTCTGGCTGAACGCGCGCCTGCGCCACCAGGGGTTTTCCACGGTACTGGTGGAAAGCGCCACGTTAGGTGGCGGGCAAAGCGTGAAATCCCAGGGGATTATCCACGGCGGTGCCAAATACGCCCTGCACGGCGCCCTCACCGGCGCCTCCGAAGCGATTGCCGATATGCCGCGCCGCTGGCGTGAAGCCCTGGCCGGTGACGGCGAGCTGGACCTGTCCGGCGTGCGCGTGCTCTCGCAAGCCCATTACCTGTGGTCCCCAGGCACGATCGCCGGCAACCTCACCAGCTTTTTTGCCAGCAAGGCCGTGCGCGGCCGTGTCGATCAGGTCAAGGGCGACGACCTGCCGCCAGCCCTGCAAGACCGTGGCTTCAAGGGCAAGGTCTATCGCCTGGCCGAACTGGTGGTGGACGTACCCAGCGTGATCGAACGCCTGGCGCAACTGGCCGGTGACGGCTTGCTCGCCGGGCAGCATATCGCCCCCCTTTACGAAGGCGACACCTTGGTGGGCTTGAACGTCGATGGCCGCGAAATCCGCGCCCAGCGCATCGTCCTGAGCGCCGGTGGCGGTACCGCCGAACTGCTCGCCGCCCTGGGCCTGAGCCAGCCGGCCATGCAGAAACGCCCGTTGCATATGATCATCGCCAAGGGCCCAGGCCTGAAGCCGCTGTACGCCCACTGCCTGGGCGGCGGTACCAAGCCGCGCATCACTGTCACCACGCACCCGGCTGCCGATGGCAATTGGGTGTGGTACATGGGCGGCGACATTGCCGAGGCCGACGGCGTGGCACGCACACCCGAAGAACAGATCGCCACCGCCCGGAAAGAGTTGGCGCACCTGCTGCCCTGGATCGATATGAGCCAGACCCACTGGGCCACGCTACGGGTCGATCGCGCAGAACCCCTGCAATCGGGCCTGAGCCGGCCTGACAACGCCTTCGTCGCCGAAGAGGGCCGCCTGCTGGTGGGCTGGCCGACCAAGCTGGCGCTGGCGCCGGATTTCGCCGATCGCGTGATCAACAGCCTCGAACGCGACGGCATCCGCCCAAGCGCATCGGAGCCTTTGCCCGACCTGCCAAAACCCGCCATCGGCGTACCAGCCTGGGAGCAACTGTTGCCATGAGCCTGCCGACCCTGCACGACCTGCACCGCCCCTTGGGCAGCACCGGCCTGCTGGTGTCGCCGCTCGGCCTCGGCACCGTCAAGCTGGGCCGCGACCAGGGTGTGAAGTACCCCAGCGGCTTCACCATTCCCGATGACGACGAAGCACGGATGTTGCTGCGCCAGGCCCGCCAGCTGGGCATCAACCTGATCGATACCGCACCCGCCTACGGGCGTAGCGAAGAACGCCTGGGGCCACTGCTGCGCGGCCAGCGCCAGGACTGGGTGATTGTCAGCAAGGTCGGCGAAGAGTTCGAAGAAGGCCTGTCCCGCCATGATTTCAGCGCTGCCCATACACGGATGTCGATCGAACGCAGCTTGAAACGACTTGAAACGGATTTTATCGATCTGGTGCTGGTGCACTCCGATGGCAACGACCTGCACATCCTCAACGACTGTGAGGTGTACCAGACCCTCGCGCAGCTGAAACAAGAGGGCAAGATTCGCGGTTTCGGTTTCTCCGGCAAAACCGTCGAAGGTGGCGTGAAGGCTCTGGAACAAGGTGATTGCGCGATGGTCACCTACAATCTGAACGAACAGGCGGAAAAAGCCGTCATTGAGTATGCGGCGGCCCATGGCAAGGGCATCCTGGTCAAAAAGGCGCTGGCCAGCGGCCACGTCTGCCTGGAACCGGGAATGGATCCAATACACGCCAGTTTCATGCTGTTGTTTGCGCAAACGGGCGTCGCCAGTGCTATTGTCGGGACCATCAATCCGCTGCACCTGGCCCATAACGTGGCGACCGCTGCCAAGGTCATTCGTCAACTCTGATGCCGCCGACGCGGCCGACCCCGTCGCAAGAAGGAGCCGACATGCCGCGAACGCTCATAAGAAAAAACCCCAGCAACTTCAAGACACTGCCCCTGCACGTCGAAGCCACCCCCGAAGGCCTGATCTACCAGGGCGTGGGTATGCCGCTCAACTTCGCCCAGACCCTGCAACGGCGCAAGCCGGTAGAGGTGCCGGATGCCGAACGCTTCGCCCTGGAACTGGCCAACCTCGGCGTATCGGTGCGCCTGACCCTGCACTGGCAAAACAAGGATTACTGGGTGTTGGTGCGCCAGCGTCGCCAGGACCGTGGCGATGTGGTGCTCAAGCTGATCTCCGGCTACGTGCCCGCCCATGAACTGAACCTGCCGCTGCACACCGCCATCCAGGAGATTGCCGAGGAATGCCTGTTGGAGACCCCGGAAGGCTGGCTCGGCGGGCGCTTCAACGACACCTGGTTGCCGGCCCCCTACTCCGCCGCGCTGCATTACCGTGAAGCCTTGCCGTTTCGCTTGAGCCCTTTGTCAGGCGCCGCACGCCCGGTACGTTGCGCAACCACCCAACTGATCGAGCGCCCGCGGGCCTATGTGCATGTGCCGACCGCGTCGCTGCAACTGATTTATGACTTGCGCCTGGAAGTGCCGAAGGAAGCCAAATCCCTGAGCCTGTTCCATGTGGATGAACGGCTTGAAGGCGACCAACTGGTGGCACGCCTGGACCGCCAGCGCCCGGACCTGTACCTGATGCCACTGAAAGACGGCCAACCGCTCGCCGAGCTCTACACCGTCAAGAAAGACCAGCTCTATCCAGCCAGCACCCGCGGTCTATACCTGGCGGAAAGCTTCGCCCAGCAGGAAGGTTGGCTGGTGCGCGACGAGCGCATTCGCTGGAAGGACTGGCTTCGCCAGCAAGGCCTGGCAGAGCCTGAGAAAGAATCGAAATTGAAGCGCCTGACCGGCAAGGCACGCCAGATGCTGCGCAAGATCGTGCCAAATAAAAAAACCAGCCGCTGAGGGCTGGCTTCGATAACTGTAGGAGCGAGCTTGCTCGCGAAAAACTCAAGGGCGCCGCTTTTAATCAGGATACCCGCGTTATCGTTGACGAGCTTCGCGAGCAAGCTCGCTCCTACAGGTGAACAGTCAGCCTCTGAGCAACCGCGCCAGGCCAACCGTCAGCGGGGTCGGCTCAGGTAGCTTGAAGCTGGCCAGCAAACGCTGGTTATTCGCCCGCGAATGCCGAATGTCTCCCGAGCGTGCCGGGCCGTAAGTCACGGCAGGCAACGTACCAATGGCCTCTTCCAGTGCCTGCAGCACCTGCTTGAGGGTAGTCGTGCGGTTCCAGCCGACGTTGATCGCCCCCAACGGCGCGTCCGGGGCTTCGATGGCCTGCACCAGCACGTCCACCAGGTCTTCCACGTACATGAAGTCGCGGGTCTGCTCGCCATCGCCGAACACGGCAATCGGCAGGCCTTGCTGAGCCCGTTCGCTGAAGATGCTGATCACGCCGGAGTACGGCGATGACGGATCCTGGCGCGGGCCGAAGATATTGAAGAAGCGGAAAATCACCGGCTCCAGGCCATGCTGGCGCCGGTAGAAGTCGAAGTAATGCTCGCCGGCCAACTTGTCCGAGGCATAGGGCGTCAACGGCGCCTTGGTGGTCTCTTCGTCAATGGAAGCGCCTTCGCCGTTGTTGCCATACACCGCCGCGCTGGAAGCGAATACCACCCGCTTCACACCGGCTTTGCGCATGGCTTCGCAGACATTCAGGGTACCGACGAAATTGCTCTGGTGCGTGCTGACCGGGTCATCCACCGAAGCCTGCACCGAAGCGACCGCCGCCAGGTGCACCACCGCCGTCGCGCCGACAGCGGCACGCGCCACCAGCCCGGCATCGGCGACATCCCCCTCGAGCAGCTCGACGCGCGGGTTGTCCAGCGGCAGGTTGCTGCGTTTGCCCGTGGACAAGTTATCCAGCACTCGCACTGCGTAGCCCTTGGCAAGCAGCGCGTCGACCAGGTGCGAGCCAATAAAGCCCGCGCCACCGGTGATCAGGACCAACGGATCAGCCTTACTCATTGTTGCGGATCTTCTCGACAATGGCGGTGGTCGAGCTGTTCTCAACCAGGCCCAGCACTTTGACCTTGCCGCCGTAGGCACTGACGATGTCGGCACCGACCACCTGGTCGACGGAGTAGTCGCCGCCCTTGACCAGCACGTCCGGCTTGACCTGGGCCAGCAGGTTTTCCGGGGTGGCTTCAGGGAAGCTGATCACCCAATCCACCGCGCCCAACCCGGCCAATACCGCCATGCGTCGGTCGACGCTGTTGATCGGACGGCCAGGGCCTTTCAGGCGGCTGACCGACGCGTCATCGTTGACCGCGACGATCAGCCGATCACCTTGGGCGCGAGCCTGCTCCAGGTAGGTCACATGGCCGGCGTGCAGGATGTCGAAACAGCCATTGGTGAACACAATGCTTTCGTTGTGGGCACGGGCATCGTCAATCGCCAGCAGCAATTGCTCGATGCTCAGCACACCACGTTCCGAACCTTCGGAGCGCTGGATCGCACGGCGCAGTTCAGGCGCGCTGATCGCGGCCGTCCCCAGCTTGCCGACTACAATGCCCGCCGCCAGGTTGGCCAGGGCCACGGCGTGGGGCAACTCTTCGCCGGCCGCAATGGAGGCCGCCAGGGTGGAAATCACGGTGTCACCGGCACCGGTGACGTCAAACACTTCACGGGCACGCGCCGGCAGGTGCATCGCCGGGTGACCGGGACGCAGCAGGGTCATGCCGTGCTCGCCACGGGTCACCAGCAAGGCGCCGAGGTCAAGGTCGGCCATAAGTGCCGCGCCTTTGCTCACCAGGTCGTGCTCATCGGCGCAACCGCCGACGATGGCTTCGAACTCGCTGAGGTTCGGTGTGATCAGGCTGGCACCTCGATAAATCGAGAAGTCCTTGCCCTTGGGATCGGCCAGTACCGGAATGTTCCGCGCCTTGGCGGCCTGGATCAGTTCCTGGTGGTTCTTCAGGGCGCCTTTGCCGTAGTCGGACAACACCAGCACCTTGATACCTTCGAGCAACGCGTCGACCTGGCCACTGAGAGCCAGGGCGTCGGTGGCGAAGGGTTCTTCGAAATCGATACGCAGCAATTGCTGGTGACGGCTCATCACCCTCAGCTTGACGATGGTCGGCTGATGGGCAATGCGCTGGAACAGCGCGCGCACGCCGGCGCCGCGCAGGCTGTTGGCCAGGCTGTCGGCGGCTTCGTCGTCGCCGGTCACACCGACCAGGGAGGCCGGGGCGCCGAGGGCGGCAATATTGAGGGCAACGTTGGCAGCGCCACCTGGACGGTCTTCGATTTGCTCGACCTTGACTACCGGTACCGGCGCCTCAGGGGAAATCCGTGAGGTACCGCCATGCCAGTAACGGTCGAGCATGACATCGCCGACCACCAAGACAGGGGCTTGATCGAATCGCGGCATGGACAACTTCATGGAGCAACCCACATACAAAATGAACAGGGGCGCGATATTAGCACAGGGTGAGCGCCGCCTAGTTCGAGAGCTTTATCCGCGATGCATCAGGCACTGAAACTGATCACTTTTTAAACAGTGCCGCCAGGATCTGCTCCACGGCTTCGGCCAACTCAACCTCATCGGTATTGATTTCGCAGTCGGCCGCAAGCGGTGCCTCATAGGGGCTGTCCAACCCGGTGAAGGCCTTGATGCGCCCCTCCAGTGCGGCGCGGTACAAGCCCTTGGGATCGCGCCGGGCACATACGTCAAAGGGCGTGCTGACATAAATCTCAAAGAACTGCTCCGGCCCGAACAGCGCCCTGGCGCGCGCCCGATCGACGCTGAACGGCGAGATCGCCGACACAATGACAATCAAGCCGGCGTCCACCATCAGGCGCGCCACTTCGCCGATACGCCGGATATTTTCCTTGCGCGCCGCGTCGCTCATGCCCAGGTCATTGCACAGCCCCGCGCGCAAGTTATCGCCATCAAGCACGAAGGTGTGCCGCCCCTGCTCGTTGAGTTGCACCTCCAGGGCATTGGCCAGGGTCGACTTGCCGGACCCGGACAGCCCCGTCAGCCATACGCAGCAGGGCTGCTGATGCTTGAGCGCCGCCCGTGCGGCCACGGACAGCGATAGGGAAAAGGGACGGATGGCAGCGCCACCGCCGGTCAGCAACTGGCTATTCATAACCCAACACCTCGTAGTCACGTTGATAGGCACGCCTGACCAATCGGCGCGTGCGCGAGGAGCAAAAGTCCCTGACCGCCTCGTGGCGACGCCCCAGTGAAACATTCAGATGTGGCAGGGATGAGTCCACGCCGAGGCGTTCGCACAGGTGCAGGAAGTCTTGCTGCAAAGACTCCTGGCGCCCGAGGAAGTCCATGGCCATCTGACCCATGTGATCGACCAGGAAGTCGGTCTGGGGAGCAAAGTGCAATTGACGTCGCAGGTTATCCGGGTGCAGCCAGCCGGCAATGAAATGGTCGAAGTCGCGGTAGCTGGAAACGAGCGACTGGGCTTGCAGGTCGCGAGCGCCCATAGGGTTGCCGCGCAAGTAGGTATAGGCCGAGTAAGCGCGCTCCAGCGGGTCGCGTACGAAAGCGAATTTGAAGCTGCGCTCGCAGTGTTGGGGAAATTGCTGCTCATACCAGTAATACGGCAGATGCCCCGGCCAGCGCCCCTCGAGAAGTGCCGAGCACACGCTGCTGCCGGCGCATTTGGGCACATGGATAAACACGCACTGGTGTCGTTCGAAAGCCGGGTTAAGCGTTGCTACCCCAGACAGGGATTTGTTCACCGCCTGGCGATCCACCACCGACAAACGCCCCAGCAGAAACACCCTCTGGTGTTTGGGAAGCAGCTTCCACAGTAGACGTTGCAACATTCCAATACCCACGCAAGAAGGTTAGCCCTCTCGTTCGTCATTCGAATCGAGAAGGCCAACATAACAAACGACAAGCGCTGGATTATTTGGCTTTGGTCAAGCCCTGTAACGGGCCTGATACAAACACCGGGGCGCATTGCGCGCCCCGGCTGGTCAGGTGATGTTTGCCGTGGCCGGCTCGTCCAGCCCCATGGCGTGCAGGCGCGAGTAATAGCCGCCCATGGCCAGCAGTTCGAGATGTGTCCCGCGCTCGACAATTTCGCCGTGGTCCATCACCAGAATCAGGTCGGCTTTCTCGATGGTGGACAAACGGTGCGCAATCACCAGGGTGGTGCGACCTTTCATGACCTTGTCCAGTGCAGCCTGGATATGCCGCTCGGACTCGGTATCCAGGGCCGAAGTGGCCTCATCGAGGATCAGCAGCGGGGCATTTTTCAGCAGGGCCCGGGCGATCGCCAGGCGCTGACGTTGACCACCGGAAAGCAGCACGCCATTTTCACCGACTTCGGTGTCCAGGCCTTTTGGCAGCTCGGAGATGAAGTCCATGGCGTAGGCGTCGGCGGCGGCTTTCTCGATGTCGGCACGGGGTGCATCGGCCAGGTCGCCGTAGGCGATGTTGTTGGCCACGGTGTCGTTGAACAAGGTCACATGCTGGGTCACCTGGGCCACGTGACGACGCAGGTTACGCAGGCGGTAGTCTTCGATCTCGACCTCGTCCAGCAGGATTTCCCCGGTTTCATGATGGTAGAAACGCGGGATCAGGCTGGCCAGGGTCGACTTGCCGCTGCCCGAGCGGCCGACCAGGGCGATCATCTGCCCAGGGGCTGCGCTGAAGCTGATGTTCTTGAGCACCTCACGCTCCGTACCCGGGTAGGTGAAACTCAGGTTGCGCACGTCCAGGCGACCGCTGACGCGATCACGCTCCACAGTGCCGCTGTCGACTTCGGGCTCTTCATCCAGTTGTTCGAAGATGCTCTCGGCACCGGCCACGCCTTTCTGGATCGTCGAGCTGACTTCCGACAGCTGGCGAATCGGCTTGGGCAGCAGGCCCGCCGCAGTAATGTAGGCCACCAGGTCACCCGCCGTGGCTTCACCGCGCAACAGCAGCACCAGGAACATCAACGCGGCCATGGCCGTGTAGATCACCAGTTGCAGCATCGGCGTATAGACCGCACCGGTCTTGTTCATGCGCAGCTGCTTGTCGGTATTGCCCTGGCTGGCGGCGGCAAAGCGACGCTCCTCGTAGCTTTCGCCACCGAAGCTGCGCACCACGCGGTAACCCTGGATGGTTTCCGAAGCGACGTGCGTCACATCGCCCATTGCCACCTGGATCTTCTTGCTCTGCTTGCGGAATTTCTTGCTGGTGCTGCCGACCATGATCGCGATCAGCGGCAGGATCGCCAGCATCACGAGGGTCAGCTTCCAGTTCATCCACAGCAGGTAGCCGAACAGGAACACCACCGTCAGGCCTTCGCGGATCACCACCTTGATTGCATCGGTGGCCGCACCGGTGACCATGGTCACGTTGAAGGTGATACGGGAAATCAGGTGCCCGGAGTTGTGGGTATCGAAATAGCGGTTAGGCAACACCAGCAGCTTGTTGAACAACTGGACCCGCAGGTCATGCACCAGCCCCAGGGAAACCTTGGCCAGGTAGTAGTTGCCCAGGAACGACCCCAGCCCCTGCCACGCGGCGATCAGGATGATCAGCAGCGGCACGGCCATCAGCAACTTCAGGTCCTTGAACAACGGGATATTGGGCAGGAACACCACATCGGGGTTGCTCAAGCCATCGACGAAGTACTTGAGAATCCCGGCGAGCATTGGCTGGGTCGAAGCGAAGATCACGAAGCCCACGATACTCAGCAGGAACATGCCGAGGTACGGTTTCACATAGCCCAGCAGCCGGAAATAGATTTTCAGGCTGGATTCCTGGTCCGCTTTGGGCGGTGCGTCACTCATGTGTCGAGCTCACTGATTGGGTAGGACGCGAACTTTATCACACGCATCGGGTTTGGCCCGAGCCCAGACCAAAACACTGGCCAGGGCAATCGGCAGCCAGGAGATAAACCACTCGGCCCGCGGCGTGCCGGTCAGGCTGGCGGCATCGAATTGCATGGCCAGGAACGAAAACACCCACATGCCGATGATGCCCTTGCCATAGAGCGTGTCGCGGGCCTTCCAGGCCTGCCACAGCACACCGAACCACAGGCCGCACCACAGCAGCAGGCCCGGCAGGCCCAACTCGATGCTCACGTGGGTGAACAGGTTGTGGGAGTGATCGAAAAAGAGGTTATCGGCAAATACCTTGTAGTCCCCGCCCAGCCCCAGGCCGGTCCACGGGCGCTCGCTGATCATCTGCACGGCGGCCATGAAGATCTGCGGACGGTAAGACACACCCCGGGCCAGCACCAGGGACTGCATGGCGAAGAACACCGCCAGCGCCGCGATGACCGCACCAATGGCAATCACCGTGCTACGGCGGTCACGGCACCAGGCCGGCATTGCCACGACAGTCAGCAACAACGCCAGTGCGGCGCCGCGGCTTTGACTCAGCACCACGAACAACCCAAGCAACGCGATGGACACTGCCCATGCCACCTGCATCCAGCGACCGCGCGGCAGCCAGTGCAGCAACCACACGGCGGCCAGGCCGATCACATAGGCACCCAGGATCGGATGGCTCAACTGGCCCAGGCCTTCGAGGCGCGCATACCAGTCGTTATGCTCAAAGCCATAGAATTTGATGATCGCCAGGAGCGACGACAGGGCCAGGCCGAAACCACCCCATTGCATCACGCGGATCACCTGCTCGGTCCGGCCACAGGCGAGTACCGGGAAAAACAGCAGGAACACGCCGATGTACAGCAGACGCTTGGCTTCGCGCGAAGGGTCCTCGGCATTGGTCCACGTCAGGCTGATCGCCCCCCAAGCTGCCAGCAACCCGACCATCACGCAGAGCCAGCGCTGTTCGCGCCAGACCTCCATGAGACGCTCACGGGCCGACCAGGCAAACACCATCGCCGGCAACCACAGGAACAGCGTCAAACCCTGTTGATAAATCTTATTGGTCGGGGCAAAAGCAATCGCCAGCAAAAACCAAAGTAACCCGAAAATCATCCATACCTGCGCCCAACGACTTGCTTGCATCACCCGCTCCTGAATACGTTCAACCCGCCAACCCGGCATGGTTAAAACCCAAAACTTTCGGCATTATTACCGATCACTGTGCCCGCGACTCCCACAAGGCTTTCCGACGATGCAATGTTCAAGGCTTTCCCAAGCCGATTTAACCGCGATGATTGAAGGTGCCAGAATCCTGGAACAGGACAGCTACGGGCCCAAAGTCTACCTGCTGACCAACGGGAACATCCTCAAGCTGTTTCGCCGCAAGCGCCTGCTGTCGTCCGCGCTGTTCCGCCCGTACTCCAAGCGTTTCATCGACAACGTGGCGCAGTTGCAACAACGGGGCATCCCGACCCTGACCGTGCTCGCGTTCTTTCAACTGACGGCGCCCGGCATGACCGCCGTACTCTACCGCCCCTTGCCGGGCGAAACGCTGCGCCAGATTTCCAACCGTGAAGGCTTTGACTGGCACACCAACCTCGACCCGCTGGTGGCCCTTATTCGCCGCCTGCATGGCGCGGGCATCTACTTCCGTTCGTTGCACCTGGGCAATATTGTCGTGACACCGGACAATGAAATGGGCCTGATCGACGTGGCCGACATGCGTTTCCTGCGCGCGCCCCTGAACCCGGAACTGGCGAGGCGCAACCTGCAACACTTCGCCCGCTATATTGCGCGCGAGAAGCTGAACGAACACTTTCCAATGCAAGCACTGGAGCAAGCGCTGCTAGCGGCATGAGAACAGCCGCCGGGTGGTTTCAGTGAAATCGTTCCAGGCCTGCTCCGGCGCCAACGCCCGCGATTGAGCCTCGACAACCTGCACGCCGGAACTCACGAACGCGCGTGCCAGGAGTTGCCCCCAGGACGTGGCGCTGTCTACGGGCGCGTACCAGCCGGCATCACCCAGTTGTTCGCGGAACACTGCCAGCTCGCTGGTCAGTACAGGCACGCCGGCCATCACCGCCTCTTGCAGGATCAACCCCAGGCCCTCTTCCGTCGACGGAATGGCGACCCAGTCAAACGCCCGATAAAGGGTCGCCGCCTCAGGAAGATGCCCCGGCAGGTACACCTTGTCGCGCAAGCCAAGCGCCTCGATACGCGCCTCAAGCCTGGGCCTCGCCGGCCCCTCGCCGATGATCACCAGGCGCGCATCCGGCCGATCGGCCGTCGCACTGGCAAAGGCCTCCAGCAAACAGCCAAACCCCTTGCCGTCGACCAGTCTACCTACCGCCCCCACTGCCGGCGAGCCATCCAACGGCAGCCCCAGGCGGGATCGAGCCGGCTCACGGGCAAGCGCGGCGGCACGAAACACCGCAGGATCGAAGGCACTGCGCAGCACCGCCACGGGCCGTTGCAGGTAACGCTCAAGGGAGCCGGCGAGGGTTTGCGACACGGCCGCCAGCGTCAGTTGCGACGCCGGGAGTTGCTCGAAGAGCTTGCGATCAGCTTTGCGCAAGCGCGTGACGCCATGAAAAATCACCACGGCCCGCACCTGCGGCAGGTGCTTGAGCACCGGTAAAAGCACTCGCGCGACACCGATGCCATCTAGCAGTACAACCTGCACATCCTCAGGCAGGGCCTTCTGGAAGCGCGCACGCATCCAGGGCATCAGCCACTTCCACAGGTGCCGCCCCTTGAGCCTGGCGGATGAGAGGTTCCACTCGACGGCCTGTTCGACCAGGCCATCGCTGCCAGCGGCGCTGCCCTGAAGCAACCAGGTGTGCACCGGTACATCGCTGTCGGCCTGGGCCAGTATTTGCTGATGAACCTTCTGCACCGAAGCGAATGCAGAGCCACCAGCCCACATGATGTTGAGAATACTCATCGAAAAAACCTTATGCGGCGTTGGTGTGGCTCGTCGTATTTACTGGCGGATCAACCAACCGATGCCGACCCCCAGGATCAGCATGAGCACCAGCTTGACCCGCTCTCGCCGCTTGCGCCGCGCCTTGGTCAAGCGCTCTTCCGCCGTCGCCACATGCAAACCGAAACCGGTGTGCAAGACCGCATCGCCCTCCAGGGTGACGGCGCCCAGGTTCAGCTGCGCGTAACGCCTGGAAAGCCCTTTCTCACCCTCGAACCCGGCATAGGGCGCACATAACCGGTATTCCTTGATACGTCGCAGCCCCGGGTTCAGCGAGAACCCTTGCCACTCAGGCTTGTCGGACAGCAAGGAATAACAAGGTACCCCGCCAATCACCTCGCGCGGCCCCAGATGAATATAGGGGCTGTGCACCTGCAAGTCGTAAACGTAATTGCGCAACCAGACTTGGAGAATATCGGGACGCTGCTCCAGCACTGTCTTCGAATCCTCGACAAAACCGGGTCGATAAAACGCCCAGTCATCTTCGCAATGGAATATGTACGGGGTCTTGACCGACCCGTAGGCCAAGTCGATGGATGCCAATTGCCCCAGCTTCGGGCGGTTGATCAGGAACGTGCAATGGCCGAGCCAATGCTCGGGAATCGCCAGGCGTACCGCGTCATCGCCAGAGTCTTCGGTAATGAAGACTTCGCGGATGGCCGCTGTATTGAACAGATCGAAGCTCGCGAGCGTGCGCTTCAGCAAATCGAAGCGACCACAACTGGTCACGACGAGCGTTATATCGCTTTGAGCGGAGAATTGCATTCAAGCCTCGATAATATCATAAGGCCACCAAGCGCGGCCACCTGGCAGATATCAAACGCCTAGTTTCAAGCGCAGCGTTTCCAGCAAACTCAACGGTGCCCGGGGCCGCAGCGGCGGCTTCAGCACCTCGACAATGCGCTGGCCGATGCGCGCAAAGCTGAACTGGCTGACCGCGAGGTCCTGCCCGTTGCGCGCAATCTCGGCCGCCAGTTGAGGATTGGATCGCAATGCAGCGAGTTTTTCCTGCAACTGGGGAATGTCTTTATAGAACACCACATTGACCATGTCCTTGAAGCCAAGGGCCTGGTTTTCCCCGGCACCCTGGTCAAACGCCAGCAGCACACAACCACAGGCCATGGCTTCGAAGTTCTTGATCATATACTCGCCCATGCCCACGTCGGCACTGACGAAAAAACGAATCCGGTTGAGGGTTGCGCAGTATTCCTCACCGGATTTGGTGCGCGTAACCACCAAAGGTTCAACGCGGGCCAACTCATCGAGCAATGCCTTGCGACCACTGTAGGCCACGCTGTTGGTGCTGCCGACAAATGCCAGCTCAATGTCGCGCTCCAATCCCTGGGCCTGCAACAGCGCCTGATCGTAGCCCTTGGGCACGAACACCGCATCGAAGCCTTCGGCGCGCAGGCGCTCGGTCACCATATGCCCCGAACTGATGACCCGCACCCACGGCAAGCGACGGTAATGGGCACTGAACTTGCCCGTGTACTTGCAGGGAATGTAGTTCTGGTAGGCATCGTGTTCGAGGATCACCAGGTTCGGGATCGTACGGATAAAGCCGGCCTGGCGAATCTCCTGCTTGAACCGCAGGAAGAACACGATGCGGTCATAACGGCTCACGTCGACTTCACGCTTGAAGTAACCGCGCAGGTTGCGCTGCTCAGCACTGCTCAGCCAGCGGGTATCACACTCGCAGTGCTCGGCAATGCCTTCGTACAGGCGATCGAGAATCGCGCGCTGTTCTTTCTGTACCAGAAACAAAACTTTCATGACCTTCCCTTTCACAACTGCCGTCACAAACGCCAGAACAACTCATGCCGTCGTACGGCCTTGCGGAAAAACTCGTTCTCACCATAAGGCGACCGCGCCCGTCCCGCCAAGACCCGTTGCAGCCAGCGCCGCACACGACGCTTGAACGGCGGGGCGGGTTGCAGGTCATGCATCATGCCCAGCGCCATGGCCTTGTCGCGCTGCCGGGCCAGCGACAGCGACAGGCTGCACGGCCACAGTTCCAGCGCGTCATCGAACAGCGGCGGCAAGGCAATACCGGTGCCCGCGTCGCCCATGGGCCAGCGGTCGTTGTCATGCAGGTGGTTGGCGTAGCCGAGCACGGTGGTCGGCTGCCACTCCAAACCTTGCAAGGCTTCGATCACCGCTTGCTGCGCACAGATGTGGTCCGGATGAGGATCCAGGACCGGATGGGGCAAGACGATCACTTCAGGGCGTGCGGTCAGCAGCAACTGACGCAGATCGGCGAGCAGGTTTTGCCAGGTCGGCAGGCCATCGGCATCCGCCGGCAACGGGAAAGGGTTGAATTGGCGGAACAGGCGGGTATCCGACAGGTCGGCCTCGCGCGAAGCGATCGGCTGATCAGGCGCAGCGCGCATCGCCGGCAGTTGCAGGCAGAAGTAACCCAGCTGCACACAGTGTGCCTGTGGTACGCCGGCCCAAAGCGGCACGGCAATGCTGTCCCAGGCACGCAGGCGCCCTTTGGTCCGCGCGGCCTCGACCGGATCCAGGCCCATGCGTTGATAGTGCTCGGCTTCGATTTCACCGGCGGTAAGGGTCACGATCCACGGCTTGTCGGCCTGGCTGTAAAGACCGAAGGCAGCCAATTCGGCATCGTCGGCATGAGGCGCGATAACCATGACCCGCTGCGCCGAATAATCCGGCGTACCCCAGGCCCACAGCCGAGGAGCGCCCTGCAGGCTGCAAAAGCGCCCGCGTAAACGCAACTCACCGGACATCAGGGCCGGCGCCCAGCCACTGAGGTTCAGGTAGCGAACGCCATTCACCCCGCGCTCGAAGGCCTGTCGGTCAGTGCTCCCGCCGCCCAGAATCTCAATGGCCGGATCCAGGAAACGTCCCAACCAACCACTCTTGACCTTGATAGCCAATACCAGGGTCGCCTCGGCTTGCAGCGGCGAATCCACCCGCAGCCGGTCACCGTCGAAGCGAACCCCGGCCACCTCGGCATCCGTCGAAAACCGGTATTGGTAGTCTTCGTGGGGCGCATAAAACAGATGGTCGGCAAACCATGCCTCGTGGGCGATCCAGGCCAGCACACCGAGCGCCAACGGCAGCCACCACGCCACCCAGATACCAATCACCACCAGCAGCAGCAAGCCGATCAGCAAGCCGACCCGTTTGTTGCGCCGATGGCGCTTGAGCAATTGCTGTTTGCGGCTCATACGGTCAGCACCGGCACAGCGTTGCACCAACGGTCCTTGTACTCGCGGTCGGCACGCCCGAAGGAGAAACGCAGCGGCTTGCCGACTTCACGTGCCTGTTCCCAGGCGCCCTGGGTATTGAGGAAGCTCAGGACACTGCCCGGGCTGAACGCCCGGGTTTCAGGGTCGACGCCACCGTTGACGTACTCCACGCTGATCCACTCCGGCGACTCGACCCGGTACACCAACTGGACAGCGATGGGCGCATCATTGAGGAAGATCACCGAACCGATCAGCCATTCGCGCAGCAGCTCGATCACCTCGGCCATGCGTTCGGCGCCGGTGGCGACAAAGCCCCAGCGGCGCAGGAACAGGTCGCAGTAGATCGCCGCCAGCTCCTCGCTGGAAAACTCGCTCACCGGTCGCACCACCCCACCGGCCTCTTCGAGCAAGCGCAGTTCGCGACGCTGGTTGTAGCGAAATTTCTTCGACAGTTCTTCCGGGGTGCGGGCCATGGCCAACTGTTCGGCCTGGGGCTTGAGGCCGCTGAAACGGCCTTCATTCAGGGCCGACAAATAGCGTGCACGGTGCCGCAAGGGCGCCTGGGCTGCAGGCGCGGCGGGCAGGATCAACTCGGCGTTGCCCAGGTCGAACAGGCCTTTTTTGCCGCGCTGCTTGAGCACATCCTTGGACAAGGCCAGGTCGCGCCCCCAGGTCGCGATGCAGGCTTGAAGCTCGCCGCCCTGCTCCCAGGCCAGGTAACGCACCGGGATGTCGGCCAGCCCGGCCAGACGTTCGATCACTTGTGGGTGGGTCGCGACACTGCCGCCAAAACGCTGCCAGGCATCGCTGTAGACCGGCGCATCGACGACGGACCAGCCACGCTCGCGCCAGCCTTGGAATCGATTGAGCATCAAGCCCCCGCGGTCAGTTCAATAACGTGTGGCAATTGCCAGAAGGTATCGCGTACCGCCTGATCCGAGAAACGCTCGCGCAGGCGCTCCAGCATCATTTCGGCGCACTGCCGTTGCTGGTGTTGATCCATTGCTGCCAGATGCCGCAGCCCCTGGGCAAGGTGTTCGGCATCGCCGAAGGGAAACAGGATACCCACGCCCTCGACCACCTCCTTCGCACCGCCACAGGCCGTGGCCAGCAACGGGACGCCGGCCGCCATGGCTTCCAGCAGCACCATGCCAAAGGGTTCATGGTCGGAGCTCAGGGCAAACACATCGAATGCCCGGAAGTACCGACGCGCATCCGGCACCTGGCCGAGGAACAGCACCTTGTCGGCAATGCCCAGCTCGCGTGCGAGGGCCTTGAGGTCCTGCTCCAGGCGCCCGCTGCCGAGGATCGCCAGGCGGCTTTCGGCCGGCAAGTGCGCCAGCGCCTGGGCAAAGCCCTTGAGCAGTGTGGCCTGGTCCTTGTCCGGGTGCAGGCGGCCGACATTGCCGACCACCCATTCGTCCGGCGACAACCCCAACGCGTCGCGCGCCTCATGTGCAGGCACCTGTGTGGCCTGCAAGGCGTCGACGTCGATGCGGTTGTACAACGTCTGGATGCGTGCCGCCGGCCAGGTCGGCAGGCAACGGCGCATATCGTCACGCACCGCGTCGGAAACCCCCAGCAGGCTCAGGCGCTTGCGGAAGATCCCGGCAAACAGCCTGCGACTGCGACGCTGATAGTCACCAAAGGCGTGATGCACGCCAATCACCGGCAGCCGTGTGCCGAGCAAGGCGATGTAGATCGGCTTGAAACGGTGCGCGATACAAAAACTGAAGTTGCGCGACGCGGCGATCTTGCGCAGTTCACGAATGGCACCCAGCTTCAGGCCACGAATGGCCTTGGAGCTGAATTCCATGAACAACACTTCATCGGACGCACAACCGGCGGCCACGTGCGGGTCGGCGACCCCCGTGAGAAACACCGTGGTCACCTTGTAGCCGGAGCCTGCGAACAAACTGGCGTACTGCCGCGCGCAGTCCAGGAATGGCCCGTCATAGCCATGGCAGAACTGCAGGACGTGGCGTTCAGCCGAGCGCGTCATAAGGGTCCACGCCGTCCTTGACGACCAGGATGTCTTCCATGATCAGGTACTGCAGGTCAGAGCCGAAGAACATGTTCAGCGCGTCGGTCGGCGAGCAGATCATCGCTTCGCCACGACGGTTGAGCGAGGTGTTCAGGGACACGCCGTTGCCGGTCAGTACTTCCAGCTCTTTCATCATGTCGTAGTAGCGCGGGTTGTATTCGCGCTTGAGCACCTGGGCGCGGGAGGTGCCGTCTTCATGCACCACTTCCGGCACGCGGGTCTTCCACTCTTCCGACACTTCAAAGGTGAAGGTCATGAACGGCGCCGGGTGATCGACCTTGATCATCTGCGGGGCCACGGTGTCGAGCATCGACGGGCAGAAAGGCCTCCAGCGCTCGCGGAACTTGATCTGGTGGTTGATACGGTCGGCCACGCCGGTCGCACTTGGGCAACCGATGATCGAACGACCGCCCAAGGCACGCGGGCCAAACTCCATGCGGCCCTGGAACCAGGCCACCGGGTTGCCGTCGACCATGATCTTGGCAATGCGCTTGGGCATGTTCTCGATCTTGCGCCAGTTCGGCTTGCTCTCGTGCTTGGCGCAGGCGGCGATCACGTCTTCGTTGCTGTAGGACGGGCCGAGGTAGACGTGTTCCATCTTCTCCACCGGTACACCACGGGCGTGGGACACGTAGGCGGCGGCACCGACGGCGGTGCCGGCATCGCCGGACGCCGGCTGCACGAACAGCTCTTTCACGTCGTCACGGGCAATGATCTTCTGGTTCAGCTTGACGTTCAGCGCGCAGCCGCCGGCGAAGGCCAGCTTGCCGGTGTCCTTGAGGATATCGCCCAGGTAATGGTCGATCATCTGCAAGGCCAGCTTTTCAAACAGCGCCTGCATGCTGGCGGCGTAGTGAATGTACGGCTCGTCGGCGATGTCGCCTTCGCGCTTGGGGCCCAGCCACTCGATCAGTTTCGGCGAGAAGTAGAAGCCCTTGCCCTTCTCTTTATAACGGCGCAGGCCAATGACGTTGGCGTAGTCGGTGTTGATCACCAGCTCGCCGTTTTCAAACGAGGCCAGGCGCGAGAAGTCGTACTTGCTGGCATCGCCGTACGGCGCCATGCCCATGACCTTGAACTCGCCGTCGAGCATCTCGAAACCGAGGAACTCGGTGATCGCGCCGTACAGGCCGCCGAGGGAGTCCGGATCGTAGAATTCCTTGATCTTGTGGATCTTGCCGTTTTCGCCGTAGCCGAAGAACGTGGTGGCGTACTCACCCTTGCCGTCGATGCCGAGGATCGCGGTCTTCTCCTGGAAGCCGGAGCAGTGGTAGGCGCTGGACGCGTGGGCCAGGTGGTGTTCAACCGGTTCGATCTTGATTTTCTTCGGGTCGAAGCCCAGTTGCTCCAGGCACCAGACGATCTTGTTGCGATAGCGCTTGTAGCGACGGTTGCCCATCAGGATCGCGTCAAGTGCGCGGTCCGGGGCGTACCAGTAACGCTTGGCGTAGTGCCAGCGCGCCTCGCCGAACAGGCTGATCGGGGCGAACGGGATCGCCACCACATCAACGTCGGAAGGCTTGATGCCGGCCTGTTCCAGGCAGAACTTCGCCGACTCGTAGGGCATGCGGTTCTTTGCATGTTTGTCGCGTACGAAGCGCTCTTCTTCGGCGGCCGCGATCAGCTTGCCGTCGATATACAAGGCTGCGGAAGGATCATGGCTAAGGGCGCCGGACAGGCCAAGAATCGTCAATGCCACAGGGGTCTAGCCTCTTTTAGTCTGCATGCAGGCGGGTTGCGCCTGAAAAAAGTGTGCTTCCCGCCTGGGCAGGAAACAGCTAAAGGGCGGGATTATAGCTCAAAAGCAGTGGGAAGCTGTTAGCGGCAAGAGTCGCCTGCACCATCGCCATGTGTGCAGTGCGAGCGCGCTGATGGGTCGCGTAGCCGAATTCCTGAATGATAAAAATCTTCCCAGTCACTAAACTCGCGCCCTTTTGCGCGTTTACACCCTAAGCGCCACGGATTCCGGCTGACTCATGACCCCTCTCGCTCGCTTCAACCTGTTGCTGCCCGGCCTGCTCGCCCTGTGCGGCGTCGCCCAGGCTGATGACCCCGCGCTGATCCTCGACCCCAGCGTCGTCACCGGCTCGCGCAGCGCCAGCCCGACCTTCGACCTGCCCTACTCGGTGGACGGCATCAGTCGCGAGCAGATCAGCGACGGCCAATTGGGCATCAACGCCTCCGAAGCCCTGGCCCGCGTGCCCGGCCTGGTGGTGCAGAACCGCCAGAACTATGCCCAGGACCTGCAGATTTCCTCCCGTGGCTTCGGCGCCCGCTCGGCCTTCGGTGTGCGCGGCATCAAGCTGATCGCCGACGGCATCCCCGCCAGCACCCCGGACGGCCAGGGCCAGGCCGCCACGTTCAACCTCGACACCGCCGAGCGTATCGAAGTGCTGCGCGGCCCGGCCGCCACCCTGTATGGCAGCAATGCCGGCGGCGTGATCCAGATGTTTTCCCGCGATGGCGAAGGCCCGCCACGCATCGGCGCCGAAACCCTGGTGGGCAGCGACGGCCTGAACAAGAACCACCTGAGCGCCGAAGGCGCGGCGAACGGCGCAGGCTTTGTACTCGACGCCTCGCGCATGGATACCAACGGCTACCGCGACCACAGCAGCGCCCGTCGCGACCAGACCTTCGCCAAGCTCAATGTCCAACCGGATGACGACAGCAAGCTGGCGCTGATCTACAGCAACCTGGAGCAGAACGGTACCCAGGATCCACTGGGGCAGACCTGGGACGCCTACAAGGCCGACCCGCGTTCGGTGAGCAGCAATGCGCTGACGTACAACACGCGCAAAAGTATCGATCATCAGCAATTGGGCATGAATTATGAACGGTACTTCGGCGATGCGACGCTGCAGGTGAACGGGTATACCGGGCGGCGTAGTGTGGTTCAGTATCTGTCGATCCCGGACAGGTTCGGCAGTGGCGCCGCCAATCCGGCTAACGCTCGCGGCGGTGTGGTAGCTTTCGACCGCAAGTTCTATGGCGGCTCCCTCCATTGGTTGCAACCTATCACCAGCGCACCCGGCGAGCTGACCCTGATCACCGGCCTCGACTACGACCGCAGCCAGGATGATCGCCAAGGTTATTCCAACACCGTCAATGGGGTGCATGGTGTCAAAGGGGCCTTGGGCCGCGATGAAATCGATACCGCCACCAGCCTCGACCCGTTCGTGCAAGCCAACTGGCTGCTGGGTGACTGGACCCTGCAAGCCGGCCTGCGCCACAGCACCATGGAAATGGACGTAGACGATCACTTCCTCAGCGACGGCAACGACAGCGGCAGCAAGACCTACCAGAAGAACACGCCGTCGATCAGCGTCATGTACGCCTTCACACCTGACTTGCACGGTTATGTAAGCGCGGGCAAAGGTTTCGAAACCCCAACCCAGGCCGAGTCCGCGTATTCCAGCACGGCGAACGGCTTCAACTTTGCGCTCAAGCCATCGGTCAGCCAACAGTATGAAGTTGGCCTGAAAGCTCGCATTGGCCAGGACACCCGCGTGAATGCGGCCCTCTTTCAGATCACCACCGAGGACGAACTGGTAGTGCAGCAATCCAGCGGAGGGCGCACCACTTACCAAAACGCCGGCCGCACCCTGCGTCGCGGCTTCGAACTGGGCATCGAAAGCCAACTCGCCGAACACTGGAGCACTAACCTCGCCTACACGCGCCTGCAAGCCACCTATGACAGCGACTTCACCAGCGGCACAACTGCCGTCGACAAAGGCAACTACCTCCCCGGAGTGCCGCAAACCACGCTGTTCGCCGAGCTGAACTGGAAACCCCGGGACTGGGTCAGTACCGCAGTCGAAGGCCTGTACCGCAGCAAGGTCTACGTCGAAGACACCAACAGCCAACACGCCGCGCCGGGCTACAGCGTGTTCAACTGGCGCGCACGGTTCGAGCAGAAGGTCGAACACTGGACCTTCCACCAGACCCTGCGCCTGGATAACCTGCTGGACCGCCAGTACGTCGGTTCGGTGATCGTCGGCGACGGCAATGGCCGCTACTACGAAGCGGCGCCTGGGCGCTCCTGGTATGCCGGGGCGGGTGCCGAATATCAATTCTGAACGCACCACACCTTCAATGTGGGAGGCCCCGCGCTGTCGCGCAGCAAACCGGAACCCCTGTGGCAAGCCCGCTCACCACCGGAATGCGGTCGCCTGAAATTGTTTATGCCCTAAGGGGAGTTTGCTCATGCCCCCAAGCGTCGGATGGAGTCCAGCTTTGGGGTGCAACACTAGACGCGCTCCAGCATCCGCCGACTGGCGAAACTGAAGCTCAGCACGATAAAGATCAGCACCCCGGTCGCCACCTGCTGCCAGTAGAAATTCCAGCCGATCAGCAGCAGCCCGTTGGCGATCACGTTGATAAACAACACGCCCAGCAGGGTCCCCGGAACATTCGCCCGTCCCTGTCGACTCAAGGTGGTGCCGATAAACACCGCGCCAATCGCATTGAGCAAAAACGCGTTACCGGACAGCGGCACATAGGCGCTGACTGTCGAGCTGAGCAACACGCCGGCCACCCCACAGGCCAGGGCGGTTGCCAGGGCCACGATGGTGACGATGCGCCGCACCGATAACCCCGAGTAATACGCCAGCAGCGGCTGGGTGCCCTGGGCCAGCAACTCACGGCCCAGGCGTCCGCGCGCCAGGGCCAGGCCGTAGAACAGCGCCAGCCCCGCTACCACCAGCAGCGGTGTCAGCCCCATGAGTTCAGGCTTCAAGCCTTGGCTGATATAGATCGGCTGGCCGCCGTCCGAGAGCAGTTGCTGGGCGCTGGTGCCGATAAACAACGTGCCAAGGGTGGCCAGGAACGGACTGATGCGCAGCCCGGCAATCAGGCCGGCATTGACCAGCCCCACCAGCAGCGCCGCCGCCAGCGCGCCCGTGGCCGCCACCGCCCAGCCATGGCCGCCATTGAGCAGCACCACAAAGCTGAAACTGGCGAAGTCCAGCGCCGTACCCACCGACAGGTCGATACCACCGGCCGCCACCGCGTAGGTCATGCCGATGGCGACAATCGCCAGCAGCACGAAGTTGTTCAGCACCAGGCTTTGCAGGTTGCCTGCGCTGAGGAAGCCCGGCGCTTGCAGCGCAAACACCACGACAATCAGCGTGAATACCAGTGGCAATGTCAGCGGCAATACTGCGCGTGCGCTCATGCCGTCGCCCCTCGGTTCAATGCACTGGACGCCGCGACGACCAGCAAGATCAACATGCCCTGCACACCATTGACCCAGAAGCTGGAGAGGTTAAGCAGTTGAAAGCCATTGATCAGAAAACCAATCAACAGCGCCGCCAGCAACGTCCCCGGAATGCTCGCCACCAACCGGCGGGAAAACACCACGCCGAGAAAGGCGATCGCCACCACCGACAGCAGCATGTCGCCGGAGCCGGTGGTGCTGCCGCTGAAGAACGCAGCCGAACACAGCGCAGCCACGGCGGCGCACAGACCGGACAGCAGATAGCTCGACAACACGTAGACGGGCACTCCAATGCCCGCCGCTTCGGCCGCCTGGGGGTATTCGCCCACCGCATGCAGGCGCAGCCCATAGGCCGAGTGCTGAATCAGCAGCGTCAGCACGCCCGCCGTCACCAGCAGCACCCAGGCCAGGGCCGGTACGCCCAACCAGGCGCCGCCACTGAGCAGGTCCAACAGCGGCGAGTCCGTGGAGACCACCGTGTTCTCCGTCAGCACCAACTCCAGCCCGGCCAGTACATTCATGCTCGCCAGGGTCGCCAGCAACGGCGGCAAACGCAGCACCACCACGGCCAGCCCATTCAGCAAGCCGACCGCCAAACCGCAGCCCAGGGTCAGCAGCAACGTCAACCCGAGATCCAGGCCGGCATTATTGAGGCGGCTGAATACCGCCGCGCACAACCCCAGGTTGGCCGCCAGCGACAGGTCCAGCCCTCCAGCCACCACGTTCGAACCGCCGCCGATAATCACGCAGGTGAGCCCGAAGGCCAGCACGCCGAGGATCGCCGACTGGCTGAACACATTGGCCAGATTACCCACCGACAGAAAATTCGGCGCAGCCACGGCAAACCCCAGCAGGATCGCCACAAAAACCCCCACCGACCCACGGCGCAGCACCAGCACCCACAATCGCTGCGATAACCCAGGCGTCGCCGCTTCAAGCATGTTCCACCTCTCGAGCGCTTAAAGCCGCAGCAGCCACGGCTCCCGTCGCACAGGCCAGCAACTGATCGCTGTCCGCCTCCCCCGCACGGAACTCACCGGCGATCTCACCCCGATGCAGCACCAGGATTCGGTCACTGATCCCCAACAACTCCGGCAAATCCGACGACAACACCAGCACCGCCGCGCCCTCTTCCACCAAGCGTCCGATCAAGCGATATATCTCTACTTTGGCACCCACATCCACGCCCACACAGGGCTCATCCAACAGGTACACCGCCGAGCGGCGGCTCAGCCATTTCCCCAGGGCGACCTTCTGCTGGTTGCCACCACTGAGCTGGCTGACCGCCACTTGGGGCCCAGGCGCCTTGATCGCCAATTCGTCGATCAGCCGCAGGCTTTCCGCCTGCTCCTTGCGGCGGCTCAACAAGCCCCAGCGGCTGAACCGCCCGAGCCCCGCCAGCGTCAGGTTTTCCAGCACCGAAAGCACTGGCGAAATCCCCTGGCTGCGCCGCTCTTCCGGCACCAGCGCAATGCCCTCGGCAATCGCCTGGGCCGGCGAACGCAGGCGCAGCAAACGCCCGTCCAGATGCACACTGCCGCTGTCGGCGCGCTCGACACCAAAAAGTGTCTTGAACAACTCCTTGGCTCCCGAGCCGACCAGCCCGGTCAGGCCGACGATTTCTCCGCGCCGCACGTCCAGATCGATCTGCCGATAGCGCCGCGCCAGGCTCAACCCGCGTACCTGCAACAGCGGCGCTCCCAGTGCGACCTTGGCCTTGGGGTACATCTCCTGCACCTCGCGATTGACCATCAGCCGCGCAATCTCGGCGCTGGACGTATGCCGGGGCTGCACCACCGCCACGTCCCGACCATTGCGCAGCACCGTGACTTCATCGCACAGACTGTCGATTTCCTGCAGGTAATGGGAGATGTACAAGATGGATAAACCCTGGTCGCGCAGGCGCTTGACGATGCGCAGCAACTGGTCGACCTCGCGCTTGACCAACGCTACGCTGGGTTCGTCGAACACCAGGATCTTGGGCTGACGAATCAACGCACGGGTGATTTGCAGCACCTGGCGCTCGGCACTGCTCAGCTCACTCACCAGCGCGCCGGCGGGCAATTGCAGATCAAAATATTCCGCCAGCAAGCGCTCGGCTTCACGTTGCTGCCGATGTCGATCCACAAAGGGCCCGCGCCGCAATTCATGCCCGAAAAACAGCGCCTCGCCCACGGTAAAACTGGCGGGCAACAGACGCTCCTGATGGATGAACTGCACGCCCAGCGCATCCACCTGACGCGGTGACAAGGCGGCGTACGACTGGCCATCGATACTCACCTGCCCCGCGTCCGCCTTGTGGATGCCGGCCAGGATCTTGATCAAGGTCGACTTGCCCGCACCGTTCTCCCCCACCAGGCCGTGGATGCTGCCGCGTTCGACTTTAAGGCTTGCGTCATCCAGCGCCAGGGTGGCGCCAAAGCGTTTATGCAAGTGTTGCAGGTGCAATGCCGGCATCAGTCACCCCGCAGTTGCTGAACCTGCCCCAGGTTGCCGGCAGTGGTCAGCAGCGTGGCCACATGGGTTTCCTTGGGCAGGTCACGTTGCCCGGCCAGGTAACGCGCCACGTTCTGCACAGCGGTCTTGCCGATCAACGCCGGTTGCTGCGCCACGACCGCCCCCACCGGCGAATTCGCCTGGCCGAGCAGCGCCAGCACTTCCGGCGTACCGTCGACGCCGTAAGTCTTGATCTCGGTGCGCTTGGCATCGATCAGCGCCTTGCTCGCGCCCAACTGCGGAATATCCCACGCCGACCAGATCGCCGAGACGCTGCCCGCCGGGTATTTGTTGAGCAGCGCCGACACTTGGGAATAAGCATCCTGCACGGTGTTGGGGATCACGTCGCGAAGCTCCGGCTGGATGATTTCCAGCTGTGGGTAATCCTTGAGCGCCAGCTTCAACTGGTCATAACGGATCGCACACACCGGCACGCCGTAGAAACCGTTGAACACCAGGATCTTGCCTTTGCCACCGGCGTCCTTGATCAATTGATCGGCCAACGCCTTGCCGGTGGCGACGTTGTCGGAGGTGGTGTTGTTGAGGCTGTACTGGGACGGTGCATCGATGGTGAACAGCGGGATGCCGGCCTTGCTGATGCGCTTGAGCCAGGGATCGATCACGCTGAGGGTGCCCAGGGTCTGGATCACGGCGTCGGGTTTCTGGGTGACCACGGTTTGCAGCTGGGTCACCAAGTTCTTGTCATTACGCCCGGCATCGAGGGTGATCGGCGTGCCGCCCAGGCGCTTGATCTCATCGACCTGAGCCTGGAACGCCTTGATATCGAAATAGTGACTGGTGCCGGTCATGCTCACTGCAATGCGCTTGCCGGCCAGGGACGGCACGGCCTCATCGCCCTCGGCGGCCTGGACACTGACGACATGGCCCAGCAACAGCACGGCGCCAAGGCAGATCAAACGGGAAAGCGAGGAAAGGCTGGAAGGCATACAGGGCTCCGCTGCGACGGGTGAAAGGGTTCACCAAGAGGCATTGCAGAGCCCGTGCCAGGTTTTTTATTACATCAAATCAAGGGGATAACGTTTGCGGGTTAAGGCGGGCTGTCGTTCTGGGCCAACAACTGTCTGATAACTGTTGCTCAGGCAACAGCTCTTGATCGGTCACCCTGCGCGGGAACGGTCAGGTCGGTTGCTTCGGCAAACGCTGATCAATCAACTGATACAACGCACTACTCTCAGGCCAGTTCCGCATAAACCGCGCACGGTCCCTGGCATACGCCGGGGCGAAGCTGGCGGCAGAGCTGTGCTGGCACATCGCGTCGAGGTCGATCAGCGACCAGCGATCCTTATCCCAGAACAGGTTATGGCCCTTGAAGTCGCCATGGCTGATGCGCTCGCGAATCAGCTCGGCGAACAACTGGTCCAGCGCCAACAGTTCGTTTTCCGGCGCGTCACCGTGTTCGATATAGGGCGCGAACCGCTCGATGATGTCCGGGCCCGGCAGGTATTCGGTGACCAGGTAAGCGCGGCTGCGCAGCCAGAAAAAACGCTTTTCCAGGACGGCCAGCGGCTTGGGCGTGGCGATGCCGAGGAAGGCCAGGCGATTGCCTTCGCGCCAGGAATGCCAGGCGCGGCTCGGGCGCCAGAAGCGCTTGAGCCAATGGGCAACGCCCTTGATGTTGTAGCGCTTGATCACCAAGGGCCGGCCGGCTACGTCGACCTTGGCCACGCTGGCCGCACCACCGGTCTTGTACAGGTGGCCCTGGTCGAGCAACGCATCCGCCTGCTCCAGCACCGGCAGCATCGCCGGTTCTTCCTCGCGACGGATCGCACGCAAGGCAAAGGCGCCACGCACCACACTGAACAGCGTGCAGTCGCGGCCCACCTTGTTCAACAAGTCCTTCAGGCGCCAGGCGCTGACCTTGCGCACCTGTTTTTCCAGGGCTTGCAGGGGCAAGGCGTGCTCGCCGTTGCCCAGCAGGTAGTACACCAGCAGTTCTTCGGTAAACGGCTCGAGGTTTTTCGGCAACTGGGCGAAAAACACCCCGAGGTTTTCCAGCACGCGGTTGCGCGACAGTGGCTTGCCCGCCTCCTCCACACGAATGCCGGCGCCATCGATCAAGTACAGCTTGCCGTCCTGGCGCAGCAGGTTGTCCAGGTGCAGGTCTTCCTGCCACAGGCCCTTAGCATGCATCTGGCCGATCGCACCCAGGGCCTCGGCCAGCACGGCGGTTTGCTCCTCGGCCAGTGGCGGTAGCGCTTCAACGGCGTGCCAGGCATCGGCCAGGCTCTCGGCACCTTCGATAAACTCGAACAGCAGCCAGCCGCCCTCGCCGTCCTGCAAGCCATCGGCGAGCAACAGCGGGGTGGTCAGGCCTTGCTCGGCCAGCAGGCGTACGCCGCTGAGTTCACGCTGGAAATGCCGTGCGGCCTTGCCGCCCACCAATAACTTGGCCAGCACCGGACGCCCGCGCCATACCGCCGCGCCCACGTAACGCTCACCCGGCAATACCCGCAACAGGCTCAGCAGTTGCAGTTGGCCCGGGCCGGCGGCATCCGCCAGGTCGATGGTGAGGGGCAGGCTCGGCCTGCGACCGGCGCTTTTCAACTCGGACAGGCGCATCAGCGGTTCTCCTTGTGGCTACGCCGCTTCGTCAGGCGTTGCAGCCAGGTGGTGACGAGCGCGCTGCCCTCGGGCTGATCGAGGTAAGCCGCCAGCAATTGACGCACCTGTGCGTCCGACCACTGCGGTGCCCGGCGCAACAACGGCTCCAGGTCCTTGACCCGGTCACGCCAGCCGAACAGCAGCGGGCGGGTTTTCTCCAGGTCGATCAACTGCGCGGCGTAGCCGTCACCGGTGGCCTGCAGGAAAATATGCTTGGGGTAGAAACAGCCATGCACCTGGCCGACGCTGTGCAGGCGGCGCGCCAGTTGACCGCAGGCCAGCAGGATCGCGCAGTGCTGGGCATCGCTGAGTTGCGCCCATTGCTCCAGCAATGAATCCAGGTCATTCCAGCCGTCCAGGGCACGGGTCAGCAGCATCGCGCGGTGCTCACCGGCGACTTTGCGCTCGCCGTAGAACGCCGCCTGCAGCGCCGGGATCCCGAGCTTGCGGTAACGGCTGATATTGCGGAACTCGCGGGAGAAACTGGGCTCGCCCAAAGGCCGGTGCAAGCTGCGCGTGAGGTAGTTGCTCTGGCGCTTGAGGTAATAGCCGTGGCCGTCGAGTTCCAGGCGAAATACGCTGCTCCAGCCGCCACGGCTGGTGTTCGGCTCGTCCACCGCGTCCAGTTGCCGGGCCCACAGGGCGTCGAATGTCGCGAGGCCGTGGCGCTCCAGCAGGGCGCGATCTTCAGCCGCCAGGAAATCACTCATTCACGTCCCTCGAAAAACTTCACTACGTGGCGAATCCGCCGTTTGTCCGACTCACTCAGGTGCCGACACCCACGGTACTGCATGTAGAAGCGCAGGCGCTGAGTGGCCGACAAGTGATACTTGGCCACCTTGTCCAGGCAGGCCAGGTCCTTGGTGATGCGGTACTTGAGCCAGAAACCGCGCCAGAAATCACCGTTGGGGCAATCGATCAGGTACAGGGTGGCCTGGTCGTCGATCAGCAGGTTGCGCCACTTCAAGTCGTTATGGGTAAAGCGATGATCGTGCATGGTGCGCGTGTATTCGGCGAGCTGGCGACTGACCGCGCTGACCCACTTGGGGTCGCGCAGGCGCGCATCCTTACGTTCGGCCAGGACCGAGAGGTCTTCGGTCCTCGGCAACTCGCGGGTGATCATTGCGCCACGATCATAGGCCAGGCCACTGCGCTCCAGGCCCCAGGCGACCACATCGGCGGTGGGAATGCCCCACTTGGCGAAGCGCTTGAGGTTCTGCCATTCGGACTTGACCCGCGGCTTGCCCAGGTAACGCCGCAGGCCCTTGCCGGCACCGGTATAGCGCTTGACGTAGTAATTGACCCCGCCACGCTCCACCCGGATCACCTCCGACAGCGGGTCGCGGGTCAGCCGCTCGCCTTGCAGGGCAAACACCGCTTCGAGGCTTCCAAAATCATCCGCCAGGGCGGCGTAGGCAGGCTCCAGGTTCCAACCCGCCATCAGATCGCATCCCCATAACGTTGCTTGCGCGCGTAGAGCTTGTCGGCCTTGCGCTGCATCAGGCCCAGGGACGCCGACTGCTCGGCCAGGACCTGGCGCAACGGCTGGCGGAAGTAGCCCTTGAGGAAGCGCAGTTTATCGCGCCGGGTCAGGCCGATGTCCAACGCCGAGTAATACAGCGCGGAGAGGTCCTTGTCGCGCCAGCGCAGCGGCAGATGGGCGCGCATTTGCGCCCGGTGCAGGTCGATCACCGAGAGCTTGATGTTGCGTGGGTCGATCGGCTTGGACGTGTCCAGCAGGAAGTGGCACAGGTAGCAGTCGCGGTGATTCACGCCGCCCCGGTGCATGTCGCCGACCATGCGCGCCAGTTCGGCCGTGAGTGCATGGCGCAGTGCAGGTGTGGGCGGTTCGGCGACCCAGTTGACGGTCAGGTCTTCAAGGCTGATGGTCGGCGCCAGCTCTTCGGTGATGATGAACGAGTGCTGGTCCGCCGGGTTGCTGCCCTTTTCGCCGAAGGCCACGCCGGTCATGGTCGGTACGCCGATCGCCTGCAAGCGGTGAATGGCATCCCATTCCAGGCCTGCGCCGAGCACCGGCAGCTTGGCGGTGATCAGGTTCTTGAAGATTTCCGCCCAGCCGATGCCGCGGTGGATTTTGACGAAATACGGGCGGCCATCCACCTCGGTGCGCAGCGTGCGACGCGCCGCCAGTTCACGGAATACCTGGCCTTGCAGTTTCTCGACTTCGGCGAAGGCATCACGCCCGGCCCATAACGTCTTGAACGGTTCGGCAAGAATCAACTTCATCGTTTTGGCTCCGCCAGAATCACATCCGCAGCGTGCTGCGGCATGCTGTAGAGGTCGGCCGTCTCGGCGAAGGCCAACCCATTGCGGCCCCAGGCCGCGCGCTGTGCAGAATCGGTCAACATCTGCGCCAGGTACTGGTTCAACTGAGCCTGTTCAAACGGCTCGTCCAGCACCAGGCCGCTGTCGGCTTCGGCGATGTAATGGGCATAACCACACACGGCCGAGACCAGCACCGGCAACCCGGCCACCAGGGCTTCGAGCAACACGGTGCCGGTGTTTTCGTTGTACGCCGGGTGGATCAACAGGTCGGCGCCCAGCAGGAAGCGCGGAATATCGCTGCGCCCCTTGAGGAACTGCACGTTATCGCCCAGCCCGAGGGTGGCGCTTTGCAGTTGGAATACCTTGGGGTCGTCCTGGCCAATTACAAACAGGCGCGTGCGTTTTTTCAGCTCGGCCGGCAACGCGGCGACGGCCTTGAGGCTGCGGTCGACGCCCTTGGTCTTGAAGCCGGAACCGATTTGCACCAGCAGCAGGTCGTCATCACCCAGGTTGAACTCCTTGCGGAACCCCTCACGAATCTCGGCCGCATTCGGCGGCGCGCGGCGGTCCTGGGCAATACCCGGTGGCAGCAGGTGGAAGCGCTCCAGCGG
The DNA here is from genome assembly GCF_032424295.1 of Pseudomonas sp. JV449. Taxonomy (NCBI): domain Bacteria; kingdom Pseudomonadati; phylum Pseudomonadota; class Gammaproteobacteria; order Pseudomonadales; family Pseudomonadaceae; genus Pseudomonas; species Pseudomonas sp. JV449. The sequence continues at coordinate 366,360 of NZ_VYKD01000003.1, read as the reverse complement.
CGTGTCGTAATGCTTGATGAACAGCGGCTGCTGCACTTCGGAAATCATCAAGACTTCGGTCTTGGCGTCCTTGGCAAACACCGCGCGCTCGTACTCGGCAAAGTGGCGATAGCGGCCAAAACTGCGGTACAGCGAATGGCGCAGGTTTTGCGCCTTGTCTTCAAAGCAGCCGTCGGCGGCGTAGTACACGTCGAGGCCGGGCATCTTGTTGAAGCCGATCAGGCGGTCCACCGGGCGCTTGGCCAGGTCGGCCTCCATCCAGGCGCTGAGCTTCTCGTTGCGCCGATGGTTGAAGAACGCCTTGACCGGCGCCACCAGCACTTCGAAGCCGGGCGGAATGTCGCCCTCCCAGATCAGCGTGTAGACACGAATCTGATGGCCGCGCCGCTGGCACTCCAGGGCGATGCGCATGAAGTCGCGCTGCAGGCCGCCGAAGGGGAAATATTTGTACAGAACAAAAGCCAGTTGCATCAGTGCAGCTCCTCAGCCAGTAACAACGTGCTCAGCCGGGTTGCCACACGCTCAGGGTTCAAGCGCGTGAAACACAGGGGCGACTCGCGCTTGATGTCGAACCGACGCAGGTCGTCGGCCGTCGGTTGATAGGTACATTGTTTTTGCAGGCACGGCGCACAGGCAAAGTCGCTGGCCAGGTGAATCTGGCCCTTGCCGTAGGCGCCGGTCAGGCCGGGGTTGGTGGGGCCGAACAGGGAAATGGTCGGCACATCCAGCGCCGCCGCCAAATGCCCCAGCCCGGTGTCCACCGCCACACAGGCGCGGGCGCCGGCCAATACCCGGGCCACGCCGGCCAGGTTCAGCTTGGGCAGCACTTCGGCGTTGTTCAGGCCTTGGGCCAGGCGCTCCGCACGGGCCTTTTCGGCGGCGTTGCCCCAGGGCAACTTCACGTCCACGCCCAGGCGGCCCATACGTTCAGCCAACTCGCGCCAGTAGGCCTCGGGCCAATGCTTGGTGTCCCAGGTAGTACCGTGCAGCAGCAGGACGAAGGGCTTTTTCGGCGGCAGGCCGAGCAGTTTTTCGGTACTGAGGCCGTAGTCGCCCAGGCCTTTGGGCAAGTCATAGCCGAGGGCCACGGCGAACAGTTGGCGCAAACGCTCCACCGCATGCTGCCCACGGGCCACGGCCAGGCGCCGCGAGTAGAAGCGCGCCGCAATCGGCTCACGGGCCGAGTGTTTGTCGAATCCGGCCACCGGAGCCCGCACGTAGCGGGTCAGCCAGGCGCTTTTGAACAGGCCCTGGGCATCGATCACGAGGTCGTATTTGGTCGACTGGACTTGCTGCTTGAAGCGCCGCCACTCGCCGCTCTTGAAGGTTTGCCAGAGGTTCTTGCGCCAGCGGCGGATCGCCACCGGGATGACCTTGTCCACCGCCGGGTGCCAGGTGGGGATTTCAGCAAAGCCTTCTTCCACCACCCAGTCGAAGCGAATGCCGGGGATCGCCCGTGCCGCGTCAGTCAGTGCCGGCAAGGCATGGATCACGTCGCCCAGGGATGAGGTCTTGATTACCAGTACCCGCAACTCAGTGAACCTCGACCACGTCGCCCTGCAATCGCTGCAAGGCATCGGTTACCGGCTGCGGCAGCAATTGGCGCAGGCAGTTGTAATGGCCGAAGCGGCAGGTGCGATCAAAGCACGGGCTGCACTCCAGCCCCAGGCGCACCACTTCGACCTGGTCGGCCAGCGGCGGGGTAAAGCCCGGCGAGGTGGAGCCGTACACCGCCACCAACGGGCGGTTCAGCGCAGCGGCCACATGCATCAGGCCGGAGTCGTTGGAGACCACGGCGTCAGCACAGGAGAGCAAGTCGATGGCCTCGGCCAGGGACGTGTCGCCACTGAGGTTGACGGCCTCTTCGCGCAGGCCCGGGATCAGGCGCTGGCGAATGTCTTCACCCACCGAGTGATCGTTTTTCGAACCGAACAACCACACCTGCCAGCCTTCGCGAATCTTCATCTCGGCGACTTTGGCGTAGTGGTCCGACGGCCAGCGCTTGGACTCGCCAAACTCCGCACCGGGGCACAGGGCCAACACCGGACGATCCAGGACCAGGCCGAACTTGGCGAGTGCCGCATCGCGGGTGACCGGGTCGATCTGCAGGCTGGGCCGCGGGTACGGCTTGGGCAACTCGACGCCCGGCGCATAGGCCAGGGCCATGAAGCGTTCGATCATCAGCGGGTAACGCGCCTTGTCCAGCGTGCGTACATCATTAAGCAGCACATAACGAAACTCGCCGCGCCAGCCGGTGCGCTTGGGGATACCGGCAAAATACGGCACCAGCGCCGACTTCAGCGAGTTGGGCAGCAGGATCGCCTGGTCGTACTGGCCCGCCAGGGATTTGCCGATGCGGCGGCGGGTCGCCAGTTCCAGGGCACCGTGGCCGAGCGGAAAGCTCAAGGCCTTGCGCACTTCGGGCATGCGCTCAAGGATCGGCCGGCTCCACTCGGGGGCAAGCACGTCGATCTGGCAGTCCGGGTAGCGCATACGCAGGCTCTGGAACAGAGTCTGCGCCATCACCATGTCACCGACCCAACTGGGCCCAACGATCAGAATATTCATGTAGTTTCCACAAACGATGCGGGGAGGCTTATGCCTCCCCGCCCTAATAGTGTTTCAACCCAACCCCAGCGCCTGCCAGATTCGCATCACCTGGCGCCGTTCGTCAGCGAACTGATCACCGGGTACCGTACCGGCCTCGTTCTGCAAGGCCTGGCGATGCGCGGCGGAACGGTAGGCCTTATACACCTCGCGCAGCAGATGGGCATCGGCGGCGGGCATCAAACCCACCTGCTCCAGGCCTTCCAGAATGCGGATATTGTCGGTATAGCGCAGCAACGACGGATGTTGCGCAGACCACGCCAAAGCCGCGTATTGCACCATAAATTCAATATCGACGATACCTCCGGCGTCCTGCTTGAGGTCGAACAGCACCGTGGCGTCGAAGGCATTGGCGCCGGTGCCGGCCGCCGTGGCCTTGGTACCCAGGTTGTCACGCATCTTGGCGCGCATCTCACTGACCTCCTGGCGCAACTTCGCCAAGTCGCGCTCACGCCCCAGCACTTTAGCCCGTACCTGCTCGAATGCCTGGCCCACATCCTGGCTGCCCACCAGCACCCGCGCGCGGATCAGGGCCTGATGTTCCCAGGTCCATGCTTCATTTTGTTGATAGCGGTCAAACGCCCCGAGGGAACTGACCAGCAACCCGGATGCGCCGGATGGGCGCAGGCGCATGTCCACTTCATACAACTGGCCGGAGTTGGTCTGGGTGGTCAGCAGATGGATGATCCGCTGGCCCAGGCGCGTGAAGAACTGCGCGCCGTCGATCGGCTTGGCGCCGTCGGTCTCGGCCTGCGGGTCGCCATCGTGGATAAACACCAGGTCCAGGTCCGAACCATGCCCCAGTTCGATGCCGCCGACTTTCCCATAACCGACAATGATGAACCCAGGATCGCACAAGGTGCCGTCCAAACGCTGCGGCGAGCCGTGGCGGGCCACCGTCTGGCGCCAGGCCAGGGCCAGCACTTGTTCGAGGATGGCTTCGGCGAGCCAGGTCAGGTAGTCGCTGACTTTCATCAACGGCAGGCTGCCGGCGATTTCCGAAGCGGCCACGCGCAGGCGGTGGGCCAGCTTGAAGTGCCGCAGGGCTTCCATCTGCTGTTCAAGGTCATCCTCGGGGATGCGCGTAAGGCGCTCGCGCAACTCGGCGGCAAGTTCCGGCGCCAGCGGTGGCTTGAACAGGCGGCCTTCGTTGAGCAACTCATCCAGCAGCAGCGGGAAGCGCGTGATCTGCTCGGCGATCCACGGGCTGGCGGCGCACAGGGTCAGCAGGCGGCGCAGGGCGTCGGGATTTTCCGTCAGCAGCACCAGATAGGCGGAACGCCGGGCGACGGCCTCCACCAGCGGCAGTACACGCTCCAGCACCAGGTCCGGGTTGGCGTGCTCGACGGCCTGGGCCAGCAAGCGCGGGATAAAGGCATCCAGGCGTTCACGTCCCAGGCGCTGCATGGCCCGCAGTTGCGGGCTGTTGCGCAGGCTGGCCAAGGCTTTAAGGGCCTTGGTGGCGTCGGTGAAGCCGCCTTCAGCCAATTGACGGCAGGCGGCCTCTTCATCCTGGGACTCTTCCCACAGCGGCAGCCATTCTCCGCCCACGACCAACTCGCTTTCCGCCCCTTCTTCTTCATCAGGATCCGCAATCACCTGGCGGAAGTGCCAGTCCACACGGCCACGCCAATGCATCAGGCGCTCATGAAAGGCCGCCCAGTCGGCAAACCCGAGCATAAAGGCAATGCGCGCCTGGTCTTCAGGGCTGTCCGGAAGCATTTGGGTCTGGCGGTCGGCAATCGCCTGGATCGCATGTTCGGTGTAACGCAGGAATTCATAGCCATTACGCAACTCGGCGATCACCGCCGGCGGCAGGTAGCCCTGGCCTTCCAGGGTGCCGAGCACCTTGAGCAGCGGCCGCTGCTGCAGGCTGAGGTCGCGGCCGCCATGGATCAGCTGGAACGCCTGGGCGATAAATTCCACTTCGCGGATGCCGCCCGAGCCCAGCTTGATATTGTCGGCCATGCCTTTACGTCGGACTTCCTGCTGGATCAGCTGCTTCATGGTGCGCAGCGCCTCGATGGCGGAAAAGTCCAGGTAACGGCGGTACACGAACGGCCGCAGCATATCGAGCAGTTGCGCACCGGCCATTTGGTCACCGGCGACCACGCGCGCCTTGATCATGGCATAGCGTTCCCAGTCGCGACCCTGGTCCTGGTAGTACTGCTCCAGCGCGTTGAAGCTGAGCACCAGGGCGCCGGCCGAACCGTAGGGACGCAGGCGCATGTCGACACGGAACACAAAGCCGTCGACGGTCATCGGGTCGAGGGCCTTGATCAATTTTTGACCAAGACGAATAAAGAACTCCTGGTTATCCAGGGAGCGCTTCACGCCCACGGTTTCGCCGCCCTCGGGGTAGGCGAAGATCAGGTCTATATCCGACGACAGGTTCAGCTCCACCGCACCGAGCTTGCCCATGCCGAGGATGACCATATGCTGCGGCTCGCCGCTGCGCCGCCCGGTCGGTGTGCCGAACTGCACGCAGTGGCGCTGGTACAGCCATTGGTAGGCCTGGTCGATGCTGGCGTCGGCCATGTCGGAGAGGTCACGACAGGTTTGCACCAGGTCGGCCTGACGGGTCAGGTCGCGCCAGATGATGCGCACTTGCTGGCGCGTACGCTGACGACGCAGTACGCGGCCCAGCTCATCTTCTGTTTCGGCCTGTTGCACGGCACCGGCAATCTGCCCGCACAGCTCGCCCGGCGCAAAGCCGCGGTCCAGCTCGCCCCAGGCCGCCAGCTCGAGCAACATCAAAGGGTCACGAACACTCTGTTCAATGACGAAATCACTGGCGGCGCACACCCGGGCGAAGTCGGCCCACCGTTGCGGCGTCCACGAAGAAAGGCCATGATCGTCGTCCAGCGCGGCCACGGCGTCACGAAATGACTGCTCGGCCCGCTGGGCCTTTGGCAACAGAATGGCCGGCAGTTCGGCCAGCGTTGGAAGGCTCATGGTCTATCCTTGGTCGGCGTGTAAATGGCTTGCTGCTGTGAAGGCAAGCACCGCGCTCGATGAAGGACTGTCGAACAAAGGTGATAAATAGCTGAAAATATGTAATTTTTGGCAGGCAACATTAAACTTCTACCTTTTCTTGTTCGCAAAAGATCAACAATAACGATTATGCTCACCAGCCAGACCGAGCAATCCGCTCGGTCTTGTGTAGTTTTACTACTCGTATATACATTCGAAAGGCTGAAATGGCCGACGATTTGTAGTAAAACTACAGGACGCCGAAGCAACCTTCGGCCATCCAAGAATTTATGTCGTCTGCCCACAAGGCCAGTCGCAAACTTCAGGCAACCGATTCTGGTAGCCTTTCCGCCCTGGAGCAAGCCATGCAAGACCTCGATCCCGTCGAAACCCAGGAATGGCTGGACGCCCTGGAATCGGTTCTCGACAAAGAAGGCGAAGACCGTGCTCACTACCTGATGACCCGTATGGGCGAACTCGCGACCCGCAGCGGCTCGCAACTGCCCTACGCCATCACCACGCCATACCGCAACACCATCCCCGTCACCCACGAAGCACGCATGCCTGGCGACCTGTTCATGGAACGCCGCATTCGCTCGCTGGTACGTTGGAACGCCATGGCGATGGTAATGCGCACGAACTTGAAAGATTCTGACCTGGGCGGTCACATCTCCAGCTTCGCTTCCAGCGCAACCCTGTATGACATCGGCTTCAACTACTTCTTCCAGGCCCCGACCGAAGAACATGGCGGCGACCTGATCTACTTCCAGGGCCACACCTCGCCAGGCGTCTACGCCCGTGCGTTCATGGAAGGTCGCATCAGCGAAGAGCAAATGAACAACTTCCGCCAGGAAGTCGACGGCCAGGGCCTGTCGTCCTACCCGCACCCTTGGCTGATGCCTGATTTCTGGCAGTTCCCGACGGTATCCATGGGCCTGGGCCCGATCCAGGCGATCTACCAGGCACGCTTCATGAAGTACCTGGAAGCCCGTGGCTTCATCCCGGAAGGCAAGCAGAAAGTCTGGTGCTTCCTGGGCGACGGCGAGTGCGACGAGCCGGAATCCCTGGGTGCCATCTCCCTGGCCGGCCGCGAGAAGCTGGACAACCTGATCTTCGTCATCAACTGCAACCTGCAGCGCCTCGACGGCCCGGTTCGCGGCAACGGCAAGATCATCCAGGAACTCGAAGGCGTGTTCCGCGGTGCCCAGTGGAACGTGACCAAGGTCATCTGGGGCCGTTTCTGGGACCCACTGCTGGCCAAGGACGTCGACGGTATCCTGCAACGTCGCATGGACGAAGTCATCGACGGCGAGTACCAGAACTACAAGGCCAAAGACGGCGCGTTCGTACGTGAACATTTCTTCAACACGCCTGAACTCAAGGCGATGGTTGCCGACCTGTCCGACGACGAGATCTGGAAACTCAACCGTGGCGGCCACGACCCGTACAAGGTCTATGCGGCGTACCACGAAGCGGTCAACCACAAAGAACAACCGACCGTCATCCTGGCCAAGACCATCAAGGGTTATGGCACCGGTGCCGGCGAAGCGAAAAACACTGCGCACAACACCAAGAAGGTTGATGTTGAAAGCCTGAAGCTGTTCCGCGACCGCTTCGACATCCCGGTCAAGGACGAAGAGCTGGAGAACCTGCCGTTCTTCAAGCCGGAGCCGAACAGCGCCGAAGCCCGCTACCTGAGCGAGCGTCGTACCGCACTGGGCGGTTTCGTGCCACAGCGCCGCGCCAAGAGCTTCAACATCCCTACACCTCCGCTGGATACCCTCAAGGCAATCCTGGACGGCTCGGGCGACCGTGAAATCTCCACCACCATGGCCTTCGTGCGGATCCTCGCGCAGCTGGTCAAGGACAAGGAAATCGGCTCGCGTATCGTCCCGATCATCCCGGACGAAGCCCGTACCTTCGGTATGGAAGGCATGTTCCGCCAGTTGGGCATCTACTCCTCCGTCGGCCAGCTCTACGAGCCAGTCGATAAAGACCAGGTGATGTTCTACAAGGAAGACAAGAAGGGCCAGATCCTCGAAGAAGGCATCAACGAAGCGGGCGCCATGAGCTCCTTCATCGCTGCCGGCACTTCGTACTCCAGCCACAACCAGCCGATGCTGCCGTTCTACATCTTCTACTCGATGTTCGGCTTCCAGCGTATCGGCGACCTGGCTTGGGCAGCGGGCGACAGCCGTACCCGTGGTTTCCTGATCGGCGGTACCGCCGGCCGTACCACACTGAACGGCGAAGGCCTGCAACACGAAGACGGTCACAGCCACATCCTGGCTGCCACCATCCCGAACTGCCGCACCTTTGATCCAACCTACGGCTATGAGCTGGCGGTGATCATCCAGGACGGCATGAAGAAGATGACCGAAGAGCAGCAGGACGTTTTCTACTACATCACCGTGATGAACGAGTCCTACCAGCAGCCAGCCATGCCGGCCGGCGTGGAAGAAGGCATCATCAAGGGCATGTACCTGCTCGAAGAAGACACCAAGGAAGCGGCGCACCACGTGCAGCTGATGGGCTCCGGCACCATCCTGCGTGAAGTCCGTGAAGCGGCGAAGATCCTGCGTGAAGAGTTCAACGTCGGCGCCGACGTCTGGAGCGTTACCAGCTTCAACGAACTGCGTCGCGACGGCCTGGCCGTAGAGCGCAACAACCGCCTGCACCCGGGCCAGAAGCCTGCGCAGAGCTATGTCGAAGAGTGCCTGGCCGGCCGTAAAGGTCCAGTCATTGCCTCTACCGACTACATGAAACTGTTTGCTGAACAAATTCGCCAGTGGGTCCCGTCCAAGGAATTCAAAGTCCTGGGCACCGACGGTTTCGGTCGCAGTGACAGCCGCAAGAAGCTGCGTCACTTCTTCGAAGTCGACCGTCACTTCGTGGTGTTGGCAGCCCTGGAAGCCTTGGCTGACCGCGGTGAGATCGAACCCAAGGTGGTAGCTGACGCTATCGTCAAGTTCGGGATCAACCCGGAAAAACGCAACCCACTGGACTGCTGAGGAGATTTTTTGTGAGCGAACTCATTCGCGTACCTGACATCGGCAGCGGTGAAGGTGAAGTAATCGAGCTGTTTGTGAAGGTCGGCGACACCGTCGAAGCCGACCAGAGCATCCTGACCCTGGAATCGGACAAGGCGAGCATGGAAATCCCTGCTCCCAAGGCCGGCGTGGTCAAGAGCCTGAAAGTGAAGCTGGGCGACCGCCTGAAAGAAGGCGACGAACTGCTGGAACTGGAAATCGAAGGTGCCGCTGATGCGGCCCCTGCGGCGGCACCTGCTGCCGCTGCTGCACCGGCGCCTGCCGCGGAAAAACCTGCCGCTGCTGCCGAGGCTCCTGCAGCCCCGGCTGCTGCTCCAGCCGCAGCGACTGTCCAGGACATTCATGTTCCGGACATCGGTTCGTCGGGCAAGGCCAAGATCATCGAGCTGCTGGTCAAGGTCGGCGACACCGTCGAAGCCGACCAGTCGCTGATCACCCTGGAGTCCGACAAGGCCTCCATGGAAATCCCATCGCCGGCTGCCGGCATTGTGGAAAGCATCGCGGTCAAGCTGGAAGACGAAGTCGGCACTGGCGACTTCATCCTCAAGCTGAAAGTACAAGGCGCTGCACCTGCTGCTGCTCCAGCACCGGCTGCTGCTCCGGCGGCCAAGGCTGAAGCCGCTCCGGCCGCTGCCGCCCCTGCGCCTGCTGCAAAAGCCGAGGCCGCTCCGGCCCCTGCTGCTGCACCTGCGCCAAGCGGTGCCAAGGTTCACGCTGGCCCGGCGGTACGTCAACTGGCCCGTGAGTTCGGCGTCGAGCTGAACGCTGTGTCGGCCACTGGCCCACACGGTCGCGTGCTGAAGGAAGACGTGCAGGTCTACGTCAAAGCCATGATGCACAAAGCCAAGGAAGCTCCGGCTGCCGGCACTGCTACTGGCGGCGCGGGCATTCCACCGATCCCGGTGGTGGACTTCAGCCGCTTCGGCGAGACCGAAGAAGTGCCGATGACCCGCCTGATGCAAATCGGCGCGTCGAGCCTGCATCGCAGCTGGCTGAACATTCCGCACGTGACCCAGTTCGACCAGGCCGACATCACCGACCTGGAAGCTTTCCGCGTTGCGCAGAAAGCCGTGGCCGAGAAGGCCGGCGTGAAACTGACCGTGCTGCCGCTGCTGCTCAAGGCCTGTGCGCACCTGCTCAAGGAGCTGCCGGACTTCAACAGTTCGCTGGCGCCAAGCGGCAAGGCGATCATTCGCAAGAAGTACGTGCACATTGGTTTTGCCGTCGACACGCCGGATGGCCTGCTGGTACCGGTCATCAAGAACGTCGACCAGAAGAGCCTGCTGCAACTCGCTGCCGAAGCGGCTGCACTGGCTGCCAAGGCCCGTGACAAGAAGCTCACCGCAGACGACATGCAAGGCGCGTGCTTCACCATCTCCAGCCTCGGTCACATTGGCGGTACGGGCTTCACGCCAATCGTCAACGCGCCGGAAGTGGCGATCCTGGGTGTTTCCAAGGCCACCATCCAGCCAGTCTGGGACGGTAAAGCGTTCCAGCCGAAGCTGATGCTGCCACTGTCGTTGTCCTACGATCACCGTGTGATCAACGGCGCGGCTGCTGCACGCTTCACCCAGCGCCTGAGCCAGTTGCTGAACGACATCCGCACCATCCTGCTGTAAGCCACAGCGGCCTCCCTTTCATCGGGGAGGCCTGGTTGCAACGATTTCCGAGCGCCACGCTCGTACCTCAACCCCGTCAATTTGGCGGGGCTTTTTTTGCTTTTCTCTACAGACAGAACAGGGTTGTACACCTTCTGTCATCCTGACTGAAGAATTCCTCCGCCTGGCCGATAACCCCCTTATAGCACTTAGCCTTCATCCTCTCTTGTCAGCCCGCGCCGCATGATGCAACCTTGCCGCAGGCAACAGTAAAGAGGGCGTGAGCCCGGCGCCGTGCGCGTTATTTGAAGTGAGTTCCCCCCCCATGAAAAGCCAACCCGATGTCGCCCGTATGGCGGCCGAGGTAGTGACGCAGTTACCGGTGCCTTCGCGCCTCGGTATGCTGCGTTTCGAGCGGCTTAATGAGGCAAGCTGGGCCCTTCTGTACCTCGACCCTAACTGCGAGCGCCAATTCGGCCTGTCGGCGGTCGAGCTGTGTGCGCTGCTCGGCACCCCCTTCGCCAGCCTGATGGAGCCTCAGGCGCGCTATCAACTGCACGACACCATCCAACAGCAACTGAGCGACAGCCCTCACTATCTGGTGCGCTACACCCTGCACACCAACGATGGCCCCCTGAGCCTGCTGGAAATGGGCGAAGCCTACAAACAACACAATCGCCATCTGCTGCGCGGCTACCTGATGGTGGTCGACGGCCTGTTCAACGAAGTCTCCCTGCCCGCCCCGACGGAGGACCTGGAAAGCCAGAACAGCCGCCTGCAGATCGCCCTGGAGCTCAACCAGCGCGCCCAGCAGGAACAACTGCAGCACCTGGAGCGGGTGCGCGCCCAGCAGGAGCTGATCCTGTTGCTGGCCCGCCAGCGCTACACCGCCAACAATTCGCTGCAGGAAGCCGCAGAGCTGATCACCCGCAGCGCCTGTGACATCTACCAGATCGACTGCGCAAGCATCTGGAACCTCGAAGGCCAGCGCCTGGTACCGATCTCGGCCTACCACCGCGATGACCAGCAGCACCACCTGCCTGAGCCCATCGACGCCAGTTGCTTTCCGGATTACCTGGAAGCCCTGCACACCAGCCGGGCAATCGACGCAACCAACGCGATGCGCGACCCGCGCACCCGGGAAATGGTCGAAAACCTGCGCGCCAGGGACGTCCACGCCATGCTCGATGCGAGTATCCGCGTCGACGGCCAGGTGGTGGGCGTATTGTGCCTGGAACAGGGAGGCAGCCCGCGTGCCTGGCAGGCCGATGAGATTGCCTTTGCCGGCGAACTGGCCGACCAGTTCGCGCAAGTGATCAACAACCACAACCGCCGTACCGCCACCAGCGCCCTGCACCTGTTCCAGCGTGCCGTGGAGCAAAGTGCCAATGCCTTTTTGCTGGTCAACTGCGACGGCGTGGTGGAGTACGTCAACCCAAGCTTTACCGCGATTACCCAATACAGCGCCGAAGAAGTCCACGGCCACCGCCTGGCCCAGCTGCCGGCCCTGGAAAACCTCAGCGAACTGCTGTTCGACGCACCGTCGAGCCTGGCCAAGAGCAACAGCTGGCAGGGCGAGTTCAAGAGCCGACGTAAAAACCTCGAGCCCTACTGGGGCCAGCTGTCGATTTCCAAGGTATATGGCGACAACCGTGAGCTGACCCACTACATCGGCATCTACGAAGACATCACCCAGAACAAGCTGGCCCAGCAGCGCATCGAACGCCTGGCCTACACCGATAACCTGACCAACCTGGGCAACCGTCCGGCATTTATCCGCAACCTTGATGAGCGCTTTGCCCGCGACAGCGACAGCCCGATCAGCCTGTTGCTGGTGGACATCGACAACTTCAAGCGCATCAACGACAGCCTCGGCCACCAGACCGGCGACAAGCTGCTGATCAGCCTGGCCCGCCGCCTGCGCAACAGCCTGAGTGCCGGCGGCAGCCTGGCGCGTTTTGCCAGTAACGAATTCGCGGTGCTGCTGGACGACACTGACCTGGAAAGCGGCCAACAGGTGGCCAGCCAACTGCTGGCGACCCTCGACAAACCGATGTTCGTCGACAACCAACTGATCAGCGTCACCGGCTCCGTGGGCCTGGCCTGTGCACCGCTGCATGGCCGTGACCCGCAGACCCTGATGCGCAACGCCGGCTTGGCCCTGCACAAGGCCAAGGCCAACGGCAAACACCAGGTACAGGTGTTCACCGAAGCCTTGAACGCCGAGGCCAGCTACAAGCTGTTCGTGGAGAACAACCTGCGTCGTGCCCTGACCCAGAACGAACTGGACGTGTTCTACCAGCCCAAGCTGTGCCTGCGCAGCGGCCGCTTGCTGGGCATGGAAGCGCTGCTGCGCTGGAACCATCCGGAAAAGGGCATGATCCGCCCCGATCAGTTCATCAGCGTCGCCGAAGAGACCGGTTTGATCATCCCGATCGGCAAATGGATCGCGCGCCAGGCCTGCCGCATGAGCAGGCAACTGAGCGCCGCTGGCATGGGCAATTTGCAGGTAGCAATCAACCTGTCGCCCAAACAGTTTTCCGACCCGGACCTGGTCGCCTCGATCGCCACGATCCTCAAGGAAGAACAGCTGCCGGCCAACCTGCTGGAACTGGAGCTGACCGAAGGCCTGCTGCTGGAAGCGACCGAAGACACGCGCCTGCAACTGGACCAGCTCAAGAGCTTCGGCCTGACCCTGGCCATGGACGACTTCGGCACCGGTTACTCGTCGCTGAGCTACCTGAAAAAATTTCCCATCGACATCATCAAGATCGACCGCAGCTTTATCCACGAAATCCCGGACAACCAGGACGACATGGAAATCACCTCGGCCGTGATCGCCATGGCCCACAACCTCAAGCTCAAGGTGGTGGCCGAAGGCATCGAGACCCCCGAGCAACTGGCGTTCCTGCGTCGGCACCGTTGCGACGTTGGCCAGGGCTACCTGTTCGACCGGCCGATCCCCGGTGCAGAGCTGCTCGAGAAGCTTAGACGCTATCCGCGCGGGCCAATCGCCTGACAGCGCTGTAACACTCGGGCACACTGGCTGTCTGAAATTTACCGCTAACTCAACCTGACGAGAGGACTGCTCATGGTCTTGCGCTCGGAAATTCTGGTGAACAAAAACGTGCTGCCTACTCAAGAACAAGCGTTGCCTGGTCGTGAAACCCCGATGAACCTGCCGCAGACGCACTTCGTCAACGGCAACCCGCTGCTGGGCCCATTCGTCGACGACGTCGGCTTCGCGATCTTCGGCCTGGGTTGTTTCTGGGGCGCCGAGCGCAAGTTCTGGCAGCGCGATGGCGTGGTCAGCACCGTGGTCGGCTATGCCGGTGGTTTCACGCCGAACCCGACGTATGAAGAAGTCTGCTCGGGCCTGACCGGCCACAGCGAAGTGGTGCTGGTGGTGTATGACCAAGCCAAGGTGAACTACGAAGACCTGCTGAAGATGTTCTGGGAACTGCACAACCCGACCCAGGGCATGCGCCAGGGCAACGACATCGGCACCCAGTACCGCTCGGTGATCTATGCGACCACGCCTGAGCAACTGGCGGCGGCAAAGGCCAGTGCCGATGCCTATCAAGCAGAATTGACCAAGGCCGGCCTGGGCACCATCACCACCGAAATCGAAGAGGCGCCGACGGTGTACTTCGCCGAGGCGTATCACCAGCAGTACCTGGCGAAGAACCCGCAGGGCTACTGTGGGATCGGCGGTACCGGCGTGACTTGCCTGATCTGAAGATCGGAGCTGCAAGTTTCAAGCTGCAAGCTGCAAGTGGTGTTTTCTGCTCTCACTTGCAGCTTGAAGCTTGAAGCTTGCAACTTACAACTACTCAGCTATGAGCCAATCCATCTGCCACCCACCCTGGGTCTGGCCAAGCTTCCTGGACAGCCACGGCAGCAGCTCACGCAACTCCTCTTCCAGGCCCCACGGCGGGTTGGCAATCGCCAGGCCCGAGCCGGTCAGGGTGTTGGGCGTGTCCAGCGGATGCACCAGCAATTCCACGCGCAGCAACTTCGGCGCACCGGTGCCGGCCAGGTCCTGGTAGAAGCGACGCAGCATGCGCTGGTCCTTCACCGGGTACCAGATCGCCGCGACGGTCTGGCGCATACGGCTGACGGCTTCCTTGAGGGCGGCGGCGCAGCGCTGCATTTCGTCGAGCTGTTCAAACGGCGGATCAATCAGCATCAACGCACGTTTTTCCGGCACCGGTAACAGGGCGCGCGGCACATGCCAGCCTTCGCCCAAATGAACCTTGACCCGACGATCGCCCTTCATGTTGTCCTTGAGCAACACGCCGTCTTCCGGGTGTTTTTCATTGAGCAGCACGCGGTCCTGGGGGCGCGTAAGGCGGCGCGCCAGCTCCGGCGAGCCCGGGTAGTAGCGCAACTGGCCATCGGGGTTCATCTCGTGCAGCACACGCATGTAATCGGCGCTCAGCGGCGGTAGATCGTCGGCGCCCCACAAACGCGCGATACCTTCCAGGTACTCACCCGTGCGATTGGCCTGATCACCTTGCAGGTCGTACAGACCAATCCCGGCATGGGTGTCGAGGTAGGCGAACGGCTGCTCCTTGCGCGACATCAGGGCGATGAGGCGGGTCAAGGTCAGGTGTTTGAAGACATCGGCGTGGTTGCCGGCGTGAAAGGCGTGACGATAATTCATGGTTGCTCCTGCGCAGGGGGCGAAGTTTACCTTCTAAGGGCGCAAAGGTGCAGGGCCGCATGCCGGGCGGTGCTTATGCCGCAAACGCAGGCAGCCCGTTGAAAAAAATCTAAATGCCGACGGCAAGGCGGATTTATTGTGGCCTTCCACCACTCCAGGGAGGTCAATAACAATCATGAAAGACGCCACCATCGCGCTGCACCACGGTTTCAAGTCGGACCCGACCACCAAGGCCGTCGCCGTGCCGATCTACCAGAACGTCGCCTTCGAATTCGATAACGCCCAACACGGCGCCGACCTGTTCAACCTGGACGTACCCGGCAATATCTACACGCGCATCATGAACCCCACCAACGATGTGCTGGAGCAGCGCATCGCCGCCCTTGAAGGCGGTATCGCAGCGCTGGCAGTCTCGGCCGGCAGCGCGGCGATCCACTACGCAATCCAAACCTTGACCCGTGCGGGTGACAATATCGTCACCACTCCGCAGCTTTATGGTGGCACCTACACCCTCTTCGCCCACCTGCTGCCGAGCTTTGGCGTGGAGGTGCGTTTCGCCCGGGACGATTGCGCTGCAGCCATCGCCGAACTGATCGATGACAACACCAAGCTGGTGTACTGCGAAAGTATCGGCAACCCCGCGGGCAATATCATCGACATCGAAGCCCTGGCCGACGTTGCCCATGCCCGTGGCGTGCCGCTGGTGGTGGACAACACCGTGGCCACGCCGATCCTGTGCAAGCCGATCCAGTTCGGCGCCGACATCGTGGTGCACTCGGTGACCAAATACGTCGGCGGCCATGGCAACTCCCTGGGCGGTGTAATTGTCGACAGTGGCACGTTCCCGTGGACGAAATACGCGGATAAATTCCCCGGCCTCAACCAGCCCGAGCCGGCCTATCACGGCGTGGTCTATACCGAAAAATTCGGCCCCGCCGCCTTCATCGCCCGTGCTCGTACCGTGCCACTGCGCAACACCGGTGCAGCGTTGGCGCCGATGAATGCCTTCCTGTTGCTTCAAGGTCTGGAAACACTGGCATTGCGCATGGAGCGCCACACCGAAAACGCCCTGAAAATCGCGCAATTCCTGCAAGGCCATGCCCAGGTGGAATGGGTCAGCTACGCCGGCCTGCCGGACCACCCGCACCACGCATTGGCGCAGAAATACATGCAGGGCAAACCGTCGGCGATCCTGTCCTTCGGCTTGAAGGGCGGCTTTGATGCCGGTGTGCGCTTCTACGACGCCCTGCAAATCTTCAAGCGCCTGGTCAACATCGGCGACGCCAAGTCCCTGGCCTGCCACCCGGCTTCCACCACTCACCGACAGATGAACGAGCAGGAACAGGCCAAGGCCGGCGTAAAACCGGAAATGATTCGCCTGTCGGTGGGTATCGAAGCGGTCGAAGACCTGATCGACGACCTGCAACAGGCGCTGGCCTCAACTCAACTCTGAGTCCAGGTAGCCCGCCAGCGCTTCAGCGCTGATGTCCGTACTGCGCGCGAAGTAGGCGACCTTGTGCTGCAAGGTCGCCGGTGTGAACGCGGCATACAGGTCGGGGCGCTGCTCTTCAAGCCACTGCAGCAGGTTGTCGATCAGGGTCTGTGGCGACTGCGCGGCCAAGTGTTCCAATAACGATTCAGGCACTCGCCACCAGGGACTGGCTTTGGCCGCCGTTACCGACGCCGTCGCAACGCCCAGCGACTGGCCATTGATCAGATACCGCTGGAACACCGGCAACACCGCGCCGATTTCATCGCCCAGCTTCTGCACGATCGGCAGGAACTGAGCGCCATCCCAGAAGCGCAGGAACACACTCCGCTCATCGGGAAGCAGTATCTTGGTCAGGCTTTGCAGATGAGCCACTACCACTTCCAACGGACTGGACGAAACCGCCAGCCAACCCCAATCCGTCGCTTCAGTGGTTGCAATCCAATCGAGGAAGGCACTGTCGGATTCGACAATCCCTACGCAGGGCATCACCTCACCCCACTCGGCATAGGCCGTGCCTGCCCAGATCGCTTGAGGCGGCATCCCGGCTGCCGAGACTTTCCAGGCAGCCAGCGGTTTCGCATCACTGGCACTGCTCAGCACCACATAGAGCCGCTCGCCGGGGAGTAGAGGGCATTGCCCTAGCCAGTCATCGGGGGTCAGGGATTGAGGCATCAGGGAAAATTCCTTTTAAGGTTGAATGGGGTGGGGTGGGGGCACCGCACTGACGGTCACTGCAGCGTTGGCACTCTTCGCAAAACGGAGCACTACGTTTGAGGCTGGCCACTTGCATCCGGCTCAGCGGTGCGGGAATAACCGCCAGCAACGCCGCCTTCACCCCAGGCATCAATGGCGAAGCCGCCGGAGCAGGCGCGCCTCCCAGCTGAATCGGCGCGCTGCTGAAGATCCCGTCTGCCGACAGCGTAATCGACTGCCCACCGGCCTGAATTGTCACGCTTGCGCCCGCCTCTATAACGACGCTCTGCCCGGCGCCAATCTGGATGGCCCGCCCGGCCCGCATCTGCTGCGAACCACCGACCACCAGATGATCGTCCTGCTTGAGTTCGGTCAAACGATTGCCATGGGTGATGCGCTGCTCTTCGCCATGCAGTTCATGGTGCGACTCACCGCCCACCCTGATGCGGCATTGATTGTCGATCTGCACCTGCTGGTCGTGCAGCACATGTTGGGTCCAGTCCCGCTGGGCGCGCAGGTAGATCTCCTCGGCGCCCTTGCGGTCTTCGATGCGCAGTTCGTTGTAGCCACCGCCACCGGGGCTGCTTTGGCTACGGAAGATGCTGCGGGTCTTGTCTGCCGGCAGGTCGAGAGGGACCGGCGTCGCCGCGTTGGGCAGGCAGCCCATCACCAGCGGCATGTCCATATCTCCATTGACGAACCCCACCAGCACTTCCATGCCCACGCGCGGGATAAGCACCGAACCATAGCGGTCATGGGCCCAACCGCTGGCCACCCGCAGCCAGCAACTGGAATGATCGTTATGCTCGCCAACGCGATCCCAGGCCAGTTGCACCTTGACCCGGCCGTATTCGTCGCAATGGATTTCACTGTCGACGGGGCCGGTGACCACGGCGTTCTGGTAACCCGACAAAGTCGGCCTCGAGTGCTCAGGTGAGGGCGGGCGGAAGATCACGTCCCACGGAGTCGCCACACATTCATTGCGATACCCCTGAAGAAAATCTCCACCGCCAACCTCGGTGACAGCCTCCTCCAGAACCTGGGGCTGCCTGCCTTCGTGGGTAACTTGCGTCACCAGCCACACGTCATTCCATTCGTCCCGCGGATGCCCAGTCAACTTGAGGAACCGGCCGCTGCTCAATGCAGGGTCATCGCCGCTGGCACGAGCTATTCGATAGTCGCTACGGTGCCGCTCCAGGCCACGTTGCGCGAGGTATTTGCCGTGGGGGCGATCGGAAAAATGACCGGGGTAGGCCTGCGCCTCAAACCGTGGAAGCTGTTCGCCGACCACGCCACTCTCCAGCACCAGGCTCGGCTTGAGAAAGTCGTAGTCACGCAGGTTGACCGCGGTGGTGCGGGTTTCCAACCGCAGCGCAAAGCGCTTGATGGCCGGCGTATCCGCCACCATCCCGGAGCCCGGCATGTAGGGCGTAGGCTGATCGGGCGGGGCGAAAACGGTCTGGTCATCGCCAAACACCAGCAGGTGTCCTTCGGGCGAATGCTGGAAGTGATAGTGAATCCCCTGTTCGGCACACAGGCGCTGAATGAAGGCCAGGTCGCTCTCGCCAAACTGCACGCAATACTCGCGCTCGGGATAGGCGCCACTGAGGTGAAATTCGAATTGGTCGGCATGGAGCTGCTGCTCCGCCAGCACCTGCGCAATGATCTGCGGCACCGTCTTGTGCTGGAAGATCCGCTGGTGACTGCTGTGCGCGAGATAGGCCAACTGCGGCACAAGGCTGATCTGGTAACGCGTCAGCCGCCGCCCGGAATCGCCCTGCGCCACCCGATAAACCAGGCCGTGGACGCCATGACCGTGAGCGTCGAAGCCCAGGTATGCCGGACGATGCAGCAGGCTTTCCAGGTCCAGGTCGGGCTGTTCGCTGATCAGTTCAAGATCAAAACGATACGGCTGGCTGATGGCTTCATTGCCATGGAACTCGAACACCTTGAGTTCACTCGGCACACCGTCGAGGGTCAGGGTAAAGGCACTTTGATTGGCAGGAGCGAACATCCGGTGTTTCTCTGCGAGGGGTAGGCGGGAGATTCTGTACCAGTCACTTATCGAACCGACCGCAGCGCGAACAAATCAGTAAATCCTTACGCGCCGGGTTTCCAATTCCTAGCTTCACTCTTTCATGGCTTTTCGGCAGGTAATTGCACACCGAGCCTCAGTAAAAACACACGCGTCTGACAGAACTCAGACGCAGCTCAGTAGCCCTTTTCCCAAAAACAAAAAACCACCCGAAATTCATCCGCCATAACCAAGACACCCTCCAGGTGGCTATTTAAATTGCGCAGCCATGTTCATTCAAAAAGGAATGCTTTCATGGCAGGCAATCACCTCGCTTCGAGCCAATCTGCATCGCGGGGGAGTGTGTAATGCCTCCCCCCTATGCATTCATCAATGAGCATCGACAAACCTCAGTGGAGCTCAAGGCAAAACTACGATTGAGCAAACACGCCGAAGCGAAGTTTGATGCCCTCAATACTCATATTCGCAATGTTGTTGTACTGCCAGGGCAGTTAGTCATCATCGGGGACGAAACCACAGCGAGCTGTACCTTGGAAGAGTCACGCTTGATGCGCGCCGCCTGGGACATTCGTCATAGCGTAATGGCCGAAGGCGCAGATACCTTCGCCCTGCACAACTACGACCTGCTACAAAAACTGCTGGGTTACGCATCACTAGGGATAGGTACTGCAGGCGACGCTTGGAGCCGACACTTACAAGAAATAGTGAACACGCTCGATGAAATTGATGCACTGCACAAACAATCATTGCGTCTTGGAGGAGGTGCTGCAAGAGATGACTTCCTGGCTCGACGCCAAGTTCTATTTGCCAAGCTGGAAGCACAGATGCGCAGCTTTGCGCGTTATGGAACAGGCCTGAGGAATGAAGGCTCGATCAAGAAAATGCTGGGAATTTCAACCAAGAGCTACTTGCATAGTGGGGAGATAAATCAGTACAGCAAAACTATTGCGCGGGTCTCCAAAACAGCAAAATTTCTTAAAAACGGTACACCATTGGGAATAGCACTGAGTACGACAGCGACGGCGCTGGAGATCAAGGAGGCGTGCTCCACTGGGAGAGATCAGCAATGCAGAAAAGCGAAGTATGTGGAGGCAGGTAAATTAACGTTCGGGGTGGCTGGGGGAATCATCGGAGGCCAGATGGGAATGGGTTTGTGTATAGCCGTAATGGCCCCGACAGCCGGGCCGTTTGCCTTGGGCTGCCTTCTGATAGCTGGGGGAGCAATGGGCTTTGCTCTAGGTAACTTGGGAAGCGAGGTCGGCGCAGCCGCCGGAGAAGTCCTGTATGAGTATTGAGTACGTCCTCAGCCTCCCCGCAAAAGATCAAGTAGCGCTGGTCTCGGCGGGCTCAATGCTTACAGCGGTCATTCTCGATTTTTTCCTGGCCTATCGAAAATTGAAAAAGATGGAAGATTTGTTGGACCAGTGCAGCCTGATAAACAACTACAGGCGTATTTTTAGTGACAACCTACCAGGAAGATTAGGCAGACTATGTGTCGTCTATATAGCAATCGCGCTGCCGAAGTGGAACGCAAAACGTGGCGTTATTAACGCAAAACAGGTCAAGGAGTTTCCGCGCAATCTGAAACTCGCACTTCACGGAACGGCCCTCACAGGTCTAGTCGGAGCTGTCGGTGCGATAATCTTTCATTTCAGCAATCAGCTGAGCCTGTGATCCGCGTTGTTTGACCTCAAAACCTTAAAAAAACGGCCCCCATCCAAAGGACGCAGGCCGTTTTTTCATCTCGACAGGCGCTCAGCGCCCGGCGAATCACTTATTGAGGTTGTAGTCTTTTTCCGCCGCATCAAAGCGCTCGACCATACCGGCTGTCGGTGCGCCCAGCTTGCTTACGAAATAGATGGCCAGGCTGGCGAAGATGAAGCCAGGGATGATTTCGTAAAGGCCCAGCAGTTCGAAGTGCTTCCACACGATCACGGTGGTCGCGCCGACCAGGATGCCGGCCAGTGCGCCGTTGCGGGTCATGTTTTTCCAGATCACCGAGATCAGCACCACAGGGCCGAACGCAGCGCCGAAACCGGCCCAGGCGTAGCTCACCAGCCCCAGGACGCGGTTGTTCGGGTTGGCGGCCATGGCGATGGCGATCAGGGCAACCACCAGCACCATCACGCGACCGATCCACACCAGCTCAAGCTGGGAGGCGTTCTTGCGCAGGAACGCTTTGTAGAAATCTTCGGTCAGGGCGCTGGAGCACACCAGTAGTTGGCAGCTCAAGGTGCTCATCACGGCGGCGAGGATGGCCGACAGCAGGACACCGGCAACCCATGGGTTGAACAGGATTTTTGCCAGTTCGATGAACACACGCTCAGGGTTTTCGGTGACGGGACCGGCGACCTCAGGGTGCGCCGAGAAGTAAGCGATACCGAAGAAGCCCACCGCCACGGTACCGGCCAGGCACAGGATCATCCAGGTCATGGAGATGCGACGCGCCTTGGCGATCGACTTCACCGAATCCGCCGCCATGAAGCGCGCGAGGATGTGCGGTTGACCGAAGTAACCCAGGCCCCAGCCCATCAACGAGATAACACCGATGAAAGTGGTGTTTTTCAGCATGTCGAAACTGGTCGGGTCCTTGGCTTCAATCGCCAGGAACGTAGTGTCCACACCGCCGGTGGCCAGCAGCACAATGATCGGCGTCAGGATCAGCGCGAAGATCATCAGCGTGGCTTGCACGGTATCGGTCCAGCTCACGGCCAGGAAACCACCGATAAAGGTGTAGGCAATAGTCGCTGCAGCACCGGCCCACAGCGCGGTCTCGTAGGACATGCCGAAGGTGCTTTCGAACAGACGGGCACCGGCCACGATGCCGGAAGCGCAGTAGATGGTGAAGAACACCAGGATCACCACCGCAGAGATGATCCGCAGCAGACCGCTTTTATCTTCGAAACGGCTGGAGAAGTAATCCGGCAGCGTCAGGGCGTCACCGTTGTGCTCGGTCTGTACCCGCAGGCGACCGGCCACGAACAGCCAGTTGAGGTAGGCACCGACGATCAGGCCGATGGCGATCCAGCTTTCCGACAGGCCGGACATGTAGATCGCGCCCGGCAAACCCATCAACAACCAGCCGCTCATGTCGGAAGCACCGGCGGACAAGGCTGTCACCACGCTACCGAGGCTGCGACCGCCCAGGATGTAATCGGAAAGGTTGTTGGTGGAGCGATAGGCCATCAGGCCGATCAGCACCATTGCTGCGATGTAGATCACGAATGTGATCAGGGTTGGATTACTTACGCTCATATGAGTGACGCCCTGGCTTTGTTTTTATGTAGCGGCGGTCTGTCAGACGGCCACCCACTGGTCAGTGAGTAAACGTACCTGCGTGCCGCGCATTTATGACTGACGTTTCCCCAGGAAAGCCGCCAGCCGATGAACCAAACCCTAAAGTCGGTTGCACCTTGGGCGCGAATGCTATTCAACAAAGTAAATAAGGTGCAACCAGTTTCTTGGGAATAAGTTGCACCCAGGTGTAAAACACAAAAAACACTGGTTTTTTGCTCCTTTTCGGAGCAAGAACAGCCGATCTCAGAAGTAAATGCACCAAGCCGAAGCAGATTCCGTCGACGGCCGATTTTTTCCGATCATGCGTCGAAAAATTCATCAACAAAATGGGTTGCACCCGGTTGCACCTCTCCCTGAGCAAAGCTAATCTTGCCGCCAGCTGATGCCACTCGGTAGTGGCACCCATGAGGATAAGAAAATGGCTACGACCACCCTTGGGGTCAAACTCGACGACCCGACCCGCGAACGCCTCAAGGCGGCCGCGACCTCCATTGATCGCACGCCGCACTGGCTGATCAAGCAGGCGATTTTCAATTACCTGGAAAAACTCGAGGGTGGTGCAACCCTGACCGAGCTCAACGGCTTGAGCAGCAAGGACGCTGACGACGCAGGCGAAGTCCAGAGCGACCACGCCCACCAGTGCTTCCTTGAGTTCGCCGAGAGCATCCTGCCGCAATCCGTACTGCGCGCTTCGATCACCGCCGCTTACCGCCGCCCCGAGCCGGAAGTGGTGCCGATGTTGATCGAACAGGCCCGCCTGCCGGTGCAAATGGCCGAAGCCACCAACAAGCTCGCCGCTTCGATTGCGGAAAAACTGCGCAATCAGAAGAGTGCCGGCGGCCGTGCCGGGATTGTTCAGGGCCTGCTGCAGGAATTCTCGCTGTCGTCCCAAGAAGGCGTAGCCCTGATGTGCCTGGCCGAAGCACTGCTGCGGATCCCGGACAAAGGCACCCGCGACGCGCTGATCCGCGACAAGATCAGCACCGGCAACTGGCATCCGCACCTGGGCAACAGCCCGTCGCTGTTCGTCAACGCCGCCACCTGGGGCCTGCTGCTGACCGGCAAACTGGTCGCCACCCATAACGAAGCCGGCCTCACCTCATCCCTGAGCCGCATCATCGGCAAGAGCGGCGAGCCGATGATCCGCAAGGGCGTCGACATGGCCATGCGCCTGATGGGCGAGCAGTTCGTGACCGGCGAAACCATCGCCGAAGCCCTGGCCAACGCGAGCAAATTCGAAGCCAAGGGTTTCCGCTATTCCTACGACATGCTTGGTGAAGCCGCCCTCACCGAACACGACGCGCAGAAATACCTGGCCTCGTACGAACAAGCCATTCACTCCATCGGCAAAGCCTCCCACGGCCGTGGGATTTATGAAGGCCCGGGTATCTCCATCAAGCTGTCGGCCCTGCACCCGCGTTACAGCCGTGCGCAGTACGAGCGCGTGATGGATGAGCTGTACCCGCGCCTGCTGTCCCTGACCCTGCTGGCCAAGCAATACGACATCGGCCTGAACATCGACGCCGAAGAAGCCGACCGCCTGGAGCTGTCGCTGGATCTGCTCGAGCGCCTGTGCTTCGAACCGCAGCTGACCGGCTGGAACGGCATTGGCTTCGTGATCCAGGCCTACCAGAAGCGTTGCCCGTATGTGATCGACTACGTCATCGACCTGGCACGCCGCAGCCGCCATCGCCTGATGATCCGCCTGGTAAAAGGCGCGTACTGGGACAGCGAGATCAAACGCGCCCAGGTCGAAGGCCTGGAAGGCTATCCGGTGTATACCCGCAAGGTGTACACCGATGTTTCCTACATTGCCTGTGCACGCAAGCTGCTGTCGGTACCGGAAGTCATCTACCCGCAGTTCGCTACGCACAACGCCCATACCTTGTCGGCGATTTACCATATCGCCGGTCAGAACTATTACCCCGGCCAGTACGAGTTCCAATGCCTGCACGGCATGGGTGAACCGTTGTACGAGCAGGTAGTAGGCAAGGTTTCCGAAGGCAAGCTGAACCGTCCGTGCCGCGTGTACGCACCGGTCGGCACTCACGAAACACTGCTGGCCTACCTGGTGCGTCGGCTGCTGGAAAACGGCGCCAACACCTCGTTCGTCAACCGCATCGCCGACCAGTCCATCTCGATCCAGGAGCTGGTGGCCGACCCAGTGGCCAGCATCGAGCAGATGGCGACGCTGGAAGGCGGCTTCGGCCTGCCGCACCCGCGTATCCCGCTGCCCCGTGACCTGTACGGCAGCGACCGTGCCAACTCGGCCGGTATCGACCTGGCCAACGAACACCGCCTGGCATCGCTGTCCTGCGCCCTGCTGGCCACTGCCCACAACAACTGGAAGGCCGCGCCGATGCTCGGTTGCGCCGCCAGCGATCAAGCGGCGGCACCGGTATTGAATCCGTCCGACCTGCGTGACGTGGTCGGTCACGTGCAAGAAGCCACCGTCGAAGACGTCGACAACGCGATCCAGTGCGCCATCAGCGCCGGCCCGATCTGGCAGGCCACCCCGCCCGCCGAACGCGCCGCGATCCTGGAACGTGCCGCCGACCTGATGGAAGGCGAGATCCAGCCGCTGATGGGCCTGCTGGCCCGCGAAGCCGGCAAGACCTTCGCCAACGCCATCGCCGAAGTGCGTGAGGCCGTGGACTTCCTGCGCTACTACGCGGTACAGGCTCGCAACGACTTCACCAATGACGCCCACCGCCCATTGGGCCCAGTGGTGTGCATCAGCCCGTGGAACTTCCCGCTGGCGATTTTCAGTGGGCAAGTGGCTGCCGCACTGGCCGCCGGTAACCCGGTCTTGGCCAAGCCAGCCGAACAAACCCCGCTGGTGGCTGCACAAGCCGTGCGCATCCTGCTCGAAGCCGGTATTCCCCAAGGCGTACTGCAATTGCTGCCGGGCCAGGGTGAAAGCGTCGGTGCGCGCCTGGTGGGTGATGATCGCGTCAAGGGCGTGATGTTCACCGGTTCCACCGAAGTCGCGCGCCTGCTGCAACGCAATGTCGCCGGGCGCCTGGATGCCCAGGGCCGTCCGATCCCGCTGATCGCCGAGACCGGCGGCCAGAACGCGATGATCGTCGATTCCTCGGCGCTCACCGAGCAGGTGGTCATCGACGTGGTGTCCTCGGCCTTCGACAGCGCCGGTCAACGTTGCTCGGCCCTGCGCGTGTTGTGCCTGCAGGAAGATTCGGCAGACCGCGTGATCGAAATGCTCAAGGGCGCCATGGCTGAATGCCGCCTGGGCAACCCGGAACGCCTGTCGGTGGACATCGGCCCGGTGATCGACGCCGAAGCCAAGGCCGGCATCGAGAAACACATCCAGGCCATGCGCGACAAAGGCCGCAATGTGTACCAGGTGGCGATTGCCGACGGTGAAGAAATCAAGCGCGGCACCTTCGTGATGCCCACCCTGATCGAGCTGGAAAGCTTCGACGAACTGCAACGGGAGATCTTCGGCCCGGTGCTGCACGTGGTGCGCTACAAGCGCAAGGAGATCGACCAGCTTATCGGCCAGATCAACGCGTCCGGCTATGGCCTGACCCTGGGCGTACACACCCGTATCGACGAGACCATCGCCAAGGTGATCGACAACGTCAATGCCGGTAACGTCTATGTAAACCGCAACATCGTCGGTGCCGTGGTCGGCGTGCAGCCGTTCGGCGGCGAAGGCCTGTCGGGCACAGGCCCGAAAGCCGGTGGTCCGCTGTACCTGTACCGCTTGCTGTCAACCCGTCCTACCGATGCGATCGAGCAATCCTTCGTACGTGGCGACAAGCTGGCGGCACCGGACGTACGTCTGCGCGATGCCATGAGCCAACCGCTGACCGCCCTGAAAACCTGGGCCGACACCAATAAGTTCAGCGAGCTGAGCGCGCTGTGCAGCCAGTTCGCCGCGCAATCCCAAAGCGGTATCACCCGTCAATTGGCCGGCCCGACCGGCGAGCGCAACAGCTACGCCATCCTGCCTCGCGAGCACGTACTGTGCCTGGCGGACGTGGAAGGCGATCTGTTGACTCAACTGGCGGCGGTATTGGCGGTCGGCGGTTCGGCGGTATGGCCGGAAACCGACTTGACCAAGGCCGTGTTCCCACGGTTGCCGAAGGAGATTCAGGCGAAAATCAAGCGCGTGGCCGACTGGAGCAAGGACGAGGTGGTGTTTGACGCCGTCCTGCACCACGGCGATTCCGACCAACTGCGTGGGGTGTGCCAGCAAGTGGCGCAGCGTGGCGGGGCGATTGTTGGGGTACATGGTTTGTCTCAGGGCGAGACCACGATTGCCTTGGAGCGCCTGGTGATCGAACGTGCGTTGAGCGTTAACACCGCTGCTGCCGGCGGTAATGCCAGCCTGATGACCATCGGCTAACTGAATGTGGGAGGGGGCTTGCCCTCTCCCACATTTGATCGCATTTCAATTCCCCTCCCCGCGTTCTGCCTCTTCATCACCTAGATCAATCTTGCTATCCAGTCTTTATTCGCGCACTTAGACTCAGGCCAATTCCCCAAAGGTAATCCGCCATGTCCGAGACGCTGCTCAGTTCCCGCAATCTGGCTTTCGAGCTGTACGAAGTCCTCGATGCCGAGGGCCTGACCCAGCGCGAGCGGTTTGCCGAGCACAACCGCGAAACCTTCGATGCGGCCATCAGCACGGCCCGCAACATTGCCGAGAAGTACTTCGCGCCACACAACCGCAAGAACGACGAGAACGAACCGCGTTTTGAGGACGGCAAGGCGATTCTGATTCCGGAAGTGAAACCGGCGGTGGATGCGTTCCTTGAAGCCGGTTTCCTCAATGCGGCCCGCAGCTTCGAAGCCGGTGGCATGCAGTTGCCGACCCTGCTGTCCCAGGCCTGCTTCGCTCACTTCCAATCCGCCAACGCGGCCTCGACGTCCTACCCGTTCCTGACCATGGGCGCCGCCAACCTGATCGAAAGCTTCGGCACCGAGGAGCAAAAACAGCGCTTCCTGCAACCAATGATCGAAGGCCGTTTCTTCGGCACCATGGCCCTGACCGAGCCCCACGCCGGCTCATCGCTGTCGGATATTCGTACCCGCGCCGAGCCCGCGGCTGACGGCAGCTATCGCCTCAAAGGCAACAAGATCTTCATCTCCGGCGGCGACCACCCGCTGTCGGAAAACATCGTGCACATGGTGCTGGCCAAGCTGCCGGACGCGCCCGCCGGGGTGAAGGGCATTTCGCTGTTTATCGTGCCCAAATTCCTGGTCAACGACGACGGCAGCCTCGGCGCGCGCAACGACGTGCTGCTGGCCGGGCTGTTTCATAAGATGGGCTGGCGTGGCACCACGTCCACGGCACTGAATTTCGGCGATAACGGCAACTGCGTCGGCTATCTGGTGGGTAAACCGCACCAAGGCCTGAGCTGCATGTTCCAGATGATGAACGAGGCGCGCATCGGTGTCGGCATGGGCGCGGTGATGCTCGGTTACGCCGGTTATCTCTATTCGCTGGAATACGCCCGCGAACGCCCGCAAGGCCGCTTGCCCGACAGCAAGGACCCAGGCACCGCGCCGGTCTCGATCATCCAGCACGCCGATATCAAGCGCATGCTGCTGACGCAAAAAGCCTACGTCGAAGGTGCCTTTGACCTGGGCCTGTACGCCGCGCGGCTGTTCGATGACACCACCACACTGGAGACCGAGGCCGAACGCAAACAGGCCCATGAACTGCTGGACCTGCTCACCCCCATCGTCAAATCCTGGCCATCGGAGTTCTGCCTCAAGGCCAACGAACTGGCGATCCAGATCCTCGGCGGCCATGGTTATACCCGCGAATACCCGGTGGAGCAGTACTACCGCGACAACCGCCTGAACCCGATCCACGAGGGCACCCATGGCATCCAGTCCCTGGACCTGCTGGGGCGCAAGCTGGCGCAGAACGGCGGCGCGGGCCTGAAGCAACTGATCCGGCTGATCGCCGACACGGGCGCGCGGGCACAGGAATATCCAGGCCTGACGGCATTGAGAGAGCCGCTGGAGCACCTGGTCAGCCGCCTGCAAAGCGTGACCATCGGCCTGCTGACGGATCTCGCCCAGGGCAAGGTCAACAGCAGCCTGGCGAACTCGGCGCTGTACCTGAAGGTATTCGGGCATACGGTGATTGGCTGGCGCTGGCTGGAACAGGCGATTCGCGCCGAAGAAGGGCTGGCCAAGGGCAATGTGGCCGATGTCGCCTTCTATCAAGGCAAGCTCCAGGCCGCCCGGTACTTCCTGACTTGGGAGATTCCGGGCTGCCATCATGAACTGGTGATTCTGGAGGCACGGGATGATACGTGCCTGGGGATGCAGGATGAGTGGTTCTAGGGCTGGATCGCCTTGGAAATCACCTCGACCGTGGCGCTGACTTGCTCTTGGTAACGGTCGAGTTCCTGCTGGTGAGCCTGCTGCATTTCGATCTGCTCGGCGCACAGGTTCAGCGCCGCCAGCACCAGTAGCTTGTCACCGATCAGGGTCGGGTACTTTTTCTTGGTGGTGGCCAGGGAGGCCTTGAGCATGGTCACGGCGTGCATCAGGGTTTTATCTTCCCCCGCCGGGGCCTTGATCGAGTAATCCTCTCCGAGAATCGAAACGACCTTTATCCCTTCATTCATGCGCTGACAGGGCCTGCGCTCACGCGCTCAACCAGCGCCTGGATACGTGCTGCGGTGGCGCCGTGCTTTTCTTCCTGCTCCATCAGGTTCAGTTGCAGGCTGTCGTTCTCATCCTTGGCGCGAGCCAGTTCGGCCTTGAGGGATTCGTTGCTGCCCAGTAGCTCCTGATTCTGCTGTACCAGGTCGCTGACCAGTTGTTCCAGTTGGCTGAGGGATGCTTCTAACATTTTGATTTCTCGGGCTTTTTCAAAGGGCGGTGACGATAAAGAAAATTCACCTCGGATGCCAGGGTTATCCCTGGCGCGCAGCCCGTTTTTTAAGGGCCGGGCCACGCTTTCGAGCCTTAGTGACTGCATTTCCCCCATCTGGTTCCTGAATCCGCGCAACCCCTCGTCAGATGCGACAAAAACGCACAGCCCCCTTTAGACTTTAGTCGTATGCCCGATAGAGAGGCACACCCCGTCTCATGACCGCACGGATTGCGCCTCTCCCAGGATTTCCGCATGTCGCTTCGTAATATGAATATCGCTCCGAGGGCCTTCCTCGGCTTCGCGTTTATTGGCGCGTTGATGTTGTTTCTAGGCGTGTTCGCCCTGAACCAGATGAGCAAGATCCGTGGCGCCACTGAAGACATTACCTTGTCCAGCGTGCCAAGCATCCGCGCCCTGGACGAGTTCACCCAACTGACCCTGCGCCTGCGCGTGCTGTCTTACCGCTTGCTGACCAACCGCGAGCCGGATGTGCAGCAAAAGACCCTGGAAGCCTTCGAACTGCGCAACCAGCAGATCCGCACCGCCCAGGGCGTCTACGAGAAACTGATTGAAAGCAGCGAAGAACGTAGCACCTACAACGAATATGTAAGCCTGCTGGGCCAGTACCATCAGATTGAAGAGCGCATGAAGAGCCTGTCACGGGCCAACCAGATGGATGAGCTGCGCAGCCTGCTTAACACCGAATTGCTGAGGAACTCCGAGCAGGTCAACGCCGTGCTGACGCGCCTGCTGGACCTCAATAACAAGATGGCCCTGGCCACCAATCAGGAGGCCGAAGACCAATACAACACGGCCTTCAACCTGGTCGTGGGCCTGCTGGTGATCGCCACGCTGCTGACCCTGCTGTTTGCCTGGCTGCTGACCCGCAGCATCACCCTGCCGATTTCACAGGCACTGGAAGCGGCGGAAGAAGTCGCCGAAGGCAACCTGACACGGCCGATCAAAGTCGACGGCAACGATGAGGCCGGGCGCCTGCTCGCCGCCATGGCCAAGATGCAGGACAAACTGCGCGACACCCTGCAACGCATCGCCGGCTCCGCCACCCAACTGGCTTCCGCCGCCGAGGAACTGAACGCCGTCACCGACGAAAGTGCCCGTGGCCTGACCCGGCAAAACAACGAAATCGAGCAAGCCGCCACCGCCGTCAACGAGATGACCAGCGCCGTTGAAGAAGTCGCACGCAATGCGGTGAGCACC
This sequence comes from Pseudomonas sp. JV449, assembly GCF_032424295.1. Lineage (NCBI taxonomy): Bacteria > Pseudomonadati > Pseudomonadota > Gammaproteobacteria > Pseudomonadales > Pseudomonadaceae > Pseudomonas > Pseudomonas sp. JV449. The sequence continues at coordinate 335,866 of NZ_VYKD01000003.1, read as the reverse complement.
TCGGAAGCCTCGCGCAACGCCACCACGTCTGCTGGCGACGGCCGCGACCTGGTGCAGGAAACCGTCAGCGCCATCGAGCGCATGAGCGGCGATGTGCAAGCAACCGCCACCCTGATCGGCGAACTGGCCAATGAGTCGCGCGATATCGGCAAAGTGCTGGACGTGATTCGCGGCCTGGCCGACCAGACCAATTTGCTGGCCCTGAACGCGGCGATTGAAGCCGCGCGCGCCGGTGAAGCCGGTCGCGGGTTCGCGGTGGTCGCCGATGAAGTGCGGGCCCTGGCCCATCGTACCCAGCAGTCCACCAGCGAGATCGAGCGGATGATCGGCAGTATCCAGGCCGGTACCGAGCACGCGGTGGACTCGATGCGCAACAGCACCGAGCGGGCGGAGTCGACGCTGAACATCGCCAAAGGCGCAGGGATGTCGCTGGACACCATCAACACGGCGATTGTCGAGATCAACGAGCGCAACCTGGTGATCGCCAGCGCTGCGGAAGAACAGGCGCAGGTGGCGCGGGAAGTGGACCGCAACCTGGTGAACATTCGTGATCTGTCGGTGCAATCCGCTACGGGCGCCAGCCAGACCAGCGCCGCGAGCAGCGAATTGTCACGCCTGGCGGTAGACCTGAACGGGATGGTAGGCCGCTTCCGCCTCTAACGCCCTGCACTGGCTGAAATGTGGGAGGGGGCTTGCCCTAATGCCGGTCAGTTAAGGCTTTTTGTAGGAGCGAGCTTGCTCGCGAAAAACGCCCAGGCAACGCGTTCATTCTCGATAAGCGCGGTGGCCCTGAGTTCTTCGCGAGCAAGCTCGCTCCTACAGTGAATCACTTTCGCTTAACTGAACGGCATTAGGGCTTGCCCCTCCCAAATTTAGTTATGCGTGAATCAGAAAAAGCTTTTTGACAGCACCGCAATTCAACAGGTTAGAATCCCTGGCACGCAGACTGCATGGTCAGTTTGCGTCCCGTCTTGTTTGCCCATGGAGTACTGCCTTTGAATGCGACGACCATCAACAGCCTGTTCTTGATCGGCGCGTTGCTGGTGAGTGCGAGCATTCTGGTGAGTTCTCTTTCCTCGCGCCTGGGTATCCCGATCCTGGTGATCATCCTGGCCGTGGGCATGGTGGCCGGCGTCGATGGCGGCGGCATCATTTTCGACAATTACCCGACTGCCTACCTGGTGGGCAACCTCGCGCTGGCAGTGATCCTGCTCGACGGCGGCTTGCGTACACGGGTGGCGAGTTTCCGCGTGGCACTCTGGCCGGCATTGTCCCTGGCCACGGTGGGGGTGTTGATTACCACCGGCCTCACCGGCATGGCGGCGGCCTGGCTGTTTGACCTGAATATTATCCAGGGCCTGCTGATCGGTGCGATTGTCGGCTCGACCGACGCCGCAGCGGTGTTCTCGCTGCTGGGCGGCAAGGGCCTGAACGAACGGGTGACCGCCAGCCTCGAGATCGAATCCGGCAGTAACGACCCGATGGCGGTGTTCCTCACCGTCACCCTGATCGACATGCTCGCCAGCGGCCAGACCGGCCTGCACTGGAGCCTGCTGACCCACCTGGTGCGCGAGTTCGGCATCGGTGGCATCGTCGGCCTCGGCGGCGGCTGGCTGATGCTGCAAATGGTCAACCGCATCAACCTGGCCACCGGCCTGTACCCGATCCTGGTGATCGCCGGCGGCCTGTTCGTGTTCGCCCTGACCAACGCCTTCCATGGCAGCGGCTTCCTCGCCGTGTACCTGTGCGGCCTGGTGATCGGCAATCGCCCGGTGCGTAGCCGCCATGGCATTTTGCATATGCTCGACGGCATGGCCTGGCTCGCGCAGATCGGTATGTTCCTGGTGCTGGGCCTGCTGGTCACGCCCCATGATTTGCTGCCGATTGCCCTGCCGGCCCTGGGCCTGGCGCTGTGGATGATCCTGTTTGCGCGGCCGCTGTCGGTGATGGTCGGCCTGCTGCCATTCAAAGCCTTCCATGGCCGTGAAAAGGCTTTTATCGCCTGGGTCGGCCTGCGCGGCGCGGTGCCGATCATCCTGGCGGTGTTCCCGTTGATGGCCGGCCTGCCCCATGCGCAGCTGTACTTCAACCTGGCGTTCTTTATCGTGCTGGTGTCGCTGCTGGTACAGGGCACCAGCCTGCCGTGGGTGGCCAAGCTGCTCAAAGTGACCGTTCCGCCGGACCCGGCGCCGATCTCCCGCGCAGCCCTGGAAGTGCACGTCACCAGCGAGTGGGAGCTGTTCGTCTACCGCCTGGGCGCAGAAAAATGGTGCATCGGCGCGGCCCTGCGCGAGCTGAAAATGCCCGAAGGCACGCGCATCGCGGCCCTGTTCCGTGGCCAGCAACTGCTCCATCCGTCGGGTAGTACGGTGCTGGAAGTCGGCGATCTGCTCTGTGTGATCGGCCATGAACACAACCTGCCGGCCCTGGGCAAACTGTTCAGCCAGGCACCGCAACGCGGCCTCGATTTGCGCTTCTTCGGCGACTTCGTCCTCGAAGGCGACGCCCAGCTGGGCGCGGTTTCAGCGCTGTATGGCCTCAAGCTCGAAGGGATCGATCCGGACATGCCGCTGAGCCGCTTCATCACCCAGAAAGTCGGCGGCGCGCCGGTAGTGGGCGACCAGGTGGAGTGGAACAACACCATCTGGACCGTCGCGGTCATGGACGGGAACAAGATTGGCAAAGTCGGCGTCAGATTCCCCGAAGGAAGTCGCCCGGGCCCCGGACTCTTCCTCTAAACTGCGGGGCGACAGCACGCCCCCGATTCTTCACCTTGCTCGATCGGTCTCTATGCCAACCCTGCGCACTTTTCTCGCCACTGCCCTGCTGGGCCTGACCCTTTGTGTCGGCAGCGTCTACGCCGCCGACCCGCCCAGCGCCGACGCCATCCAGCAAACCCTGGACAAGCTGCCTGATCGCAAACTGCCCGACGCCGACATGAAGGCGCTGCAGTCGATCCTGCAACAGACCCTGACCTACCTGGACAACAAGCAGGATTACGAGCAGCGCCTGGTCGACCTCAAGCGCCAGCTGGAAGACGCGCCGCGCCAGACCAGCGAGAACCAGCGCGAACTGACCCGGCTCAAGGCCACCAAGGTCATTCCGGTAGCCCAACGCTACGCCACCCTGCCGGTGCCGCAGCTTGAGCAATTGCTGGTGCAGCGCAGCACCCAGCAAGGCGACCTGCAAAAGGAACTGGCCGACGCCAACAGCCTGACCATCGCCGCCCAGACCCGTCCCGAGCGCGCCCAGACCGAAATCAGCAGCAGCCAGACGCGCATCCAGCAGATCAATGCCACCCTCAAGGCCGGCAAGGACAATGGCAAAGCCCTCAGCAGCGACCAGCGCAACCAACTGAATGCCGAACTGGCCTCCCTGAATGCCCTGATCCCCCTGCGTCGCCAGGAACTGGCCGGCAATAGCCAGCTGCAGGACCTGGGCAACAGCCAGCACGACTTGATCCAGGAAAAAACCGCGCGCCTGGAACAAGAGATCCAGGACCTGCAAACCCTGATCAACCAGAAACGCCTGGCCCAGTCCCAGCAGACCGTCACCCAACAGTCCATCGAAGCGCAAAAGGCCGGCGGCAGCAGCCTGCTGGCCACGGAAAGCGCGGCCAACCTGAAGCTGTCCGACTACCTGCTCAAGAGTACCGACCGCCTCAACGACCTGACCCAGAAGAACCTGCAGACCAAGCAACAGCTGGACACCGTGACCCAGAGCGATTCGGCCCTGGACGAGCAGATCAATGTGCTCAAGGGCAGCCTGCTCCTCTCGAAGATTCTGTATAAGCAGAAACAAGCGTTGCCCCGCCTGACGGTGGACCGCGACCTGGCGGACGATATCGCCAACATTCGCCTGTACCAGTTCGAGGTCAACCAACAGCGCGAGCTGATCAGCTCCCCCAGCACCTATGTGGATAACCTGCTGGCCAACCAGCCGCCGGCCGACGTCACCCCGCAACTGCGGCGCACCCTGCTGGAACTGGCGATCACCCGCAGCGACTTGCTGGAGCGCCTGAGCCGCGAGCTGAGCGCGCTGCTCAACGAATCCATCACCCTGCAACTGAACCAGAAACAACTGCTCAGCACCGCCACCACCCTGCGCGCGACGCTCGATGAACAGATGTTCTGGATCCCCAGCAACAAGCCGCTGGACACCGAGTGGCTGGAAACCGTGCCGGCGCACCTGAGCAAGCAGGTCACCACCCTGCCATGGGCCTCCAGCGTCAGCGAGCTGTACGACGGCCTGACCCAGCGTCCGCTGCTGTTTTTGCCGTTGCTGCTGTTGATCGGTGCCCTGTTGTGGCGCCGCAACGCGTTGTACGCGCGCCTGAAAAGAGTCCACCTGGACATCGGCCACTTCAAACGCGACAGCCAATGGCACACGCCCCAGGCGATCCTGGTAAATATCCTGTTGGCGATGCCGGTAGCACTGGGCCTGGCGCTGTGCGGCTACGCGCTGCAGATCGACGCACGTGGGCAGAACGCCAACCTGGGTGCAGCGCTGTTGCAGATCGCCCAGGCATGGCTGGTGTTCTACACCGCCTACCGCATCCTGGCGCCGGGCGGCGTGGCCGAGTTGCACTTCCGCTGGGAAAAGCCCCAGGTCGAATTCCTCCAGGGCTGGGTACGCAAGCTCGGGCTGGTGGTGCTGGCCCTGGTGGCCGTGGTGGCGATTGCCGAGCATCAACCGGCGGCGCTGGCCGACGACGTGCTGGGCATTGGTGTGGTCCTGACCTGCTACGCCCTGATGGCCTGGCTGCTGGGACGCCTGCTGCTGCACAGCCCGACCCACGAAAAAGCCTCGCTGTTCCGCAAAGCCGTGGGCCTGCTGTTTACCGCCCTGCCTGTCGCGCTGTTCATTGCCGTGTGCTTTGGCTACTACTACACCGCACTCAAGCTCAGCGACCGGCTGATCAACACCCTGTACCTGCTGATGTTCTGGCTGGTCATCGAAGCCACCTTCGTCCGCGGCCTGGGCGTTGCCGCCCGACGCCTGGCCTATTCCCGCGCCCTGGCCAAACGCCAGGCCGCCAAGGAAGCCGGCGAAGGCGAAGCGGTGATCGAAGAGCCGACCCTGGATATCGAACAGGTCAACGAACAATCGATGCGCCTGATCCGCCTGGCGCTGCTCGGCGGCTTTATCGCGGCGCTGTACTGGGTATGGTCGGACCTGATCTCGGTATTTTCCTACCTGGACAACGTCACCCTGTACGAATACACCAGCGGCACCGGTGCCAATATCAGCATGGTGCCGATCAGCATCGGCGACCTGCTCGGCGCGCTGATCATCATCGGCATCACCTTCGCCCTGGCGCGCAACCTGCCCGGCCTGCTGGAAGTGCTGGTGCTGTCCAAGCTGGACCTGGCCCAGGGCAGTGCCTACGCCACGACCACCTTGCTGTCCTACATCATTGCCGGCGTGGGCTTTGTCTCGACCCTGTCCACCCTCGGCGTGAGCTGGGACAAGTTGCAATGGCTGGTGGCCGCGCTGTCGGTGGGGTTGGGCTTCGGCATGCAGGAGATCTTCGCCAACTTTATCTCCGGCATCATGATCCTGTTCGAGCGCCCGGTGCGCATCGGCGACACCATCACCATCGGCAACCTGTCGGGCACGGTGAGCAAGATCCGCATCCGCGCCACCACCATCACCGACTTCGACCGCAAGGACATCATTGTCCCGAACAAGACGTTCATTACCGGGCAACTGATCAACTGGTCGCTGACCGACACCATCACCCGTGTGACCCTCAAGCTGGGCGTTGACTACGGCTCCGACCTGGACCTGGTGAAGGAATTGTTGCTCAAGGCTGCGCGAGAAAACCCAAGGGTGTTGAAGGAACCGGAACCCCATGTGTACTTCCTCAACTTCGGCGAAAGCACCCTCGACCACGAACTGCGCATGCACGTGCGCGACCTCGGCGACCGCAACCCGGTGATCGACGAAGTGAACCGCTTTATCAACCGCGAGTTCAAGAACCACCACATCAACATCTCGTTCCGGCAGATGGAGGTGTACCTGAAAAACCTCCACGGCCAGGAGTACAAGCTGGTGCCGGTGGAAGACGAGAAGAGAACCATCGTCGGACCGGCCGACGCGCAAGATGTGCCGGAGCCACCGCCCAGCAAACTCGACTAAACGCCCTATCCCCAGCAGAATGCTCGGACATTCTGCTGGAGATGGCCGGTGAAAGCCCTCGACGAACTGACCTTCGACAACCGCTTCGCACGCCTGGGCGACGCGTTCTCAACCCACGTATTGCCCGAGCCCCTCGACGAACCGCGCCTGGTGGTGGCAAGCAATGCCGCCATGGCCCTGCTCGACCTCGACCCGACAGTGGCCGAAACACCGGTGTTTGCCGAGCTGTTCAGCGGCCACAAGTTGTGGGCCGAGGCCGAGCCGCGGGCGATGGTCTACTCCGGGCACCAGTTTGGCGGCTACACCCCACAACTGGGCGATGGTCGCGGGTTGCTGCTCGGCGAGGTGTACAACGAGGCCGGCGAACATTGGGACCTGCACCTCAAGGGTGCCGGGATGACGCCCTACTCGCGCATGGGCGATGGCCGCGCGGTGCTGCGCTCGTCGATTAGGGAGTTCCTGGCCTCCGAAGCGCTGCATGCACTGGGCATCCCCAGCAGCCGCGCGTTATGCGTGATCGGCTCCAGCACCCCGGTCTGGCGTGAGAAGCAGGAACGTGGGGCGATGGTGCTGCGCCTGGCGCCGAGCCATATCCGCTTCGGGCATTTCGAATATTTCTACTACACCAAGAAACCAGAGCAGCAGGCGGAACTGGCCGAGCACGTGCTTTCACTGCACTACCCCGAGTGCAAGGAACAGCCTGAACCTTACCTCGCTATGTTCCGCGAAATCGTCGAACGCAATGCCGAGATGATCGCCAAATGGCAGGCCTATGGCTTCTGCCACGGGGTGATGAACACCGACAACATGTCGATCCTCGGCATTACCTTCGACTTCGGGCCGTTTGCGTTTCTGGATGACTTTGATGCGCACTTCATCTGCAACCACTCGGACCATGAGGGGCGTTACTCCTTCAGCAACCAGGTGCCGATCGGGCAATGGAACCTCAGCGCATTGGCCCAGGCGCTCACGCCGTTTATCAGCGTCGATGCCTTGAAGGAAGCCCTTGGCCTGTACCTGCCGCTTTACCAGGCGCACTACCTGGATTTGATGCGTCGCCGTTTGGGGCTGACCACGGCCGAAGACGACGACCAGAAGCTGGTGGAGCGCTTGTTGAAGCTGATGCAGAACAGCGGCGTGGATTACACGCTGTTCTTCCGGCGCCTGGGGGATGAATCGGCGGCGCTGGCGGTGGCGAAGCTACGCGATGATTTTGTCGACCTGGCCGGGTTTGATGCCTGGGCCGAGCTGTACACCGCCCGTGTTGCGCGGGATGGAGATGACACCGAAGAACAGCGCCGTGGGCGGATGCACGCAGTGAACCCGCTGTACATCCTGCGTAACTACCTCGCACAGAACGCTATCGCTGCCGCCGAATCAGGCGATTACAGCGAAGTGCGGCGGTTGCATGAGGTACTGAGCAAGCCGTTCGAGGAGCAGGCGGGGATGGAACAGTACGCGCAACGACCGCCGGATTGGGGCAAGCATTTGGAGATCAGTTGTTCGTCGTGATACACGCCATGCTAGCGATTAGATGAACAGGTCGACCGGCACCTTGAAAAAATCCGCCAGCCAACGAATCTGTCGCACGTTCAGCTGGCGTTTTCCACTGAGGATCTCCGAGACCACCGATTGAGCACCCACACCCGGCAAATCACTCTGAGTCAGGCCATGCTCCTGCATCATTGATCTCAATACGTCGACACCGCTCGCTTCAGGCATTGGCCAATGCTCCAGGTCATAAGCCTCGACCCAGTCACCGATGATATCGACCACGCCCATCAACGGATGGGCTTCGTCGTCCCCTACGATATCCAGTAATTCGTCGAGCGCCTCCACCAGCACATCGTAGTCAGCCTCGGTTTTGGGCTTGCGCAGCAGCGGTGATACGAATTGCCAATGCTCGGCCACCTGCTCAATCAGCACACTCATTTTCAGTCACTCCTTCCATTTACCCTTGTCGTATTCCCGATGGTCCAGCACATGTCGAATATAGAGCCGCTGCATTCGGTAGCGCACAATCGCAATGAGTCGTAGCTTGTTACCACCGATGTTGAAGACGTGTAACGCTCCCACTTTATCCACGGTAGGAAAAATCGATTTCAACGCCGCGAAGTCCTCAGGATTGAGAACTTTGACTTTCCGATACCACTCATCCAAAGCGCTGGCTGAATGAGGCCACTTCAACTTGGCATTTCGGATTTGTTTCGCACTGATTACACGCATGCAACATCCCTATCGCATATTGCTATGAAGGTTAAACCCGAACGCCGGCTATCGCAATTTGCTATGGCGTCGAACGGACCGATGGTGCTATTTCGAACAAGTACTTCCAGCCTAGATAGGCATGCGCCAATCGACATTTGCGAATCTGTTAGCCCATGCGTCGTCGCCCCCGAGCTTGATAAAGCTGATACCTGACTCCAGATAGGGTGCATTGGCCACATCCACGGAGCCCACCATGTCCGACCCTCTCGTTATCCCCTGCCCCCATTGCAACGGCCTCAACCGCATCCCCGGCGAACGCTTGGGTGATACGCCCAAGTGCGGGCGCTGCAAACAACCGGTTCTACTGAGCAAGCCTTTCGAGCTGAAACAAGGCGACTACGCCAGCCAGATCAAGGGCGATTTGCCGTTATTGGTCGACGTGTGGGCCGATTGGTGTGGGCCGTGCAAGTCGTTTGCGCCGGTGTTTGAACAGGCGGCCGGCCAGTTGGAGGGCAAGTGCAGGCTGGCCAAGCTGGACAGCGAGGCCAATCAGCAGCTGTCGGCGCAACTGGGGATTCGTTCGATCCCCAGTTTGATTCTGTTCAAGAACGGCCGCGAAGTGGCGCGCCAGAGTGGGGCGTTTCCGTTGCCGCAACTGATGAGCTGGTTGCGTAGCCAGGGGGTGTAACCGGACCTTGAGGACAATGCAATTCAAATGTGGGAGGGGGCAAGCCCGCTCCCACAGGTCAGGCATTTTCCAGCAGGTTATGCAGCTCCACAAATTGCAGAGTGAGCTTGTGCCGTGGGTCCAGGTGGATCAGCGGCTTGTTCTCCTGGTGCGATTCGCGCATGCGCACCGAGCTGGCCAGGTACACCGGCAGCACCGGTAAGCCCTCGGCAATCAACTCATCGAGCATCTGCTGCGGCAGGCTCGCCCGCGCTTGGAACTGGTTGACCACGATGCCTTCCACTTCCAGGCCTTCGTTGTGGTCTTCCTTCAATTCTTCGATTTCAGCCAGTAGCCCGTACAGAGCCTGGCGCGAGAAGCTGTCGCAATCGAAGGGGATCAGCACACGATCAGCGGCAATCAGCGCCGAAACCGCATAAAAGTTCAGGGCTGGCGGGGTATCCAGGTAGATCCGGTCGTAATCTTCGCTCAACTCATCGAGTAGCTTTCGCAGCTTATTGATCTTGTGCTTGGCCTCCAGCTTGGGCTGCAGATCGGCCAACTCGGCGGTTGCGGTGATGACGTGCAGGTTGTCGAAGGGTGTTTCGTAGATATCGACTTTGTTTTTCTTCGAAAACGGCCCGGAAGACAGAGTTTGCTTGAAAAAGTCCGCGATCCCCATGGGGATATCGTCGCCAGTCAGCCCGGTAAGGTATTGGGTTGAATTGGCCTGTGCATCGAGGTCCACCAACAGGGTTCGATAGCCTTCGCTGGCGCTGACCGCCGCCAGGTTGCAGGCGATGCTCGACTTGCCAACACCGCCTTTTTGATTGAACACCACGCGCCGCATGGAAAAACCTCCGTGTATCAATGAATGTCCGAGTGTAGAGGGCAAAAGCGCCTGTTAGCTACCTCGTTCATCGATGCATTGCTGCATTGCTGCATTGCTGCATTGCATCGGGTCTGTCATAGGTCACGTACAAATGAAAAGGAAGTGTCCGACGATCCAAGTTACCCCTCGTTGAAGGACAATCTGTAAACCTTCCCGTCTTATTTGTAATCGGCCTTGCACAATTCTTTACCAAAGTTTGCTAGAACCCCGCAGCACCGGGATAATGCGCGCCACTCGGCGATTGCTCCTTGTCCCGGTATTCGGGGCCAAAAGCCGCACATGGAAGCCCGCAGGGGCGGGATAACTTCTCAGTGATCAACTTCAACATCGCCCAATGGCGCGCCTGGGCCCCCGGCTTGGAAAGCGCGGACGACTGGCACGCCTGGTGCCAGGCCCCGGTGTTGCTGCCTGCCAGCGCTGCCTCGCCCGACGTGTCGTTCCTGCCGGCCATGCAGCGCCGCCGCCTGAGCCGCCTGGCGCGCATGGCGTTCAGCGTAGGCTGGCCCCTGGCCGACGGCCTGCAAGACTTGCCGCTGGTGTTTATTTCCCGGCATGGCGAAACCCCGCGCACCCTCGACATCCTCAGCGACCTGGCCAACGACCAGCCGCTGTCGCCGACCCAATTCAGCCTGTCGGTGCACAACGCGGTGATTGGCCTGTGGTCGATCCTGCGCAATGAAACCAGCGAAATGACAGCCCTCGCCGCCGCCGGCGATGGCCTGGAGCACGGCATGCTCGAAGCCGCGGCCCTGCTCAACGAAGGCGCTCCGGCGGTATTGCTGGTCATCACCGAAGAACAGCCGCCCGAGGCCTACGCCAGTTGGATCGTTGACGTGCCGTTTCCCTACGCCCTCGGCCTGCTGCTGACACCAGGCGACGAGTGGCAACTGGAACTCAGCGCCGGCACTGTCCAACCCACTCAAACCCAGTGGCCCCACGCCCTGAACCTGCTGCGCACCCTGCTTACCGAACAGGGCGCCTGCCAACATGCCTGGAAGAACCGTGTATGGAACTGGCAACGCAAGTCGTGAACGATAAGCCACGGGATGCCTACTACTGGCGCCTGTTCGCCACTGCCGCGAGCTTCTTCGTGTTCGGCGTCGGCGGGTTGTGCCTGCGCTTGCTGGTCTTTCCCCTGCTCAGCTGCCTGCCGGGCAACGTAGAAAGGCACCAGCGCCGCGCCCGCCATACCATCAGCAAGCTGTTCTGGTTCTTTATCCGCCTGATGCAGCGCGCCGGCGTGCTGACCTACAGCGTCGAAGGCGCCGAACGGCTCGGCCAGCCAGGCCAGATGATCATCGCCAACCATCCGTCGTTGATCGACGTGGTGTTCCTGATCGGCCTGATGCGCCAGACCAATTGCGTGATCAAGCAGAGCCTGTTTCAAAACCCGTTCACCCGTGGCCCGGTGCGCGACGCGGGTTACATAAGCAACGACGGCAGTGCAGACATGCTCGACGCCGCCGCTGACGCCCTGCGCAACGGCCAGACGCTGATCATCTTTCCCGAAGGCACCCGCACCACACCCGGCGTGGCGCCCGCCTTTCATCGCGGGGCCGCCGCCATTGCCCTGCGCGGTGCGACAATCATCACCCCGGTAGTGATCAAGGTCAGCCCCACCACCCTGACCAAGGCCGAACCCTGGTATCGCATCCCTAAATGCCGTTTTCACTTCAGTTTGCGCGTGGGGGCCGATATAGAACCACAGGCGTTCGCAACACTGGGGCCCGCGCCCCAGGCCTCACGCAAGCTCAACGATTACCTGCACCACTATTTCATTAAGGAGCTCGCCGAAGATGAGCGACCAACACCGCCTTGAGCACGACATAAAGCTGTTGATCATCGAGGCCCTGGGCCTGGAAGACATCAGCGCCGACGACATCGGCAGCGACCAAACCCTGTTCGGCGAAGGCCTGGGCCTGGATTCGGTAGACGCCCTGGAATTGGGCCTGGCGATCCAGAAAACGTACGGCATCAAGATCGATGCCGACGCCAAGGACACCCGCAATCACTTCACCAACGTGGCCAGCCTTGCGGCGTTCGTCACGGCCAGACAGGCAGCTTGAGACCGGACCATGCAAACTCGTGACGATATTTTCAACACCCTGCGCGATGCCTTGGTGGAACTGTTTGAACTGCCCCCGGAGCGCGTCACCCTCGACGCCAACCTGTATCAGGACCTGGAGATCGACAGCATCGATGCCGTGGACCTGATCGACCATATCAAGCGCCAGACCGGCAAGAAGATCGCCGCCGAAGAGTTCAAGGCCGTGCGCACCGTCAACGACGTGGTTGAGGCGGTGTACCGTCTGGTCCAGCCTGCCGCATGAGCCGGCTGATCGGCCTTGGCCTGTTATTGGCGGGGCTGCTGTACCCGTTTGCGGTGTATTACGGCACCGAGCACTTTGCGCCCTGGCAATTCGGCCTGCTGCTGGGCAGCCTGTGGCTGCTGCGCGCGGTCACGGGTGCGGCGCGCCCCGGCAGCCGCTGGATGGCGTTGGCGGTGGTCGTGTTTTGCCTGGCCCTGGCCTGGTTCGACAACCCGCACCTGTTGCGCTGGTACCCGAGCCTGGTCAGTGCGTTCATGTTGGCGCTGTTCGGCCTGAGCCTGAAATACGGCCCGCCGATGGTGGAGCGTCTGGCGCGCATGACCGACCCGGTGCTGCCGCCTCACGCGATTGTGTATACGCGCCAGGTCACCGTGGTGTGGTGCGTGTTTTTTCTGTGTAATGGCCTGTTCGCCGCCGCCCTCACCCTATGGGCGCCGTTGAGCTGGTGGACGTTGTACAACGGCTTGATCGCCTACGGGCTGATGGGGCTGTTGTTTGCCGTGGAATGGCTGGTACGACAAAGGGTTCGAGGCCGCGTATGAATGGGTTGAATCTTGAGCATCTGTTGCTCGAGCCGCTGGAACAGCGTTTGGTGACTACCGAACCTGCGATGAATCACGCCCAGCTGTGGGAACACTCCCTGAGCCTGGCCGCCGGGTTGCAAGCCCGTGGCATACAGCGCCTGGCCCTGCACCTGGAAGACGCCGGCCTGCTGGCGATTGCACTGCTGGGCGCCTGGCGCGCCGGGGCCAGCGTGCTGCTGCCCGCCGATCTGCAACCCCAGACCCGCCAACGCTGGGACGCGGTTGTCGACGCCTGGCTGACTGAAGCGGCAGACCTGGACGCGCTGTATCAAGCACCGTTGAGCCCGGCCGCCCTCGACCTGGACACCTGCCAACTGAGCCTGTGCACCTCCGGCTCCAGCGGCGAACCCAAGCGTATCGACAAGACCCTGCGCCAGCTCGCCAATGAAGTCCAGGCCCTGGAAGCCCTGTGGGGCGCCGACCTGAAAGACGCCTGCATCATCGGCAGTGTCGCCACCCAGCACATCTACGGTTTGCTGTTCCGTGTGCTGTGGCCGCTGTGCGCCGGTCGCAGCTTTGTGCGCCGCCAGCTGGCGTTTCCGGAAGACATGCAACGCGCCAGCCGCGAACACCCGCAATTCGCCTGGGTCGCCAGCCCGGCGCTGCTCAAGCGCATGGGCGACAACCTCGATTGGCCGGCGCTGAGCCAGGTATCGCGGGTATTTTCGTCGGGTGGCGCCCTGCCCATCGAGGCGGCCGGCAGTCTTTACGAGCGCTTGCAGCAATGGCCGACCGAGATCCTCGGCAGCTCGGAAACCGGCGGCATCGCCTGGCGCCAGGGTGCGCAACCCTGGCAGCCGTTCGCCGATGTACACCTGAGCCAGGACGCCGACGGTGCCCTGCGCATCGCCTCGCCGTACTTGCCCGTCGGGCACATAGAACAAACCGCTGACGCGGCGCGCATCCATGCCGATGGTCGCTTCGAGCTGCTCGGGCGCCTGGACCGTATCGTCAAGCTGGAAGAAAAACGCATCTCGCTGCCCATGCTCGAGCAGGCGCTGATGGCCCACCCGTGGGTCGCCGAAACGCGCCTGGGGGTGGTGCAGGAAAACCGCGCATCACTCGGCGCGCTGGTGGTGCTCAGTGCCGACGGCCTGCACGCCTTGCGCAACCAGGGCCGACGGACTGTCACCCAGACCCTGCGCCACCATTTGAGCCAGCATTGCGAAGCCCTGGCGCTGCCACGTCGCTGGCGGCTGCTGCGCCAGCTGCCGCTGAATGCCCAGGGCAAACTGCCCCAGGCCGATGTGGCCGCGCTGCTGCTGGCGCCCCGGCCCAAGGCGTCGGAAGTGCTGGAGCAAGTCGAAGTCGATGGCGAATGGACCTTGCAACTGAGCGTGCCGCCGGACCTGGCCTATTTCAGCGGCCACTTCCCGGTCACTCCGGTATTGCCCGGGGTGGTCCAGGTGGAGTGGGCGTTCAACCTCGGCCAACAACTGCTCGATCTGCCGTCGACCTTTGCCGGCATGGAAGTGCTCAAGTTTCAGCAACTGGTGCGCCCCGGCGACCGTATCGAACTGCACCTGCGCTTCGACCAGGAACGCGGCAAGTTGTATTTCGCCTACCGCAACGGCGTCGCGGCCTGTTCCAGCGGCCGCATCCAATTGGAAGCCGCCCATGCATAAGCTTCTGTGGCGAGCGGGCTTGGTATGGTTAACGGGCATCCTGTGGCGAGCGGGCTTGCCCCGCGTTGGGCCGCGTAGCGGCCCCAAAACCTGCGCCGGAGGTCTGTCTGACACGCCTCGGTTACCTTACTGGGGCCGCTCCGCGGCCCAACGCGGGGCAAGCCCGCTCACCACAACAAGCCCGCTCACCACAACAAGCCGGCTCACTACAACAAGCCGGCTCGCCACAGGTTATTTACCAGACGGTGAGGGACACCATGCATAACCCCTGCGCCCTGATCCCGGTCTACAACCACGAAGCCGCCGTGCCCGCCGTGGTTCACAGCCTGTTGAACAGTGGCCTGCCGTGCCTGTTGGTGGACGATGGCAGCAGCCCGGCCTGCGCAGCGGTGTTGGCGCAACTGGCGCGGCTGGACAATGTCACCCTGCTCACCCTGCCGACCAATCAGGGCAAGGGCGGCGCAGTGATGGCAGGCTTTCGCGAAGCGGCGCGCCTGGGCTTCAGCCACGCCTTGCAGGTCGACGCCGACGGCCAGCACGACCTGCGCGAAGTCGAGACGTTTATCGACGCGTCCCGCAGGCAGCCCAACGCAATCATCTGCGGCTATCCCGAATACGACGAAAGCGTGCCCAAGGGCCGTTTGTATGCGCGTTACCTGACCCACGTGTGGGTGTGGATCAACACCCTGTCGCTGCAGATCCGCGACTCGATGTGCGGCTTTCGCGTGTACCCGCTGGCACCGGTGCTGGCGCTGATGGACTCGGCCTATATCGGCACGCACATGGACTTCGACTCCGACATCCTGGTGCGCCTGGCCTGGCGTAACCTGCCGATGCGCTGGCTGCCGACCCAGGTGCATTACCCCGCCGACGGCCTGTCGCACTTCCGCCTGTTCCGCGACAACGTACGCATCAGCGCCATGCACACCCGACTGTTCTTCGGCATGTTGGTGCGTGCACCGCTGATCCTGTGGCGACGGTGGCAGGCATGAGCGACAGCACCAAGCATTGGGCTGACCGCGAAGAGCGCGGCAGCTACTGGCTGATGAAATTCACCGCCCTCGCCGCCAAGGTCCTCGGCCGCCGCCTGCTGAGCCCGGTGCTGTACGGCATCGTGTTGTACTTCTTCCTGTTCGGCCGCACCGCGCGCCAGAGCGCCTGGCAATACCAGCAGCGCCTGGCCGACTGGAGCGGGCGCGATGAACTGCGCCCCAGCCAGCGCAGAGTCTTCGCCCAGTTCATGGCCTTTGCCGATGCCCTGCTCGACAAACTCGACGTGTGGAACGGCAAGCTGCGCCTGGAACAGATCGAGATCAACGACCCGGCGAAACTGCGCGGGCAACTGCGTGGTGGGCGCGGGCAGATGCTGGTGGGCGCTCACCTGGGCAACCTCGAAGTGTGCCGCGCGCTGGCGGAAATCGGCGAACAGGTCACCATGAACGTGCTGGTGCATACCAAGCACGCCGAACGTTTCAACCGTCTGCTGGGCGAAGCCGGTGCCACCCACTTGCGCCTGATCCAGGTCAGCGAGCTGGACCCGGCCACCATGCTGCTGCTCAGCCAGCGCCTGGACGACGGCGAGTGGCTGGCGATTGCCGGCGACCGCGTGCCCTTGCATGGCGGGCGCACGGTGCGCGTGGACTTCCTCGGCCATGACGCTGCCTTCCCCCAAGGCCCGTGGCTGCTGGCGGGCCTGCTGAAATGCCCGGTCAACCTGCTGATGTGCCTGAAACACCAGGGCCGCTATCGCCTGAGCATCGAGCCCTTCGCAGAACTGATCGAATGGAAACGCAGCACCCGCGAGCAGGTCATCGCCCTGTGGACCGCGCGCTACGCCGCACGCCTGGGCCAGTTCTGCCTGGAAGCGCCCCAACAATGGTTCAACTTTTACCCTTTCTGGAAGACCGATGACGACGCATCTTGAGCCGGTAACCTTTGGCGAATGCCCCCTGCGCATCGAAGACGTGCTGGCCCTGGCCAACCGTCAGGTGCCGACCCAGCTGCAAGGCGATGCCGCCTATCGCCAACGCATTGCCAAGGGCGCGCAGTTCCTCGACTCGCTGCTGGACAAGGAAGGCGTGATCTACGGCGTAACCACCGGCTACGGTGACTCCTGCGTGGTCGCGGTGCCGTTGCAACACGTCGAGGCCCTGCCCCGTCACCTGTACACCTTCCACGGTTGCGGCCTGGGCAAGTTGCTCGACGCCCAAGCCACCCGTGCGGTGCTGGCGGCGCGCTTGCAGTCGCTGTGCCACGGTGTCTCCGGGGTGCGCGTGGAACTGCTGGAGCGCCTGCATGGGTTCCTCGAACACGACGTGCTGCCACTGATCCCGGAAGAAGGCTCGGTGGGCGCCAGCGGTGACCTGACGCCGCTGTCCTACGTGGCCGCGACCCTGTCCGGCGAGCGCGAAGTGCTGTTCCGTGGCGAGCGTCGCCAGGCAGCCGACGTGCACCGCGAACTCGGCTGGGAGCCGCTGGTCCTGCGCCCCAAAGAGGCCCTGGCGCTGATGAACGGCACCGCGGTGATGACCGGCATCGCTTGCCTGGCCTTCGCCCGTGCCGACTACCTGCTGCAACTGGCCACGCGCATCACGGCGCTGAACGTGGTGGCGCTGCAAGGCAACCCGGAACACTTCGACGAGCGTCTGTTCGCCGCCAAGCCACATCCGGGGCAGATGCGAGTCGCCGCCTGGCTGCGCGAGGACCTGGCGATCGACGCGCCGACCGCGCCACTGCATCGCCTGCAGGATCGCTACTCGCTGCGCTGCGCGCCCCATGTCCTCGGCGTGCTCGCGGACAGCCTGAACTGGCTGCGTTCGTTTATCGAGATCGAGCTGAACAGCGCCAACGACAACCCGATCATCGACGCCGAAGAAGAACGCGTGCTGCACGGCGGACATTTCTACGGTGGGCATATCGCCTTTGCCATGGACAGCCTCAAGACCCTGGTGGCCAACGTCGCCGACCTGCTCGACCGCCAGCTCGCCCTGCTGGTGGACGTGCGCTACAACCACGGCCTGCCGAGCAACCTGTCCGGTGCACCGGCGGACCGCGCGATGATCAACCACGGCTTCAAGGCGGTGCAGATCGGCACCAGCGCCTGGACCGCCGAAGCACTGAAAAACACCATGCCGGCCAGCGTGTTCTCGCGCTCCACCGAGTGCCACAACCAGGACAAGGTGAGCATGGGCACCATCGCCGCCCGCGATGCGATCCGCGTGCTGGAGCTGACCGAACAGGTCGCCGCCGCCACCCTGCTCGCCGCCAACCAGGGCGTGTGGCTGCGCGCCCAGGCCGACGACGCACGCCCGTTGCCCCCGGCGCTGGCGGCCATGCATGCAGAGCTGGCCCAGGACTTCCCGCCGGTCATCGAAGACCGTGCCCTCGAAGGCGAACTGCGCCTGTGCCTGCAACGCATCGCCGAGCAACACTGGAGGCTGCATGCGTAGCCCTGGCGTACTGCACAGCGACACCGAAATCCTGGTGCCGTTTTTTGACGTCGACACGATGAACGTCGTCTGGCACGGGCATTACGTGAAGTACCTGGAAATCGCACGCTGCGCGCTGCTGGACAAGATCGGCCACAACTACACGGCCATGCTCGAAGCCGGCTACGCCTGGCCGGTGATCGACATGCAACTGCGCTATGTGCGCGGTGCGGTGTTCGGCCAGACGATCAACGTGCGCGCCAGCCTGGTGGAATGGGAGAACCGCTTGAAGGTCAATTACCTGATCACCGACCTGGCCAGCGGCGAGCGCCTGACCCGCGCCAGCACCGTGCAGGTGGCGGTGGAAATCGCCAGCCGCGAGATGCAGCTGGCCTCGCCCAAAGTATTCACCGACGCCGTCGAAAGGGCCCTGAAATGCTGACCCCGTTCTCTGCAGGAGCGAGCTTGCTCGCGAAGATCGTCAACGATAACGCGGGTTTCCTGATACCCCGCGGCGCTCTCGGGTTTTTCGCGAGCAAGCTCGCTCCTACAGTGTTGGTGTTGTTTGGTTTTTCTGGGGCGGCACACGCCTTCGACCTGCAACAACTCAGCGACCAGTTGGCCAAACCCTCAGTGATCCACGGCAGCTTCACCCAGGAAAAACACCTGCGTGCGCTGCCGCAGCCATTGGTCAGCAAGGGCACCTTCGTCCTGGCCAAGGACCACGGCCTGCTGTGGCTGCTGAAAACCCCGCTGCAACAGGACTACCGCATCAGCGCCCAGGGTATCGCCCGGCGTGACGCCAACGGCTGGCAACTGCTGCCGAACAAGAGCGCCGGTGCCGAACAGAACCGTCTGTTCCTCGCCGTGCTCCAGGGCGACAGCAGCGGCTTGCAGCGCGACTTCGAGCTGCAACTGCAAGGCGAAGCCCGGCAATGGAAGCTCACGCTGCTCCCGCGTTCACTGCTGCTCAAGCAGGTATTCACCCAGATCAATATCGATGGTGGTGAGTTGGTGCAGAAGATCGAACTGCTGGAAACCCAGGGCGACAGCACCGTGCTGCGCATGCAGGACAGCAGCGCCGGCCAGCCATTGAGCGACGCGGAGCAACACGACTTTGCCCAGTGAGCGCCTGCTGCCCCGACTCTTCCTGATCCTGCTGGTGGCCGTGCTGGCCCTGGCCGGCTGGCAGTGGCGCCACGGTGCACCGCTGTCGGCCAACCTGATGGAGCTGGTGCCGGGCAGTACGCCGGACGCCCTGGAACTGCAAGCCGAACAGCGTATGCAGGAGCCGCTCAACCGCGAAATGCTGGTGTTGGTGGGACACGCCGATCGCCAGCAAGCGGTGGCCGTGGCCCAGCAATTGGGCGAGCGCTGGCAAGCCAGCGGCTTGTTCGAAAAGGTGCAATGGAACCTGCAAGCCGACCTGCCGGCGCTGCGTGAGCAGTTGCTGCGCGGACGCCTGGCGATGCTCTCGGCCAAGGACCGCGAACAACTGATCGACCACCCGGACGCGTTCATCCAGCAACGGGTGCAGTCGCTGTTCGACCCCTTCACCGGCTTCAGCCTGGTGCCGAGCCAGGACGACTGGCTGGGCCTGACCGGGCGCATCCAGAACAGCCAGCCGCAACGCGGCTCGGTGCAACTGGACATCGGCAGCGGCGCCTTGATCGCCGATGCCGACGACAAGAGCTGGGTGCTGCTGCGCGCACGCACCACCGGCAATGCCTTCGACATGAAACTGCCGCTGCAGGTGGCGGATCTGCTCCAGGCCAGCCGCACGCAGGCCGGCGAACACGGCGCGCAATTGCTCGCCGCCAGCGGTTTGCTTTACGCCGCCAATGGCCAGCAGCAGGCCACGCGGGAAATCACCTGGGTCGGCGGCGGCGCCACCGTCGGCATTCTGCTGTTGCTGTTGCTGGCGTTCCGCCGCGGGCGAGTGCTGCTGGCGTTTGTACCGGTGCTGGTGGGCATGCTGTTTGGTGCCGTCGCTTGTGTGGCGCTGTTCGGCCATATGCATGTGATGACCCTGGTGCTCGGCTCCAGCCTGATCGGCGTCGCGGTGGATTACCCGCTGCACTACCTGTCGAAAAGCTGGAGCATGAACCCCTGGCGCAGTTGGCCGGCATTGCGCCTGACGCTGCCAGGGCTGAGCCTGAGCCTGGCCACCAGTTGCATCGGCTACCTGGCGCTGGCCTGGACGCCCTTCCCGGCCTTGACGCAAATCGCGGTGTTCTCCGCCGCGGGCCTGGTCGGCGCCTACCTGTCAGCGGTGTGCCTGCTGCCGGCACTGCTCAAGGGTGTCGAACTGCGCCCGGCACAATGGCCGCTGCGCGTCGCCGAATGCCTGTGGCAGGTGCGGGCCGCCTTGCTCAAGCGTGTGCCCAGTCCGGTGCTGCTGGTGTGGGTGCTGCTGTTCTGCGCCGGCGGCCTTTGGCAGCTGAACAGCAAAAACGATATCCGCCAGTGGATCGGCGCGCCGCCGCAGTTGCTGCAAGAGGCACAGGCCGTGGCGCGCATTACCGGTTTCCAGCCCACCAGCCAGTTTTTCCTGATACGGGCCGACAACCAGCCGCAGTTGCTGGAGCGCCAAGCCGCCCTGGGCCAACGCCTGGACCAGTTGGTGAATATGGACAAGCTCCAGGGTTACCTGGCGCTCAACCAACTGGTCAGCCTGCCCGCCGAACAGCAGCAACTGCGCGATGCCCTGAGCACACTCCCACAACACTGGCAGCCTCTGTTGGACCTCGGCGTGCCCGCCAACGCCCTGCACGCCGAAATCGCGCAACTGCAAGCGCTGCCCACCGAAGACATCGACGCTGCGCTGGTGGGCCCCTTGGCCGAACCCTGGCGCACGCTGTGGCTGGGCCCGGTGGACGGCGGCGTGGCGGCCATGGTCAGCCTGCAGGGCTTGAACAACCCGGCGCTGCTGCGGGTGCAGGCCGTGGACCTGCCCGGCGTACAGTTGGTGGATCGCCTCGGGGATTTGAACCGTGTATTCGCCGACACGCAGATCAGCGCCGCCGAACTGAAGTTGATGTCGTGCGTGCTGATCGTGCTGTTACTGATCCTGCCGTTCGGCTTCGGCGGGGCCTTGCGCATTGTCGCCCTGCCGTTGCTGGCTGCACTGTGCAGCCTGGCCAGCCTGGGTTGGCTGGGCCAGCCGCTGACCCTGTTCAGCCTGTTCGGGTTGCTGCTGGTCACGGCCATCAGTGTCGACTATGCGATTTTGATGCGCGAACAGATCGGCGGCCCCGCGGTCAGCCTTTTAGGGACGCTGCTGGCAGCGCTGACGACCTGGTTGTCGTTCGGCCTGCTGGCGGTGTCCAGTACCCCGGCAGTGAGTAATTTCGGCCTGTCGGTCAGCCTGGGCCTGGCATTCAGCTTTATGCTGGCCCCCTGGGCCGGCCAACGGAAACACGCCTCATGAATGTAGTTATCGCCAAAGCGGCAAGGAGCCCTCGTGCCCATAGTTGAAATGGAACGTCGCCAGGTCGTGGTAATTGGTGCCGGGCCATCCGGCGCGATTGCCGCCGCACTGCTCAAACGCAAAGGGCATGATGTATTGATCATCGAACGCCAGCATTTCCCGCGCTTCTCGATTGGCGAAAGCCTGCTGTCGCACTGCATCGATTTTATCGAGGAAGCCGGCATGCTCGACGCCGTGCAGGCGGCGGGATTCCAGGTAAAAACCGGTGCCGCGTTTGCCTGGGGCGAGCGTTACAGCGCGTTCGATTTCGGTGACACCTTCAGCAACGGCAAGCCCACCACCTTCCAGGTGCAGCGCGGCGAGTTCGACAAGTTGCTGGCCGATCAGGCCGCCCACCAAGGCGTCGACATCCGCTACGGCGAAACCATCGTCGGCGTGGATTTCTCCGGTGAGTGCCGCTACCTGCATGTGCGCCGTGAGAACGGCAGCGAGTACCACATCAAGGCCAAGTTCGTGCTTGATGCCAGCGGCTACGGCCGCGTGCTGCCGCGCCTGCTCGACCTGGAGGCGCCGTCGCATTTCCCGCTGCGCCAGGCGGTGTTCACCCACGTTGAAGACCGCATCGAACACCCAGGCTTCGATCGCACCAAGATCCTGGTCACCACGCACCCTACGAAGCGCGACATCTGGTTCTGGACCATCCCGTTCAGCAACGGTCGCTGCTCGGTGGGCGTGGTCGCGGCCAAGGAGCATTTCGACGGCCGCGACAGCGATCTCGACGCTTGCCTGCGGGGTTTTATCGATGAAACCCCAAGCCTGTCCGGTGTACTGCGTCACGCTGTGTGGGATACCCCCGCGCGCACCATCGGCGGCTACTCGGCCAACGTCAAAACCCTGCACGGCCCCGGCTTTGCGCTGCTGGGCAATGCGGCGGAATTCCTCGACCCGGTGTTCTCCTCCGGCGTGACCATCGCCATGCGCTCGGCGAGCATGGCCGCCGGCGTGCTGCATCGTCAGCTCAAAGGCGAAACGGTGGACTGGCAAACCGAGTTTGCCGAGCCGCTCAAGCGCGGTGTCGACACCTTCCGCTGCTACGTCGAGGGCTGGTATGCAGGCACCTTCCAGGATGTGATTTTCCACCCCGGCAGCTCACCGGACATTCGCCGGATGATCAGTTCGATCCTCGCAGGTTACGCGTGGGACGAACGCAACCCGTTTGTCAGCGAGCCCAAGCGGCGCTTGCGGATGTTGTCGGAAATTTGTGCGAGTGAACCGGTATGACGTCTCAATACCTGAGTAAAAACTACGTCGAAGAAACCCGCTTCGGCTTCTGGTTCCTGCGCAGCCATACCTGGCAGCACCATGTATTGCGCGTGGCAATCAACGACCTGCGCAGCCTGTTCACCGACCCGTTGCCCGAGGCGCCGGTGCTGCTGGACGCCGGTTGCGGCCAGGGCAAGTCATTCCAGTACTTGCAGCAGGCGTTTGCCCCCGCGCGCCTGATCGGCCTGGATGCCGACCCCCACAGCCTGGAACTGAGCAAGGCCGAAGCCGCGCGCCAGGGCTTGGCCATCGAATTGATCGGCAGTGACTGCGCCACCCTCGATGTGCCGGACGCCAGCGTCGACATCCTGTTCTGCCACCAGACCTTCCATCACTTGGTTGAACAGCATCGCGCACTCAAGGAGTTCTACCGGGTGCTCAAGCCGGGCGGTTACTTGCTGTTTGCCGAATCCACCGAAGCCTATATCGACACCTGGGTCATTCGCTGGCTGTTCCGCCATCCCATGCATGTGCAGAAAAGCGCCGAAGAGTACCTGCAGATGCTCCGCGAGCAGGGCTTTGAGTTCGACCCGCAGAACGTTTCGTACCCCTACCTGTGGTGGAGCCGTTCCCGCGACTTCGGCCTGCTGGAGCGCTGGGGCCTGCGTAACCCGCCGCCGGTGGGCCAGCGTGAGGAAACCCTGGTCAACTGCGTGGCGCGCAAACCCCTGGCGAGCGCCGCACCATGATGCGCAGCCTATTGATCGGTTGCCTGTTGCTGCTGAGCGCCTGCGCCAGCCAGCCGCCGCTGCCTGAAAAAACCCCGGCCTTGGCCTTGCCGCTACAGCTGCATGTGCAGCGCCTGGCAGACGGCCAGAGCCAGGACTGGCTGCTGGTGATCCAACGCGAAGGCAGCGCAATCCGCTGGTCGATGATGGACCCCCTGGGCATTCCCCAGGCCCGGCAAAAACTGATCGATGGCCAGTGGCAGGCCGACGGTCTGCTGCCGCCCAATCCCCAGGCACGCGAGCTGTTTGCCGCACTGTTGTTTGCCTTGGCCTCGGCCGATGACGTGCGCGCTCTCTACCCTGGCGCCCAGGCGATGGACCTCACGCGCACCCTGCCGGGCCATTGGCAGATCGTCTACCAATCGTCAGAAGTCTTCAGTGTGAACATGAGCGGCCAGCCCTTGAGCTACCGCATCACGCCGCTCGGTGCCGCCCGATGAGCGCCTACCTCAATGCCCTCGGCGTGATTTGCGCCCTTGGCCGTGGCCAGGCCGCCGTCAGTCGCAGCCTGTTTGCCGGCGACTGCTCGGGGATGCGCGCCGAAAGCGGCTGGGTGCCGGAGCGCACGCTGCCGGTAGGCAGTGTGCACGGCGAGCTGGCGACCATCCCGGTGGAACTCGGCCAGCAAAGCAGCCGCAATAACCAACTGCTGCTGGAGGCGGCGTTGCAAATCGAGGGCGAGATTCGCCAGGCGATCCACCGCTATGGCGCCTCGCGGGTCGGGGTGGTGCTCGGCACCAGCACCTCGGGCATCGACGAAGCCAGCCGCGGTATCGCCCAGTACCTGCGCGATCAGCACTTCCCCAGCGACTATGACTACCAGCAACAGGAACTCAGCGCCCCGGCGAATTTTCTCGCCGACTGGCTACAACTGAGCGGCCCGGCCTATGTGATTTCCACCGCCTGCACCTCCAGCGCCCGGGCCTTGATGAGCGCACAACGCCTGCTCGACCTGGGAGTGTGCGACGCGGTGCTCTGCGGCGGCGTCGACAGCCTGTGCAAGCTGACCCTCAATGGGTTCGGCGCGTTGGAAGCGGTGTCCAACGAACGCTGCAACCCGTTTTCGGTGAACCGCAACGGCATCAATATCGGCGAAGCGGCGGTGCTGTTCCTGATGACTAAAGCGCCTGCGGCGATCGCCCTGCTGGGCAGCGGTGCGAGTTGCGATGCGCACCATATCTCCGCGCCGGAACCCACCGGCAAAGGCGCGTTGCAGGCGATGCGCAAGGCACTGGCCAGCGCAAAAGTGCAGCCCGGGCAGATCGGCTACCTGAACCTGCACGGCACCGCCACCCAACACAACGACGCCATGGAGAGCCTCGCCGTCGCCAGCCTGTTCCCCGACGGCGTGGCCTGCTCGTCGACCAAACCCATGAGCGGCCACACCCTGGGCGCGGCCGGCGCGCTGGAAGCAGCGTTCTGCTGGCTGAGCCTGGCCCACGGCCGGGTGCCGCCGCACGTTTGGGATGGTCAGGCCGACCCCGCGCTGCCCGCCCTGCAATGGGCGCAGGCGGGGGACACCTTGGAAAAACCCCGACTGATGAGCAACTCGTTTGCCTTCGGCGGCAACAATGTCAGCCTGATAATCGGAGAGGCCCCATGACCGATTGGCCACTCGCCGAACTGCTGCCCCACGCGGGCGACATGATCCTGATCGACCAGGTACTGTCGTTCGATGAAGAGCAGATTCACACCCGCCTCACCGTCAAGCCCGGCGGCCTGTTCAACCGCCCTGACGGCAGCCTGCCGGCCTGGGTCGGCATCGAGTTGATGGCGCAGAGCGTCGCCGCCTACGCCGGCTGCCGCGCCCGTCAAAAGGGTGAAGCGGTGGAACTGGGCTTCCTGCTCGGCACACGCAAGTTCGAGTGCAACGTGGAACACTTCCCGGCCGGCGCCGAGTTGAACATCCACGGCCTGCGTTCCCTGGAAGACGACAACGGCATGGGTGTGTTCGAATGCCACCTCACCGGTAGCGGTATCCAGGCCAGCGCCCGCTTGAATGTATTTCGACCGCCCCAGGCGGCCAACTATTTAGATGAATCGAAGGACGAAACGCCATGACTGAACCCGTACTGGTCACCGGCTCCAGCCGTGGCATCGGCCGCGCCATTGCCCTGCGCCTGGCCCAGGCCGGGCATGACATCGTGCTGCATTGCCGCAGCGGTCGGGCCGAAGCCTGCGCGGTACAGGTCGAGATCGAGGCCCTGGGCCGCCAGGCGCGGGTGCTGCAATTCGATGTGGCTGACCGCGCCGCGTGCAAGCAGATCCTTGAAGCCGATGTTGAGCAACACGGTGCTTATTACGGCGTGGTGCTCAACGCCGGCCTGACCCGCGACGGCGCCTTCCCGGCCCTGTCCGAAGACGATTGGGACGTGGTGATGCGCACCAACCTGGATGGTTTCTACAACGTGCTGCACCCGGTGATGATGCCGATGATTCGTCGTCGCGCAGCCGGGCGTATCGTGTGCATCACCTCGGTCTCCGGGTTGATCGGCAACCGTGGCCAGGTCAACTACAGCGCCTCCAAGGCCGGCCTGATCGGTGCGGCCAAGGCCCTCGCCATCGAACTGGGCAAGCGCAGGATCACCGTCAACTGCGTCGCCCCCGGCCTGATCGACACCGCCATGCTGGATGAAAACGTACCGGTGGAAGAGCTGATGAAGATGATCCCGGCGCAACGCATGGGCACCCCGGAAGAAGTCGCCGGTGCAGTGAATTTCCTCATGTCGGCCGAAGCCGGCTATATCACGCGCCAGGTCCTGGCCGTGAATGGAGGCCTGTGCTGATGAAACGCGTCGTCGTCACCGGCATGGCCGGCGTGACCTCCCTGGGCAGCGACTGGGACACCATCGCCGCCAACTTCCGCGCCAACCGCAGCGGCATCCGACGCATGGACGAGTGGGAGCGTTTTACCGAATTGAACACGCGCCTGGCCGGGCCGGTCGATGATTTCGTCGTGCCCGCCCATTGGACGCGCAAGCAGCTGCGCAGCATGGGCCGCGTCTCGCGCCTGGCGGTGTGGGCCGCGGAACAGGCGTTGCAGGACGCGGGCTTGCTCGGTGACGAGTCGATCAAGGACGGGCGCATGGGCGTGGCCTGTGGCTCGTCCACCGGCAGTACCGATGAGATCAAGGCCTTCGGCAATATGTTGCTGAACTCGGTGGCCGAGGGGCTGAACGCCAACTCCTACGTGCGCATGATGCCCCACACCACGGCGGCGAATATCAGCATCTTCTTTGGCCTCACCGGGCGGCTGATCCCCACGTCCAGCGCGTGCACCAGCGGCAGCCAGGGCATCGGCTATGCCTATGAAGCGATCAAGTTCGGCCGCCTGCCGTTGATGCTCGCCGGCGGCGCCGAGGAGCTGTGCCCCACCGAAGCCATGGTGTTCGACGCGCTGTATGCCACCAGCCTGAAGAACGATGCGCCGCAGACCAGCCCACGTCCCTACGACAGCGGCCGCGACGGCCTGGTGATCGGCGAAGGCGGCGGCATGCTGGTGCTCGAAGAACTGGAACACGCACTGGCGCGGGGTGCGCATATCCATGCCGAGATCGTCGGCTTCGGCAGCAATGCCGACGGCCAGCACACCACGCGCCCGGAACAGAAAACCATGCGCCGCGCCATGGAGCTGGCCCTGGAAGATGCGGGCCTGGAGCCTGCCGCCATCGGCTACGTCAACGGCCACGGCACCGCCACCGACCAGGGCGACATCGCCGAGACCCAGGCCACCAGCAGCCTGTTCGGCAGCCGCATGCCCATCAGCTCGCAGAAAAGCTTCCTCGGCCACACCTTGGGCGCCTGCGGTGCGCTGGAATCGTGGTTCAGCATCGAGATGATGAACCGCGACCAATACGTGCACACCTTCAACCTGGACTCCGTCGACCCGCACTGCGGCGAGCTGGATTACCTGCAGGGTGAATTTCGCGAGATGCATCACGACTACGTGATGAACAACAACTTTGCCTTTGGCGGCGTCAATACGTCGCTGATCTTCCGCCGCTGGTCCTGACTTTTAATCGATTGGAGAATACGGAATGTCTTCCTTGCTACGCGCTACGCTGATCACCCTGGCCCTGCTGACCACCGCCGGCTGTACCAGCAAACCGATCCTCAACACCCAGCACGACCTGCCGGCCGACGCTCAGGTCAGTGAAGAGAAAATGAAAACGGTGATCGCCAACGCCCTGCAAAAACGCGAATGGACGGTGCAACGCCTGAGCCCGCAGCTGGTGCAGGCCGAGATCACCGTGCGCAACCAGTACTATGCGGCCATCGACATCCGCTACACCCGCAGCAGCTACGCCATCACCTACCGCGACAGCCGCCAACTGGGCTACAAGGACGGCAAGATCCATCGCAACTACAACCGTTGGGTGAACAACCTGGACAGCGACATCATGGCGGGATTGCGCAGCAATGGCGTGAGTGGTGAGGCAGGGTCGGCAGCGCAGTTGTTTGAGCAGACGGGAACGTCGAAGTAAAACCAAGGCCGGGCACAACCTCTGTGGCGAGCGGGCTTGTCGAATCGTCGCACCGCCAGCGTTGGGCTGCGTAGCAGCCCCATTAAGATCACCGCGTTTTTTCAGGCAGATCACAGCG
Source organism: Pseudomonas sp. JV449 (assembly GCF_032424295.1). Taxonomy (NCBI): domain Bacteria; kingdom Pseudomonadati; phylum Pseudomonadota; class Gammaproteobacteria; order Pseudomonadales; family Pseudomonadaceae; genus Pseudomonas; species Pseudomonas sp. JV449. Next base: position 307,908 of record NZ_VYKD01000003.1, on the reverse strand, counting down.
TCAGATTTGGGGCTAGCCCGGTCACCACCAACAACTCCACAAACGCCTTCGCCATCGGCGTTTGTGCGCCTTTGCGCTGCACCAGCCATACCGCCGTCACCGCCTCCTGATCCAGCAAGGTGCGATAGACCACGCCATCGATGCGTATCCGTTGGTACGACGCCGGCAGCACCGACACGCCCAAGCCCGCCGCCACCAACCCGATGATGGTCATCGCCTCCCCCGCTTCCTGGGCGAAGTGCGGGCTGAAGCCGGCATCACGGGCCAGGTTGAGCAGTTGGGCGTACAGGCCACTGCCGTAGGTGCGAGGGAAAAATACAAAGGGTTCCTCCGCCAGTTGCGCAAGGTACAGGCCACGCTCACTGCCCTCCACTAAGGGGTGGTCAGCGTTTAATACGGCAACCAGCGGTTCGCGCATCAGCTCGATCACACTCAATGAGTCCGGCAGCGGCAGCGGACGCATCAGCCCAACCTGGATCGACTCATCCACCAGCGACTCGGCCACTTCGGTGCTGCTCATTTCCTGCAGGTTCAGGTGCACCGCCGGGAAGGCTTGGCGAAACGCGAAGATCGCCTGCGGAATCGTGGAGTTGAACGGCGCCGACGAGGTGAAGCCAATCTTCAATTCGCCCAGTTCCCCCAACTGCGCACGGCGGGCCACGTCTGCCGCTTTGTCGACCTGGGCCAGCACCAGCCGCGCCTCGTGCAGGAACAAGCGCCCGGCCTCGCTCAGCTCGACCCGACGATTGGTACGCTCAAACAAGCGCGCGCCCACCTCCTGCTCCAGCGCCTGGATCTGCTGGCTCAATGGCGGTTGCGAAATCCCCAGCACCTGCGCGGCGCGGCCAAAGTGCAGCTCCTCGGCGACAGCGATGAAGTACCGCAGGTGACGTAGTTCCATGCCAGCCTCATTAGGTCGTAAAAGCTATCAAACGGGTCGAACAATATATTGGAAAGAATCATTAGCCAGCTATATTCTTTTTTGCATTGCCAGTCCTGGCAGGCTTTTCCTCCCCGAGGTCTCCGTGAAATCTGCTGTCGCTCCATTCGCCCAAGAAGTCCCGCCCACCGCCCTGGATGAGGTGGTGGCGCAGCTCAATGACGCGTACATCGAAAAAGGCACGCCGATGTTCATGCGCACGGTGCTGGCGCTGTTCTCCGGCGGCTTCGCCACGTTCGCCCTGCTGTATTGCGTGCAGCCGATGATGCCGGCGCTGTCCCACGAGTTCTCCATCAATGCGGCACAAAGCAGCCTGATCCTCTCAGTGGCGACGGCGATGCTGGCGCTGGGTTTGCTGATTACCGGGCCGATTTCCGACACCCTGGGCCGCAAGCCGGTGATGGTCGCCGCGTTGTTTTGCGCAGCGCTGGCGACCATCGCCAGCGGCTTGATGCCGTCCTGGGAAGGGATTTTGCTGATGCGTGCGCTGGTGGGCCTGTCCTTGAGCGGCCTGGCTGCCGTGGCGATGACGTACCTGAGCGAAGAGATCCACCCCCAGCACATCGGCCTGGCCATGGGCCTGTACATCGGCGGCAATGCCATCGGGGGCATGAGCGGGCGCCTGATCATCGGTGTACTGATCGACTTCGTCAGCTGGCACACCGCAATGCTGATCATCGGCGCCCTGGCGTTGATTGCCGCCACGGTGTTCTGGAAGATCCTCCCCGAATCGCGCAACTTCCGCGCCAGCAGCCTAAAGCCCCGCAGCCTGGTGGATGGCTTCGTCATGCATTTCAAGGATGCCGGCCTGCCGTGGCTGTTCCTTGAAGCCTTCCTGCTGATGGGCGCGTTCGTGACGATGTTCAACTACATCGGCTATCGCCTGCTGGCCGACCCGTATGACCTGAGCCAGGCCGTGGTGGGCCTGCTGTCGCTGGTGTACCTCTCGGGCATCTACAGCTCGGCGAAAATCGGCTCCCTGGCCGACCGCCTCGGCCGCCGCCGCGTGCTCTGGGCCACCATCGTGCTGATGCTCGCCGGCATGGCCCTGACCCTGTTCACCCCACTGTGGCTGGTGGTGCCGGGCATGCTGATCTTCACCTTCGGCTTCTTTGGCGCCCACTCGGTGGCCAGCAGCTGGATCGGGCGCCGCGCGGTGAAAGCCAAGGGGCAGGCGTCGTCGCTGTATCTGTTTTGCTATTACGTAGGCTCAAGCATCGCCGGGACAGCGGGCGGATTCTTCTGGCACTTCGGCGGATGGAACGGCATCGGCGCGTTTATCGTGGCGCTGTTGATGGGTGCGTTGCTGGTGGCGTTGAAGTTGGCGAAGTTGCCGCCGTTGGGGAGCGCAAAAAGCGCGTAACGCCTGCACCTCTGGCGGTTCCGGCGGGCCAAGGTACACTGTCGGCATTCGTCAGTCTTGGTAAAGGAAAGCCAGAATGCGCCTGGACCAGCTTCATATTCAGAATTTTCGTTGCTACGAAGATGCCACTTTTGACTTTCAGCCGGGTTTTAACCTGGTGGTGGGGGTTAATGGGAGTGGCAAGACTTCGTTGTTGCAGGCGGTGGCGGCAAGCCTGTATTCGTTTTCATCGTCATTGGGGGGAGCGGCTCTTCAGATCTCAAACCAAGATGCAAGGTTCGAAATCCAAGAGTTCGAGGGTCGCTATAGGTTTGAACGTATATATCCCGTGACACTGGATGCTGTCGGCTCCGCTTTCGGCCGCGCGGCTTGGAATGAATCGTTGGTACGTGAAGGTCAACTCAAGGTCTTTGATATCCCAGTACTCAACAGTTCAATTGATATCCTCAACCCATCATCAAAAAAAATTGTTGATCTCCCGCTCATGGCTTTTTATCGAGCTGACCGCCGATGGAATTCGTCTGATATATCTGTTGAATTCGCAGCACGCCAACAACCCTCAAGACTAGACGCCTACAAAGACTGGTTTGATGCCTCTGCAAATCTAGAAACATTTGAAAGCTGGCTTATTGGAAAAACCTTAGAACGCCTTCAGAAAATGTCTCGTTCCACAGCATCACCCAAGTTCAATGACGAGCTCCAACTGATAAATTCAGCACTGACCCACGCTCTACCTGACGCAAAAGGGATTGAGTACGACCTTGGTATTCGCAGCTTACTGGTGCATTTTGAAAACAATAGAAGCTTAACTTTTAACAGTTTGAGCGATGGACAGCGCGGCATGCTGGCAATGGTTTCTGACATAGCCCGGCGAATGTGCCTACTCAATCCACACTTAAAAAATAAAGTTTTAGAAGAGACAACTGGAATTGTCATAATCGACGAACTGGACATCCACTTGCACCCTGGATGGCAGCGGACAATAGCTTCGACTTTGAAAAAACTATTCCCTAAAATCCAATTCATCGCAGCCAGTCACTCGCCTCAAATTATTGGTAGTCTCAGGCCAGGAGAAGTCATTCTCTTAACTAATGAATCCCCCTCTCATCCCCGCGTTACTTATGGATTAGACTCCAGCCGAATCCTTGAAGAAGTCATGGGTGTCTCCGAGCGCGAGCCAAAAGTAGAAGTACTTCTAAGCGAACTATTCAGCACCATCGAAGATAACGAACTGGAAAAGGCCAAAACCCAGCTCCAAGCACTTAAAAAACTAGCGCCAGACCTACCCGAATTTGCTGGTGCCCAAGCGCTGATTCGCCGCAAGGAGATACTCGGAAAATGAAACAAGTGTTCAAAGGAACTGAACCTGCTTCTTTTAGTCAGTGGAAAGCTTCAATCAACGACGAATGGGTACCCACATACTCTACGCTGCAGAATCCCGAAAAACGTGAACTGCATGTCAGCTTATTGCTGGAACAAGGTGGCTTTTGTTGTTACTGCGGCAGAGATATTGATGCTGCATCCAGCCACATCGAACACTTCCGTCCCCAGGAGCATTTCGAAGAGCTGGCGCTTGAATACCAAAACCTTCATGCCTCCTGCATCAGGGAAACCAAGCCCGGTTCGCCTTTGCATTGCGGGCACGTCAAAGGCAATTGGTTTGATGAAGCTGAACATATCTCGCCCACCGAGGACGGTTGTGAACTGCGCTTCCGCTATCTATTGACGGGGCAAATCCAAGCGACACATACCAATGACTCGCCAGCAACAAAAATGATCGAAGTCCTAGCCTTGGATATCGCCTATCTGAACAACCGCCGCCAAGATGCCTTAGAGCGCGTATTCGATCCGGCATTTGTTGCCCAGGCCACTGACGAGGACTTCAAAACCATTACGACTGCATTACGCGCGATAGAACTCGGTAATCAGCAAGCCTTCGATCATGTGGTTGCACGATTTGCAGAACAAATTCTGACACCCTGATCCCCGAGCACAGCACCGGATGTCTTCTCAAAAGACATCCGCGCCATCACCCGCTTGCCTCGGCGCTCATGCATGACCACGGCGCCGATATGCAGGACCAGCATCAGCAGCAACCCCACACACGAGAGCACATGCACACGGGTATACAGGGCGATGCGGGCCGGGTCGTTGTCGAGGGGGGCGATGGAGAGCAGGTTAAAGATATTGATAGGGCGATCCATCATCAGCACGCCGGTCGCCAACACCACGGCGAGCACCAGGTACATGGCCTTGTGAACCAGCAACGCCAGGTATTCCTGCAGTGTTCGCTTGACGGAAAAGTCCAGGCCGTGGGCAAAGGAACAATAGACCCGCAAGACAAACACCGGAATATAGACAGTGGTCAGCGACACATTGAAGAACGCCACCCACGCCTTGACCGAGGCGGGCACGCTGAATACAGCCACGAAAAAACCCGACAATAACGCCCACACAATAATGACAGCCGAAACCCAATGCAGCAGTTTCTGGCTCGTTGAATACGCTGAAGTGTTCATCCTGATATCACCTGACAATAAACGCCATGCACTGGCGAGAGGAAGAGTCGGGTAGGATTTTTACCGAGGCAAGTTACCGGAGGCTGTAGGAGAAATCCCAAAGCACCCACACTACCAAGGCAGGACTTAACGAACGCTGAAACGCAACGAATCCCCCTTCGCCAGGCAAAGGGGGATCCGATTCAGGCGGGAATATTACGGGTGGTATTGCGCTGACAGCTCGTGCACGGCCTGCAGGAACGCACCCGCATGGTCCGGGTTCACTTCCGGAGTGATGCCATGGCCGAGGTTGAACACGTGGCCGCTGCCTGTGCCGTAGCTGGCCAGGATGCGACCGACTTCGGTGCGGATCGCTTCCGGCTTGGCGTACAGCACAGTCGGGTCCATGTTGCCTTGCAGCGCGACCTTGTCACCGACACGACGACGGGCATCGCCGATATCGCAGGTCCAATCCAGGCCCAGTGCATCCGCGCCAGCGTCGGCGATGCTCTCAAGCCACAGGCCACCGCCCTTGGTGAACAGGATGACCGGCACTTTGCGGCCTTCGTGTTCACGGATCAGGCCGCTGACGATCTTGCGCATGTAGGCCAGGGAGAATTCCTGGTACGCCGCCGCGGACAGGTTGCCGCCCCAGGTATCGAAGATCTGCACGGCTTGCGCACCGGCCATGATCTGGCCGTTGAGGTAGGAGGTGACCGACTGGGCCAGCTTGTCCAGCAGCAGGTGCATGGCTTGCGGGTTGTCGTAGAGCATGGCCTTGGTCTTGCGGAAGTCTTTCGACGAGCCGCCTTCGACCATATAGGTGGCCAGGGTCCATGGGCTGCCGGAGAAGCCGATCAGCGGCACGCGGCCGTTCAGCTCGCGGCGGATGGTGCTGACGGCGTCCATCACGTAGCCAAGGTCTTTGTGCGGGTCGGGGATCGGCAGGGCTTCGATATCGGCCAGGGTGCTGATGACTTTCTTGAAACGCGGGCCTTCGCCGGTCTCGAAGTACAGGCCTTGGCCCATGGCGTCAGGGATGGTGAGGATATCGGAGAAGAGGATGGCCGCGTCCAGTTGCGGGTAGCGATCCAGTGGCTGCAGCGTGACTTCGCAGGCGAACTCCGGGTTCATGCACAGGCTCATGAAGTCGCCGGCGTGGGCGCGACTGGCGCGGTATTCCGGCAGGTAGCGACCGGCCTGGCGCATCATCCACACAGGGGTGACGTCCACGGGTTGCTTGAGCAGGGCACGAAGGAAACGGTCGTTCTTGAGGGCAGTCATGTCGGCATCCGCAAAAAAAGTGCGGGCATTTTCTCAGAGCGAGACGCAAAAGGCACGGCAAGAGCGGTGCCTTTTGTCTATCGGGTCAATTTGTCGCGGTAGCTAGCTGTGGTGAGGGGGCTTGCCCCCCGGGTTCACCGCAGATCAAAGGGGCTGCTTCGCAGCCCGGCGCGGGACAAGCCCGCTCACCACAGCAAGCCCCTCCCACAGTTTGATCCCCTTTCAACCTGGGATCAGGGTCAGACTTGCAGGTAGTCCAGGATCCCTTCGGCGGCATTGCGGCCTTCGAAGATCGCCGTCACCACCAGGTCAGAGCCGCGCACCATGTCGCCACCGGCGAAGATTTTCGGGTTGCTGGTCTGGTGCTTGTACTGGCCTTGTTCCGGGGCGACAACGCGGCCCTGGCTGTCGGTCTGGATCTCGAACTGCTCGAACCACGGCGCCGGGCTTGGACGGAAGCCGAAGGCGATGACCACGGCGTCGGCCGGGATGATCTCTTCGGAGCCCGGGATCGGCTCGGGGCTGCGGCGGCCACGGGCGTCCGGTTCGCCGAGACGGGTCTCGACCACCTTCACGCCTTCGACGCGGTCTTCACCGACGATGGCGATCGGCTGGCGGTTGTAGAGGAATTTCACGCCTTCTTCCTTGGCGTTCTTCACCTCTTTGCGCGAGCCGGGCATGTTGGCTTCGTCACGACGATACGCACAGGTCACCGACTTGGCGCCCTGGCGGATCGAGGTACGGTTGCAGTCCATCGCGGTGTCGCCGCCGCCGAGGACCACGACCTTCTTGCCTTTCATGTCGACGAAATCTTCCGGCGACTTTTCAAAGCCCAGATTGCGGTTGACGTTGGCGATCAGGAAGTCCAACGCGTCGTAAACGCCCGGCAGGTCCTCACCGGCAAAGCCGCCCTTCATGTAGGTGTAGGTGCCCATGCCCATGAACACGGCATCGTATTCTTCGAGCAGTTGCTCCATGGTCACGTCTTTGCCGATCTCCGTGTTCAGGCGGAACTCGATGCCCATGCCGGTGAAGACTTCGCGGCGATTGCTCAACACGGTCTTTTCCAGCTTGAACTCGGGGATGCCGAAGGTCAGCAGGCCGCCGATTTCCGGGTTCTTGTCGAACACCACCGGGGTCACGCCGCCGCGCACCAGCACGTCGGCACAGCCCAGGCCCGCCGGGCCCGCACCGATGATCGCGACACGCTTGCCGGTCGGTTTTACCTTGGACATGTCCGGACGCCAGCCCATGGCGAACGCGGTATCGGTGATGTACTTCTCCACCGAACCGATGGTCACCGCGCCGAAGCCGTCGTTCAGGGTGCAGGCACCCTCGCACAGGCGGTCCTGCGGGCACACCCGGCCGCAAACTTCCGGCAGGGTGTTGGTCTGGTGGGACAGCTCGGCGGCGGCGAGGATGTTGCCCTCGGCCACCAGCTTGAGCCAGTTGGGAATGAAGTTGTGCACCGGGCACTTCCATTCGCAATACGGGTTACCGCAACCCAGGCAGCGGTGGGCCTGATCGGCCGAATGCTGGGGTTTGAAGGGCTCGTAGATTTCCACGAACTCTTTCTTGCGTTGACGCAACAGTTTCTTCTTCGGATCTTTGCGCCCGACATCGATGAACTGGAAGTCGTTATTCAGACGTTCAGCCATGTTAAAACCTCATCAAACTCTTCAGGCGCATATCACTGCGGGTTGGCACGGATGCTGGAAAGCAACGATTTCAGGTTGGCAGCCTTGGGCTTGACCAGCCAGAAACGACGCAGGTAATCATCGAGGTTTTCGGCGAGGTTACGCCCCCATTCGCTGCCGGTCTCCTCGACGTACTCGTCCAGCACGTGCTGCAAGTGGTTCCGGTAGGATTCCATGGCTTCGCCGCTGATCCGCTGGATCTCGACCAACTCGTGGTTGACCTTGTCGACGAAGGTGTTGTCCTGGTCGAGCACGTAGGCGAAACCGCCGGTCATGCCCGAACCGAAGTTGTAACCGGTCTTGCCCAATACCGCGACAAAGCCCCCGGTCATGTACTCGCAGCAGTGATCGCCAGTGCCTTCCACCACGGTGTGGGCACCGGAGTTACGCACGGCGAAACGCTCACCGGCCGTACCGGCGGCGAACAGCTTGCCACCGGTGGCACCGTACAGGCAGGTGTTGCCGATGATGGCACTGTCCTGGGTCTTGTAGACGCTGCCTTTAGGCGGAACGATGACCAGCTTGCCGCCGGTCATGCCCTTGCCTACGTAGTCGTTGGCGTCGCCTTCCAGGTACATGTGCAGGCCGCCGGCGTTCCAGACGCCGAAGCTCTGGCCCGCAGTGCCCTTGAAGCGGAAGGTGATTGGCGCTTTCGCCATGCCCTGGTTGCCATGCTTGCGTGCGATTTCGCCGGAGATGCGTGCGCCGATGGAACGGTCGCAGTTGCAGATATCCAGGGCGAATTCGCCACCACTGGCGTCGTTGATCGAGGAACCGGCCATTTCGACCATCTTCTCGGCCAGCAGGCCTTTGTCGAACGGCGGGTTGCGATCCACCTGGCAGAATTGTGGCTTGTCTGCCGGGATGTGATCGCTGCCCAACAAAGGCGTCAGGTCCAGGTGCTGTTGCTTGGCGGTCTGGCCTTCGAGGATGTCCAGCAGATCGGTGCGACCGATCAGCTCTTCCAGGGAACGTACGCCGAGCTTGGCCAGCCACTCACGGGTTTCTTCGGCGACGTAGGTGAAGAAGTTCACCACCATGTCGACGGTGCCGATGTAGTGATCCTTGCGCAGCTTTTCGTTTTGAGTGGCGACGCCGGTGGCGCAGTTGTTCAGGTGGCAGATGCGCAGGTATTTACAGCCCAAGGCGATCATCGGCGCGGTGCCGAAGCCGAAGCTCTCGGCGCCGAGGATCGCGGCCTTGATCACGTCGAGGCCGGTCTTCAGGCCACCGTCGGTCTGCACCCGCACTTTGCCGCGCAGATCGTTGCCGCGCAGGGTCTGGTGGGTTTCCGCCAGGCCGAGTTCCCACGGCGCGCCGGCGTACTTGATCGAGGTCAGCGGCGATGCGCCGGTGCCGCCGTCGTAGCCGGAGATGGTGATCAGGTCGGCATAGGCCTTGGCCACGCCGGCGGCGATGGTACCGACGCCCGCCTCTGCGACCAGTTTCACCGAGACCAGGGCCTGCGGGTTGACTTGCTTCAGGTCGAAAATCAGCTGCGACAAGTCTTCAATCGAGTAGATGTCGTGGTGCGGCGGCGGCGAGATCAGGGTCACGCCCGGTACCGCATAACGCAGCTTGGCGATCAGGCCATTGACCTTGCCGCCCGGCAGTTGGCCGCCCTCACCGGGCTTGGCGCCCTGGGCCACCTTGATCTGCAGCACTTCGGCGTTGACCAGGTATTCCGGGGTCACACCGAAACGGCCAGTGGCAACCTGCTTGATTTTCGAGCTCTTGATGGTGCCGTAGCGCGCCGGGTCTTCACCGCCTTCACCGGAGTTGGAACGCGCGCCCAGGCGGTTCATGGCTTCGGCCAGGGCTTCGTGGGCCTCAGGCGACAAGGCGCCCAGGGAAATACCGGCAGAGTCGAAGCGCTTGAGGATCGATTCCAGCGGTTCGATTTCGCTGATGGCCAGCGGCGTATCCAGGGTCTTCACCTTGAACAGGTCGCGGATCATCGACACCGGGCGGTTATCCACCAGCGCGGTGTATTCCTTGAACTTGGCGTAGTCGCCCTGCTGCACGGCGGCTTGCAGGGTACTCACCACGTCCGGGTTGTAGGCGTGGTATTCGCCACCGTGCACGAACTTGAGCAGGCCACCTTGCTGGATCGGCTTGCGCGCGCTCCAGGCTTCGGCGGCCAGGGCTTTCTGTTCGGCTTCGATGTCGACGAAACGCGCACCCTTGATGCGGCTCGGCACGCCACGGAAGCTCAGCTCGCAAACTTCTTCCGACAGGCCGATGGCTTCGAACAGCTGCGCGCCACGGTAGGAGGTGACGGTGGAGATGCCCATCTTCGACAGGATCTTCAGCAGGCCCTTGGTGATGCCCTTGCGGTAGTTCTTGAACACCTCGTAGAGGTCGCCCAGTACTTCACCGGTACGGATCAGGTCACCCAGCACTTCATAAGCGAGGAAAGGGTACACCGCCGAGGCGCCGAAGCCGATCAACACCGCAAAGTGGTGCGGGTCGCGGGCGGTGGCGGTTTCCACGAGGATGTTGGAGTCGCAGCGCAGGCCTTTTTCGGTCAGGCGGTGGTGCACCGCGCCGGTGGCCAGAGACGCGTGGATCGGCAATTTGCCTGGAGCGATATGACGGTCGGTCAGCACGATCTGGGTACGCCCGGCGCGCACGGCTTCTTCGGCCTGGTCGGCGACGTTGCGCACAGCGGCTTCAAGGCCGAGGCTCTCGTCGTAGTTCAGGTCGATGATCTGGCGGTCGAAACCCGGCCGCTCCAGGGTCATCAGCGAACGCCACTTGGCCGGGGAAACGACCGGCGAGCTGAGGATCACGCGGGAGGCGTGCTCAGGCGACTCCTGGAAGATGTTGCGCTCGGCACCGAGGCACACTTCCAGGGACATCACGATGGCTTCGCGCAGCGGGTCGATCGGTGGGTTGGTCACCTGGGCGAACTGCTGGCGGAAATAGTCATACGGCGTGCGCACGCGCTGGGACAGCACGGCCATCGGCGTGTCATCGCCCATGGAGCCGACCGCCTCGTAGCCCTGCTCGCCGAGCGGGCGCAGGACCTGGTCGCGCTCTTCGAACGTGACCTGGTACATCTTCATGTACTGCTTGAGCTGGTCGATGTCGTAGAACGCCGAACCGTGGTCGTTGTCCTCCATGGTCGCCTGGATGCGCAGGGCGTTCTTGCGCAGCCATTGCTTGTACGGGTGACGGGACTTCAAGCGGTTGTCGATGGCATCGGTGTCGAGGATCTGGCCGGTTTCGGTGTCCACGGCGAGGATCTGGCCAGGGCCTACACGGCCCTTGGCGATAACGTCTTGCGGCTTGTAGTTCCACACGCCGATTTCCGACGCCAGGGTGATGAAACCGTTGGTGGTCGTGACCCAGCGGGCCGGGCGCAGACCGTTACGGTCGAGCAGGCACACCGCGTAGCGACCGTCGGTCATGACCACGCCGGCCGGGCCGTCCCACGGCTCCATGTGCATCGAGTTGTACTCGTAGAATGCACGCAGATCCGGGTCCATGGTCTCGACGTTCTGCCACGCAGGCGGAATGATCATACGCACGCCACGGAACAGGTCGATGCCGCCGGTGACCATCAGCTCGAGCATGTTGTCCATGCTGGAGGAGTCGGAGCCCACGCGGTTGACCAGTGGGCCGAGCTCTTCCAGGTCCATCAAATCGTTGGCGAACTTGGTGCGACGGGCCACGGCCCAGTTGCGGTTGCCGGTGATGGTGTTGATCTCGCCGTTGTGGGCGAGGAAGCGGAATGGCTGGGCCAGCGGCCATTTCGGCAGGGTGTTGGTGGAGAAGCGCTGGTGGAACACGCAAATGGCGGTTTGCAGGCGCTCATCGCTCAGGTCTGGATAGAAGGCGGTCAAGTCCGCCGGCATCATCAGGCCTTTATAAATGATGGTCTTGTGGGAAAAGCTGCAGATGTAGTGGTCGACATCGGCGGCGTTGGCCACGGACGAGCGACGACGGGAGGTGAACAGCTTGATCGCCATATCCTGGTCGCTCAGGCCGTCGCCTGCGATGAACACTTGTTCGATCTGCGGCAGGCGCTCCAGGGCCAGGCGGCCGAGCACGCTGGTGTCGATCGGCACTTTACGCCAGCCCACCAGCTGCAGGCCGGCAGCGATGATCTCGCGGTTCATGTTCTCGCGAGCGGCTTCGGCTTTGACCGGGTCCTGGTTGAAAAATACCATGCCCACGGCGTACTGCTTGGGCAGGTCGACCGCGAAATGCTCCTTGGCGACCGCGCGCAGGAACTGGTCGGGCTTTTGAATCAGCAAGCCGCAACCGTCACCGGTCTTGCCGTCGGCGTTGATCCCACCGCGGTGGGTCATGCAGGTCAGGGCCTCGATGGCCGTTTGCAAAAGGGTATGACTGGGCTCGCCCTGCATATGGGCTATCAGGCCGAAACCGCAGTTATCCTTGAATTCATCGGGTTGGTACAGACCTGCTTTCATAGACACTTTCTCACCAGGCTGCCTCTTATATCGAGGCAAATTTCTTTTCAATTCAACCGGTTACCTTCCACGCCGAACGTACGCCGGCTTAGCGGGGGCAAAAGGGAGGTCATTGTACACACCGACACGAACGCTCACAAATTTAGCGACGAAATGTCGCAAATCTATGTCGCATTTATGAAAGGTTTAAAGCGATATGCTGTGCTAGTCAAAACTTTTTTAATTCTGACCGCTACGACTCAAAAGCTACTGTAACGCAGACACCACAAAGCGCGCGGCCTGGAGGGGCTGCACGCCTTGCGATCTTTTTTGAGGTGCCGGGAGGGCGGCCTGGGTAAGGCCGCCGGATCTTCAGCGAGTTGCTGCCAGTTCTTGTTGAACGCTGGCGACAGTGCGAGGCCAAGGTTTACCAGCCTGAACCTTCGCTGGCAAGGCTTTGATGGCGGAATCAGCTGCGGCACGACTTGGGAAACTGCCGTAGGTGATCACGTAGAGAGGCTTGCCGTTGAGCACTTTCTTGAAATAACGGTATTCGCCGCCCTGCTCTTTCACGAACGCCTGGGCGTTCGCTTCGGAGCTGGTGCCGAGGATCTGCACGACGAAGTTGCCGGTGGGCTGGCTGCTGTACCAACTGCTGCCGGCCTTGGCGACGGTGGCTGCCGGCTTTTCAGCCGGTTTGGCGGCTGGCGCCGGAGCCGGCTTCGCCACTGGCGCCGCGGGCTTGGCAGTGGCAACGGTCGGTGCCGGGGTCGGCTTGGCGGCTGGCGCCACAGGGGTCGCTGGCGTACCTGCGGGAACGCCCGCAGGTGGCGCAGTAGTGGTCACGGTCGGCGGTGTGGCGCTGGAGCCTTCCACCGGCACACCGTCGTCGCCTTCGGAGATACCACCGGCTTCTTCCGCGAGCGGGCCACGCATCACCGGCTGGCCCACCATCGGCAGGTTGGTCGGCTGACCGGAATTGGCGAACTCGACATTCGGCGTGGGCTTGCCCAGTGGCAACTGCGCCTGTTCGGTTGGCGCACCGGCGGTGGTCGGCGCCTTGCTGCGACCCGGAATCAACCAGGCGGCGGCAACAGCAACCACGACAACGGCGGAAATTGCCAATACGTGCTTCTTAGGCATAGTGAACCCCATCTTTGGACGCTTGACCGCAGAGCGGCTGGCAATCATGGCTTCGATCATGGCATCGCGGGCGACCTGGTTGATGGTGCCAGGCCAGCCGTCGGAGCTTTCGTGAATATCAGAGATCTGCGCAGCGGAGAAAAGTTCGATGCCCTGCCCTGCGCCTTCGAGGCGTTGAGCCAGGTATTCCCGGGTTTCGTCCTCTTCGTACGGTTGCAGTTCGATAACGTGGAACAGCTCCTGATCACCGCTGATCTGCTCCAGATCGGCGATCAACGACGATTCACCGAACAGGAACACATGGGGGCGACCTTCCGGCGTGCCCGCCGCCAGCGCCAACAGCGCTTCCAGGGCGGACTCGTCGAGCTGCTCGGCGTCATCCACCAGCAGGTAGACTTCCTGGCCGGTCAGACCCAGTTGCACCACCTGCTTGAGGATCGCATTCGGCTCGGCAGTGGCCACATCCAGCGCCTGGGCTACCTGACGCAGCACGCCCGCCGCATCACCGGCGCCACGGGCAGACACCACCACGCTCTGTACGGACTGTTTGTTGGTACTGGCCACCAGGGCCTGGCGCAGCAAGGTCTTGCCGCTGCCCAACGGGCCCGTGACAACCAGCAGCAGCTGGCTGTAGCGCGCGAGATGGTGCAGTTGCCCCAGCACCGGCTTGCGCTGGGCCGGGAAAAATTTGAAACCAGGCACCCGTGGAGCAAAAGGGTCGTGGCTTAACTGGTAATGGCCGAGGAACGCCTCGTCGGCATGCAAACTAGTCATCGGGATCTTATTAACCTTTCAGCTGAGCCAGGGCGCGGTAATCCGCTCCCAGCGTGGCCTGTAAAATCTCTTTCGGATAATCGTCGGTCACTACCGCTTCGCCCATATGGCGCAACAGCACCAGTCGCAGGCGACCGTCGATCACTTTCTTGTCTATCGCCATATGTTCGAGGAAGTCCGCCTCAGTCATCTCTTCCGGCGGGATAACCGGCAAACCGGCACGCTGGAACAGGCGGATGCCGCGATCCCGCTCCTGGGCGCTGATCCAGCCCAGACGTTGCGACATTTCCAATGCCATCACTGTGCCAGCCGCTACGGCCTCCCCATGCAACCACACACCATAGCCCATGTGCGTTTCGATCGCATGGCCGAAGGTGTGGCCCAGGTTCAAGGTGGCCCGCACACCGGACTCCCGCTCGTCGGCATTCACCACCAGCGCCTTGGCGGCGCAGGAGCGGGAAATCGCCTCGGTGAGCGCCACCTGGTCGAGTGCGCGCAGGGCGTCCACATGTTCTTCCAGCCAGGCCAGGAAGGGTTCGTCGCAGATCAACCCGTACTTGATGACTTCCGCCAGGCCCGCCGACAGTTCCCGCGGTGGCAAGGTGTTGAGGGTCGCGGTGTCGATCAGCACGGCCTGGGGTTGGTAGAACGCGCCAACCATATTTTTGCCCAGGGGGTGGTTGATACCGGTCTTGCCGCCCACCGACGAATCGACCTGGGACAACAGGGTGGTCGGCACCTGGATAAAGTCCACGCCGCGCTGGTAGCAGGCCGCCGCAAAGCCGGCCATGTCGCCGATCACACCGCCGCCCAGGGCAATCACGGTGGTTCGGCGGTCATGGCGTGCGGTCAGCAGGCCATCAAAGATCAGTTGCAGGGTTTCCCAGTTCTTGTGGGCTTCGCCATCGGGCAGAATCACGGAGATCACTGAGTACGCCGCCAGGCTGCGGCTCAGACGCTCAAGATACAGCGGCGCGACCGTCTCGTTGGAGATGATTGCCACCTGCCGCCCGGCAATGTGCGGGGCCAGCAATTCGGGCTGGTCCAGCAGACCTTCGCCAATATGGATCGGGTAGCTGCGCTCGCCTAGATCGACCTTAAGTGTCTGCATGTGTCCCCGCGTTGAAGATGTATTGACGACCGGTAACGTCGAGATCTGACGTTGCCTGATGGCTCTACGCCACACCCCGCAGGGTGATAGCGCGCCGCCGAGAATAGCGCATTTCGGGCCTGGCTTTAACGGGGTGGCAGCCGTTGCAGGCGCTCGAGAATGTCGAGAACCACCATCCTAGGCGGCCGCTCATCGGTTTCCACCACCAGATCGGCGATTTCCCGATACAGCGGATCGCGCAGCGCGAGCAGGTCGCGCAAGGTTTTTTCCGGGTTCGCCGTGCGCAGCAAAGGACGATTGCGATCACGGGCGGTACGCCCCACCTGCTGCTCCACCGACGCATGCAGATAGACCACCCGACCACCGGCATGCAGCGCCCGCCGATTTTCATCGCGCATCACCGCGCCGCCGCCGGTGGCCAATACCACGCCATCGCAGCCGCACAGCTCGGCAATCATCGCCTGCTCGCGGTCGCGAAAGCCCAGCTCGCCTTCCTTATCGAAGATCCATGGGATATTGGCACCCGTGCGCAATTCAATTTCCTTGTCGGAATCTTTGAATGGCAGGCGCAGCTCTTTGGCCAGCAATCGGCCGATGGTGCTTTTTCCAGCCCCCATCGGTCCTACA
Organism: Pseudomonas sp. JV449; assembly: GCF_032424295.1. Classification (NCBI taxonomy): domain Bacteria; kingdom Pseudomonadati; phylum Pseudomonadota; class Gammaproteobacteria; order Pseudomonadales; family Pseudomonadaceae; genus Pseudomonas; species Pseudomonas sp. JV449. The sequence continues at coordinate 292,053 of NZ_VYKD01000003.1, read as the reverse complement.
AGAATCAAATTTCGCACAGAATCAACGACTCACAGCAATCGCCTGGTTATTCATAATACGCGGAGTCAGGAATACCAGCAGCTCGGATTTTTTCTCCGCCAGCACATCGCGCCGGAAAAGGCGGCCAAGATACGGCACATCGCCCAAAAATGGCACTTTATCTACCACTTTGCTTTGGGTATTGGAGAAAACCCCGCCGATGACGATGGTCTCGCCATCCTTGACCAGCACCTTGGCATTCACCTCGTTTTTCTTGATCGGCGGTACGTCGTTGAGTTTGTTGAGATAGTCGGGCTCATCCTTGGTGACCTTGACCACCATGATCACATGGTCATCGGGGGTGATCTGCGGCGTGACCTCCAACGACAGGGACGCCTCCTTGAACGACACCGAGGTAGCACCTTGAGAGGTGGATTCCTGATAGGGAATTTCGGTGCCCTTCAGAATGCGCGCGGTTTCCTTGTCGGAAGTGACCACCTTGGGCTGCGAGACGATTTCGCCATTGCCGGTTTTCTCCATGGCGGTCAGTTCCAGGTCCAGCAGGAGGTTATCGGTGATAAAGGCGATGCCCAGGCCCGATGTACCCGTCAGTGAACCCAGGTCGACAAATGGCGAGCCGGGCACGTTTTCCGGCGCCTGGGCACCGTCCGGCAAAGGCTTCTGGATCCCCCCGGCAGCCCAATTCCCGCGATTGAGCCGCCCACCCCAGCGCGCGCCCAGGCTTTTGTCGTAGTCGACATTGGCCTCGACAATCCGCGCTTCGATCATCACCTGGCGCACCGGCACATCCAGTTGCGCCACGATCCGCCGCAACTCTTCCAGGCGCTCGCCGGTCTGGAAGGCAATGATGTTATTCGTGCGGTCATCCACTGCCACTGAACCACGCTCATCGGTCGTGCCTTCAAAGCCGCTCACCGACTGAAACAGCTTGGCCAGGTCTGCCGCCTTGGCGTGGTTGACTTGCAGTAGCTCACGGCGCAGCGGCGCCAGGTCAGCTATCTGCTTGCGCGATTCCAGCGCCAGCAGTTCCCGTGCAGCCAACTCCTCGGCCGGCGCCACCAGCAGGACACCAGCCTTTATCCGTTTATCCAAGCCTTTGGTTTGCAGCACCAGGTCCAGCGCCTGATCCCAGGGCACGCCTTTGAGCCGCAGGGTGATAGAGCCCTGTACGTCATCGCCGACCACCAGATTGAGGCCCGCCACGTCGGCGATTTGCTGCAAGGCAGCACGTAGTCCGATGTCCTGGAAGTTGAGGTTCAGCTTTTCACCGCTATAGGCGCCCGAACCCGCGCTGCCGGGAGGCGGTAGCTGGATCAGGTCCACACGATTGGGCACAGCAGCAGCCATCGGTGCCGTGAACGCTATCCATAGCGCCACACCGAAGGACGAGAAAGTCCTTTTCATTGTTTGATTCCGTTATGAGTTGACGTTTAGCACGAGGGTTCGCGGACGCTCCAGCCATCCCCCCTGTTCATCGGGAAATAACTCGACCAGTTCGATATGGCCGTCATGAATCGCTGTAACTCGACCATGGTCCGGACCCAGATAGTCGCCGACTGCCAGGCGGTGCACGGTTGAGGCCTGGCGCAGCAAGGCGAAGGTCTGCGCCCCACGGGACAACGTGCCGACCATCTCGAACTGATCCACTGGGTGGCCTTCCAAGGCTTCCCGCGGGCGAGCGAGGTCCGGCGCAGCGGCCGTCCGCCCTGGCGCGCGGTCGACTTGCAGGGCAATGGGCTGGAACGGATCGCGAATACCAGAAGCACCGTATACAAAGGGTTGCCTTTGCATGACAGCCGCGTCCCGCTTGATGCCTTGTCGCTCATGCCAATAAGTCTTGGCCAGCAGATCAAGGTGCAGCAGTTTGCCGTCACGTCGCATGGCAATATCATGCGCCGTGGCGATTCGCGAAAGGCCGCCCAGGGCACTCACAAACGTCGCCAGGTCGTGATAGGTACCGGTGGCGCCGATGCGAACGGGCTGTTCGTGATAGAACGGCCTAGACAGCTTATCCAGCGGAGTGACGCTCTCAATCACCAAACCGTTGGCCAGCGCCATCCTGGCGATGTCCTCAAGAAAGCCGGGCATTTCGGACTCTTCGGGCATTTGCTGCAAAAGCCTGCTGACCTTCTCCTGCATAAGCTGGACCTGGCGAGCCCGCTCTTCAAGATCGGCAGCCAGGACGGCCTTTTCCGCGAGTTGCTGCTGCAAGCCCACTTCCTGCACCTCGACCTCGCGCAAGCGCTCCCGCGACGGGCTGAGGTACACAAGGTCGCCCAACAGCATCACTACGCCGGCCAGCGCGCAGCCCAGCAAGATCCTGCCAGGTAAGGGCCATTTGGCAGCATTGTGAGTCAGCGCGGAAAATTCGAGCCAGGACCGGCTCATGGCTGGGCCTCGGAAGACTCTCCCTGGCCCACCATCAACTGGAATTCAGTGTTGCCGCGAGCGCCTTCGGTTCGTACATGCTGCAGGCGAGTGGCGTGGGCGCCTTCGGATACCTCCAGGCGACGCATCAGTTGGGCAATATCCTGGCTGGATTCAGCACTGCCGCTGATACTCACCGTATCGCCTTTCGCCACGACCTCATGCAAATGCACACCGTCGGGCACCGCACGAGCCAACTGATCCAGCAGCTGTGCACCGGCGGAGCGATTATCGTGCAGGTCCTGCACGACTTTCATCCGCTCCGCCAGTTGCTGGCTTTGCACCTGGAGGTCATCAATGGTCTCGATACGCGAGTCCAGGACGCCGACGTCCTTGCGCACATGATCGTTTCGCGTCACCTGCCGGTCGATCGCCTGGTCGATCACCTGGTCCGCCAGCCACACCGTCGCGAGCGCCACACAGGCAAACGCCACCAGCAGTATCAGGAAATATTTACGCCGCCGCTCAACCAGCGCCTGGCGCCAAGGCAAAAGATTGATTCGTGTCATCCAGCGAAACTCCTCAGGGCCAACCCGCAAGCGACTCCCATCCCAGGGGCATCCACGATCCACTGGGCACCATCTACTCGATGACCCGGCGTGAAGCTGGCGAAATCCTGACGGCAAGCGCGCGCCAATGCAAACCCTTCGACATCCACCACCCTGGGCACCAGCCCCGCCAGGGCCAACACGGCTTCACGAACCTCGACGTGCTCCTTCAGACACGCCGCCAGCAACACCTCGACCTGCGCGGAATCCTGCGTCGACGGCCCCTGGACCTGAAAGTCCAGCGCCACCTCGTCCAGTGGGTAGGGAATGTATTGCTCTGCCTCCACCTGGATCCTCCGGGCCATTTCGTCGTCGCCAAGCCCCGCCTGCATTTCGATGACCCGTGTAATGACCGAAGGACCGGAAACGGCGACTGCCGCCTGCCTGGCTGACGTGCGCAGCCGGGAGAGCGCCATGTACAGCGCATGGCCTATGCCTTCCAGGTCCAGCCAGACGCCGTCGACTACCGCCTGGGCCGGCAGCGCCTGTGTGGCGTAGCCCTGCACGGTGTAACGGTTGGCTGAACAGCTCAGCTCTACCAACTTGATCCCTGCCTCATTGATGTCGACGCCAAGGACGGTGTCGACTTTGCGCCTGAAAAATCCCTTTCCCATAAAACTCCCCAAAGCTTTGCCTGTCTTAACGCCTGATTGCCGCCGGAAGCCCTGCATTCGGTCGACTTGTTGAGCCGGCGCGAATGACGCCCCAAGGCGAAAAATGCTTTAATGCCCAGCGTTTTTCCCCGCTTTTTATCTGCAGCTCGGGTCGATCCATCGTTTGCCATGCATGCCCCGACGCGTAACCCATTCTTTTCTCTGGAAATCCAAAAGCCTTGATCCGTCTGCTGAAGTTTTTCGGGTACTCCATTGTCGCGATCGTCTGCGGGCTGCTGCTCGTACTCAGCGGGGCCTACCTCTACCTTAGTCCGGGTTTACCCTCCGTAGAGGCCCTCAGAAGTATCCAGTTGCAGATTCCTTTGCGGGTCTACAGCAGCGATGAAAAGCTGATCGCGGAGTTCGGCGAAATGCGCCGCACACCGATCCGTTTTGCCGACATTCCACCTAATTTCATCAGCGCATTGCTGTCGGCCGAAGACGATAATTTTGCCAACCACTATGGCGTCGACCCCAGCAGCCTGGTGCGTGCGGCCACGCAACTGGTAAAAAGCGGACACATTCAATCCGGCGGCAGCACCATCACCATGCAGGTGGCGAAGAACTTCTTCCTCACCAGCGAGCGCAGTTTTTCGCGCAAAGCCACTGAAATCCTGCTGGCATTGCAGATCGAACGTCAGCTGACCAAGGACGAGATCCTCGAGCTGTACGTCAACAAGATCTACCTGGGCAACCGTGCCTACGGGATCGAGGCGGCCTCGCAGGTCTACTACGGCAAGTCGATTCGTGACGCCAGCCTGGCGCAGATGGCCATGATTGCCGGCCTGCCCAAGGCCCCTTCGCGCTTCAACCCCCTGGCCAACCCGGCGCGCAGCAAAGAGCGCCGCGACTGGATCCTGGGGCGCATGTACAAGCTGGGCAAGATCGACCAGGCCGCCTATGAAAGTGCGGTGGCCGAGCCGTTGAACGCCAGCTACCACGTGCCGACGCCGGAGGTGAATGCCCCGTATATCGCTGAAATGGCGCGTGCGGAGATGGTCGGTCGTTACGGCAGCGAGGCCTACACCGAAGGCTTCCGCGTGACCACGACGGTTCCGAGCGACTTGCAGGACATCGCCAATGACTCCGTGCATTCCGGCCTGATCACCTACGACCAGCGCCACGGCTACCGAGGCCCTGAGTCGCGCCTGCCAGGCAAGACCCTGAGCGCCTGGACGGCCGAGCTGGGCAAACAGCGTGCGATCAGCGGCCTGGAACCGGCCATCGTCACCCAGGTGAAGAAAGATGGCGTACAGGTACTGACCCGCACCGGCGAAGCCCACGTGGCCTGGGACAGCATGAAATGGGCACGCCCGTTCCTGAACACCAACAGCATGGGCCCGATGCCGAAGCAACCGTCGGATGTCGCGCAAGTGGGTGACCTGATCCGCGTGCAACGCCAGAAGGACGACAGCCTGAAATTCAGCCAGGTGCCGCTGGCCCAGGGCGCACTGGTATCGCTGGACCCGCAGAACGGTGCAATCCGCGCCCTGGTGGGTGGCTTCGCGTTCGAGCAGAGCAACTACAACCGGGCCACCCAGGCCAAGCGCCAGCCAGGCTCGAGCTTCAAGCCGTTCATCTACAGCGCCGCCCTGGATAACGGCTACACCGCCGCCAGCCTGGTCAACGATGCACCCATCGTGTTCGTCGACGAGTACCTGGACAAAGTCTGGCGCCCCAAGAACGACACCAACACCTTCCTCGGCCCGATCCGTATCCGCGAGGCGCTGTACAAGTCGCGCAACCTGGTGTCGATCCGCTTGCTTCAGGCGATGGGTGTAGGCAAGACCATCGACTACATCACGCGCTTTGGCTTCAACAAGTCGGACCTGCCGCCGAACCTGTCCCTGGCCTTGGGTACCGCGACCCTCACGCCGATGGAAATCGCCACTGGCTGGAGCACCTTTGCCAACGGCGGCTACAAGATCGCGCCGTACCTGATCGACAAGATCGAAAGCCGCAACGGCGACACCCTGTTCACCGCCAACCCACCACGTGTGCCGGGTGATGTGGTCAACGGCATCGCTGCGACGGATGGCCTGGCGGCGCCAGGCAATGGCGGCATCACCATCGAGCCGACTCCAGGCACCGCGCCAGCCACCACCCCCGCTGCAACCGAACCGCAGGCACCCGCCGTGGCCGAGCGCATTGTGGATGGCCGTACCACCTATATCCTCAACAGCATCCTCGAAGACGTAATCAAGAAGGGTACCGGCCGTCGCGCCCTGGCCTTGGGCCGCGCAGATATCGCGGGCAAGACTGGTACCACCAACGAATCCAAGGACGCCTGGTTCTCCGGCTATAACGCCGACTACGTGACCACCGTGTGGACCGGCTACGACCAGCCGGAAAGCCTTGGCCGCCGCGAGTTCGGCGGCACCGTCGCGCTGCCGATCTGGATGAGCTACATGGGCGCCGCCCTGAAAGACAAGCCGCTGCACACCCAACCGGAGCCGGAAGGCATCCTCAGCCTGCGGATCGACCCGATCAGTGGCCGTGCGGCCTCGCCGAGCACGCCGAATGCGTACTTCGAACTGTTCAAGAGCGAAGACACGCCGCCGTCGGTCAATGAGCTGGGCAACGGCATCGTACCGGGCAGCCCGCTGCCGGCGGATGAGGCGGCGCCGATCGATCTCTTTTAGAGAGCGGCAAGCTGTCAGCTACAAGCGGCAAGTTAAGAACTGCGATGTGCCGCTCTTGAACTTGCCGCTTGCAGCTTGAAACTTCCCCATAAAAAAACCCGGCGTTCTGAGCCGGGTTTTTTTATGGGTCTACGGCTTAGCCGTTGAACACATCATCCACGCTTTGCAGCGGGTAGTTTTTCGGATACGGCAGGGTGGCCACACCGGTCTCGATCGCGGCCTTGGCCACGGCATCGGAGATCAGGGTGATCAGGCGCTTATCCATTGGTTTCGGGATGATGTACTCACGACCGAATTCCAGCTTGGCGCCACCGTAGGCGTCGCACACATCCTGAGGCACCGGCAGCTTGGCCAGTTCACGCAGGGCGTTGGCGGCAGCCACTTTCATCTCTTCGTTGATGCGCTTGGCGCGAACGTCCAGGGCACCACGGAAGATGAACGGGAAGCCCAATACGTTGTTGACCTGGTTCGGGTAGTCCGAACGACCGGTGGCCATGATCACGTCGTCGCGGGTGGCGTGGGCCAGTTCCGGGGCGATTTCCGGATCAGGGTTGGAGCAGGCGAACACGATCGGGTTGGCCGCCATGGACTTCAGGCCTTCAGCGCTCAGCAGGTTCGGGCCGGACAGGCCGACGAACACGTCGGCACCGTTCAGGGCGTCAGCCAGGGTACGCTTGGAGGACGGGTGGGCAAACATCGCCTTGTACTGGTTCAGGTCGGTACGCTCGGACTGGATCACGCCCTTGCTGTCGACCATATAGATGTTTTCCAGCTTGGCGCCCATGCTGACGATCAGCTTCATGCAGGAGATGGCCGCAGCGCCGGCGCCCAGGCAGACGATCTTGGCGTCAGCCAGGGTCTTGCCGGCGATTTCCAGGGCGTTGATCATGCCGGCCGCGGTGACGATCGCGGTGCCGTGCTGGTCATCGTGGAATACCGGAATGTCGCACTGCTCGATCAGGGCCTTTTCGATCTCGAAGCACTCAGGTGCCTTGATGTCTTCCAGGTTGATGCCACCGAAGGTGATGGAGATGCGCTTGACCGTGTCGATGAAAGCCTGCGGGCTCTCGGAATCGACTTCGATATCGAAAACGTCGATGCCGGCGAAGCGCTTGAACAGCACGCCCTTACCTTCCATGACTGGCTTGGAGGCCAGTGGGCCGAGGTTACCCAGGCCGAGAATCGCGGTGCCATCGGAAATCACTGCAACCAGGTTGCCTTTGCCGGTGTACTTGTACGCCAGTTCGGGGTCGCGGGCGATTTCACGTACGGGCTCGGCCACGCCAGGGCTGTAGGCCAGCGACAGGTCGCGGGCGGTGGCGGTGGCTTTGGTGAGCTCTACACTCAGCTTTCCTGGACGAGGATGGGCATGATATTCGAGAGCGGCAGTTTTCAAATCAGACATATCGGCATTCCGCTTTTACTGTTGGTCGACGGACCGCCGAGGATACTCGTGTCGTAAAGTCCCTACAAGACTGGGCAGTCACAGGTGTCAAGGGCCCTGCACTAAGACTTTCGGCCAAGAGCCACAGGATACAAGGGCTCAACTGTTCACAATCGACCTAAAAAATGTCTACAATTTTTTCTCAGTGCGTCGATTTGAGCATGCTTGGATCGGTCAACGGCAGAAGCCAGCGCGCCTGACCTTTTTTCAGCCCGCCACGTCGCGAGCGATCCTGTACCCAGCCCCGCGCCTCAACAGTGCGGCCTTGCAGACCATTGAGCCCGACAGCGTCGAATTGACTGACCAGAGCAGGCGAGACACGTAATACCAATGATCCCTGCATTTCAATCCAGATACCGCCGCGATTGCGCTTTACCTGGCTGACCCGGCCACTGACCACGGCAAACCCGGAGCGCTTGAGCTGCGCCACAGACTGTATCGGCGATTGGCGCCACAGGCCCAGGCGCGCGCTACGGGCGCTGTTTTCAGCCGCCTGCTGACAGGCGACGAGATCGACATTCGGCGCCACGCCAACCTGGAACCCCAGGCCCTCGGCCAACAGTTGCGCCTCCAGGTTCTCGCCGTCGGCACCATAGAGGTGGGCCAGGGTGCGACCGTAATGATCCTTGCGCTCACGCCCCGGCACCAGGCCGACACGACCACCGCTGGCACCCACCAATGCCTGCAGGCGTTGACGCGCGGCGACCGCGAAAGGCTCGTCGGCGCGCCCCTTCTTGCCTGTTTCCGGGGCATTGATACCGATCATCCGCACACTGCGGCCATCCTTGAGGCGCACCGTGTCGCCATCCACCACCCGCTGCACTTCCACGCGGGCCAGGGCCGTCGGCGCCGGGCAGAATACCTCGGCCTGCACGGCCGTCACCCAAATTACAGGCACAAAAAAGGCGCCCGCAAGGGACGCCTTTTTCAACAGCTGGCAAAAGCCCATAAGGCTTTTGAGCCTTACTCTGCTGGAGTAGCAGCAGGCTTCTTGCCGAAAGCACCAAAGCGATCTGCGAAGCGCTGTACACGGCCGCCGGTGTCCAGAGTTTTCTGCTTACCGGTGTAGAACGGGTGGCACTCGTTGCATACGTCAGTACCCAGTGGCTTGCACAGGTTCGAGCGAGTTTCGAACTTGTTGCCGCAGCTGCAGGTCACTTCGATGGTTTCGTACGCTGGATGGATATCGGCTTTCATGGTGACTTCCTCGGGCTAGCGTGCCGCCACTCGACACTATTGTCGAATACCGCACGTAATTAGGCCGCGGATTCTACCAGACCTTTTTAAACGCGCAAGCGGCGACACCCATCGCGTGTCAACATAAAAGCACCTTTCATCAGAAAACTGGCGGCTACCCCAAGCCTCCCCCGGTCTGCTAGGCTCCCGCCCCTGCGCCACCGCCTGCCTTTATAGATGAGACCTCTCGCGTGCCCGACGCCATTTTGCGCCTAGCCCTGCCCTCGCCCCTGCGCCGCCTGTTCGACTACCGGGCCCCGGCCGGTGTGCTGCGTGCGCAGTTGCAGCCGGGCATGCGCGTGCGCGTGCCGTTTGGCCGTCGAGAGATGATCGGCATCCTGGTGGAAGTCGCCGACCACAGTGAAGTGCCGGCCGAGAAGCTCAAGCCGGCCATCGCCATGCTCGATGCCACGCCGCCGTTACCGCCCGCGCTGTTCAAGCTGTGCCTGTGGACCGCCCAGTATTACCAGCACAGCCTCGGTGACACGTTGAGCTGGGCACTGCCGGTGCTGTTGCGCCAGGGTGAACTGGCCGAAACGCGCCAGGAACGCTTCTGGTCGACGGTGCCCGGCGCACGCCTCGACGACCCACGCATCGCCCGCGCCCCGCGCCAGCGTGAAGCCCTGGCAACCCTGGCCCAGCACCCCCATGGCGTCGCCCATCAGCTATTGAGCAAGCTGATGCTGAGCAAGGACAGCCTCGACCTGTTGCTGGCCAAGGGCTTGGTGCAGGTGGAAATCCGCAGGCACGCCCCCGACCCGCGCCACGAACACTGGCTGGCCCAGCCCGAACTGCCGCTGAACCCTGAACAACGCGCCGCCTATGAAGCGATTCGCGCAGGTTTCGACAGCTTCCATGCGTTCCTGCTGGCGGGCGTCACCGGCAGCGGCAAGACCGAAGTCTATTTGCAGCTGATCCGCGAAACCCTGCAGGCCGGCAAACAGGCACTGGTGCTGATCCCCGAGATCAACCTGGGCCCGCAGACCCTGGCGCGCTTCGAACAGCGTTTCAATGCGCGCATCGCCCTGGTGCATTCGGCGGTCAATGACCGTGAGCGCCTGGAGTCGTGGCTGGCGGCGCGGGATGGCGAAGCCGACATTATTATCGGCACCCGCTCGGCGCTGTTCACGCCGATGAAAAACCCCGGGCTGATCATCATCGACGAGGAACACGACGGCTCCTATAAGCAACAGGAAGGCCTGCGCTACCACGCCCGCGACCTGGCGCTGGTGCGCGCACGCCAGGAAGACATCCCGATTGTGCTGGGCTCGGCCACACCCTCCCTGGAAAGCCTGCACAATGCCTACACCGGTCGTTACGGGCTGCTGCGCCTGAACGAGCGCGCCGGCGGCGCCAAGCAACCCCGTTTCCTGCGCCTGGACGTAAAAAGCCGGCCGCTGGACAGCGGCATTTCCGGGCCGATGCAACAAGCCATCGGCCAGACCCTGGCGGCCGGCCAGCAGGTCTTGGTGTTTCTCAACCGCCGAGGCTTTGCACCGACGCTGCTGTGCCATGACTGCGGCTGGATGTCCGAGTGCGAGCGTTGCGATGCGCGCATGACCGTGCACCAGCGCCATGGCGAACTACGTTGCCACCATTGCGGCCATGTGGAACGTGTACCGCGCCATTGCCCGCAGTGCGGCAAGGTCGACCTGCGCCCGGTGGGTGCAGGCACCGAGCGCGCCGAGGAGCGCCTGGGGATTCTGTTCCCGGACTACCCGGTTTTGCGGGTCGACCGCGACAGCACCTCGCGCAAGGACGCGATGAACCAACTGTTCGCCACCATCCAGAAGGGCCAGCCGTGCATCCTCGTGGGTACACAGATGCTCGCCAAAGGGCACCACTTCCCACGGGTGACCCTGGTGTCGATCCTGGATGCCGACGGCGGCCTGTTCTCCGGCGACTTCCGCGCCAGCGAGCGCATGGCGCAGTTGATCGTGCAGGTCGCCGGCCGCGCCGGGCGTGCCGAAGAGCCGGGCAAGGTGATTATCCAGACCCACCTGGCCGACCATCCGCTGCTGATTCAACTGACCGAACAAGGCTACTTTGCCTTCGCCGAACAGGCGCTGAGCGAACGTCGCTCCGCCGGCCTGCCGCCCTTTGCGCACCTGGCGCTGTTGCGCGCCGAAGCCCATAAACCAGGGCAGGCCGAGGGTTTTCTGGATGAAGCCTGCAGCGCCGCCGAACGCTTGCTCGGCGAGCTGGGGCTGAGCGGCATCGAACTGCTCGGACCGGTACCCGCGCCCATGGAGCGTCGTGCCGGGCGTTATCGTGCCCAGCTACTCTTGCAGGCCACGTCCCGCGCAACGTTGCATCGGCTATTAAGTAGCTGGTTACTTGCGCTGGAGCAAATGCCCAGTGGCCGCCAGGTGCGATGGTCGTTGGATGTAGACCCGGTAGATTTGTATTAAGCCTGGCCATAGGTCCCGCGAAGGTTGGCAAGCCCGCCCTCGCCACGGATAATGCCCAGTTTTTCCACCTGCGCATCGCGCGCCGCCGCTTGCGGTCGAAAGAGAACACCATGAAAGACACCATTCGCCAGCTGATCCAACAAGCCCTCACCCAACTCGTCAACGAAGGTGTGTTGCCTGAAGGCCTGACGCCGGCGATCCAGGTGGAAAACACCCGCGACAAGACCCACGGCGACTTCGCCAGCAACATCGCGATGATGCTGTCCAAGCCGGCCGGCATGAAACCGCGCGACCTGGCGGAAAAAATCATCGCCGCGCTGCCTGCCGACGAGAGCGTTACCAAGGCCGAAATCGCCGGCCCGGGCTTTATCAACTTCTTCCAGAACACCCAGGCCCTGGCTTCACGCCTGGATGCGGCACTGGCCGACGCCAGGATCGGCGTACGCAAGGCCGGCCCGGCTCAGCGCGTGGCCATCGACCTGTCGGCACCCAACCTGGCCAAGGAGATGCATGTCGGTCACCTGCGCTCGACCATCATCGGCGACGGCGTGGCCCGGGTACTGGAGTTTCTCGGCGACACCGTGATCCGCCAGAACCACGTGGGCGACTGGGGCACCCAGTTCGGCATGCTGATGGCCTACCTGCAGGAAAACCCGATCACCAGCAACGAGCTGTCGGACCTGGAGAACTTCTACCGCGCCGCCAAGAAGCGTTTCGACGAATCCGAAGAGTTCGCCGACCGCGCGCGCGGCCTGGTGGTCAAGCTGCAAGCCGGCGACAAGGAATGCCTGGAACTGTGGGGCCGCTTCCGCGAGATCTCGCTGTCCCACTGCCAGGAAATCTACGAACTGCTCAACGTCAAGCTGACCATGGCCGATGTAATGGGCGAAAGCGCCTACAACGACGACCTGATCAACGTGGTCAACGACCTCAAGGCCAAGGGCCTGTTGGTGGAGAGCAACGGCGCGCAGTGCGTGTTCCTCGAAGAATTCAAGACCGCCGACGGCGAGCCGCTGCCGGTGATCATCGTCAAGGCCGATGGCGGCTACCTCTACGCCACCACCGACCTCGCGGCCGTGCGCTACCGTAGTGGCGTGCTCAAGGCCGACCGTGCGCTGTATTTCGTCGACCAGCGCCAGGCCCTGCACTTCCAACAGGTGTTCGAAGTGGCACGTCGCGCCGGTTTCGTCACCCATCCGATGCACATGGAGCACATGGGCTTCGGCACCATGAACGGCGCCGATGGCCGCCCGTTCAAGACCCGCGACGGCGGCACCGTCAAGCTGATCGACCTGCTCAACGAAGCCCAGGACCGCGCCTACAACCTGGTGAAGGAAAAGAACCCGGAGTTGGCGGAGGCCGACCTGCGCAATATTGCCCGCGTGGTGGGTATTGGCGCGGTGAAATACGCCGACCTGTCCAAGCACCGCACCAGCGACTACAGCTTCAACTTCGAACTGATGCTCAACTTCGAGGGCAACACCGCGCCGTACCTGCTGTACGCCTACACCCGCGTGGCCGGTGTGTTCCGAAAGCTGGGCAAGGACTTCAGCGAAGTCGAAGGCCGGATCGTGCTGGACGCGCCCCATGAACAGGAGCTGGCCGCCAAGCTCGCGCAGTTCGGCGAAGTGCTGAACAGCGTCGGCGAGAAAGGCACGCCGCATATCCTGTGCACCTACCTGTACGAAGTCGCCGGGTTGTTCTCCAGCTTCTACGAGAACTGCCCGATCCTCACCGCCGACGACGAAGCCCAGAAGCAAAGTCGCCTGCGCCTCGCCGCACTGGCTGGACGGACCCTCAAGCAAGGCCTGGAACTGTTGGGCCTGGAAACTCTGGAGCGTATGTAAGTTGGCTGCCAAGAAAAAACCTGCACCCAAGCGCGGCGCCAGCCGCTACCAGGCCCCGGCGAAGAAGCCGATCCCGGGTTGGTTGTGGATGGCGATCGGCCTTACGGTCGGCGCGTTCATTGTGTTCCTGATGAAGCTGGACCCAGGCCAGGGCGATGACGTCAAACGGGTCAAGCAGGAACAGCAGAAGGCCACGAAAATGGCTGAAGCCAACAAGACTGCGCCGAGCCCGACGGCACCGGTAAAGCCGAAGTACGATTTCTATACGCTGCTGCCGGAATCGGAAGTCATCGTGCCGCCTGACGCCGTGCCGGAGAAAACCCTGCCGACGCCGCAAGTGCCGACCACCCCGGTAACCCCTGCGGAAGCGGCGAAAATCGACACGGCGCGGGCCCAGGCGGCGTTGGCCGGGATTACTCCGCCGCCAGCACCACCGGTTGCCGAAACCAAGGCCGCGCCGGTGACCAAGTTCTTCCTGCAGGCGGGCTCGTTCCCGAAGCAGGCGGATGCGGATCGTGTGCGTGCGCAGATCATTCTGCTGGGCCAGACGGTGACGGTGGAGTCCGGCACGGTGAAGGACGCAACCTGGTATCGCGTGCTGGTGGGGCCGTTCAGCAACCGCGAACAGCTGACCGTGGCGCAGAAGCAATTGGCCGGCGCCGGGTTTAGCAACCTGTTGTTACAACAGCGCCAGAGCCGCTGATTCAAACTCAACACCGATCAAAATGTGGGAGGGGGCTTGCCCCCGATAGCGGTGTATCAGTCACCGAAAATATTGACTGATCTACCGCCATCGGGAGCAAGCCCCCTCCCACATTTGGTTTTGCAGCGCCCTGAAATGTGTGTCAGACCGATAAACACCACTCGTCCGCCTTAAACCCCCACGGTTGAAATCCCCCCCGCCACCCCCATATGAGTTTCCATCAGGGCATTTTCGCCCCGCTGCGTGGAGACTCTCCCCTTGACCACCATCGTTTCAGTACGTCGCCACGGCAAAGTCGTCATGGGCGGCGACGGCCAGGTTTCCCTGGGCAATACCGTGATGAAAGGCAACGCCAAGAAAGTCCGTCGCCTGTACCACGGCCAGGTCCTCGCCGGGTTTGCCGGTGCCACCGCCGACGCCTTCACCCTCTTCGAGCGTTTCGAAGGCCAGCTGGAAAAACACCAGGGCCACCTCGTACGCGCCGCGGTCGAACTCGCCAAGGAATGGCGCACCGACCGCTCCCTCAGCCGCCTGGAAGCCATGCTGGCCGTCGCCAACAAAGATGCGTCCCTGATCATCACCGGTAACGGCGATGTGGTTGAGCCTGAACATGGCCTGATCGCCATGGGCTCCGGCGGTGGTTATGCACAAGCCGCAGCCAGCGCACTGTTGAAGAAAACCGACCTGTCGGCCCGCGAAATCGTCGAGACTGCCCTGGGCATCGCCGGCGACATCTGCGTGTTCACCAACCACAACTTCACCATTGAGGAGCAGGACCTCGCCGAGTAAGCCGTAGGCTTATTCCCGCTTGAGGCCGCCAAACACTATGTCCATGACTCCCCGCGAAATCGTCCATGAACTCAATCGCCATATCATCGGCCAGGACGATGCCAAGCGCGCGGTTGCCATCGCGCTGCGTAACCGCTGGCGCCGGATGCAACTGCCCGAAGAATTGCGCGTTGAAGTAACACCGAAGAACATCCTGATGATCGGCCCGACCGGCGTCGGTAAAACCGAGATCGCGCGACGCCTGGCCAAGCTGGCCAACGCGCCGTTCATCAAGGTCGAAGCGACCAAGTTCACCGAAGTCGGCTATGTGGGCCGCGATGTCGAGTCGATCATTCGTGATCTGGCCGACGCTGCCCTGAAGCTGCTGCGCGAGCAGGAAATGACCAAGGTCAGCCACCGCGCCGAAGACGCCGCCGAAGAACGCATCCTCGACGCCCTGCTGCCACCGGCGCGCATGGGCTTCAACGAAGACGCCGCACCGGCCTCGGATTCCAACACCCGCCAGCTGTTCCGCAAGCGCCTGCGTGAAGGCCAGCTGGATGACAAGGAAATCGAGATCGAAGTCGCTGAAGTCTCTGGCGTCGACATTTCCGCACCGCCTGGCATGGAAGAAATGACCAGCCAGTTGCAGAACCTGTTCGCCAACATGGGCAAGGGCAAGAAGAAAAGCCGCAAGCTCAAGGTCAAGGACGCGCTGAAGCTGGTGCGCGATGAAGAAGCCGGACGCCTGGTCAACGACGAAGAGCTCAAGGCCAAGGCCCTGGAAGCCGTTGAGCAGCATGGCATCGTGTTTATCGACGAGATCGACAAGGTCGCCAAGCGCGGCAACTCCGGCGGCGTCGATGTATCCCGCGAAGGTGTGCAGCGCGACCTGCTGCCGCTGATCGAAGGCTGCACCGTCAATACCAAGCTGGGCATGGTCAAGACCGACCACATCCTGTTTATCGCTTCGGGTGCGTTCCACCTGAGCAAGCCAAGCGACCTGGTGCCCGAGCTGCAAGGCCGCCTGCCGATTCGCGTAGAGCTCAAGGCGCTGACCCCCGGCGACTTCGAGCGCATCCTCAGCGAACCCCATGCGTCGCTCACCGAGCAGTACCGTGAGCTGCTGAAAACCGAAGGGCTGGGCATCGAGTTCCTGCCGGACGGCATCAAGCGCCTGGCGGAGATTGCCTGGCAGGTCAACGAGAAGACCGAGAACATCGGTGCGCGCCGCCTGCACACCTTGCTTGAGCGCCTGCTTGAGGAAGTGTCCTTCAGCGCCGGCGACATGGCCGGGGCGCAGAATGGCGTAGCGATCAAGATCGACGCCGACTACGTCAACAGCCACCTGGGTGAATTGGCGCAGAACGAGGACTTGTCACGGTACATTCTGTAAGCCGCAAGCTGTAAGCTACAAGCCGCAAGTTGAGCACATTCAACTCGCAGCTTGTAGCTTGCAGCCAAAGGTGTCCCCAATGCCGAAATTCCCCACCGCTGTTAATTTGCACAAAACCTCCAACACCCTCGGCCTCACCTATGGGCCCGACGAGGTCTACCAGTTGCCCGCCGAACTGCTGCGGGTGCATTCGCCTTCCGCCGAGGTCCAGGGCCACGGCAAACCCATCCTGCAATTCGGCAAGCTCAACGTGCGCCTGACCAAGATCGAACCGGCCGGCCAGTACGCACTGAAATTGACCTTCGACGATGGCCATGACAGCGGACTGTTCACCTGGGACTACCTCTACCAATTGGCCGTGCGTCAGGACGCGTTGTGGGCCGATTATCTTGCCGAGCTCAAGGCAGCCGGCAAAACCCGCGATCCGAGCGAGTCGGTCGTGCGGCTGATGCTCTAGTCCAGGCTTCTTGCTCTTTAGAGGGCATTTTCTAATTTCATCTGCTTGAATGCCCTGTCGCGTGGCCAACGATTGGCCCGCTTGCGAAAAAAATTAAACTCGGGTAACCAATGGAACTGGCAAGTTCCCTGCATTTGACGATGCGGTATCAACGGTCACCCGAGTCGCAGTACCTGGCTTGTGTTGTGTATCGAAACCTGGTGCGCAGCGGTACCCGGTACTCGTCTTTCGGACAATGGAGCGTCGTAGATGAGTAACAAGAACAACGATGACTTGAAACGCCAGGCCTCGGAAAACACCCTGGGGCTTAACCCGATCATCGCGTTACGTAAAAAGGATTTACTGGCCTCGGCCAAGATGGTGCTGACCCAAGCCATCAAGCAACCGTTGCACAGCGTCAAGCACGTCGCCCACTTTGGCGTTGAATTGAAGAACGTGATGTTCGGCAAATCGCAGCTGCAACCCGAAAGCGATGACCGTCGCTTTCACGACCCAGCCTGGAGCCAGAACCCGCTCTACAAACGCTACCTGCAAACCTACCTGGCGTGGCGCAAGGAACTGCACGACTGGATCGGCGACAGTAACCTGTCGGACCAGGACATCAGCCGCGGCCACTTCGTGATCAACCTGATGACCGAAGCCATGGCTCCTACCAACAGCGCGGCCAACCCGGCGGCGGTCAAACGCTTCTTTGAAACCGGCGGCAAGAGCCTGCTCGACGGCCTGTCGCACCTGGCCAAGGACATGGTGCACAACGGCGGCATGCCGAGCCAGGTCAACATGGGCGCGTTCGAAGTGGGCAAGACCCTGGGCATCACCGAAGGGGCGGTGGTATTTCGCAACGACGTGCTGGAGCTGATCCAGTACAAGCCGATCACCGAACAGGTGCACGAACGCCCGTTGCTGGTGGTACCGCCGCAGATCAACAAATTCTATGTATTCGACCTGAGCCCGGAAAAGAGCCTGGCGCGCTTCTGCCTGCGCAATGGGCAGCAGACCTTTATCGTCAGTTGGCGCAACCCGACCAAGGCCCAGCGCGAATGGGGCCTGTCGACCTATATCGAAGCGCTCAAGGAAGCGGTCGATGTAGTCACGGCAATCACCGGAAGCAAGGATATCAACATGCTCGGCGCCTGCTCCGGCGGAATCACCTGCACCGCCCTGCTGGGCCACTACGCGGCGCTGGGTGAGAAGAAGGTCAACGCCCTGACCCTGCTGGTGAGTGTGCTGGACACCACCCTGGACACCCAGGTGGCGCTGTTCGTGGATGAGCAGACCCTGGAAGCGGCCAAGCGCCACTCCTACCAGGCCGGCGTGCTGGAAGGCCGCGACATGGCCAAGGTGTTTGCCTGGATGCGTCCCAACGACCTGATCTGGAACTACTGGGTGAACAACTACCTGCTGGGCAATGAGCCGCCGGTGTTCGACATCCTGTTCTGGAACAACGACACCACGCGCTTACCGGCGGCGTTCCATGGCGACCTGATCGAACTGTTCAAAAACAACCCGCTCGTGCGCGCCAATGCCCTGGAAGTGTGCGGCACGCCGATCGACCTCAAGCAGGTCACGGCCGACATCTATTCACTGGCCGGCACCAACGACCACATCACCCCCTGGCAGTCGTGCTACAAGTCGGCACAGCTGTTTGGTGGCAAAGTGGAATTCGTGCTGTCGAGCAGCGGGCATATCCAGAGCATCCTCAACCCGCCCGGTAACCCCAAGGCGCGCTACCAGACCAGCGACAGCCTGGCGGGCAAGCCACTGGAGTGGCAGGAGAATGCGACCAAGCACACTGATTCGTGGTGGTTGCATTGGCAGGTGTGGCAAGCGGAACGGGCGGGCAAGCTGAAGAAGGCACCGACGGTATTAGGCAACAAGACGTACGCCGCAGCCGAAGCGGCGCCGGGTACCTATGTGCATGAACGCTAGTCCTGTAGGAGCGAGCTTGCTCGCGAAAGGCTCAAGATCAACACGGGACATCAGCTATCCCGCGTTATCGTTGACGACCTTCGCGAGCAAGCTCGCTCCTACAAGGGATTGAAGTACCTATCGAAGGGTTCCCCCATGCCGCAACCGTTCATCTTCCGTACCATCGACCTGGATGGCCAGACCATCCGCACGGCGGTACGCCCGGGCAAGCCCCACTTGACGCCGTTGCTGATCTTCAACGGCATCGGCGCCAACCTTGAGCTGGTGTTTCCGTTCGTCCAGGCTCTGGACCCGGACCTGGAAGTGATCGCCTTCGATGTGCCGGGCGTGGGTGGCTCCTCGACGCCCAACCGACCCTATCGATTTCCCGGCCTGGCCAAGCTCACCGCACGCATGCTGGACTACCTGGACTATGGCCAGGTGAATGCGGTGGGCGTGTCCTGGGGTGGCGCGTTGGCGCAGCAGTTTGCCTATGACTACCCGGAGCGCTGCAAGAAGCTGATCCTGGCGGCGACCGCTGCCGGGGCCTTTATGGTGCCGGGCAAGCCGAAGGTGCTGTGGCTGATGGCGAGCCCCCGGCGTTATATCCAGCCGTCCCACGTGGTGCGCATTGCACCGATGATTTATGGCGGTTCGTTCCGCCGCGATTCGAAACTGGCCGCCGAGCACGCGAGCAAAGTGCGCTCGGCCGGCAAGCTGGGCTACTACTGGCAACTGTTCGCGGGGTTGGGCTGGACCAGCATCCACTGGCTGCACAAGATCCGCCAGCCCACCCTGGTGCTGGCCGGGGACGACGACCCGCTGATCCCGCTGGTCAACATGCGCATGCTGGCCTGGCGCATTCCCAACGCACAGTTGCACATCATCGATGACGGCCACCTGTTCCTGATCACCCGGGCTGAAGCCGTGGCGCCGATCATCATGAAGTTTCTCGAGGAGGAGCGCATGCGGGCCGTGATTCACCCGCGACCAGCGGTGTAAGGAGCACACCGCCGCGCAACTTGCCGAGAACCGACTATGGTTCTGAATTGGCGTGCCTGTTGATGGCTTGACGAAGGAGTGTTGGCTCATGCGAGAAAGACCCGTGACGAACCCGGCGCCCACCCCTGCCGCGTTCATCAACGCACAAAACGCGATCACCGGCCTGCGCGGTCGGGATTTGCTGTCGACCTTGCGCAGCGTTGCCGCCCACGGCTGGCGCAACCCGGTGCATACCGCCCGTCACGCCCTGGCCCTGGGCAGTCAACTGGGTCGTGTGCTGCTGGGTGAGACCGTGCACGAGCCCAACCCACGGGACAGCCGCTTCAGCGACCCGACCTGGACGCTCAACCCGTTCTACCGACGCAGCCTGCAAGCCTATTTGAGCTGGCAGAAGCAGACCCGCCAGTGGATCGATGACAGCTCACTGAGCGCCGACGACCGCGCCCGCGCACACTTTGCCTTCGCCTTGATCAACGACGCCGTGTCGCCCTCCAACACCCTGCTCAACCCGCTGGCCGTCAAGGAGCTGCTCAACTCCGGCGGCAACAGTGTGGTGCGCGGCGTGAGCAACCTGTTCGACGACCTGCTGCACAACAACGGCCTGCCGCGCCAGGTGAGCAAACAGGCCTTTGAAGTCGGCAAGACCGTGGCCACCACCCCAGGCTCGGTGGTATTTCGCAATGAGCTGCTGGAGTTGATCCAATACAAGCCCATGAGCGAAAAACAGTACGCCAGGCCGCTGCTGATCGTGCCGCCGCAAATCAACAAGTACTACATCTTCGACCTGAGCCCGGCCAATAGCTTCGTGCAGTACGCCCTCAAGAACGGCCTGCAGACCTTCATGGTCAGCTGGCGCAACCCGGATGTACGCCACCGCGAATGGGGCCTGTCCACCTATGTGGCGGCGCTGGAGGAAGCGCTCAATGTCTGTCGGGCCATCACCGGCGCCCGCGAGGTCAACCTGATGGGCGCCTGCGCCGGTGGCCTGACCATCGCCGCCCTGCAAGGCCACTTGCAAGCCAAGCGCCAGCTGCGTCGTATCTCCAGCGCCAGCTACCTGGTGAGCCTGCTGGACAGCCAGATCGACAGCCCCGCCATGCTGTTCGCCGATGAGCAAACCCTCGAGGCGGCCAAGCGTCGTTCCTACCAGCAAGGAGTGCTGGACGGCCGCGACATGGCCAAGGTGTTCGCCTGGATGCGCCCCAACGACCTGATCTGGAACTACTGGATCAACAATTACCTGCTGGGCAAGAAACCGCCGGCCTTCGACATTTTGTACTGGAACAACGACAACACGCGCCTGCCCGCCGCACTGCATGGCGACCTGCTCGATTTCTTCAAGCACAACCCGCTGAGCCATCCCGGCGGCCTGGAAGTGTGCGGCACGCCCATCGACCTGCAGAAGGTCACGGTGGACAGCTTCAGCGTGGCCGGGATCAACGACCACATCACGCCGTGGGACGCGGTGTATCGCTCCACGCAATTGCTGGGTGGCGAGCGGCGCTTCGTGCTGTCCAACAGCGGGCATATCCAGAGCATCCTCAACCCGCCGGGCAACCCCAAGGCCAACTACGTCGAAAACCCCAAGCTGAGCAGCGACCCGCGTGCCTGGTACTACGACGCCAACCACGTCGAGGGCAGTTGGTGGCCGCAGTGGCTGGCGTGGATCCAGCAGCGCTCGGGCGTACAGCGCGAAACCCTCACCGCCCTGGGCAACCAGAACTATCCACCGATGGAAGCGGCGCCCGGCACCTACGTGCGAGTGCGCTGAGCTCAACGATCAGATTAAGAAGACTGGATGAAGACCCGCGACCGTATCCTTGAATGTGCCTTGCAGTTGTTCAACCAGAAGGGCGAGCCGAACGTGTCGACCATGGAGGTGGCCAATGAAATGGGGATCAGCCCCGGCAACCTCTACTACCACTTCCATGGCAAGGAGCCACTGGTGCTCGGGCTGTTCGAGCGCTTCCAGGGCGAATTGGCGCCGCTGCTCGACCCGCCGGCGGACGCGCAACTGCAGGCCCAGGATTACTGGCTGTTCCTGCACCTGATCGTCGAACGCATGGCCCAATACCGGTTTTTGTTCCAGGACCTGTCGAACCTGGCGGGGCGCCTGCCGAAACTGGCCAAGGGCATTCGCAACCTGCTGACCGCACTCAAGCGCACCCTCGCGTCCTTGCTGGCGCGCCTGAAGGCGGACGGGCAACTGGTCAGTGACACCCAGGCGCTGGGCCAGTTGGTGGAGCAGATCACCATGACTCTGCTGTTCTCCCTGGACTACCAACGCATTCTCGACCGTAAGGGCGAGGTGCGGGTGGTGGTGTATCAGGTCATGATGCTGGTGGCGCCGCATCTGCTACCTGCGGCGCGGCAGGCCACGGAGCGATTGGCGCTGCGCTATCTGGACGATCATGTTTAAGCATTATCCGAAAACCTGCGGCTGACATTTGAGCCGAATCAATCAAACTCCCCGAATTGCTGGGTAAACTTGAACAACTCACTGTCATTCTTGATTCCCAATTTTCTATAAGCCGATTGTTTCTGCGTACTGATCGTACTCGCACTGCGTGAGAACTTTGCGGCAATCGAATTCACCGACATTCCATCCAGAAAACACCGCAGCACCTCCTGTTCTTTAGGCGTAAGACAGGCGTGCAAGCGCAACGGCGTTGCATAGTCCATTTTCGACTTCATACTCACGACTTCCAGCATTGACTGCATGCCCTGCAAAGCAGGCACCATGCAAGGCTGCAGATAAATTCGACCTTGGGCGACGGTTCGAATAGCCGTGATCAACTCCGTCAGGTTCTGGGTTTTACCCAGGATTCCCCAACAGCCAGCCTTCAGCGACAGTGATACGGTAGCGGGCGTGTAATGCGAACAGACAATCAACGGCCGGCACTGGCTGAAGCGCCGGTTCAGCGCTTGTATAAGACTCAGGCCATCGTTGTCCGAAGGGGCCAGGATGAAGTCCATTACCACCACATCCGCCGGACGCCGCGCAAGGGCTTCCAGTAATTCCTTGGCCGTCCCGAAAGAGCCGACCACATGGAGGTCGGCCTCGTTGCTCAACCCCAACTCGATCCCCTGCCGAAGCATCGCATGGTCATCTAGCAGCATGACGGTATACGTGGTGGATATTGAAGTAGGCATAAATAAACCCGCATAAGTAAATACAACACCGCAACATTATTCGCTGCTGCGAGCACGGTATACCCTGCCCCATCAAGGGATCAACATAGCGGGGCAATAAGCGTTACCCCTTCAGCAACATCCTACAGATAATTCCCAGTACTACAGACAATTCCTAAGTTAACTCGATTATTTTTCGAACTATCACGAGATAAAACTCGCCACTTCGCTATAGATGCCATCTGGCACTGCACGCCAAATTATATAACCGCCATTAGAGACTAGTTCGAAACGAACTACAGGTGCTGCTTTTTACCTGTGGCGGCTCTCGTTTATTAAAATCACGACCGGAATCATCATGAAATTTACCGCTATCTCCACCGCTGCAACACTGCTTGCCCTGACGGCTGCGTTATCACGGCCCGCATTCGCCACCAACGACGGGGTCATCAACTTCACGGGGTTGGTGACCGATGTGACCTGCACCGTCGAGGGTGCCGCACCTGGCACAGGCGCAGTGGTCAAGGACGTCAACCTGGGCGGCGTCTCTGCTTCACGCCTGGCAACCGCTGGCAGTCGCGCCAACCTCACCGGTTTCACCATTCGCATTGGCGGGCCCGGCGAAGGCAGTTGCACCAACGGCCGCACGGCCATGGTGGCTTTCGACCCAACCAGCCCAGCCATTGACGTCGCTACCGGCCGCTTGAACATCGACGGCTACGACGACCCTTCCGACACCACCAACGCCAAGAACGTACAGGTCGAAGTCACTAACCGCGACGGCTCCCCGATCAACGTCTACACCGAAAAATCCGAGGGCGTTGTGATCGCCGATAACCAGGCCATTATCCCGCTGGCAGCCCAAATGTACGCCAGCGGCGCCGCAACCGAAGGCACGGTGAAAACACGCGTCGGCTTCCTGGTCGAATACGCCGAGTAAGGGATAACACGTCTGCACACGCAGACCTCGAAGCCCAGGACCTGCAACTGCGTTGCGGGTCCGCCCCCAGACTCGAAGAGACTTCAAATGATTAAAAGAATGGCCCGCCGTGCTCTCGCCACCTGTGCCCTCGGGCTGCTGTCGCTGCACGCGCTCAACGCCCATGCCGGCATCATTATCCATGGCACACGCGTGATCTACCCCGCTGAGCAGCAGGAGGTCGTTGTGCGCCTGGAGAATAAAGCCGATCGTCCGGCATTGGTACAGACCTGGCTGGATACGGGCGACCGAAACTCGACACCAGCGACTGCGCGGACTCCGTTCACCCTCTCACCGCCGATGTTTCGCATCGAACCGCACCAACAACAGGCATTGCGCCTGCGTTATTCCGGCGCCCCGTTGCCTACTGATCGCGAAAGCCTGTTCTGGTTGAACATATTCGAAGTGCCGCCGACTTCCGCCGACGCCGCGCAAAACAACCAGATCGAATTGTCGTTTCGCACTCGCTTGCGGGTCTTCCTGCGCCCACAAGGATTGCCATACCCCGTCAGCAGCGCGGCAACCAAACTGCAGTGGAAACTGGTCCCCCATAACCATGGGTTCGCCCTGCAAGCGACCAACCCCACGCCCTACCATATTTCGCTGGCATCGGTCGCGTTGCTGAGCGAAGGCAAACGGTTCAACAAGGCGCCGAGCCAGGCGGCCAATGACGGTCTGTTATTGCCGGCCGGAGACATGAAACTGTTTGCATTGCCCCAGTTGCGTATTCGTCCCAACGGCAACCCCCAGGTCGAGTTCGTTTCCGTCAGCGATTTTGGCGCCCGCGTGCAGCACACGGCGGCTGTCACCCTTTCGTCCGCAGGATAACCCGCAGCATGAACGCGACTTTGATCTCACATTGGCTAACCAGACTCAGCCTGTTGACGCTTGCACTGATCTGTCCCGTCATGGCGCAGGCAAGCGTTGTGATCAGCAGCACACGGATCATCTATCCGCAACAGGACAAGGAAGTCACAGTAAGGCTGGAAAGCAAGAATCAGGTACCCGTCCTGATGCAGGCATGGCTGGACAAGGGTGACGAGCACTCCACCCCGGACGCCGGCGGAATCCCCTTTGTCGTTACGCCGCCGATCTTTCGTATCGAGCCAGGCCGGCAACACGTCGTGCGCTTGGCATACACCGGCGAAACGCTGCCGTCTGCGCAGGAAAGCCTGTACTGGTTCAACTTACTCGAAGTGCCTTCGCAGGCCGAAGATGCCGCCCAGGGTAACCAGTTGCAACTTGCCTTCCGCTCCAGGATCAAGGTGTTTCTCCGACCGCCCAGCCTGCCCTTTGCGGCCGAAGCCGCGCCGGCCAAATTGCAGTGGCGCAGCGTAACCACCGAGCACGGCCCGTCACTGGAGGTCTATAACCCGACCCCCTATTACGTGAATTTCGACAAGATCGAAGTGGTCGCGAAGGGGCAGCGCCATGCGCGCAAATCCGCCGCATCGAGCGGCGACAATATGGTGGCGCCCGATAGCCGCAACCACTTCCAGATTGCAGGGCTTGCGTCGTTGCGTACGGCCGAGATGACCGTGGAGTTCCAGACGCTCGACGACTTCGGGCTCACGATCCAGCACAGCGCCAAGGTGTCGCCATGATCGCCCCACCCTGAGTTCATCAGGGTCCAGTCCCTGCCTCTCGAGGTTGATTGACCCGCCGCAGCACAAATCAAACACGTCCGTTCAGTACTTGTTCGTCAGGACAGGGCCGCGCTTTGTCGCAATTCGGACCACAACTTTCCCCGGGAACGGTATCCATGAGTTCGAAAACACCGGCCAGACCCGAAAACGGGTTTATATCGCCTTTCAGGTTGACGCTTGTAGCTCAAGGTCTATTGCTGTTGGGTGGCGCCCACACTGCAGCGGCCCAAGACGCCACGCATTCTGTATTCAACCCGGCCTTTTTTCCCGGCGGGGCAGCGGGCTTGCAGGTCGACATTTCAAAGTTCAACCAAGGCAACGTCGTGCTACCCGGCAGCTACCGTGCGGAGGTTTATCTCAACGGCCAATGGATAGGCAGAGAGACGCTATCGTTCAAGGCCATGGACGGACAAGACACTGCGCAGATGTGCCTTGAGCGTGACGCGCTCTTCAGGTTCGGCATCGACATGGAGGCGGTCGACAGGCAATCGACCGACGCCGTATTTTCCGCATGCGCCGATATTGCCAGCTACCTGCCAGGCGCCAGCAGCCGGTTCGATTCTGGTGAAAATCGCCTTGACCTGCAGATCCCGCAGATTTACCTCGCACGCAAGGCTCGGGGCTATATCGATCCCAAACACTGGGACAGTGGCATCGACGCAGCCTTCGTGCGTTACAACGCCAACACCTTTGCCACCCAAACCAGGCATCAGTCGCTCAACTCCAACTACCTGGGCCTGAACACCGGGCTCAACCTGGGCGACTGGCATTGGCGCCACAACGGCAGCTACAGCCAATCATCGGTGGGCTCTGGCTACCAGAGCAGCAGCACCTACGTTCAGCGTGAAATGAGCTCGCTGCAGTCTCAATTGATGGTCGGCGAAATCTACACGCCGGGCGAGCTGTTCGACAGCGTCCGCCTGCGGGGTGCGAGCCTGTTCAGTGATGACCGGATGCTGCCTGATTCCCAGACCGGTTTTGCCCCCGTGGTGCGCGGCGTTGCCGAGACCAACGCGCGGGTTACCGTGCGCCAGCGCGGGGTACTGCTGGATGAGGTGTCGGTGGCGCCCGGGCCGTTTGTACTCAATGATTTATTCCCTACCGGATATGGCGGCGACCTGACCGTCACGATCACCGAGGCGGATGGCCGTCAGCGGGAGTTCATCGTCCCCTTTGCGGCCAACGCCAACCTCCTGCGACCCGGCCACCACCGCTATTCGCTGAGCATCGGCCAGCTCGATGAACTTGGCCTTCGGCACCCTCCCACACTGATGCAGGCGACCTACCAGCATGGCCTCAGCAATCTACTGACCGGCTATACCGGCGCGGTGGTGGGCCAAGACTACAATTCACAATTATTGGGAACGGCACTCAACACGCCATTGGGTGCGGTGTCGTTTGACTTGACCCACTCCAATGCCCATGTACCTGGGCACGGTTCGCGGGAGGGACAAAGCCTGCAACTGCGCTACAGCAAGAATTTCGCAGACACCGGCACTCACTTCGCATTGGGGGCCTACCGCTATTCCACTGAAGGGTTCCTGAGCGTAGGCGATGCCGCACGGATTCGCGACCTTGCCATCGACGGACTCAGCCTCGACAGCGTCTCGCGCCTGCGCGACAGAATGGACATAAGCCTCAACCAGAGCCTGGGCAACGGCTCGGTTTACCTGACCGGTTCTTCGCAAAACTATTGGAACCGCACAAGTGGCAACCTGACCTTTACCGCGGGATACAGCGGCACCTGGAAGGGCCTTCACTATACCGTCAGTGCACAGCGCACCCGTGACCTGTTGAGCGACCGAGTCGACAAGCAGGTGGATCTGACCTTGAGCCTGCCCCTGGGCAGCGGCGCGCGTTCGCCGACCCTGACCACCACGGTCTATCACGGCGACCAAAACAGTGGCGAGCGCGTGAACGTCGGCGGCAGCCTTGGCGAACGCAGCGAATTCAGCTATGGCCTTGGTGCCAGTCGAACCCGAGGCAGTGGTAACGCCGCGAGTGCCGATATGAAATACCAGGCCAGTCATGGCGTGCTGTCTGCCGGTTACGGGCAGAGCAGCGACTACCGCTCGGTATCGCTGGGGATGACCGGCGGCATCGTTGCCCACGCCGGCGGCGTGACCTTCGCTCCGGAGCTGGGCGACACCATCGGCATCGTCCAGGCGCCCGACGCCCAGGGTGCGCGGATCAACGGTAACCACAGCGCGCAAGTCGGTAACAGCGGCTACGCCGTGGTACCCCACCTTACCCCGTATCGCCAGAACGTCGTGGAGCTGGACCCGAAGGATCTTTCGGTCGATGTGGAACTCAAGACCGCCGCCCAGAACGTAGCGCCCCGTGCCGGTTCGGTGGTGAAGCTTAAGTTCGAGACGGTCAGCGGCCAGGCCATGTTGATCACGGCACTGCGCGAGGATGGCAGCTCCTTGCCGTTTGGTGCGGATGTGTTTGATGAGGACGGCGCGAGCGTCGGGGTGGTCGGGCAGGGTGGTCAAGCCTTTGTTCGAGTGTCTCGTACACAGGGACCATTGACGATCAAGTGGGGCCCCCATGCCGGCGCCGCATGCCAGTTGCATTACGACTTGGGCGCACAGTCGAACATTGCCGGCACCCAACGGTTGCTTAATCTCGACGCGGGCACCTGCCGGCTCGATACAGCACAGCACATGCCACCGTCGAGCGAGCGCAATGCAAGCAGTTGATCCGGCGCAGGCAAGCACGCCCAGTGCACTGCTTGCCTGCAACCGCCCTATTTCTTTTGCGGGACTGAAGATGAAACGCGCCATACAACTCATGTCAACAGTGCTGGTCCTTGGCTCGCCGATTGCGGCTCAAGCGGCGTGTGACAGGTATCAGAACGACACATTCACACTCACCCTTCCGTCCACAATCGTCGTACCGGACAGCCTCCCAGTGGAGTCTGAAATTGTCATTAAGGAATTCACTGGTACGGCACCCAATTACACCATGAATTGCGGCCACACTTTAGGAACGATCACCGGGCGCTACAGCGCAAGGTCTCACGTAAAGTACTACGAGACCGAAGTTCCTGGTGTGGGTGTACACATGCGCATCCGACATTCCGGCGCGCTTTACCCTTTCTTTGCCATGCAGAGCCGACAAAACACCTTCAGTGGCCCCGTCACCAGCTTTATGGCCGCGGAATTAAGGTTCTATAAATCCGGACCTGTGACAGACGGGACAGTGCCTGCCGGAAACATTTGGGTGAAGAGACTGGATAACCGTCCAGAGAGGTTCACCCTGAGGCTCGGCAACGCAGTGCGCTTTGTCAGGCCCGCCGCCACCTGCGACCTGGCGACCGGCGACGTCAACCGCACGATCTCGCTCGACCCGGTGCAAGTCGGCGCATTCAATAACGCAACGACCGCAGGCCCACGCAACTTCGAGTTAACCGCAAACTGCACCAACGCTTCCAACGTGACCTTCCGCTTTTCCGGTACCCCCGCACCTGGCAATGATCGGCTCTTCGCCAATACGGGCACTGCCGGTGGCGTCGCCCTGTGGCTGTATTCACGCATTGGCGGTGGTATCCAGAACATCCTCGCCAACGGCACCGAAAACACCCGCACGGTGCCGGTCTCCGGGGGGCGCGCGGTGCTGCCGCTGGGTGCGGCGTATCACAAGAACGGCACGGTCAGCCAAGGCAGGCTCGAAACGACCGCGACCGTCAACATCACCTATAACTAAAAACCTGAGGAGTATGTAATGAGGATTCGAGCCCTGCCCCTGCTGCTGGCTATCACCGCGAGCCTGGCCGCCACTGCGGTCCAGGCCGCAACCACGGGCACCTTGCGCTTTACCGGCCAGGTCAATGCCGGCACCTGCAACCTGGCCGCCGGTGATGTGACCCGCACCATCACCCTGCCCTCGATCAAAGTATCGGATTTTGATTCATCCGAAGAAGTGGGTACGACAAATTTCGACATTACCGCCGAGTGCGAATCGGACATTCAAAATGTGTTCTTTCTGTTCGCGGGCACTCCGTCCAGCGGCAACGGCGCATTGTTCGCCAACACCGGAACCTCAGCCGGGACGGCGCTCTCGCTTTCCCACCGAAACGTCGCTGACATTCCCGCCAATGGTTCTGTCGCCCAGCGCACCCGCCAGATCGCCACAAGCGGCGCAAGAGCGTTGTTACCGATGAATGCGTCGTACCGGAAAACCGGCTCCGCGATTACCGCAGGTACCCTGGACAGCACTGTCACCGTTTCCATCACTTATAATTGATGGGGTAACCGCGCACAAAAAAAATGCCCAGCTTTTGCAGGCCGGGCATTTTTTGCGCGTCCCGGAAAAATCAGGACTGACTGGTTGGCGTCGGGGTGACCGGCGTTGCAGTCGGGGTGGCGGCAGGCGTGGGTGCCGACACCGAGTTGGCCGCCGAAGCAGCCGGTGCCGTGGTTGCCGGCTTGGCGGCAACAGCAGGCTTAGGCGCTGCCGTTTTTTTCGCTGCAGCTGGCTTTTTCGCCGCAGCAGGTTTGGCGGCTGGCTTGGCCACCGGTTTCGCGGCGGCGGGCTTGGCTGCAGGTTTAGCAGCGGCAGGCTTGGCCGCGGGTTTGGCGGCTGCGGTTTTGGCTGCGGGCTTAGCGGCCGGTTTTGCGGCGGCCTTGGCTGCTGGCTTGGCCGCAGGTTTGGCAGTTGCTTTCGCAGCCACGGGTTTAGCTGTGGTCTTGGCAGCCGGTTTGGCCGCTGCGGTTTTGGCAGCCGGTTTAGCGACTGCTTTTACAGCTGCCTTGGCCGCGGGTTTTGCAGCTGGCTTGGCGGCAGCTTTCACCAGAGGTTTGGCAGCCGTTTTAGCCGCTGGTTTGGCAGCGGCCGTTTTTGCAGCAGGCTTGGCAGCCGGCTTAGCTGCAGCCGCTTTCACAGGAGCCACTTTGGCACCGGTGAGTTTTTCGATCTGCTTGGTCAGGGTATCGACCTTGCCGTGCAATGCCTTCAATTCAGCTTTACTCGGCACACCCAGGCGCGAAATAGCACTGTTGAGGCGCTTGTCCAGCGCCCCTTCGAGTTCGCCCCAAGTACCCAATACCTGTTTCTTCGCATCGCTGATGCGCGAACCGGCAGTCGCTTTAGCAGCGCCTACTTGTTTACCGACTGCGCTCTTGGTCAACTTCTCGGCCTTCTCGCCGTCTTTAACCAAGGTCTCGAAGAGTTTGCTGCCGTCACTGTCGATCTTCGAGTAAACGCCTAAACCAGCCAGCCAGATCTTGCGGGAGTATTCTTCAACTTTCCCGACCCACGAGCTGCCTTCTTTCTGAGTAGTCTTTTTAACAGCCATCCCGATGTCTCCTTAGTGTTTACGCGCGACACGTTCGAGCAATGCCGTCAGCTCTTCGAGCTTAGCAGAGAGTGTCTCCACGTCATGTTTAGACGCAATGCCAATTCGATTCAAGGCACTGGCAACGCGAGTATCAAAAGCTTTTTCAACTTTATCCAGCTGAACTTCTACCAGACCTTTGACCGCGGAGACATTACTCTTTACTTGATCAATCTGACTGTTGGCCGCATCAAGTTGTTCCACTGCAACTTTTTTGCCTTTACTTTCAACATGTTGACCGGTTTTAACCAGCTCTTTGAAGTAGTCGCCGCCCTCGCTGCCGACCTTCGCGTAGGCACCAAGACCCGCCAACCAGATCTTGCGGGCATAGGTTTTAACGTCACTCAACGCGCCGGTCTGAGCATCGATTTTTTTCTTCAGGATAACTTTGGCCATGGTGCACCTCACGCAGAAAAGGGGGGAGGAACGGCCCGCAGGAGTTGAGGACCTGGGCACAAAGTAGGCTGGAAAATTAGAATCGGCACCCTAAGTACTCGCGGATCAGGCCAAGGCTTTATCCAGGGCTTTCTCGATTTCGGACTTGATGGTGCCACTCATGGCCGACATCAACAGGCCCAGTTCCACATCAATGCGCAGCGAATCATCCGCCACCAACACGGTGCCTTTAACCCCCGAACGCTTGAGGTTCAAGGTATCGCCGGACCACGAGGGCTCCAGGCCATATTGCTCCTGGAGTTTATGCGCCAACTTCTCGGCCTTTGCGCGTGCCCCTTCTTTACCCAGGGAATGCGCACGCTCAACGGTTATACGGGCCATTGCAATGACTCCTCTTTATAGGGATTTGAATACCTTGAATGCGGCAAAAGGTCTCGGTGCCTGCCTATCTTACCTGCAGCCTTGCCAAGACAAAGCAGGCCTTGGGGATTATCATGTCCCGCATTCTCTTTTGGTGACAGCGATATGACTGATCAGCGCAAAGGCAGCGATGCCGAACCCACCACTCACTTCGGCTTCAAGAACGTCCCGGAAAGCCAGAAAGCGGAAAAAGTCGCTGAGGTGTTCCACTCCGTAGCGGCCAAGTACGACCTGATGAACGACGTGCTCTCCGGCGGCATGCACCGCTTGTGGAAGCGCTTCACCATCGAGCTGTCGGGTGTACGCACCGGCAACCGCGTGCTGGACATCGCCGGCGGCACGGGCGACCTGGCGGCCAAGTTTTCCAAGCTCGTCGGCCCTACCGGCCAGGTGGTGCTGGCGGACATCAACGGCTCGATGCTCAAGGTCGGCCGTGATCGCCTGCTCGACAAAGGCGTGGCCGGCAATATCGAATTCGTCCAGGCCGACGCTGAAAAGCTGCCGTTCCCCGACAACCATTTCGACTGCGTGACTATCGCCTTCGGCCTGCGCAACGTGACCCACAAGGAAGACGCGATCCGCTCGATGCTGCGCGTCCTCAAGCCGGGCGGTCGCCTGTTGGTACTGGAGTTCTCCAAGCCGACCAACGCGCTGATGTCCAAGGTCTACGACACCTACTCCTTCGCCTTCATGCCGTTGATGGGCAAGCTGATCACCAATGACGCCGAAAGCTACCGCTACCTGGCCGAATCGATCCGCATGCACCCCGACCAGGAAACCCTGAAGTCGATGATGGTAGAAGCCGGTTTCGACCGCGTGACCTACCACAACATGACTTCGGGCATTGTCGCCCTGCACCGTGGCATCAAGCCCTGATGCTGCTCAAAGGCCTTCTCGCCAGCGTCGAACACGGTATCAACCGTGTACTGCGCCTGGACAGCACCGCCCTGGCACGGCTCGCGCACTTGAACGGCAAGGTCATCGCCGTGGACTGCACCAGCCCCGCCCTGCAGCTGTTTATCCTGCCCAGCGATGAAGGCCTGCTGCTCGCCACTCAATGGGCTGCCGAAGCCGACTGCACCCTGCGTGCACCGGCCTCCAGCCTGTTGCACCTAACGCTGAGCCGCAACAAGACCGCCATCCTCCACGGCCCCGAAGTGCACCTGGAAGGCGACAGCGCGGTCCTGATGGACCTGGCCGCCGTACTGCAGGACCTGGAACTGGACTGGGAATACGAGCTGTCCCGCTGGATCGGCCCCGTCGCCACCCAGTTGATCAGCGGGCACCTGCGCAGTCGCACGCGCTGGTACCAGCAGGGGTTCGCCAGCCTCAACCAGAACCTTGCCGAATACCTGAGCGAAGAATCGCGCACCCTGGTCGGAGAACGCGAAGCGCAAGCGCGCTTTCGTGAGCTCGACAAGGCCAAAATCGACCTGGAACGCCTCGAGGCCCGCTTCGAGCGCCTGAGCCGTTCCCTTGATCCAAGCGATAACGCATGAAGCTGCTCGCCGTCCGCCGTTTGTTTCGTATCCAGCGCGTCGTAATCCGCTACCGCCTCGATGACCTGCTGTTCGCCCTGCCCCTGCCGTGGTTCCTGCTGGCAGTGCGCTATGTGCTGCCGTGGCGCTGGTTCCCGCGCAAACAGCTGGAACTAAGCCGGGGCGCGCGCCTGCGCCTGGCCTTGCAGGACCTGGGGCCGATCTTTATCAAATTCGGGCAGATCCTCTCCACGCGCCGCGACCTGCTGCCCGAAGACATCGCCGACGAACTGATGCTGCTGCAGGATCGCGTGCCGCCGTTCGATTCCCAGCAGTCGATGAAGCTGATCGAAGAGCAACTGGGCAAGAAGATCAGCGAGGTGTTCAGCCGCTTCGACGTCGAACCGCTGGCCTCGGCCTCGGTGGCGCAAGTGCACGCCGCACAGTTGAAGAGCGGCGAAGAAGTGGTGGTGAAGGTGATCCGTCCGGGCCTCAAGCCGATCATCGGCCAGGACCTGGCGTGGCTGTTTATCCTGGCCCGCGCCGCCGAACGTTTCTCTGCCGATGCGCGCCTGCTGCACCCGGTGGACGTGGTCGCCGACTACGAGAAAACCATCTACGACGAACTCGACCTGCTGCGCGAAGCAGCCAACGCCAGCCAGCTCAAGCGCAACTTCGAAGGTTCGCCGTTGCTGTACGTGCCGCAGGTGTATTGGGACTGGTGCCGCCCGAAAGTGCTGGTGATGGAGCGCATCTACGGCGTGCAGGTCACCGACCTCGCCACCCTGGCCGACCAGCGCACCGACATGAAGATGCTCGCCGAGCGCGGCGTGGAGATCTTCTTCACCCAGGTGTTCCGCGACAGTTTCTTCCACGCCGACATGCACCCCGGCAATATCTTCGTCAGCACCGTCAATCCGTGGAGCCCGCAGTACATTGCGATCGACTGCGGCATCGTCGGCAGCCTGACCCCGGAAGACCAGGACTACCTGGCGCGCAACCTGTTCGCCTTCTTCAAGCGTGACTACCGCCGCGTGGCGCAGCTGCACATCGATTCGGGCTGGGTGCCGGCGGAAACCAAGCTCAATGAATTCGAAGCGGCGATCCGCACCGTGTGCGAGCCGATCTTTGAAAAGCCACTGAAAGATATCTCCTTCGGCCAGGTGCTGATGCGACTGTTCCAGACCGCGCGGCGCTTCAATATGGAAGTGCAGCCGCAGTTGGTGTTGCTGCAAAAGACCTTGCTCAATATCGAAGGCCTGGGCCGCCAGCTGTACCCGGACCTTGACCTGTGGAACACCGCGCAGCCTTTCCTGGAACGCTGGATGCGCGAGCGCATGAGCCCCAAGACCATGCTGGGCAACTTGCATAGCCAGATGGAACAACTGCCCCACCTGGCCAACATGACCCGCGACCTACTGGAGCGCATGTCCCAGCCCCACGCCAAAGACCCGGAACCGCCATGGCGCAAGCGCAAGGACGATTGGTTCCTGCGCCTGCTGGGCGCCGCGCACCTGGTGGGCGGGGCAATGCTGGCCATTGGCGGACCGCTGAACCAACTGGGCCACTGGCCGGCCGGCATCATGGTCGCCGTGGGTGTTTATCTGATCGTGCGTCGATAGCCCATCCGGTTATACACTGTCGCAAATTGCCGGAGCCGAAGATGAAAGACTGGCTGGACGAGATCAAGTGGGACAGTGACGGCCTGGTGCCGGCCATTGCCCAGGACTACAAGACCGGGCGCGTGCTGATGATGGCCTGGATGAACCGCGAGGCCCTGAGCCTCACCGCCACTGAGCAGCGCGCCATTTACTGGTCACGTTCCCGTGGCAAACTGTGGCGCAAGGGCGAAGAGTCCGGGCACGTGCAGACCCTGCACGAGATGCGCATCGACTGCGACGCCGACGTGGTGATCCTCAAGGTCGAGCAGATCGGCGACATCGCCTGCCACACCGGCCGCCACAGCTGCTTCTATCGCGTGTTCGAGAACGGCGAATGGAAGGTTGTAGAGCCGGTGCTCAAAGACCCGCACGCCATCTACTCGCCAGGACACTGAACATGAGCGATACCCTCAACCGTGTGGCCCAGGTGCTGGAGGACCGCAAAGGTGCGGACGCCGACAGCTCCTACGTCGCCAGCCTGTACCACAAGGGCCTGAACAAGATTCTGGAAAAACTCGGCGAAGAGTCCATCGAGACCATCATCGCCGCCAAGGACGCGCAAATCAGCGGCGATTGCAGCGATGTCATCTATGAGACCGCCGACTTGTGGTTCCATAGCCTGGTCATGCTCGCCCAACTGGGGCAGCATCCACAGGCCGTGCTGGATGAACTGGACCGTCGCTTCGGCTTGTCCGGGCACGCCGAAAAGGCCTCGCGCCCGTCCGCTTGAATAACTTTTACTAGAGGATTTGCAGCATGGGCATTTTTGACTGGAAACACTGGATCGTCATCCTGGTGGTAGTGGTACTGGTATTCGGCACCAAGAAACTCAAAAATCTCGGCACCGACGTGGGCGAGTCGATCAAGGGCTTCCGTAAAGCCATGAACGACGATGAGAAGCCTGCCGACCCGGCCGCCAACCCGGTGCCACCGGCCCAGCCTGTACACCCCCAGGCCACCCAGCCGATCACCGAGCGTCGTACCTTCGACGTGCAGGCTGAAAAAGTCGAAGAGACGACCCGCAAAGACTCGTGAGCACTGACTAATGTTTGGTATCAGCTTCTCTGAACTGCTGCTCGTCGGCCTGGTTGCCTTGCTGGTACTGGGGCCGGAACGCCTGCCCGGTGCCGCGCGCACGGCCGGCCTGTGGATCGGGCGCCTGAAACGCAGTTTCAACGCCATCAAACAGGAAGTTGAACGGGAAATCGGCGCCGACGAGATCCGTCGCCAACTGCACAACGAACATATTCTGTCGCTGGAGCAGGAAGCCCGGAAGATCCTGTCGCCGGTGCAGGAGCCCGCCAAACCGGTGGAGCCTGGGGCCGAGCACAGCATCGCGCCTGCGGTGGATACCCCACCCGCCGCCCCGACCCCGACCGCTCCAACCGAGCCTGCGCCGACGCCCGCTGCGTCGCCCGCGCCCCATGACCCTACATTGCCGCCGCGAGCCCCATGAGCGCTGATAAACCGGAAAACGACCAGCATATGCCGCTGGTCTCGCACCTGACCGAGCTGCGGACCCGCCTGCTGCGTTGCGTGGCCGCGATCTTCGTGATCTTTGCCGGGCTGTTCGCCTTTACCCAGCAGATCTACACCTTCGTCTCCACGCCACTGCGCCAGTACCTGCCGGCCGGCGCGACGATGATTGCCACCGATGTGTCATCGCCCTTCCTGACGCCGTTGAAGCTGACGATGATGGTCTCGCTGTTCCTGGCGATCCCGGTGATCCTGCACCAGATCTGGGGCTTTATCGCACCGGGCCTGTACAAGCATGAGAAGCGCATCGCCGTGCCCTTGCTGGTATCGAGCATCCTGCTGTTCTACACCGGCATGGCCTTCGCCTACTTCCTGGTGTTCCCGTTGATCTTCAAGTTCTTCGCCGCCGCCACCCCGGCCGGCGTGGAGATGATGACCGACATCACCAGC
The DNA here is from genome assembly GCF_032424295.1 of Pseudomonas sp. JV449. Classification (NCBI taxonomy): domain Bacteria; kingdom Pseudomonadati; phylum Pseudomonadota; class Gammaproteobacteria; order Pseudomonadales; family Pseudomonadaceae; genus Pseudomonas; species Pseudomonas sp. JV449. The sequence goes on along the minus strand of NZ_VYKD01000003.1, from coordinate 255,635 downwards.
TACCTTGACTTCGTCATGACGCTGTTCTTCGCCTTTGGCGTCGCCTTCGAAATCCCGGTGGCCGTGGTGTTGCTGGTGTGGATCGGCGTGGTCAACGTGCAGTACCTGAAGAAGATCCGCCCGTACGTGATCATCGGCTGCTTCGTGGTCGGCATGATCCTCACGCCGCCGGACATCTTCTCCCAGACCCTGCTGGCCGTGCCGATGTGGATGCTGTTCGAGATCGGCATCCTGTTCAGCGGCCTGATCAGCAAGCGTGGCGATCACCCGGATGACCAACCCGCCGACGACGACCAGCCGCCAGCGACCCAGCCGTGAACCTGCTGCTGCTGTTCGATGCCGACTTTATCGCGGCCGACCGGGTGATCCTGCGTGATCGGCGCCTGGTGCATATGCAGGAAGTCCACCGTGCCGCCGTAGGCGACAGCCTGCGGGTCGGGCGCCTTGGCGGGTTGATGGGCAACGCGCAATTGCTGCGCCTGGAAGCCCGCGAAGCCGAACTGCAAGTGAGCTTCGACCAACCACCGCCGGTCAAACTGCCCCTGACCCTGCTGCTGGCCCTGCCACGTCCGAAGATGCTGCGCCGGGTCCTGCAAACCGTGGCGGCCATGGGCGTGCCGAAAGTGGTGCTGGTCAACAGCTACCGGGTGGAAAAAAGCTTCTGGCAGACCCCCTTCCTGGAGCCCGAGGCCATTCGCGAACAACTGATCCTCGGCCTGGAACAGGCGCGGGACACGGTACTGCCGCAAATCGTTATCGAAAAGCGCTTCAAGCCCTTCGTCGAAGACCGCCTGCCGGCCATGACCGCAGGCACCCTTGGCCTGATTGGCCATCCAGGCGACTACCCAGCCTGCCCCCGTGGGCTGGATGAACCGGTCACCCTGGCCATAGGCCCGGAAGGTGGCTGGATCCCCTATGAGGTGGACCTGCTGGCCAAGGCCGGCTTGCAGCCGGTGCAATTGGGCGCCCGCATCCTGCGCGTCGAAACGGCCGTCACCGCCCTGCTCGCCCGCCTTTTCTAACCACACCGCATAACCCTGTGGGAGGGGGCTTGCTCCCCCCCACAGGGGACAGCGTCGCTACAGAATTCCGTATGCAAGCCGATAACCCGTGAATAAGTCCAAGCTTTGTTCCAGGGGAGTTCGCAGCATGTATCGTTGGTTAGCCGAAAAACTGGGAAATGTCAGCGTCAAAACCAAGCTGGCGGTGGGCTTTGGCCTGGTATTGCTGTTGACACTGATGATCACCTTCACCGGCTGGAGCGGCCTGGGCGACGTGATCAGCCGTGGTGACAAGCTGGGTTACATCTCCAGCCTCAACGGCTTGACCAAAGACCTGCGCCTGGCACGCCTCGACTACGAGATGCGCCGTGGCGAACAAGGCCCGACCGCCGTCAGCGAGCTGCTGAACAAGCTGGACACTGGCCTGAAGACCGCACGCAGCCTGATCGAACAACCCACGGATGCCGCCCTGGTCGATGAGCAATTGGCCGCCGTGGACCAGTACAAGCGCGCGTTCAACGATATGGTGCAGGCAGGCACCAACCGCGAAAATGCCCGCAGCAAGCTGGGCGATACCGCCGATAATGCGGTACTCAAGGTCAGCGAAGTGGAGAAATCCCTGCTGCAAGGCGACAGTGTCACGCTGTTCAACAGCGTGGTGGACCTGAGCAAACTGATCCAGCAAGCGCGCTTCCAAGTACGGGGCTACACCTACAGCGGCAAGGTCGAGGCCGAGCAGCCCGCGCTGGATGCCATCGACAACGCGCTGAAAAAAATCACCAGCCTCACCAGCCAAATACCTGATCAGTATTCAGCCAACCTGCAACAGGCCAGCGTCTCACTGCAAGCCTACCGCGCCGCCGTCAGCCAATACCGCGACTCTCAAGTGGCCAGCGCAGCGGCACTCAAGACCATGTCTGCCCAGGGCGATATCCTGCTGGGCCACAGTGACAAACTGACGGTTTCCCAGACCGCGGTACGCGATGCGGATGCCGCGCAAGCCAAATACTTGCTGCTAATGGCCACCGTGCTGGCGCTGATCTTCGGCCTGGTTGCCGCCTGGGCCATCACCCGCCAGATCATCCTCCCCCTGAACCAGACCCTGCAGGTCGCCGAGCGTGTCGCGTCGGGCGACCTGAGCCACAACCTCACCTCCTTGCGCCAGGATGAGCTGGGCCAATTGCAACGCGCCATGCAAAGCATGACCATGGGCCTGCGCGAGTTGATCGGCGGCATCAGTGAAGGGGTCACCCAGATCGCCAGCGCTGCCGAGCAACTGTCGGCCGTGACCGAACAGACCAGCGCCGGGGTCAACAGCCAGAAAGTCGAGACCGACCAGGTGGCCACCGCCATGAATGAAATGGCCGCTACCGTGCAGGAAGTGGCGCGCAATGCCGAGGAAGCCTCGGAAGCCGCGCTGGCCGCCGACCAGCAGGCCCGTGAAGGCGACAAAGTGGTCGGCGAAGCGATCGCCCAGATCGAACGCCTCGCCACTGAAGTCGGCAACTCCACGGTCGCCATGGCCGATCTGAAGCGCGAAAGCGACAAGATCGGCAGCGTGCTCGATGTGATCAAGTCCGTGGCCCAGCAAACCAACCTGCTGGCCCTCAACGCAGCCATTGAAGCGGCACGGGCCGGTGAGGCCGGACGCGGTTTCGCGGTGGTGGCCGATGAAGTACGCAGCCTGGCCCAGCGCACCCAGAAGTCCACCGAAGAGATCGAAGAGCTGATCGTCGGCCTGCAAAGCGGCACCCAGCAGGTGGCGAACATCATGGACAACAGCCGTGGCCTCACCGACAGCAGTGTCGAGTTGACGCGCCGCGCCGGCAGCGCCTTGGAGAACATCACACGCACGGTCTCGACCATCCAGGCGATGAACTCCCAGATCGCCACCGCCGCCGAGCAGCAAAGCGCCGTGGCGGAAGAGATCAATCGCAGTGTGTTGAACGTGCGTGATATCTCCGAGCAGACCGCTTCGGCCAGTGAAGAGACTGCCGCATCGAGTACCGAACTGGCGCGCCTGGGCACCCATCTCCAGGCGCTGGTCGGCCGCTTCCGGGTCTGACCCCTTCCCCGCGTGGCGACCCGCCCTGGGTCGCCGCCTGCAATCTGTGAAATTTCCTACGCGTTTATCAGCCCCACCTCTGCGCCGAGAGAACTAGCGTTCAATTCAGCTCAATGTGCCTGCGCATGTTGAGAACGCCCACTGTTCACTTGTCGGAGGTTGATCATGCTTCGTCGAATGACTTACCTGTTGGGTGACGCCAGTGTCACTCTCAAACTGGCCCTGGGCTTCTCCCTGGTCCTGGCATTGAGCCTTGTGATTGCCGTGACTGGCTGGCAGGCGCTGGCCGCGTCCCTTTACCGCTCGCAAACCCTGACCGTGCTCGCGCAACTGGCCGTGACGGGTGAAGAACTGCGGGCCGACAGAATCGTCTACCGAACCCTGGACGATACCAACAGCCTCAACAAATTGAGCGTGAGCATAGAAAAAATCGACGGATTCCTGAGCGAGCTTTCCAACCGGCTCAAAGTCCCCAAATCCATTCAATACCTGCAGGAGATGACCCGCCTCTCCGCAACGTTCAAAACCACGCTCAAGGAGGTGCCTGCCCTGGTCGAGAAACGTGAGAGTGCCCGTGAACAACTGAAGCAGAGCTCCGTACGCACCGGTGACGTGCTGGCACAACTGGCCAGCGACTTACCCGACCAGGAGGATGAAAAAGCCCTCGATGCCATCGAAAACCTGCGCCAGGCCATAGAGCAGGCGGAGGATCGCGCCCAAACCCCTGCCTGGGCCGCCAGCTCGCTGGATGCCTACGCCCAGGCCGTCAGCGACGCCGAGCGTAACCTCGAACTCGCCCAGGCTGGCGTAGCAAAATTGCCGGTCGACAGCGGCGCCCTGAAAAATACCGTGCTCAGTATCCGCACCCACCTCACACGCCTCAAGGACACGCAACTCACAACCGAAGGCGCGCAAAATCAATTGGAACAGCAGCTGGACCAACTGCTCGCCCAGAGCGATCTCTTGAGCCAGGACCAGACTCAACGACGCGAACGCGAAGCCGAACAAGCCCGCACCCAAACCCTTGGTACGACCGCTGCAGCCTTGCTCCTCGGAGCCCTGGCGGCCTGGCTGATTGCCGGGCAAATCGTGAAACCGCTGCGCAAAGCGCTGTCCGCCGCCAATCGCATTGCGCAAGGCGACCTGAGCCATGACGTGCAATCCCGACGGCGTGACGAGTTGGGTCAACTGCAACGCAGCATGAGCCAAATGACGCTGAACCTGCGGGGGCTGATTGGCAACATCAGCGACAACGCGCGGCAAATTGCCAGCGCCGCCGAGGAGCTCTCCACCGTGACCGAACAAACTCGCGCAGGGGTGAATAATCAGCGCGATGAAACCGAGCAGGTCGCCGCCGCCATGAACCAGATGCTCGCCACCGCCCAGGAGGTTGCGCGCCACGCCGAGCAGGCGTCCCTCGCCGCCGGACAGGCCAATCAACAGACTGAGCTGGGCGATCAGGTGGTGACGGATGTCGTGGCGCAAATCGAGCACCTTGCCCATGAAATGGCGCGCGCAGGCCAGGCCATGATTGGGCTGCAACGGGAAAGCCAGAAAATCAGCAGCGTGCTGGATGTGATCAAGTCCGTGTCACAGCAGACCAACCTGCTGGCGCTCAACGCTGCGATAGAAGCCGCACGGGCCGGCGAGGCCGGTCAAGGCTTCGCGGTGGTCGCCGATGAGGTGCGCGGTCTCGCCCAACGGACCCAGCAGTCCGCCGAGGAAATCGAAGAGCTGATTGGCGGCCTGCACAGCGGAACCCAACAAGTGGCCGACATCATGGATTACAGCCGCACCCTGACCGACAACAGCGTCGGCCTGGCCCGCAACGCCGGGGACTCCCTGACGGAGATAGCCCGCACGGTGTCGGTCATCCAGGAAATGAACCCGCAGATCGCCGCTGCCGCCGAGGAGCAAAGTGCGGTGGCCGAAGAGATCAATCGCAGCGTATTGAAAGTACGCGACGCCTCGGAGCAAACCGCCGCCGCCAGTGAACAGACGGCAGCGGCCAGTATCGAACTGGCGCGGTTGGGAACGGATTTGCAGCAATGCGTGGGGCGGTTCAAGGTATGAACGCCCCGCGCCCTATAGCACCTGGCGCAGGAACGCCTGGGCACGCGGGTCTTTGGGCGCCGCGAAGAACTCGGCCGGGGCCGCATCTTCCAGCAACTTGCCATGATCGAAGAACAGCACCCGGTCCGCCACTTCACGGGCAAAACCCATTTCGTGAGTGACGCAGACCATGGTCATGCCTTCCAGGGCCAGGGTCTTCATCACGTCCAGCACCTCGCCGACCATTTCCGGGTCGAGGGCCGAGGTGGGCTCGTCGAACAGCATCACCTTGGGCTCCATCGCCAACGCCCGGGCAATCGCCACGCGCTGTTGCTGGCCACCGGAAAGCCGCGACGGGAACTCGTTGGCTTTCTGCGCAATGCCGACCTTTTCCAGCAGCGCCAGGGCCTTGGCTTCGCGCTCTTTCTTACCGCGCTTGCGCACGACTTTTTGCGCCAGGCACAGGTTTTCCAGCACGGTCATGTGGGGGAACAGGTTGAAGTGCTGGAACACCATGCCGACTTCACGGCGATAGGCATTCACATCGGTTTTCGGGTCGGCCAGTTGCAGGCCATCGATGCTCACCGAGCCGGAATCGAACTCTTCCAGGCCATTGAGGCAACGCAGGAACGTGGACTTGCCGGAGCCGGACGGGCCGATCACCACCAACACTTCGCCCTTGGCCACCTGGGTGGTCACATGGTCCACCGCGCGCACCACATGCCCGCGGGTATCGAAGACTTTTACCAGATCGCGGACTTCAATCACTTTGGGCGAGCCTCCGCTCAAGCCGGCTGGCCATTTTCGACAGCGGCAGGTTGATCAGCAGGTACAACCCTGCGACGCAGAACAGGATTTCAAACGGCGAGAACGAGGTGGTGATCACTTCGCGACCGCTTTTGAGCAGCTCGGTAATCGCGATCACCGAGACCAGCGAGGTGTCTTTCACCAGGCTGATAAATTGCCCGGCCAGCGGCGGCAACACGCGCTTGAAGGCCTGCGGCAGCACCACATGACGCATCGACTGGCTGGCGCTCAGGCCCAGGGAGCGAGCCGCCTCGTTCTGGCCACGGGTGATGGACTGCACCCCCGCGCGGACGATTTCCGCCACATAGGCGCCGGTGAACAACGACAGGGCGGCGATCCCGGCGAATTCCCGGGACAGGTTGAGCACCGTGCCGATAAAAAAGTAGAAAATGAAGATCTGCACCAACAGTGGCGTACCACGCACCAGCTCGACGTAGATCGTCGACAGATCGCGCAGGGTCGGGTTATTGGACAGTCGGCACAACCCGGTTGCAAGACCGATCGCCAGGCCGAGAATCCCGGATACCACCGACAGCCACAACGTGGTCCACAGCCCCCACATCAAGGGGCCCAACGCCCAATGGCGGTTAACCCCGATGACATCGCCTTCGGCCACATCATCGCCGCGCGCCACTTGCAGGCTGTTGTCGGCCACGCTCACGCGTTGTTCGACGCCGGCATCGTTGCGCAGGGTGACTTCGGCCACATCGCCCTTGCGGACCAGCTCCACGACAGTGGAGATGTCCGCAGCGCGCTGGGACTCTTCGGCCTGGTAAGCGAAGTATTGCGGGACCCGGTTCCAGCGCCATTCGTAGGACATCAGCGAGGTAGCGTAGTACAAGGCGCCAGCCAGGCCGACCAGCACGACGACGGTCAGCAGGTGCCAGGGCCATTGGGCTTTTTTCTGTTTCATCTACTCAGCATCCAAAAAATTCGAGGCCCGCACACTTGAGGTGGCAAGCCCGCTCCCCACATCAAGCCCTCTCACAACAGAAAACAGTCCCGCTTTATTCCATGTCCTTGAGCCACTCGGAGCTCTTGAACCACTTGTCATGGATGCGATCGTAGGTGCCGTCGTTCTTGATCTGGTGCAGGAAATTGTTGATGAAGTTGATGCTGTCGTAGTCACCCTTCTTCAGGCCGAACGCCAGGGGTTCAAAGGTGAAGGGTTCTTCGAGGAACACCAGCTTGCCGTTACCGACTTTTTTCTCGGCGACCACGTTGTATGGCGCGTCATACACAAAGGCATCGGCCTTGCCGTTGACCACGTCCAGCACACCTTCCTGCTCGTTGTCATAGCCGTGGTACTTGGCCTTGGAGATCAGCTTCTTGGCGACCATCTCACCGGTGGTGCCGAGCTTGGAGGTCAGGCGGTACTTCTCGTCGTTCAGGTCTTTGTAGGACTTGATGGTGCCTTCCAGCTCCTTGCGGATCAGCAGGGTCTGGCCAACCACAATGAAGGGTTCGCTGAAGTTCAGGCGCAGGTTGCGTTCCTGAGTCAGGGTCATGCCGCTGCCGATCATGTCGAACTTGCCGGTGAGGAACGCCGGGATGATGCCGTCATAGCCGGTGGACACCAGCTCCAGCTTGACACCCATGGACTTGGCCATGGCCTTGAGGATATCGACCTCGAACCCAATGATTTCGCCGCGTTTGTCGGTCATTTCGAACGGCATGTAGGTCGGGTCCATGCCGACTTTCAGCGTGCCGCGCTTGACCGCATCATCGATGGCACCGGCCTGGGCGGCATTGGCCGCAACCAGCGCGGCGACGCCGAGCAGCAGCATCGAAAGATACTTTTTCATCATCAAGTCCCCTGAACGATTCTTATACGGTCGGCGCGCAAAAGGGCTGCACCAATTCGGGGTGCGATCCTAACCCACTCATTGCCTGTCACAAAGGTTTCACGGGTATTTGTTATCTGCGTATGTCGGAAAAGTCCCACAACAACGCAGCCAACTGCTGGGATAGACGCTTGCGTTGGTAGCGCTGGCAACGGATTGATGTGTAAGAAGTTATGACTTCCAGTCGACCTCTACCAGCCAGTCCATGTCCTTGAACCACTTGTCGTGCAAGCGATCGTAGGTCCCGTCCTGGGCGACTTGATTGAGGAAATGGTTGATCCAGTTGAGGCTGTCAAAATCGCCTTTCTTCACGCCAAACGCCAAGGGTTCAAAGGTGAACGGCTGTTCAAGCGCCAGCAGCTCGCGGTTTTCCGGCAAGCTCAGGGCGATCAGGTTGTAGGGCGCATCGTAAATAAAGGCATCGGCGGCACCGTTCACCACTTGGCGCACAGCTTCCCGGGGCGTTGCAAAACTGCTCAAGCGCGCCGCCCCCAGGAAGCGTTGCGCCGCCGCCTCGCCAGTGGTGCCCTGGACGGTGGTGACACGGTAAGTGGCGTCGTCCAGGTCTTCGACACTGGCGACCTTGTCCTTCAGGCTGGGGTGCAGCAACACGGTTTGCCCCACCACGATAAAGGAGTCGCTGAAATTCAGCTTCAGGTTGCGCTCCTGGGTGACGGTCATGCCGCTGCCGATCAGGTCGAACTTTTTCGCCTGTAGCCCAGGCAGCAACTCGGTATAGGGCACGCTGACCAATTCAAGCTCAACGCCCAGGGCCTGGCTCATCACCTTGAGCAGGTCGATTTCAAAGCCAACGATACGGCCCTCTTTATCGGTCATTTCAAAGGGGACATAGGTGGGCGTAGTACCCACTTTCAACACACCACGCCGAACCGCATCGTCGATGGCACCGGCCTGCACCAGACCAGCGTGAATCAATGCAATAACGCCGATCAGCAATGCCGAACAATACCTTTTGATCATGAATCCCCCTGTGACCGAGTCAAATTTGGGGGGCGATCCTACCCCACTCGCGGGCACGCAAATACGCCTCGGACAAGGGACTTTTGTTTCGAAATAACAAGGAGTTAGAGCGATAGAGAAACGCTGTAGGACCAGCGCTTCGAACGCCCCCGAAGTGAACCCTCGGGGGCGCCTGAATCAGGCCGGTTGGGCCTGGGACGACAGCGGTTGCAGCGGCAGTAACGGCGCGTGCGGGTCGGCCTTGATCGAATTACGCCAGGCAGCGAGCCACTCGGCATGCCCTTCGCTCCAGATCTGCTCATGCAAGCGGGCCAGGGCTACCGGGTCGCTGAGCAACGCCAGGCGTTCGCCGTTGTTGAGGCCGGCAGGGCCGACTTTCAACGCGTGGCGCACACGCTCGGCACGCAGGTACTCGATCGGCTCGGCCTGACCGTGACGCGAGGTCGCCAGGGCACAGGCCAGGGCGTTCTGCTGCGGGTCGACCACCGAGCGCACAAAGCCGTCTTTCAGCGCGTGCCAACGGTTTTCGTGGGTGTACTTGTCGGTGGACAGCAACGCTTGCGGCGGATTGTATTCCTCAGGGATCAGGAACAGGCTCTCATCGCGGGACTTCAGGCCAAGGTTGACCCGGCTGGAGATCACCGACACCGGGATCGACAGCATCAACGAACCGACGATCGGTACCAGCCACCACAGGAAGCTCGGGTTCAACCACACCACCAGCAGGGCCCAGAAGAAGCCCAGCAGGGTCTGCGTGCCGTGACGCTTGATCGCTTCGCCCCACGGGGTGGAGTCGTCGTCACGCTGCGGCGAGTTCCAGGTCGCGGCCCAGCCGAGGAACGCGGCGAGCACGAAACGGGTGTGGAAAATCATCCGCACCGGCGCCAGCAGCATGGAGAACAGCATCTCCAGCAGCATGGACATCGTCACCTTGAACTTGCCACCGAACTCCTTCGCACCTTTGGCCCAGATCAGGATGATGCTCAGCAACTTCGGCAGGAACAGCAGCACGATGGTGGTGGAGAACAGCGCCACCGCCTTGTCCGGATGCCATTGCGGCCACAGTGGGTACAACTGGCGTGGCGCCATGAAGTACTGCGGCTCCATCAGGGTGTTGACCGCCAGCAAGGCCGTCGACAGCACCAGGAACAGGAACCACAACGGCGCCGACAGGTAGGACATCACACCGGTCAGGAACACCGCGCGGTGCACCGGGTGCATGCCCTTGACCAGGAACAGGCGGAAGTTCATCAGGTTGCCGTGGCACCAGCGACGGTCACGCTTGAGTTCATCCAGCAGGTTCGGCGGCAGTTCTTCGTAGCTGCCCGGCAGGTCGTAGGCAATCCACACGCCCCAGCCGGCACGGCGCATCAGCGCCGCTTCAACGAAGTCGTGGGACAGGATGGAACCTGCGAACGCACCTTTACCCGGCAATGGCGCCAAGGCGCAGTGCTCGATAAACGGTTTCATGCGGATGATCGCGTTGTGACCCCAGTAGTGGGATTCACCCAACTGCCAGAAGTGCAGGCCGGCGGTGAACAGCGGGCCGTACACCCGGGTGGCGAATTGCTGCATGCGCGCATACAGGGTGTCCATGCCCGACGCACGCGGAGCGGTCTGGATAATCCCGGCATCCGGCGTGGCTTCCATCAGGCGCACCAGGCTGGTCAGGCATTCGCCGCTCATCACGCTGTCGGCGTCGAGAACCACCATGTACTTGTAGTCGCCGCCCCAACGACGGCAGAAGTCGTCGAGGTTGCCGCTTTTACGCTTCACGCGACGGCGACGGCGGCGATAGAAGATCTTGCCGAAGCCACCCGCCTCACGGCAGACGTCGAGCCAGGCTTGCTGCTCGGCGATGCAGATGTCGGCCTCGTTACTGTCGCTGAGCACGAAGAAGTCGAAACGATCGAGGTCACCGGTGGCGGCCACCGATTCGAACGTCGCGCGCAAACCGGCGAATACCCGCGGCACGTCTTCGTTGCAGATCGGCATGACCAGCGCGGTGCGCGCCTCTTTCGGGATCGGCTCGTCGCCGGCACTTTTACCGGAAATCCGGTATTTATCGTGGCCGGTGAGCAGTTCGAGGAAGCCCATCAATGCAGTCCAGAAACCGGCCGAGACCCAGCAGAACAAGATTCCGAACATGATCAGGATGCTGGTCTGCAGGGCGTAAGGCAGCACCTGGGTGGCGGTTTGCAGCAGGGTCTGGTTGCGGATCTCGTCGAAGTCGACCAGCGACCAGCCCTGGTACGGCATGATGCCTTTCATGTACCAGCCGGCCACGATGGTCTGGCCGAGCATCAGCACCAGCAGGATGTAACGACGAATCGAACCCACGGTACGCCAGCGGGCCGCCGGCAATACGCGCTCATCCTTCGGCGGGGTCGGCGGGTTGCTGCGGCCGGTGATCCGTCGCCAGCCGCGCACCAGGATATTGGTGCGCCACGGTTCAGGCACCACGCGGGTACGGCGGATGGGCGGCGTGGCCTTGAGGCACACGCGCCCACTGGCGTCGAGCCCGAGCATTTCGGCGTCTTGCAGCTCTTCGGCCGTGCTGAGGGTCAAGCGGCGACCCACCGACGCCTGGGCGGCGTCGACGGGTGCATCGAACGCCTTGGACGACAAGCGCTCGTGCAACTCGGTGAAGGATGTGCAGCCCGCCAACTCGGCGCGCTGCTCAGCGGTCATCGGAAGATGCGCCAGGTACTCGGAGAGAGTCTCTGGCTGGACTTGAGAATTACTCATCGGCAGGCAACTGATAGCTCCAGGTTTCGGTCAGGACTTGCTCGGTCTTGATCGGCTCCGGTGTGGCTGGGGCAGCTTCTGGCTGCTTGGCTTCCTTGTCTTTCGCGTCTTTCTTGGCCTGTTTATCATGCTGCTTGGCCAGGACCTTGTCGGCCTTCAGCACCTGGGTGGAAACATGCTCAGGCTCAGGCGGCGTGATGTCCTGGACCAGGGCTGCACGCATCTCGGTCGGCTTGCCTGCGTCCTTGATCTTCATACGCAGGGTCAGGCGCCAGCCTTTGGTGTGTTCGTTGTAGCGCACGCTGTTTTCTACCAGCTCCGCGTTGTCACTCACGCTCACCTGGCTGCGCACCGGGGCGTCCGGCAGCAGTTTCTTCAAGGACGGGCCCTCGAAGTCCACCAGGTAAGCCACGCTGCCATCCGGCTGACGGATCAGGTTGGATTGCTTCACGTCACCGGTGGAGCGCAGGGTCTGCTTGACCCAGGCGCTGTCCGGCGAATGGAACGCGGCATCATCGAGGGTCCAGTGCAGGCGGTAGGCCACTTCCAGCGGCTTGCCGACTTCCGGTAACTCGGCCGGGCTCCAGAACGCAACGATGTTGTCGTTGGTTTCATCGGCAGTCGGGATCTCGACCAGGTCGACGGAGCCCTTGCCCCAGTCGCCTTCAGGCTCGATCCACGCGCTTGGACGCTTGTCGTAGTTGTCGTCGAGGTCTTCGTAGTGGCTGAAGTTGCGACCGCGTTGCAGCAGGCCGAACCCACGCGGGTTCTCCACGGTGAAGTTGCTGACCGACAGGTGTTTAGGGTTGTTCAGGGGGCGCCAGATCCACTCGCCGTTGCCGGCATGGATCGACAGGCCGCTGGAGTCATGCAACTCGCGACGGTAGTTGAGCACCTTGGACGGCTGGTTGGCGCCGAACAGGAACATGGAGGTCAACGGGGCAACGCCCAGCTTGCTGACCTTGTCACGCAGGAACATCTGGGATTTCACATCGACAACCGTGTCGGTGCCCGGACGCAGGATCAGGCGATAGGCGCCGGTCGCACGTGGGGAATCCAGCAGGGCAAAGATCACCAGGTGCTTGTCACCCGGTTTTGGACGTTCGATCCAGAACTCGGTGAAACGCGGGAATTCTTCACCCGACGGCAGCGCGGTATCGATCGCCATGCCACGGGCGGACAGGCCATAGACCTGGTCCTTGCCGACGACGCGGAAATAGCTGGCGCCGAGCATGGTCATGATTTCGTCTTGCTTGTCGCCCTTGTTGATCGGGTACAGCACACGGAAACCGGCGTAACCCAGCTGTTCGGTGGCTTTAGGATCAAACTTCACGTCGCCGAAATCGAAGCGAGTCGGGTCGTATTTGATTTCCTGGACGCTGTCGGCGGTCACTTCGTTGATTTTCACCGGTGTATCGAAATGCATACCCTGGTGATAGAAGGACAACTTGAACGGGGTGTTCTGATCGGCCCATTCGGCTTTTTCATTGCGGAAACGAATCTTCTGGTAGTCCGCGAACTTCATTTCGCGGAACTCGTTCGGCAGATTGCTGCGCGGAGCTTCGTATTTCTGCCCGGCCAGCTCTTTTGCCTTGGCCGACACATCATCCAGACTGAATGCCCACAGTTGACCCGCGCCGAACAGGCAAAACAGGGCTGAGCCCGTCACCAGTGCGTTTCGTAACCGTTTGGCAGACAATTTTGGTGCATTACAGGGACTAACAATCACGAGCAACCCTCGCCGAAAACAGATCAAAAAACCAACGGCCAGCTATCTATATGCCAGGTTGGCGAGCATTGTTCCGACTCCCCAGGGTCCAAATGATTCCCCTGAGGCCGTCGGACAAGTCTCTACCTAAGTCAAAAATGGACCAAACAACGCTGATCCCCGTAGCGCGCGATTATCTAGTAGCCCGCGAGACAACGCATCAGGGACAACGAAGTATTTGTAGCGAAACCCTACGTTTTTAGGCATTAAAGTCGTTTTTAATACATTCATGTCTGTAAGAGAAAGGTCACAGGGCCATCATTGACCAGATGCACCTGCATATCTGCGCCAAAACGCCCCGAGGCCACCTTGCCATGCAATTGTTGCGCTTGTAACAGCAAGTGATCAAAAAGCGCCGCTCCCAGGGCCGGCGGTGCAGCGGTTGAGAAGCTTGGCCGCAGGCCGCTCTTGGTATCCGCCGCCAGGGTGAACTGCGACACCAGCAGCAATCCGCCATCGATATCCTTCAACGACAGGTTCATCTTGCCCTCGTCGTCGCTGAACACCCGGTAGTTAAGCAGCTTGTGCAGCAGTTTGTCGGCGCTCTCGGGCGTATCTGCAGGTTCGACGGCCACCAGCACCAGCAAACCTTGGTCAATCGCTCCGACGATTTCGTCCGCCACTTCGACCCGGGCGCTACGCACCCGTTGCAGCAAGGCCTTCATGCTTCTTCTGGCGGCAGATCAAGCAGGCGCCGTGCCATTTCGCCGGTCGCGCGCACCAGTGCATCGGTAATCCCGGGCTCGGACGCCGCATGACCCGCTTCACGAATGACCTGCAGTTCGCTGTTCGGCCAGGCCTGATGCAGCTCCCAGGCGTTATCCAACGGGCAGATCATATCGTAGCGGCCATGGATGATGACGCCAGGCAGATGGGCGATCTTGTGCATATCGCGAATCAGCTGGTTGGGCTCCAGGAAGGAGTTGTTGGTGAAGTAGTGGCACTCGATACGGGCGATGGACAGCGCGCGCTGAGGCTCGGAAAAACGCTCCACGTGCTGCGGGCTCGGGCACAGGCCGAGCATGCGCCCTTCCCAGCCGGACCAGGCCTTGGCGGCGTGCATCTGGGCGATCTGGTCGTTGCCGGTCAGGCGCTTGTGGTAGGCCGCGATCATGTCGTGACGCTCATCGGCGGGAATCGGCGCGATGTAGTCCTGCCAGTAGTCCGGGAACAGGCGGCTGGCACCAGCCTGGTAGAACCATTCGATGTCCTGGGGGCGGGCGAGGAAAATACCGCGCACGATCAGGCCATGCACACGTTCGGGGTGGGTTTGCGCGTAGGCCAGGGCCAGGGTCGAGCCCCAGGAGCCGCCGAACAGCACCCATTTGTCGATGCCAAGATGTTCGCGGATGCGCTCGAGGTCGGCGACCAGGTCCCAGGTGGTGTTGTTTTCCAGGCTCGCGCGCGGGGTGGAACGGCCGCAGCCACGCTGGTCGAAGGTGACGATGCGGTACAGGTTGGGATCGAAATAGCAGCGGCTCTGGGCATCGCAACCGGCGCCAGGGCCACCGTGGATGAATACGACAGGCAAGCCTTCGGGGGAGCCACTTTCATCGACGTACAGCGTGTGGGTGTCATCGACGGCCAGATCGTGCCGGGCGTAGGGTTTGATCTGCGGGTACCAAGTCTGCATTGCGCGCTCCGTAGGGGGTCGGGTTCATCCCTGGGGGGACGTCTTTTATTTTGCCGTCTGGCACTATAAACCCGAATTGTGCAATGAGCATGTCCTTGAGCGCTTAGAGCTGCGTCAGTAGTTCGCTCCTCAGGTAATCCAACAGGTAGCCGTACAGCCGATCCACCTCCGGGGCCTGGCCCTTTGCGCGCAGACAGCCGTGGACCAGGCCTTTGCCCGGATACAACCGCGCAGGCACACCGGCCTGTTGCAGGCGCTCGGCGTACAGCATGCCGTCGTCGCGCAGCGGGTCGAATTGGGCTACTGCGATCAAGGCCTTGGGCAAACCACTGAAATCCTCGGCCAGCAGCGGCATAGCATAGGGCGATGGTTTAGCCAAACCACGCAGGTAGAGCGCCAGGTAGTAGTCGGTGTCGGCAGTGCTGAGCAGCGGCGCGTCCATGCAGTCACGGCGCGAGGGCAAATCAGCCGGGCCGCCCAGTCCGGGGTAAATAAGGACCTGGGCCCGCGGCATAGGCTGGCCATCATCGCGCAACCCCAGGCACAACGCCGCCGTCAGGTTGCCGCCCGCACTGTCACCGACCACTGCCAGGCGTTGCCGATCGATGGCGTGTGGCGCCTGCCCTTTCTGGATCGCCTGCCACACTGCGCGGCAATCGTCGTAGGCGGCCGGGAATGGGTGCTCGGGCGCCAGGCGGTAGTCGATGGCGATCACCAGCACCCGGAGGGCATTGGCCAGCTCGAAGCAGATGACGTCGTGGGAATCCAGGCCGCCGACCACCCAGCCACCGCCGTGTATATAGAGGAGACATGGCCAGCCGTCGGCGGGTGGCGGTGTGGGGGGCAGATAACTGCGCACGTCCACGCCGGCCAGGGTGAAGTCCGTGAGCTGCAAGCCTTCCGGTTTCGGCGGGGTGAATGCCTGGCACATGCGTTCGTAACTTTGGCGCAGGCTCGCCAGGGAAGAGTCGGCGCTGGTGAAAGACTCGGTTTTTTCAACGAACGCGACAAGTTGCGGGGATATCGGGTACATACGCAATGATCTCTGGCGCGGCAGGTTCAAGGTCGGAGGTTTCCGATTGCGATGGATCAGTCACTTGATAGGTGGCCCGGCATGGCGCTATCGGGGCAGTCGTATCTACACATCTTCGGTGAAAGCATAACCTGAGGTAATGAAGCCCTTGTGGTGAGCGGGGGCTGCACTTGGCTTAGGGTTTGAGGTAGGCCTGGAGCGACGCCAAGCCATCGCTGCCATCAAATGCTGTAACCCCGGCCAACCAGCGCTGCAAATCCTCGGGGTGGTCGCGCAGCCATTGCCTGGCCACGTCCTGCGGTGACTGGCGCTCCATGATCGGCACCATGAGCTGGCTTTCCTGGGCCGCGGTGAAGGTCAGGTTCTCGAGCAATCGGTTAGCGTTGGGGCAGCGTTCGGCGAAGTCCGGCGCGGTCACGGTGGAGACCGTGGCGCGCCCTTCGTCAGGACCGAACACGTCTTCGCTGCCAGTGAGATAGGCCATTTTCATATTGATGTTCATGGGGTGCGGGGTCCACCCGACAAATACCACGAACTCCTTGCGGTTCACCGCGCGCTGCACCGCCGCCAACATGCCAGCCTCACCGGAAGCCACCAGCTTGAAGCCGCCCAGGCCGAAGTGGTTGGTGTCGATCATTTTCTGGATATCGGTATTGGCGCCGCTGCCGGGCTCGATGCCGTAGATCTTGCCGCCCAGCTTGTCCTTGAAGCGGGCGATGTCGGCAAAGGTCTTCAGCCCGGCGTCAGCCACGTATTGCGGTACGGCCAGGGTGGCCTGGGCGTCGGCGAGGCTGGGTTTATCAAAGACTTTGACCTGCCTGGCGGCCAGAAACGGCGCGATGTTGTTGTCCATCGCCGGCTTCCAATAGCCGAGGAACACGTCCAGGCGTTTATCGCGGATACCGGCAAAGATGATCTGCTGCACGGCGCTGGTCTGCTTGCTGTCATAGCCCAGGCCGCTGAGCAGCACGTCGGCCATGCCCGAGGTGGCGACCACATCGGTCCAACTGACCACGCCCATGCGAATGGATTTGCAGGAGGCCGGTTCGGCGGCCATGGCTTGGGCACTGAGGAGTGCGGCGCCGGTGAGGGTCAACAGGTAACGGTTGAACAGTCTTCTCATGAAAGAGGTCTCACTCGGCAGCTTTTATTATGGGAAGTGGCGTCTGGTGCGCCATAACCACAACCTTACCGAGCGAGACCTCTCCCAACACGACCTGTGGCGACTGTGAGTTGCACAGGGGCGACCGTTCGTCACTCGTAGCGCTTGCGCCCCCACGCCAGCAAGCCTTCCAGCAGCTGCTTCAACACCACCTGCGTCGGCTCGGCCAGATCCGGGCGATAGCGGAACGGCTCGAACTCTTCCATATACGTGCTCTGGCACAATTCCAGCTGCACCGCATGGATATCCTGCGCCGGATTGCCGTAATGGCGGGTGATATGGCCGCCCTTGAAGCGCCCGTTCAATACATGGGTGTACTGAGGATGGGTGGCACAAATGGCCTCGAGCTGGCTGGCCAGTTCCGGATCACAGGCGGCGCCGTTGAAGGTGCCCAGGTTGAAATCCGGCAGTTTGCCGTCGAACAGGTGCGGGATCACCGAGCGGATCGAGTGCGCATCGAACAGCAACGCATAACCGAACTCGGCCTTGAGCCGCGCCAGTTCCTCTTGCAGCGCGCGGTGATACGGGCCCCAGATCTTTTGCAGGTAACTGGCGCGCTCTGTCTCGCTCGGCTCCAGACCTTCGCGGAACAACGGCACGCCATCGAACAGGGTCGCCGGGTACAGGCCCGTGGTGGCACCGGCGTACAGCGGCTTGTCGTCCGAGGGCCGGTTCAGGTCAATGACAAACCGCGAGTACTCCGCCGACAGGGTGCTGGCACCCAGCGCTTCGGCGAAGTCATACAGCGTGGGGATGTGCCAATCGGTGTCCGGCAGGCTTTGCGCTTCGGGGATCAACCCGGCTTCCACCGCAGGCGTCAGGCGCAGGCCGGCGTGGGGCATGCTGATCAGCAGCGGCACACGGCCTTGTTTGAAGTTCAGAACCTTATCCACAGCAGTGCTCCTTATAGGGTGACGTCGACGCCGTGGCGCACGACGCGTTTATCCAGCTCACCGCCCAGCCAATAGGCGAGGTCGGCGGGGCGATCAATCTGCCAGGCGACAAAGTCGGCGACCTTGCCCACTTCCAGGGACCCATGGGTGTCGCCCATGCCCAGGGCGGTGGCCGCATGTTGTGTGACACCGGCCAGGGCTTCTTCCGGGGTCATACGGAACAGGGTGCAGGCCATGTTCAGCATCAGGCGTACCGACAACGCCGGCGAGGTGCCGGGGTTGAGGTCACTGGCGATGGCGATCTTCACGCCGTGCCTGCGCAGGGCGTCCATCGGCGGCAGTTGGGTTTCGCGCAGGAAGTAGAACGCCCCCGGCAGCAACACGGCGACGGTGCCGGCAGCGGCCATGGCGATGGCGTCTTCTTCGGTCATGAATTCCAGGTGATCCGCCGACAGCGCGTGGTAACGCGCCGCCAGGCTGGAGCCGTGCAGCGACGACAGCTGCTCGGCATGCAGTTTCACCGGCAGGCCGAGTTGCTGGGCGACCTTGAACACCCGCTCCACCTGCTCGGTGGAAAACGCCAGGTATTCGCAGAACGCATCCACCGCGTCCACCAACCCCTGCGCCGCCAAGGCCGGCAGCATTTCATTGCAGATGTGCTCGATGTAATCGTCGGCGCGGTCCTTGTACTCCGGCGGCAATGCATGGGCCGCCAGGCACGTGGCACGCACGCTGACCGGCAGCGCTTCGCCCAGGCGCCGAGCCACACGCAACATCTTGCGCTCGTTGGCCAGGTCCAGGCCGTAGCCGGACTTGATCTCCACCGTGGTCACGCCATCGCGCAGCAGGCTGCGCAGGCGCTTATGGGCGCTGGCGAAGAGTTCATCCTCCGTGGCGGCGCGGGTGGCGCGCACGGTGCTGGCAATACCGCCGCCCTTGGCCGCGATGTCGGCATAGCTCACGCCCTCGAGGCGCTGCTCGAATTCGCCGCTGCGATTGCCGCCAAACACCGCGTGGGTGTGGCAGTCGATCAGCCCGGGGGTGACCCACGCGCCTTGCAGGTCATGCACCTGGGCGTAATCCGCCGTCGGTACTTCGCTGCGCGGACCGATCCACTCGATGAGCGAACCGGCGGTGACCAGGGCGGCATCCTCGATGATCGAGTATTTGCCCTGGGCCATGGTTGCGACGTGGCAGTGTTGCCAAAGGGTTTTCATCAACGCCTCCCTAAGTTATCGATGAGACAAGGCCGGGTCGTAATGGACCTTGGCCGCTTGCCCGGCGGCGGGCTTGACCCACAGCAGATAGGCAACGACCAGCAACACGATCCACACCGCACCGACCAGCAAGGCCGCCTGGGTGTCCGGGAAGTAACCGAGCACGCCAAACACAAACAGCATGAACACGATGGCCGCAGCCGGCGCGTAGGGCCAGAACGGCACCGGGAATTTCAATTCGGCGACCTGCTCTTTCGTCATCGAGCGGCGCATGGCGACCTGGGTGAACAGGATCATCAGCCACACCCATACGGTGGCGAAGGTGGCAATCGACGCGATCAGCAGGAACACGTTTTCCGGGATCAGGTAGTTGAGCAGCACACCGCCGAGCAAGGCGGCGCCCATCACCACCACCGTCATCCACGGTACGCCTTGCCTGGACAACCGGGCAAAGCCCTTGGGCGCCTGCCCTTGCTGCGCCAGGCCGTACATCATGCGGCCGGCACCGAAGATGTCGCTGTTGATAGCCGACACGGCCGCCGAAATCACCACGATATTGAGGAGGGTCGCCGCCGAGCCTATCCCGAGGTTGCTGAAGATCTGCACGAACGGACTGCCCTGGCTGCCGATCTGCGGCCATGGGTAGATGGCCATCAAGACAAACAACGTCAGCACGTAGAACAACAGGATGCGCAGCGGCACGGCGTTGATCGCCTTGGGGATCACGCGCTGCGGATCCTTGGCTTCACCGGCGGTGATGCCGATGATCTCGATGCCGCCAAACGCGAACATCACCACTGCAAACGAGGCGATCAGCCCACCAATGCCGTTGGGCATGAAGCCGCCGTGGGCCCACAGGTTGCTCAGGCCGCTGGCCTGGGTTTCGCCGGCCGAGTGGATGCCGAACAGCATGATGCCGAAACCGCCGAGGATCATCGCCACGATGGCGCCGACCTTGAGCAGCGACAGCCAGAACTCCATCTCGCCAAAGACCTTGACGTTGCACAGGTTCAGGCCGCCGATCAAAAACACGATGCCGAGCACCCAGACCCAGCGTGCGACCTCGGGAAACCAGAAGCCCATGTAGATGCCGAAGGCGGTGACGTCGGCGAGACAGACGATGATCATTTCAAAGGCGTAGGTCCAGCCCAGGATAAAACCGGCCAACGGGCCCAGGTAGGTGCTGGCGTATTGGCCGAAGGAGCCGGAGACCGGGTTGTGCACGGCCATTTCACCGAGGGCGCGCATCACCATGAACACCGCGGCGCCGCCGATCAGGTAGGCCAGCAGCACGGCGGGGCCAGCCATCTGGATGGCCGAGGCGGACCCGTAGAACAGCCCGGTGCCGATCGCGGAACCGAGGGCCATGAAGCGAATATGTCGGGCGCTCAGCCCGCGTTTCAAACCCTTTTCTTGCTGGTGCATTTCTCGTCCCTAATTATTTTTATCCTGAGAAAGTTGTTTGTGGTGAGCGAGCCTGCTCGCGCTCGAGTGCGAAGCGCTCGCGGCCTTTTTTGGGGCTGCTGCGCAGCCCGGCGCGAGCAAGCTCGCTCACCACAGAGAGCCATGCCGTTGTCTGAACCGCTTACAGGCTCGGCAGCAACGTGGCCGGCACCAGCTCATTCAGGCAGCGGCTGGCGAGCAGTTCGCTGGCGGCGATGATGTCCGGGGCGAAGAAGCGGTCCTTGTCGTAGAACGCCACTTTGTCGCGCAGGATGCCACGGGCTTTTTCCAGCTTCGGCGAGGTTTTCAGGCCTTCGCGCAGGTCCAGGCCCTGGCACGCGGCCAGCCATTCCACGGCGAGGATGCCGCGAGTGTTCTCGGCCATTTCCCACAGGCGCTTGCCGGCAGCCGGGGCCATCGACACGTGGTCTTCCTGGTTGGCGGACGTCGGGATGCTGTCGACGCTATGGGGATGAGCCAATGCCTTGTTCTCACTGGCGAGGGCGGCGGCGGTCACCTGGGCGATCATGAAACCGGAGTTCACCCCACCATTGCCCACCAGGAACGGCGGCAGTTGCGACATGTGCTTGTCCATCATCAGCGAAATACGACGCTCGCTCAGGGAGCCGATTTCAGCGATGGCCAGGGCCATGTTGTCAGCGGCCATGGCCACCGGTTCGGCGTGGAAGTTGCCACCGGAGATCACGTCACCCTCAGCGGCAAATACCAACGGGTTATCGGACACGGCGTTGGCTTCGACCACCAGTACCTCGGCCGCCTGGCGCAACTGGGTCAGGCAGGCGCCCATGACTTGTGGCTGGCAGCGCAGGGAGTACGGGTCCTGCACCTTGTCGCAGTTCTGGTGCGACTGCGACACCTGGCTGCTCTCACCCAGCAGGTCACGGTAGGCCGCCGCCGAATCGATCTGCCCACGTTGACCGCGAGCCGCATGAATACGGGCGTCGAACGGCGAGCGCGAACCCAGCACCGCTTCCACGGTAAGGCCGCCGCACGCCAGGGCGCCAGCGAACAGGTCTTCGCCTTCGAACAGGCCACGCAAGGCATAGGCGGTGGACACCTGGGTGCCGTTGAGCAGCGCCAGGCCTTCCTTGGCGGCGAGGGTCAGCGGCGTCAGGCCGGCGACTTTCAGCGCGTCGGTGGCCTCCAGCCATTCGCCCTTGTAGCGCGCCTTGCCTTCGCCCAGCAGCACCAGGGACATGTGCGCCAACGGCGCCAGGTCACCGGAAGCACCAACGGAGCCTTTCAGAGGAATATGCGGGTACACCTCGGCATTGATCAGCGCAATCAGCGCGTCGATCACCTGCCGGCGAATCCCGGAGAACCCACGGCTGAGGCTGTTGACCTTGAGCACCATGACCAGCCGCACCAGCGCATCGCTGATCGGCTCACCGACGCCGGCGGCGTGGGACAACACCAGGGAACGCTGGAGGTTTTCCAGGTCTTCGCTGGCGATGCGGGTCGAGGCCAGCAGGCCGAAACCAGTGTTGATGCCATAGGCGGTGCGGTTCTCGGCGAGAATCTGTTCCACGCAGGCCACACTGGCTTCGATCTGGGCCGAGGCACTGTCATCCAGACTGAGGGTTACCGGCTGCTGGTAGATGGCCCGCAGTTGGGCGAGGCTCAGTTGGCCTGGAATCAGGTTTAGCGCAGTCACATTCATACTCCTTGTGAATTATTCTTTTGAAATAAGTATTCAGTACAGATTCGGTAATGCGGTGTCCTTGAGCACCTTGGCGGCGGCCGCAATATCCGGCGCCAGCCAACGGTCCTGCTCATAGGCCGGCACCACTTCACGCAACAGGCGCCAGGCGCGATCGGTGCCCGCGCCGAAGCGTTGGTTTTTCAGGAATTCGAAGGCCTGGGCCGCCAACAGGTACTCGATGGCGAGGATCTGGGTGACGTTGGCCACTACCTGGTGCAGCTTGAGCGCGGCGTTGGTGCCCATGCTCAGGTGGTCTTCCTGCAGCCCCGAGGTGACGAAGTTGTCGAGCACCGCCGGTTGCGCCAACTGGCGGTTTTGCCCGCACAGCGAGGCGGCGACGTACTGCACGATCATCATCCCGGAATTGACCCCTGGGTTGCTCACCAGGAACGCCGGCAGGCCGCTGACGTGGGGGTTGATCAGGCGGTCGAGGCGGCGCTCGGCCACCGAGCCGATTTCGGCCAGGGCAATCGCCAGCATGTCGGCGGCCAGGGCGACGGACTGGCCGTGGGGGTTGGCCTGGGACACCACGCGGTAGTGGTCCGGCGTGCCGAGCACCAGCGGGTTGTCGGTGGCGCTGTTGAGTTCGGTCTCGATCTGGCGAGTGGCGTGTTCCACCTGGTCGCGCGCCGCGCCGTGGATCTGCGGGATCGAGCGCAGGCTCAGGGCGTCCTGGGTGCGGATGCCTTTGCTGCTCGCAATCACTTCACTGCCATCGAGCAACGCACGCAGGTTGCGGCCGACATGCTGCATGCCCGGGTGCGGCTTGAGGGCGATGATTTCTTCGTCGAAGGCGTCGATCTGGCCGCGCTGGGCTTCGAAGCTCATGGCACCGATCACGTCGGCCCATTGCAGCAAATGATGGGCGTCGGCCAGGGCCAGGCAGCTCAGGCCGGTCATGCACGGCGTGCCGTTGACCAGGCACAGGCCGTCCTTGGCGCCGAGGACCACCGGCTGCAAACCTTCTTCGTCCAGGGCCTGTTGCGCCGGGACGATCCGGCCGCGATAGCTCACATTTCCGACACCCAGCAGCGCCACGCCGACATGGGCCATATGGGTCAGGTAACCCACCGAGCCCTGGGACGGTACTTGTGGCGTGATGCCGTGGTTGAGCAGCGCCAGCAGCGAATGCACCACCTGCGGATGCAGGCCGGATTTGCCGTGGCTGTAGTTGATGACCGCCGCGCAGATGATCGCGCGGGTCTGCTCGTCGCTGAGGACCGGGCCGACGCCACAGGCGTGACTCAACAGGGTATTGCGCGACAGCTGGCTCAGTTGCTCGCCTTTAAGCGACACGTTGCACAATGCGCCCAACCCGGTGTTCACGCCGTAGGCGCGTTCGCCGCTGGTAACGATGCGCTGCACGATGGCCTGGGCATTGTCGATACGCGCCCAGGCCTGGCCCGAGAGTTCGAGCACCGCACCGTGACGGGCCACGGCGACCACGTCCTGCCAGCGCAGGGGGGTGTCGGCGATGATGATTTTTGCTGCCTGGGACATTGTTGACCTCTTCATATTCTCTACAGCTTTGCCGGCCTCACCACAGAACCTGGGTCAGACCACCGCCGCACGCCGCTGGACAAACCGATCCACATACTCATCCGCCGGCGAATGCAGGATCTCCCGCGGCGTGCCGACCTGGATCAGCCGGCCGTCCTTGAGAATCGCGATGCGGTTGCCGATACGCACGGCCTCGTCGAGGTCGTGGGTGATGAACACGATGGTCTTGTGCAGGGTCTTTTGCAGCTCGAGCAACTGGTCCTGCATCTCGGCGCGGATCAGCGGGTCGAGGGCGCTGAAGGCTTCGTCCATCAGGATGATGTCGGTGTCAGCGGCCAGGGCGCGGGCCAGGCCGACACGCTGGCGCATGCCGCCGGAGAGCTGGTGCGGGTACTTGTTTTCGTAGCCCTTGAGGCCCACGGTTTCGATCCAGTGCAGCGCGCGTTCAGCGCAGACCTGCTTGGTTTCGCCACGCACCTTGAGGCCGTAGGCGACGTTGTCGAGCACGCTCTTGTGGGGCAGCAGGCCGAAGCTCTGGAACACCATGCTGATCTTGTGCCGACGGAATTGGCGCAGGGCGTCCATGTCCAGTTGCAGGATGTCTTCGCCGTCCACCAGGATCGCGCCGCTGGTGGGGTCGATCAGGCGGTTGAAGTGGCGCACCAGCGTGGATTTGCCCGAGCCCGACAGGCCCATGATCACGAAGATCTCACCGGTGCCGATGCTCAGGGACAAATCGTTCACGCCGACCACGCAGCCGGTCTCGGCCAGCACCTGGTCCTTGGTCTTGCCCTGGCCAACCATCGCCAGCGCCTCCTTGGAGCGGGCGCCGAAGATCTTGAAGACGTTTTTAACTTCGATTTTGCTGACAGTAGTCATTTGCTCGCCTCATGCCGTGGACGACCATAGGCCTGAGTAATGCGGTCGATGACCACGGCGAGAATCACGATCGCCAGCCCGGCTTCGAGGCCACGGCCGACGTTGAGGGTCTGGATGCCGACCAGGACGTCTTCACCCAAGCCACGGGCGCCGATCATCGAGGCGATCACTACCATCGACAACGCCATCATGGTGGTCTGGTTGATACCGGCCATGATGCTCGGCAGCGCCAGCGGCAATTGCACGCCGAACAGCTGTTGCCAGCGGTTGGCACCAAAGGCGTTGATGGCTTCCATGACTTCGCCGTCGACCTGGCGAATCCCCAGGTCGGTCAAGCGAATCAGCGGCGGTGCGGCATAGATCACCGTGGCGAAAATCGCCGGCACCTTGCCCAGGCCGAACAGCATCAGCACCGGGATCAGGTACACGAAGCTGGGCATGGTCTGCATGATGTCGAGCAGCGGCATCAGCACCGAACGCAGGCGATTGCTGCGCGCCGATAGGATGCCCAGCGGGATGCCGATCAACACCGAGATCACCGTGGCAACCATCATCAGCGCCAGGGTCTGCATCAGCTTGTCCCACAGGCCGACCGCGCCCACCAGGAACAGCAAACCAACGATCACCGCCGTGGTCAGCACCTTGCGGGTGGCATGCCAGGCAACGGCGCCGACGATGGCCAGCATCAGCCACCAGGGGGCGGCGCGCAGCAGCCCTTCCAGGTTGACGATGGCCCACAGCAGGGTGTCGGAGATGTGCCGGAACACATCGCCGTAGTTGGTGACCAGTGAATCCACCCAACCATTGACCCAGTCGGCGATGGAAAACGTAAAACTCTCAGGAAACATAGCGTGCTCTCGATCCAGTGGGTTGTGGCCAGGCGCCCGGCTACCCATGAGGGTAGCCGTGCACACTTGACCTACAAGGCCGCGTCGATTTTCTTGGCTGCGTCTTCACTGACCCAGGCGTGCCAGACTTCAGGATGTTCCTTGAGGAAAATTTTCGCCAGTTTCGGCGACTCAATGCGTTCCTTGGCCATGCGCCCCAGGTTCTGGTTCAGCAGGTCGATGGGCAGGTTGACTTTTTCCAGCACGGCCACCAGTTCCGGGGCTTGTTCGTGGAAGGTCTTGGACAGGCCGACCTTGATGCTCACGGTCTTATCCACACCAGGTTTTTCTTCCAGCTTGACCAGGTCGACCTGGCCCATCAGCGGGGTTGGCGACCAGTAGTAGAACAGGATCGGCTCGCCGCGCTTGTAGCTCGACAGCACCGCCGCATCCAGCGCCGGGCCGGTGCCTGGGCGGAAGTTGGTGTAGGTGCTTTCCAGGCCGTAGCTCTTGAGCATTTCGCTGTTGTCCAGCTCGCAGGTCCAGCCGGCCGGGCAGTTGTAGAAACGGCCCTTGGACGGTTCTTCCTGGTCCTTGAACACCGCGGCGTACTTGGCCAGGTCGGCGATGTTTTTCAGGTCCGGCGCCTTGGCTTCCAGCTTGCGCTTGGCGTCGCCTTCGATCACGTAGCGCGGTACGTACCAGCCTTCGACGGCGCCCACCACCGGGGCACCGACACCGACGACTTTGCCGGCCTTCTCGGCCTTGTTCCAGACTTCGCTGCGGCCGACCCATTCTTCGGCAAACACTTGGATGTCGTTGCTGCTCAGGGCGTTTTCCATGGTGATGGAGTTGCCTGGCAAGCTGTCGGTTTTGCAGTCGTAGCCTTTTTCCAGCACGGTTTGCAGGATGTCGGTGAGCAACATGCCGCTTTCCCAGTTCAGGCCGGCGAATTTCACCGGTTTGCCGGATTCACACCAACCGGCCGCCTGGGCGCCAGCAGTGGCCAGCAAGCCCGCGGAAAACACGGTGGCCAACAGGGTCTTATGCATTTTCATTGTTGTGACGCTCCCAAATCTTGAAATGGATTACGGCAGTCAGTAGGCATCCTGCCCTGTCCACGTCCCATCAGGCCTGTGCAACCAGCCCGTTTGTCGTCGTCGGTGCAGCGCCCTGCTCTGTCGGCAGGGTCAGGTGTTCAGGCGTTGCGCGAGGCCACTTTTTCGCCGCCCAGTAATAGAGCGCGGCGGGAAGAACCAGGCCGATGATCCAGGAAATATCCACATCCCCCAGGGCCGCCACCAGGGGACCGGTGTAGAACTTGGTGGAGATGAACGGCAATTGCACCAGCACACCGAAGACATACACGCTGATACCGAGCAGGTTCCAACGGCCATAGCGCCCGTTCGGATCGGCCAGCGCCGGCACGTCGTAGCGATCGCGGGTGATGCAGTAGTAGTCGACCAGATTGATCGCGCTCCATGGGGTAAAAAACGCCAGCAGGAACAGGATGAAGGACTTGAACGCCCCCAGGAACGAGTGCTGCCCGAGCAAGGCGATCAGGGTCGCCGTACCGACGATGGCCAGTACGAAAAACAGGCGCTGCAAGCGCGTGACCTCGAGGCGACCGCGAAAGCCGCTGATGATCGTGGCAATGCACATGAAGCTGCCGTAGGAGTTCAGCGTGGAGATGGTGACCTTGCCGAACGCGATGCTGAAATACAGCAGCGCCGCAGTGGCTCCGGTACCGCCCAGGCCGACGATGTAGGCCACTTCGTGACCGGCAAATTGCCCGTTGGACATGGCCGCGGCAAACACGCCGAGGATCATCGCCACTTGTGCACCCACCACCGAACCTGCGCCTGCGGCAAGAAAGGTTTTCAGCGAGGACGTGTTGCTCGGCAGGTAGCGTGAATAGTCCGCCACGTACGGGCCGAAGGCGATTTGCCAGGAGGCCGCGAGCGACACCGCCAGCAGGAAGCTGCTCCAGCTGAAGTGGCGGATTTGCAGGAGTGCGCCTACGTCGGCCTGGCTCATCAGACGGCTGAACAGGTAGACAAAGGCAATCACGCCAATGACGCTGGCAACGCGGCCGATGAAGTGGATCACCCGGTAACCGAGCACCGTGACCAGCACGATGACACTGGCGAAGATCAGGATCCCGACGCTGTCGCTGACACCAAACAACTGGCCCAGGGCCTGGCCGGAAAGCACGGTGCCGGTTGCGGTGAAACCAAGGTACATCAGGCAGACCAGCACGATCGGAATCGCCGCGCCGTACACACCGAACTGCACCCGGCTGGAGATCATCTGCGGCAGGCCCAGCCTGGGCCCTTGCGCCGCATGCAACGCCATGACGCCACCGCCCAGCAGTTGACCGATCAACAGACCGAGCAACGACCAGAACACATCACCGCCCAGCACCACGGCCAGGGCCCCGGTGACGATCGCGGTGATCTGCAGGTTGGCACCCAGCCACAGGGTGAACTGGCTCAAGAGACGACCGTGTCTTTCCGCTTCCGGGATGTAGTCGATCGAACGCCTTTCGATCAACGGGGTGGTGCTTGCACGCGCGTCACTTGCAGCCATGGGTGTTCAACCTCTGATGGATTGTCTTGGGGGTCGCCGCCGCTCAACTGTGGGAGGGGGCTTGCTCCCGATAGCAGTGGGTCAGTCACCAGACCTATTGGCTGATACACCGCCATCGGGAGCAAGCCCCCTCCCACATTGGTTACTTGATCATTGGAAGATTGAGGCCCTGCTCTTTGGCGCAGTCGATGGCGATCTGGTAACCGGCGTCCGCATGACGCATCACACCGGTGGCCGGGTCGTTGTGCAGCACGCGGGCGATGCGCTCGGCCGCTTCGTCGGTCCCGTCACAGACGATCACCATGCCGGAGTGCTGGGAGAAGCCCATGCCCACGCCGCCACCGTGGTGCAGCGAAACCCAGGTCGCGCCGCTGGCGGTGTTGAGCAAGGCGTTGAGCAGCGGCCAGTCGGACACGGCGTCGGAACCGTCCTGCATGGATTCGGTTTCGCGGTTGGGGCTGGCGACCGAACCGGAGTCCAAGTGGTCACGACCGATCACCACCGGTGCCGACAGCTCGCCGCTACGCACCATCTCGTTGAACGCCAGGCCGAGCTTGGCGCGTTGGCCCAGGCCAACCCAGCAGATACGCGCTGGCAGGCCCTGGAAGCTGATGCGCTCGCGCGCCATGTCCAACCAGTTGTGCAGGTGCGCGTCATCGGGGATCAGCTCTTTGACCTTGGCGTCGGTCTTGTAGATGTCCTGCGGGTCGCCCGACAGCGCAGCCCAGCGGAACGGGCCGATGCCACGGCAGAACAGCGGACGGATGTACGCCGGTACGAAGCCTGGGAAGTCGAAGGCATTTTCCACGCCCTCTTCCTGGGCCATCTGGCGGATGTTGTTGCCGTAGTCGAAGGTCGGGATGCCTTGCTTCTGGAAGTCCAGCATGGCTTTGACGTGCACTGCCATCGACTGCTTGGCGGCCTTGATCACGGCAGCCGGTTCGGTCTTGGCGCGGGCGCGGTATTCGTCCCAGGTCCAGCCGGCCGGCAGGTAACCGTTGAGCGGGTCGTGGGCGCTGGTCTGGTCGGTAACCATGTCCGGGCGCACGCCACGCTTGACCAGTTCCGGCAGGATTTCAGCGGCGTTACCCAGCAACGCGATGGAGATGGCCTTGCCTTCCTTTGTGTACTTGGCGATGCGGGCCAGGGCGTCATCGAGGTCGGTGGCCTGCTCGTCGACATAGCGGCTATTGAGGCGGAAATCGATGCTGACCTGCTGGCATTCAATGTTCAGCGAGCACGCGCCAGCGAGGGTTGCGGCCAGAGGCTGGGCACCGCCCATGCCGCCGAGGCCGGCGGTGAGGACCCAACGACCCTTCAAGTTGCTGTCGTAATGCTGGCGACCGGCTTCGACGAAGGTTTCGTAGGTGCCCTGGACGATGCCCTGGCTGCCTATGTAGATCCAGCTGCCGGCGGTCATCTGGCCGTACATGGCCAGGCCCTTGGCATCCAGTTCATTGAAGTGCTCCCAGCTGGCCCAGTGCGGTACCAGGTTGGAGTTGGCGATCAGCACACGCGGGGCATTGCTGTGGGTCTTGAACACGCCGACCGGCTTGCCGGATTGCACCAGCAGGGTTTCGTCGTCATTCAGGTGGGTGAGGCTCTCGACGATCTGGTCGTAGCACTCCCAGTTGCGCGCTGCACGGCCAATACCGCCGTACACCACCAGTTCCTTGGGGTTCTCGGCCACTTGCGGATCGAGGTTGTTCATGAGCATGCGCAGCGGTGCTTCAGTCAGCCAGCTTTTGGCGGTGAGCTTGTTACCGCGGGCGGCGCGGATTTCGACGTCACGGTATTTTGTAGGCTTGGTCACAACAAGAACTCCTCGGCGATCGATGCGCGAACATGGATGGTGCGAAGGAGAGTCTTACGCACACATCTTTACTTGTACATACAAGCATATGCAATCAAGCGGCCAACTTTCCGAGAGAGGTGTTAGGATTTTTCCGAAAAGCGTGTGCGAGCCTTGTAAATTAAGGCTTCGAGGCGTGATGAAATTTCTTGCGAAGGGGTTTTATAGCGAGGGAGGTGTGTCACGACAGCGCGGTTTTGCGCCGAGCTGGGGCGTTCGGTAACAAATTGGTGCAGGGACTGGAAACAGATTCTATAAGCGACACAAAAACAAATGTGGGAGGGGGCTTGCTCCCGATTGCGGTGTGTCAGCCCAGGATATACCCACTGATCCACCGCTATCGGGAGCAAGCCCCCTCCCACATTTTTTAACCCCGCGGGGTCAGTTCGATGATGCAGCAGCGACCCGTGACGGAAATATCCAGCAGACCGCTGTTACCGTCCACTTGCAGGCAATCGTGATGGCCCAGTACCTCGTCCAGCACCTTCACTTCATCCGCCACACTGAACACCAGCACCGTCTGCGCCGTGCTGAAAAACCGTTGCACACCATCCACCCACTGCAACCGCGCATGGTAACGCTGGGGCGAGTAGATCAGGTTGAAGTCGCGGATCGGCCCGGTAATCAAGCGGCATGAAACCTGGCTGTCGCCTTTGAAGGCGAACGGTTGCAGCGGTAACAACCCGCGCTGCTCCTCGCCATCCACGGTCAGCACCATGCCTGCGCCTTTGATCACGGTGATCACGCGCTGGTAGCCGGCGAAGGTGGAAAACCCACCCGACTCGCCGATATCGGCAATCGACAGGCGCCAGCCGAAGCCTTCCAGGCCCTCGCCGGCATCGCGGGTGATTTCTTCGGTGCTGCCGCCGCCGTTTTTCCACGGCATGCGCACGTAATCGGCGGCGCGCCAGACTTTCACTGCACTCATTTACTGAACCGTCCTTCCAGGCTGTGACGGGAACCGGGGTGGATCAAACGTGCGGCAGTCACCGGCTGACGGCCGGACCAGGTACGCCGGCGAATCAACAGGCACGGCTCGCTCGGCTCGATCTGCAGCAACTTGCACTCGGCAACGTCGGCGAGAATCGCTTCGACCACATGCTCGCCTTCGGTCAACGGCGCCACCTGGTTGAGATAGGCATAGGGGGTTTGCAGGGTGAAGTCCTGTTGCAGGTACTCCGGCGCGACCAGGGCGTTGACGAAACGGTCCTCGATTTGCACGGGAATATCGTTTTCGTAATGCACGATCAACGAGTGGAACACCCGCCCGCCTTCGCGCATTTCCAGGGCGACGGCGCGCTCGGAACCGGCAGCCTCTTCGCCCAGGGTGATGACCTGGCAGGTATGCCGATGACCGCGGGAGGCGATCTCATCGGCAATGTTGTGCACTTCGAACAGCGCCGACTGGCTCTTGGGCTCGGCGACGAACGTACCGACACCTTGCATGCGCACCAGCAAACCTTCGGCGGTAAGCTCGCGCAGGGCACGGTTGATGGTCATGCGGCTGAAGCCCAACTGGCTGACCAGTTCGCTCTCCGACGGTACGCGGTAATGGGGCGGCCAGTTGCCGTTGAGGATCTGCTGGCTGATCATCTGTTTGACGCGGGCATACAAGGGCGCCGGACTTTCGTCCATGTGGGCAGCCAGTGAAGACTTGGCGGGCGGAGTCGGCACAGGGAATCCTTGCAAGGGGAAAAGATGCATAGATTGCCGGAGTTTACCGAGCAGGCAAACGTCTGTATATGTATATACAAATAAACACACGACCGGGGTGCTCTAATCATGTCCGCTTTCTTTGCCGAACGCGCGCTGCTGCCTAGTGGATGGGCCAACGATGTACGTCTTGAAGTCAGCGCCGATGGCCTGCTGACACAGGTTGAGGCCAACGCCAGCGCAGACGGTGCCGAACGGCTCAGGGGCCCGGTATTGGCGGGCATGCCGAACCTGCACTCCCACGCCTTTCAGCGCGCCATGGCCGGGTTGGCCGAAGTGGCCGGCAACCCGAATGACAGTTTCTGGACCTGGCGCGACCTAATGTACCGCATGGTCGGCAAGATCAGCCCGGAGCAACTGCAGGTGATTGCCCGCCAGCTGTACATGGAGATGCTCAAGGCCGGCTACACCTCGGTGGCCGAATTCCACTACGTGCATCATGACGTCAGCGGTCAGCCGTACGCCGACCGCACGGAACTGTCGCGGCAGATCAGCCAAGCCGCAGCGAGCAGCGGTATCGGGCTGACGCTGGTACCGGTGCTCTATACCCACTCCGGGTTCGGCGGCCAGGCGCCCAATGAGGGCCAGCGACGGTTTATCAACAGCACCGAAAACTACCTGGACCTGCAGGCGCGCCTCAAACCGATCCTCG
Organism: Pseudomonas sp. JV449; assembly: GCF_032424295.1. Lineage (NCBI taxonomy): Bacteria > Pseudomonadati > Pseudomonadota > Gammaproteobacteria > Pseudomonadales > Pseudomonadaceae > Pseudomonas > Pseudomonas sp. JV449. The sequence continues at coordinate 223,253 of NZ_VYKD01000003.1, read as the reverse complement.
CGGCGCAACCGGCGCAGCAACTGGGGCTGTGCTTCCACTCGCTGCGCGCGGTTACGCCACAGCAGATCAATGAGGTATTGGCTGCCAGCGACAAGACGTGCCCGGTGCATATCCATATCGCCGAACAGCAAAAGGAAGTCGACGACTGCCTGGCCTGGAGCGGCAAACGCCCGTTGCAATGGCTGTACGACAACGCCGAGGTCGATGAGCGCTGGTGCCTGGTCCACGCCACCCATGCCAACCCGGAAGAAGTGACACGCATGGCCACGAGCCGCGCGATTGCCGGCTTGTGCCTGACCACCGAAGCCAACCTGGGCGACGGGATTTTCCCGGCCGTGGATTTCCTCGCCCAGGGCGGACGCCTGGGAATCGGTTCCGACAGCCATGTATCACTGAGCGTGGTGGAAGAACTGCGCTGGCTGGAATACGGCCAACGCCTGCGCGATCAACGGCGCAATCGCTTGTATCGCAGCGACCAGCCGATGGTCGGCCGTACGTTGTTCGATGCGGCGCTGGACGGCGGCGCACAAGCGCTGGGGCAGCCGATAGGTCGACTGGAAGTGGGCAAGCGTGCGGATTGGATCGTGCTGGACGGTAACGACCCTTACCTGGCGACAGCGACACAAGACGGCATCCTCAATCGCTGGCTGTTTGCCGGCGGTGATCGGCAGGTGCGCGATGTGCTGGTGAACGGCAAGTGGGTGGTGCGCGATGGGCGGCATGCCGGCGAGGAAGAAAGCAACCGGGCGTTCACTGAAGTCTTGAGAGATTTGCTGAGCTGACAGGCAACACATAACAAATATGGGAGGGGGCTTGCTCCCGATTGCGGTGTGTCAGCTAGAAATAATCTGCTGATACACCGCAATCGGGAGCAAGCCCCCTCCCACAATTGGATCTGTAGTGATCCTGGGTTATTGCGAAGTCTTGGCCATCTGCTTATCCGACGTGCGCCAGATCAACCGCGTGGTGTCATACCCTTGCTGCCGCGCCCTGCTCAACAGGTCTTCACGGGTGTCCGCACTGACCGTCGGCGTGCGCGACAGGATCCACATATAGCGCCGGCTCGGGCTGCCGACAATGGCGGTCTTGTAGTCATCGCTGACGTACAGCACCCAGTAATCGCCCTTGGCGACGCCTGGCAGCAGTGACGTAAACCAGTTGTTGAATTCCACCCAGAGCTTGTCGGTCTTGCCAGGCACCTGCGGCGTGGCCGTGCCCTTGGCTTCTTCCCACTTCCACTCGGTGGTGAGGCAGCGGTTGAATACCGACATATCGCCATCAGGCAGCAATGTGTAGCGGGCTTCGGACTGCGCGCAGTTGCGCTGGAAGTACATCGGCAATCGAGCCAACTCATACCAGGTGCCCTGGTAACGCTTGAGGTTGACGTTGCTCGCTGTCTTGGGTTGCAGATCATCGCCAGAATGGCTGGCGCAGCCCGCCAAAAACAGGCTGGCGCAAAGGAACAAAACAAAACGCATCATTCTTCTTCTCCCGCAGGCTTTCGCCCCGGTTTACTTCAGGCCTTGCCCGGAAAACATCAGAACTTTGTCACCGGCATATTGAACGCTGATAAAGCTGTTTTTATCGCCCCATGTGCAGCTGGACATGCCCAGTGCGCCGGAACAATCGGTCGGCTTGCCCAGCAGCGACTCCACCTCGGCCTTAGGCATGCCGGCCGACAACTTTGCGTAGTTTTCTTGATTGACCTTGCTGCAAGCGGCCAACAGCACGCAAAAGGCCAGCAAAGCGAGACGGCGTAACGACATGGAATAACTCCTGGAGGGACGAAGCAGCTTGGGTATCTGCCAGAAGCTTAGAAGGGAAAAGAGGTGTCTGGTTCCCGACGAACGAAAACAAAAAAGCCCCGAAAACGCTGAAACGTTTCGGGGCTTCTTTAAGGGTGAACCGGCTCACAACAACGCCGTTCACTTATCGCCGCAGCTTACTTCTTGTGGTAGGCGGTCACACGCTCAACTTCTTCCTTGGAACCCAGGAACACCGCCACACGCTGGTGCAAGCCGTCGGGCTGGATATCGAGGATGCGCTGGTGGCCGTCGGTGGACGCACCGCCCGCCTGTTCTACCAGGAAGGACATCGGGTTGGCTTCGTACATCAGGCGCAGTTTGCCCGGTTTGGACGGCTCGCGGCTGTCGCGTGGGTACATGAACAGGCCGCCACGGGTCAGGATACGGTGTACGTCGGCTACCATCGCCGCGACCCAACGCATGTTGAAGTTCTTCTTCAACGGGCCTTCTTCGCCTTCCATCAACTCGTTCACATAGCGCTTGACCGGCTCTTCCCAGTGGCGCTGGTTGGACATGTTGATCGCGAATTCCTGGGTGGAAGCCGGAATGGTGATGTCTTCATGGGTGAGGACGAAGCTGCCCATTTCACGGTCCAGGGTGAAGCCTTTGACTCCATCGCCCAGGGTCAGCACCAGCATGGTCTGTGGGCCGTAGATCGCGTAGCCGGCAGCGACCTGCTCAGTGCCCGGCTGCAGGAAGGCCTTTTCGTTCAGGGCTTCGTTCTGGCTCAGGTATTCGTTCGGGCAACGCAGTACCGAGAAGATGGTGCCGACCGGGGCGTTGATGTCGATGTTGGACGAACCGTCCAGTGGGTCGAACACCAGCAGGTAGGCGCCCTTCGGGTATTTGCCCGGGATCTGGTAGGCATTGTCCATTTCTTCGGACGCCATGCCGGCCAGGTGACCGCCCCATTCGTTGGCTTCGAGCAGGATTTCGTTGGAAATCACGTCGAGCTTCTTCTGCACTTCGCCCTGCACGTTTTCAGTGCCCATGCTGCCCAGGACACCACCCAATGCGCCTTTGGACACGGCGTGGCTGATTTCCTTGCAAGCACGCGCCACCACTTCGATAAGGAAGCGCAGATCGGCAGGCGTGTTGTTGCTGCGGGTCTGCTCAATCAAATAGCGACTCAAGGTAACGCGGGACATGGAAGGCTCCGATGAAGGGGGGGGCTAAAAACCCGCGCAGTTTAACGCGAGTCTGGGGTGTATTTCCTCCTATCAGAGGATTTAAACCCAATAGAGTTCATGGACTTTATTTAACGTGCCTCCGGCGGCTTGCGCAGCAAACTGTAGGCCATGCCTCCCAGCGCCGCCACGCCGAGCAGTAATACGGCCCAGAGTCCGAGTTTTTTCCAGTTCGGCCCGCTGTCGACAGCCGCCGGGACCGCTGGCGAAGTGACCGCGACGGCCCCGGCCACCTTGGCCTGTCCCAAGGTGTTGAGGCGCTCGGCGGTGTAATCCGGGATCAGCGTCGACAACGGCAGGTTCGCCGCCTTCACCGAAGCATTCCCCAGCGCCAGCGTGAACGGCGGCTCGCCCCGCGCCAGGAACACCAACTGCGTGGCGCGCACCGCGAAGCGCAGGGACGGCGCTTCGACGCCCAGGCCGCCGCCGCGCTCGTCGACCTGCAACTTGAGTTCGGTGACCGTCTGGCCGGGCAGTTGCAACTCGTCCTGCACCACGTCCTGGCCATTCTGGGTCAGGCGGTAGAGCAGACCATTGCTCAGCGGCTGCCAGGCTTGATTGCCATCGCGTCGCCCCGCCAAGGTCACCGGCGCCAGCGTATTGGCCTGCTTCAGCTCGACACGCAAGCGCTCGACACCCAGCCCGGTGGGCAACTTCCAAGTGTACTCACCCGCCTTGAGCCGCGTGCCCGAGAGCGGCTGCGACCATACCAGCGGCAGCGGCAGGCTGCTGCTGGTGGCACTGGCCAACCTGGCCGAGGTCAGCAATGGTGCCGCCTGCCCCTTCCACACCAGACGCAGGTAACGCGCGGACTGGCCCGGCAAACTGACGTCATGCTGCTCGACCCGCTCGTCGGCAAACGACAAACGCGCCACTTGCCCATCCCCCCAGGATTGCCAGTGCTGCAAATCATCACTGGCTTCAATGCTGAAGCGCTGGAAGCCGTCCTGCTCGCGGCTCCAGTCCAGGCTCAACTGCTGCAACGGCGCCTTGATTTTACTGGCATCGAGCACCCAGCCGCGCAGCACCTGCTTGCCGGGCTTGGGTGCGGTGGACGGTTTGATTTCCACCAGGGTGCCTTCGGCCGTGGTTTTCATCACCACACCGGGCAAGGTTGCCTGGGTGTCGGCGGCATACAGCGGGAACCACTTCACGTCGGTGACTTCACGACTTTCGGTGCGTTGCGACGCTTGACGCGCCAGCGCGTAGGCCTGGGGTTCACCGGCGGCGTTGAACACGCGCACATCGCTGAGGTCAGCCTGGCGCGCATTCAGTTGCACGGCCAAGGGCAACTCAAGGCGATACCAGGGGCCGTTGCCGCTGACGCTCAGCGGCACCTGGCTGCTGAAGTCGGCCGGCGTTTCCTGCGCCCACGCCGACAACGCCGTACACATGCCCAGCACGACCACGCTCAACTTACCGATCAAGAGGATGCTCCTTCAGTGTCCAACACAGGTTCGGCACGCTTGGGCGGCAGCGGCGCAAAGTAGCCCACCACCAGCAACAACCCGCCCACGCCGATAAACGACACGATCCGCGCCAGGCCGCCACGGTTGCTCAGCTCGACAAAGAACAGCTTGGCCACCACCACCGCGATCAGCGCCGCGCCGATCAGCCACACTTCGCGACGATGGCGCAGGTGACCGCCGATCATCAGGCCGAGGGCGATCAGGGTCCAGACAATCGACAGGCCGGCTTGCACCAACATCGATTCCAGCAACCCATCCAGATGGAACGGCACGCCGCCCCAGTGGTGTGCGGTGCGCATCACCAGGGCCGTAAAGAACGCGAACAGCGAAATACCGGCAATGCCTTGGGCGATCAATTCAGCACGCGGCCCGCGTTGCGGCGCCACGCTGCGCGACCACAGGTACACGCCCAGCAGCGCAAACAGCAAGCCGAGGTCCAGCGGGTTGAGCAACGGCACATAGGGCAGCGGCCTGGCCGTGCCGTCGCTGAAGGTATTCGCCAGCCAGAACCAGCCCAGCATCAGCACCGCCAATGGGAGTGCCGCCAGCACTCGATATTCCCGTGGATACGCCGACACCGGCCACGGCCAGCGACGCGGTGCAGCAGCCAGCACCAGGTACAGACTTGGCAGGATTGCCCAGCCCAGCCAGCGCCAGGCGTTGTATTCGCTCGACAGCAACAACAGGCCGTAGCGCAGCTCCAGCGCCAATACGCCGATCAGCATCCAGCAACCCAACACGTGAGCAACGCTCAGGACGGTGGCCGGCACCAGCGTCGCCAAACGCCGCAGCGCGATGAAATGCACCCCGAACACCGCCAGCCAGGCCAGCCAGCCGTAGTGCGCTGCCGGGTGGTAATAATTATGCGCAGACACCAGCAATACCATCCCCGCCGCCGGCATCAACAGGGTGCAGAGCATGCCCAGGGACGCCCAGCGCAGGCGCGTCGCGAGCAACGCCCAGATCGCCACGCTGACCGCCGCACTACCCAGCAGGAGCGCACCCCGCAGCTCATCGGGTATAAACCGCAGCACTTCAGCGATCAGCGCCAACGCCCACCACGCCGCGCCCCACACCAGCAGCAGGTCCGACAGGCGTTGCAGCTTGAGTACGGCAAACACCGGCGCATGGGGTTCACGCTGCAGGCGCCAGGCACCGATCAAGGCGGCCAGGCCCAACACCATCGGTGTCCAGAACCCGCTATGCCCCAGGGGACGCAGGCCCTCGCTGGCCAAAGGCCCGAGCAGCTCCGGCACCGCCAGCAGGAACGACGCGCCGCCGATCACTTGCAGCAGTAACCCGAACACGAAACTGACGCGCTGTTGCAGGTACAGGCTCAACCAGATGATCAACAACCCACTGGCCGCCCACACACCGCTGGCGCTTTCCCATGGCAGTACAAACAGCACGGCAAGGTTGATCAGCACCAACCCGGCCAGCAGCACCACGGACAGCCCGCGCAACAGCCGTACATCGCTGCGCACCATGTCATCGCGCGCCGCCAGCAGCATGCCGCCGATCAACGCCAGGCCGATCAACGACGCGCTGAGCAGGCCGCTCCAGCCGGCGTTGAATACCGCTGCCGAGTCGCCGCCTTGCAAGCGCAGCAGGAACAACGCCCCGCCCAGCAGTTGCACGGCAAACGCCGTGAACAGGAAGGTGCGCGAGCCAATCCGCAAGCCGATGAACAGGGTCGCCAGGCCGGCGAGCGCCCAACTGATGGCAGTGCCTTGAGTCAGCAACAACAGCGGCGCGAGCAGGTACACAAAGGCCAGGCCGAGGCTGGCCAGAACCGGCAGGCCCTTGCGCTCCCACTCCGCCGCCTGCTCCGTCGCGGCCCTGCGCAGTTGGTCGAAGCTGAACAGCAACGCCGCGCCCAGCAGCAACGCCCCCAGGGGCGCCCCCTCCAGCAGCGTGTGTTCGCCGATGCGCAGCTCACTGAGAAACGCCAGCGCCGAGCCCAATTGCAGCAACAGGCCAAATGCCCGCGCCAACGGCCGCTGCTGGCGCAAGCCGAGCCAGAAGATCCCGGCACCTTCCACCGCCCAGGCGGCTGCGGTCCATCGGGCATCGAGGCCCAGGGGAATCGCCAGGCTGGCAAAGATCACCCCCAGGGCCAGGCAGGTTTCCGCCAGCAGCAAGGCGCGCCCGCCATTGAGCACGCGGGCCAGGCCCATGTAGAGGATGCCCAGGCCCAGCGCGCTGAATGCTGCGGCGAACTCAAGGTGCTGCACCAGCGCGAACTGCAGGCCAAACCCCACCAGCGGCGGGCCGAACAGCATGCTGCCATCAACGTAATCGCCCTTGGCCGCCGACCAGCGCAACAACGCATCGCGACCTTCGGGGGCGTCGCCCATCTCCCGCAATTTGCGCCGGGCGAACAACAGGCCGATAGCCAGGTACATCAGGAAAAACAGGATCAGGAACGGCTCGGTACTCCACAGCAACTCAGGCGTATAGGAACGCATGCCCCAGGCAAAGCCGATACCGAAGGTGCCGACAAAGCCGATCAGGTTGAGCAGGCGCCAGGCCTTGAACCAGGCGATGGCGAGGATACCGGCATTGAGCAGGGCAAAATAACTGAACAGCGCGACATGATTACCGGCGCCGGTGGACGTGAGGATCGGCGCCGCGAAGCCGCCGAGCGCTGCCGCACAGGCCAGTCCCAGCGCATCCTGGGTAATCGCCAGGATCGCCGAGAACACCGTGACCGCCACCAGCAGGCCCAGCGCCGCGCTCGGGTCGATCAACGGGTGCAGGCGCATCGCGGCAAACACCGTCAGGTACAGCACCGCGATCCCGGTGCCTTGCAGCATCAAGCCGTAGTTGCTGTTGCGCAGCCGCAGCCACCAGCCCAGGCCCAGCAGGCCAAGGGCCGCCGCCGCAACGCCGGCGTAACGCAGTTCGATCGGCACCACCACACCTTCGGTGGCGTAGCGCAGCAGGAACGCCAGGCCGAGGAACAACAGCACCACGCCGACACGCAGCACGGTGTTGCCACCAAACAGCCAATTGCGTGCACCGCTGATGGCGCGTTCGATCAGGTTGGGGCCACGTGGAGCGGCAGGTTCTTGAGGCGGGCGTGGCGTCGGGGCAGGCGTCCAGACGTCATCCGGCAAGGGCTGGCTCGGTTCGGCGACCATGGCGACAGGCGTCAATTCAGCCGGCAGCTCCCACACCAGTTCAGGCGCCTTGGCGACAGGTGCCGCCTCAGGGACAGGCGGCTCGACGATGACAGTGCGTGTCGGCGTGGGTACTTCCAGTTGCCGCAGGCGCTCACCCAGGGCGATCAACGCCTTCTGCGTGGCTTCCAACTGAACAGCCTGTTGCTGCGCCTGGGCCGCCAGCTTCGACAGGCGAATCGCCTGGCCAATGCCCAACCCCAACAGCGCACCAATGCCCGCATCATAGAACGACTCATCGAGCGTCCAGCCGAGCACCAGGCCAATCAGCATGAAAATCCATTGCATGGTCGATATTCCCTAAACAAACCGTGCTGTAGGAGCGAGCTTGCTCGCGAAGAACGCAAAGATACCGCGTTAAATCAGAAAGCACGCGTTATCGTTGGCGTTTTTCGCGAGCAAGCTCGCTCCTACAGTAGATCTAGTCGAGGGCTTTCCAGATTTCCGTAGCGTACTCGCGGATCGTCCGGTCCGACGAGAACCAGCCCATCCGTGCGGTATTGAGCACCGCCGAACGCCACCACGCCTTGGAATCATGCCAATGCGCTTCGACCCGCGCCTGGGCGTCCCAGTAGGAATCGAAGTCGGCGCAGACCAGGAAGCGGTCGTAGTCGATCAACCCGTCGATCAAGCCCACATAGCGGCCCGGATCGTCCGGCGAGAACACCCCGCCCCGAATCGCTTGCAGCACATCGTTCAGACGATGGGACGCCGCAATATCGGGCCCGGCGTTGAATTCCCCGGCGTGTTTACGTGCCTCGACCTGCTGTGCGCTGAGACCGAAGATAAACATGTGATCGGCGCCCACGCGCTCGTGCATCTCCACGTTGGCGCCGTCCATGGTGCCGATGGTCAGCGCGCCGTTGAGGCCGAACTTCATGTTGCTGGTGCCCGAGGCTTCAAAGCCGGCGGTGGAGATCTGCTCCGACAAGTCCGCCGCCGGGATGATGCTTTCCGCCAGGCTGACGTTGTAGTTGGGCAGGAACACCACCTTGAGCAGCCCACGTACGGTCGGGTCGTTGTTGACGGTGCGCGCGATGTCGTTGGTCAGCTTGATGATCAACTTGGCCTGGTGATAGCTGGCCGCCGCCTTGCCCGCGAAGATCTTCACCCGTGGCACCCAGTCGGTGCCCGGCTCGGCACGGATCGCCTGGTACAGCGCCACGGTGTGCAGCAGGTTCAGCAGTTGGCGCTTGTATTCGTGGATACGCTTGACCTGCACGTCGAACATCGCCGCCGGGTTCACCGAAATGCCCAGGCGCTCATGGATGATCTCGGCCAGCGCACGCTTGCTGTGCAGGCGCTGGTCGGCAAAGGCTTTGCGGAAGGTCTGTTTCTCGGCGAAGGTTTCCAGCTCGCCCAGGCGGGTTTCGATGTTGTCGAGAATGTCCGGGCCCAAGGCTTCCACCAGCATATCGGTGAGCTTGGGGTTGGCCTGGTACAGCCAGCGGCGGAAGGTAATGCCGTTGGTCTTGTTGTTGATGCGCTCCGGGTAGAGCTTGTGCAGTTCGGAGAACACCGTGCTGCGCATCAGTTGGGTGTGCAGGCCGGACACGCCGTTGACGCTGTGGGAGCCGAGGAACGCCAGATTGCCCATGCGCACACGGCGGCCGTTGTCTTCTTCGATCAGGGACACAGCGCGCAGCACGTCGAAGTCATGGATGCCCTTGGCGCGCAGCGCATCGATGTGCTGGGCGTTGATCAGGTAGATGATCTGCATGTGCCGGGGCAGCATGCGCTCCATCAGGCCGACCGGCCAGGTTTCCAGGGCTTCGGGCAACAGGGTGTGGTTGGTGTACGACAGGGTTTCGACGGTCACATCCCACGCGGCTTCCCACGGAATGTCGTGCAGGTCGACCAACTGGCGCATCAACTCAGCCACGGCGATCGAGGGGTGGGTGTCGTTGAGTTGGATCGCCGCGTGTTCGCCCAGGCTCAGGACCGAGCCGTGCATGTTTTTGTGGCGGCGCAACAGGTCTTGCAAGGAGGCGGCGACGAAGAAGTATTCCTGGCGCAGGCGCAGTTCCTGCCCCGCTTCGGTGCTGTCCGCCGGGTAAAGCACTCGGGAGATGCTCTCGGCGCGGGCCACTTCGGCGACGGCGCCCAGGTGGTCACCGGCGTTGAAGCGCTCCAGGTGCAGGTCTTCCACCGCACGGGCACGCCACAGGCGCAAGGTATTCACGCTGGCGCCGCGCCAGCCGACCACCGGGGTGTCGTAGGCAACGGCACGCACGGTTTCGTTGGGCGTCCACACCTGGATCAGCTTGCCGGAGGCATCCGGCAGGGTCTCGACGCTGCCGCCAAAGCCAATCGGGTAAATCACCTCGGCCCGCTCGAATTCCCACGGGTTGCCGAAATCCAGCCAGCGTTCGGTCTGTTCCTGCTGCCAGCCATCGACAATCGCCTGGCGGAACAAGCCGTGCTCATAACGAATGCCATAACCATGGCCGGCGATGCCCAAGGTCGACATGCTTTCCATAAAGCACGCGGCCAGACGGCCGAGGCCGCCGTTGCCAAGCGCCGCGTCGGGCTCCAGCAGGCGAATGCGTTCGAGGTCCACACCCAGCTCGGACAAGGCTTCGCGAGCGATCTCCAGCACGCCGAGGTTGCTCAGGCTGTCGTAGAGCAGGCGGCCGATAAGGAATTCCAGGGAGAGGTAATAAACCCGCTTCTGGCCTTTGCGGTAGATACGCCGCGTGTGATCCATCCAGTGGTCGACCATCTGGTCGCGGGCGGCCAGGGCAATGGCTTCGAACCAGTCATGGTCGAAGGCATGGTCCGGGTCTTTGCCCACCGCGTAGGTGAGTTTGGTCAAGACAGCATCGCGGAATGCGGCTACCTCTGCTTCTCGTGCAAGCGGTTCCTGAGACATCGGTGTGACCTCGGGCGAGATTGAAAGAGTTGCTAGAGCCTAGTCGGTCTGACAGACGGTAGACGCTCTGGTTCGGCAGTTTTTTAACTCATTCACCTTTACAGGCATTTGATGCAGGGGTCGTGCCCGATCGGCCCATGTCCAGCCTTTGAGCTGAAATACGCAAAATATTGTTCAAAAAACCACCAATCCCGGTATGATCGCGCGCCCGGATACAGCCCCACCTTTTGGAACCCCGATGAAGCCTCAACTGATCGCCGCCGCGGAACTCGACCGTCTCGAGACTTGGCAGAAATATTCCGCCCATATGTGCGGCGGCTGCGTGTCCAGCTGCTGCACGCTGCCGGTTGAGGTGAAGATCAAGGACCTGATCCGCATTGGCATCGTCGATGAATTCGAGCGCGGCGACCCGCCGAAGAACATCGCCAAGCGGTTGCAGAAGGAAGGCATCGTCGAGCGCTACAACAACAAATCCGAGATTTTTACCCTGCAGCGCATGAGCAACAACGACTGCCTGTACCTGGATCGTAAGACGCGCTTCTGCACTATTTATGACAAGCGCCCGGATACTTGCCGCAACCACCCGAAGATCGGGCCGCGCCCGGGGTATTGCGCGTACAAGCCGAAGGAAGTGGTGCGCGAGACCAAGTTCAAGACCCTCGACAAGTTCTGATCACAACCTTGTAGTTAGCGGGCTTGTTGTGGTGAGCGGGCTTGCCCCGCGCTGGGCTGCGAAGCGGCCCTAACCCGGTCTCTGCATTTTTCCAGATAAAACTCAGGTTCCTGGATTTGGGGTGGCTTCGCCACCCAGCGCGGGGCAAGCCCGCTCACTACAAGAGCCCGCACAACACAAATTGCAGGCATAAAAAAACGCCCCCGGCCTTTCGACCGGGGGCGTTTTTCATTCAGCCTGAGTTAACTCAGTTCTTGGCTTTCTTGGCAGCGCGGGTACGCTCGCCTTCGTCCAGGATCTTCTTACGCAGGCGGATCGACTTAGGCGTGACTTCGCACAGCTCGTCGTCCTGGATGAATTCCAGGGCCTGTTCCAGGGTGAAGCGAACAGGTGGGACCAGGGCGATGGTTTCGTCTTTGCCCGAAGCACGCATGTTGTCGAGCTTCTTGCCTTTGGTTGGGTTGACGCCCATGTCGTTGTCACGGCTGTTCAGACCAACGATCTGACCGTTGTAGATCTCTTGACCGTGCTCAACGAACAGCTTGCCACGCGCCTGGAGGGTTTCCAGGGAGTAGGTCAGGGCCTTGCCGGTTTCTACCGATACCAGAACACCGTTCTGACGGCCGGACATGTCGCCGGACTTCATGGTGTCGTAGCGATCGAAGATCGAGGTCAGGATGCCAGCACCGTTGGTCAGGGTCAGGAACTGGTTACGGAAACCGATCAGACCACGAGCAGGAATGTTGTATTCCAGACGCACACGGCCTTTGCCATCCGGCACCATGTTGGTCAGGTCGCCTTTACGCAGACCCATCTCTTCCATGACCTTGCCCTGGGATTCTTCCGGGGTGTCGATGGTGACGTTTTCGAACGGTTCCTGCTTCACGCCGTCAACCTGACGGATGATCACTTCTGGACGACCAACGCCCATTTCGAAGCCTTCGCGACGCATGGTTTCGATCAGTACCGAGAGGTGCAGCTCACCACGGCCGGAAACCTTGAACTTGTCAGCCGAGTCGCCTTCTTCAACGCGCAGTGCAACGTTGTACAGCAGCTCTTTGTCCAGACGTTCCTTGATGTTACGGGAAGTCACGAACTTGCCTTCTTTACCGCAGAAAGGCGAGTCGTTTACCTGGAAGGTCATGGAAACGGTTGGCTCGTCGACGGTCAGAGGCTTCATCGCCTCAACGTTGTCCGGCTGGCACAGGGTGTCGGAGATGAACAGGGAGTCCATGCCGCTCACGCAGACGATGTCGCCAGCGAAAGCTTCTTCAACGTCGATACGGTGCAGACCGTGGTGACCCATCAGCTTCAGGATACGACCGTTACGCTTCTTGCCGTCGGCGCCGATAGCAACAACCGGGGTGTTCGGCTTGACGCTACCACGAGCGATACGGCCAACGCCGATAACACCCAGGAAGCTGTTGTAGTCCAGTGCCGAGATTTGCATCTGGAACGGACCATCACGGTCAACTTTAGGCGCCGGTACGTTGTCGACGATCGACTGGTACAGCGGGGTCATGTCTTCAGCCATGTCGGTGTGTTCCAGACCGGCAATGCCGTTCAGGGCCGAGGCGTAGACGACTTTGAAGTCCAGCTGTTCTTCGGTGGCACCCAGGTTGTCGAACAGGTCGAAGATCTGGTCCAGAACCCAGTCCGGACGCGCGCCTGGACGGTCAACCTTGTTGATGCACACGATCGGACGCAGGCCGGCTTCGAAAGCCTTCTTGGTCACGAAACGGGTTTGCGGCATAGGGCCGTCTTGAGCGTCAACCAGCAGCAGAACGGAGTCAACCATCGACATTACGCGTTCTACTTCGCCGCCGAAGTCGGCGTGGCCCGGGGTATCCACGATGTTGATGTGGTAGCCGTTCCAGTTGATAGCGGTGTTTTTTGCCAGGATGGTAATACCGCGCTCTTTTTCCTGGTCGTTGGAGTCCATCACGCGCTCGTCGTTGAGCTCGTTGCGCTCCAGGGTGCCGGATTGACGCAGGAGTTTGTCTACCAGGGTGGTTTTACCATGGTCAACGTGGGCAATGATGGCGATGTTACGTAGATTTTCGATCACTTGTGTATCTCGATCAGAGGATTCGGTGTGCTGACAGGTCGTGGCAGCGATTAACAGTAGAGTCAGGCCTTGCCGTTACAGCTTGACGGCAGAGTCGGGGGGCCGGTGACGCAGGCCACAGGCAAACAGCCCCGGGCTCTTAGCTCGGTCGATAAACGCGCACATTGGCATGCCCCTCACTGAGCAAATGGTGGGCATGCAGGCGACTCATCACGCCTTTGTCGCAATACAACAGGTACTGACGGCTGTTATCCAGTTCCTTGAAACGCGCGTTCAATGCATAGAACGGCAGCGTTTGTACGTCGATGCCGGCGACTTCCAGCGGCTCATCTTCAGCGGCATCCGGGTGACGGATGTCGATGACGATTTGTCCGGCCAGGGCTTCGCTGACTTCTTCGATCTGCACATCCTGGCCCAGTTCGTCGATAACACGATCGATCGGGACCAGCTTGGCGTTCTCGAGCGCACGCTCCAGAACCGCCATATCAAACTGTTGTTCTTCGTACTCCACGCGGTTGCGCTTGGCGTGGGTCTTGGGGTTCACCGAAATGACCCCGCAATATTCAGGCATGTGCTTGGCAAAGTCGGCGGTGCCGATTTCTTCTGCCAAGTCGATGATGTCCTGCTTGTGGCTGGCGATCAGCGGACGCAGTACCAGCTTTTCAGTCACGCAATCGATCAGTGACAGGTTCGGCAGCGTCTGACTGGAAACCTGGGAAATCGCTTCACCGGTCACCAGCGCGTCGATCTGCAACTGATCGGCGATTCGGGACGCAGCGCGCAACATCATACGCTTCAAAACTACGCCCATATGACTGTTATCGACTTTACCGAGAATTTCGCCCAGCACTTCCTCGAACGGTACGCTCACAAATAGCACGCGCTGGGAGCTGCCGTACTTCTTCCAGATAAAGTGCGCAACCTCCATCACGCCCAATTCGTGTGCACGCCCGCCCAGGTTAAAGAAGCAGAAGTGGCTCATCAGGCCGCGGCGCATGATCTGGTAGGCCGCCACCGTGGAATCGAAACCGCCGGACATGAGGACCAGGGTCTGTTCCAGGGCGCCCAGCGGGTAGCCGCCGATGCTGTCGTGCTGGCTGTGAATCACAAACAACCGTTGGTCGCGAATTTCCATGCGCACTTCAATTTGCGGCGCCTTGAGGGAAATTCCGGCGGCGCCGCACTCGCGACGCAGCTTGCTGCCGACGTATTTCTCGACGTCCATGGAGCTGAACGGGTGCTTGCCGGCACGCTTGCACCGCACCGAAAAAATCTTGCCTTCAAGGCTGTCGCCGAAGTGCCGTTTGCATTTTTCGGTGATGTCGTCGAAGTCCCCCAGCGGGTACTCATCCACCTGCAGGAAATGCGCGATACCCGGCATGCAGCTCAGGCGCTCGGTCATGTCCTTCAAGGCTTTGACGTCGGTCAGGCGGGTTTCCAGCTCGAGGTTGTCCCACACACCGTTCACCACCACAGCCGGGTCCAGATCGCGGAGCACGGCACGGATGTTCTTGGCCAACTGACGGATGAAACGCATCCGTACCGGTCGGCTCTTGATGGTGATCTCGGGGAAGACTTTAACGATTAATTTCATGGAAACAGCGCGCGCAGGGCCTGCCGAAAAAGGGGGGCGCGGATTATAGCGGAAATCGCTCAAGGTTTAACCAGTTAATATGCACAACACTCGACTCGCACTAAAGAGGTGCATTTGCATCGCCTTGCGCCACATTTCGGTGCTCGTATTTCAGGCTTTTGTCGCTATGTACCCTTTATAGGGCGTTTTTGGAGCAAAAAACCCATGTTGGCGCACTGGCATGCAATTTGCTCTCTTGTGAGGCAGGTTGCCATGGCGGACTATCCGCGCCGGCATCACCCACATTCTAAGGGCTAACTCCACTACCCCAGCCCGAAGCCACCCGGAGGACACTATGTCGAAGTCGGTTCAACTCATCAAAGATCATGACGTTAAATGGATTGATCTGCGCTTCACGGACACCAAAGGCACTCAGCACCACGTGACCATGCCGGCTCGCGACGCGCTGGATGATGCTTTCTTCGAAGAAGGCAAAATGTTCGACGGCTCCTCCATCGCTGGCTGGAAAGGCATCGAAGCCTCCGACATGATCCTGATGCCGGACGACAGCACTGCCGTCCTCGACCCGTTCACCGAAGACCCAACCCTGATCATCGTCTGCGACGTGATCGAGCCTTCGACCATGCAAGGCTACGACCGCGACCCACGTGCGATCGCCAAGCGTGCCGAGGAATACCTGAAGTCCACCGGTATCGGCGACACCGTATTCGTAGGCCCGGAGCCGGAATTCTTCATCTTTGATTCGGTCAAGTTCAAGTCCGACATCTCCGGTTCGATGTTCAAGATCTTCTCCGAACAAGGTTCGTGGATGTCCGACCAGGACGTGGAAGGCGGCAACAAAGGCCACCGTCCAGGCATCAAAGGTGGCTACTTCCCGGTTCCGCCGTTCGACCACGACCACGAAATCCGTACCTCCATGTGCAACGCCATGGAAGAAATGGGCCTGGTCATCGAAGTTCACCACCACGAAGTGGCGACTGCCGGCCAGAACGAAATCGGTGTGAAGTTCAACACCCTGGTCGCCAAGGCTGACGAAGTCCAGACCCTGAAGTACTGCGTACACAACGTGGCTGATGCCTACGGCCGTACCGCTACCTTCATGCCTAAGCCACTGTACGGCGATAACGGTTCGGGTATGCACGTTCACCTGTCCATCGCCAAAGAAGGCAAGAACACCTTCGCTGGCGAAGGTTATGCCGGCCTGTCCGACACCGCCCTGTACTTCATCGGCGGCATCATCAAGCACGGTAAGGCCCTGAACGGCTTCACCAACCCGTCGACCAACTCCTACAAGCGTCTGGTCCCAGGTTTCGAAGCACCGGTCATGCTGGCCTACTCGGCTCGCAACCGTTCCGCCTCGATCCGTATTCCTTACGTATCCAGCCCGCGCGCTCGCCGTATCGAAGCTCGCTTCCCGGATCCAGCAGCCAACCCATACCTGGCCTTCGCTGCCCTGGTCATGGCCGGCCTGGACGGTATCCAGAACAAGATCCACCCTGGCGACGCCGCCGACAAAAACTTGTACGACCTGCCGCCTGAAGAGGCCAAAGAGATCCCACAAGTGTGCGGCAGCCTGAAAGAAGCCCTGGAAGAGCTGGACAAGGGCCGTGCGTTCCTGACCAAAGGCGGCGTATTCAGCGACGACTTCATCGATGCCTACATCGAGCTGAAAAGCGAAGAAGAAATCAAAGTACGCACCTTCGTACACCCACTGGAATACGAGCTGTACTACAGCTGCTGATCCGGTAGCGCTGCTTAAGGTGGCGTGATGCGAAAAGACCTCCTTCGGGAGGTCTTTTTTTGCCTGGGGATTGTCAGGTGGCTGCTCGGCGGTCGAGCATATGGCTGACCATCGAAGACGGAGGGCGGTGGATTTGGGGTTGGCTTGAGCCCTACGCGACCACTGTAGGAGCGAGCTTGCTCGCGAAAAACGCCAGGGCACCGCATTTCTTCAACATTTACGCGTTATCGTTAACGACCTTCGCGAGCAAGCTCGCTCCTACAGGGGGATTTCCTTTGAAACATCGACTTGCGTTCACTTTGTTCTTTATCAGCGCCAGTGCATTGGCTGCGCCACCTACGCTTGAGCCTTTACTCAACAGCATCGCCGAGCGCCTGGAGATCGCCGACCAGGTGGCCTTGAGCAAATGGGACAGCAAAAAACCTGTAGAGGATAAGAAGCGCGAGCAAGAGGTGATCGCCAGCGTCATTGGCCAGGCACCGGGCTACAAACTGGCACCCGCCGCCGCCGAGCAATTCTTCTCGGCCCAGATCGAGGCAAACAAGCTGGTGCAGTACACCCACCTGTCCGATTGGCAGTTCCAGGGCAAGGCACCCGACGATCCGCGCCCGGACCTGGTGAAGCAGATTCGCCCGCAGCTGGATCAATTGCAAACACGCCTGCTGCAACAACTGGCGGACTTCACCCCCCAACGTACCGACCCGCAGTGCCCTCACTGGCTGGCCGAAGCGGTGCATGAGCCGCTGAACGACCCGCTGCGGCAACTGGCGATGATCCGCGCCACGGCCGAGCTGTGTATTCGCACAGGCCAATAACGGATGACACCCACATTATTTTAGGCACCTTCCGGCATCCCTCCCCGAACAGCGATCGTAGCCTGACCGGCCACTCAGCGAACGGGATGAAACCAACCATGGAAGCCCTCAAATGCTTGATCGCAACAGCGGCCTGCTTGTCTGCCCTAGGCTGCAGCAGCCAGCCGAAAGTCGTCGTGCAAATCGAAAAGGAAATCCTGCTGCAGAGCAGCGCTTCATGGGACGGAACACCTTACAAGGCTTATCCCTCCGGCCCGCCGGAACTCACGCTGTTGCGACTCAAGATCCCCGCGAATACGCAGTTACCCTGGCACAGCCACCCCATGCCGAACGCAGCGTATATCCTCTCGGGCGAGTTGATCGTTGAAGCCCGTAAAGGTGGGCAAGCCCTCACCCTGACACAAGGGCAAACCCTGGCCGAGATGGTAGGCACAGTCCATCGCGGCAGAACCGGGAGCACACCGGTGGAACTGCTGGTCTTTTACGCCGGCAGCGCGGGCATGCCACTCTCCCAGCCACACTGATAAAGCCCCACCACTGAGATCGCTCTCGCACAGCCGCCGAGAGCCCTCTCTCATCACTTCCTGAACAAACCTCACAAAACCGCACTATATTGGTGCGACGACCTGCACCCTTCCCACTGACTCACCCCATTTTGGTTCGAAACTTCCCGGCCA
The DNA here is from genome assembly GCF_032424295.1 of Pseudomonas sp. JV449. Taxonomy (NCBI): domain Bacteria; kingdom Pseudomonadati; phylum Pseudomonadota; class Gammaproteobacteria; order Pseudomonadales; family Pseudomonadaceae; genus Pseudomonas; species Pseudomonas sp. JV449. The sequence goes on along the minus strand of NZ_VYKD01000003.1, from coordinate 205,170 downwards.
AGCTGGCAGAACGCCACAGTTTCGCGCCTTAAACCCCTATTTCAGGGGATTAACGCTTCTTTTCGGAGCCTTGGTTTGGTTTTTGCATTTTCCTTGTATCAGCGCGTGCCTCAAGCCCGCGCCTTGCTCCAAAAGAGGTCCCGATGACCATCAGCGATGCACTGCACCGTTTGTTACTCGACAATCTGACTACCGCGACCATCCTGCTCAATGACGACCTGCGCCTTGAGTACATGAACCCGGCGGCGGAGATGCTCCTGGCCATCAGCGGCCAGCGCAGCCATGGGCAGTTCATCAGCGAATTGTTCACCGAGTCGGCCGAAGCCTTGAGTTCATTGCGCCAGGCGGTGGAGCAGGCACATCCGTTCACCAAGCGTGAAGCGATGCTCACGGCACTGACCGGCCAGACGCTGACCGTCGACTACGCCGTCACCCCGATCCTGAGCAACGGCGCGACCCTGCTGCTGCTCGAAGTGCACCCCCGCGACCGCCTGTTGCGCATCACCAAGGAAGAAGCCCAGCTGTCCAAGCAGGAGACCAGCAAGATGCTGGTGCGCGGCCTGGCCCATGAGATCAAGAACCCGCTGGGCGGCATTCGCGGCGCGGCGCAGTTGCTGGCCCGCGAGCTGCCGGACGAGCACCTCAAGGACTACACCAACGTCATCATCGAAGAGGCTGACCGCCTGCGTAACCTGGTGGACCGCATGCTCGGCTCCAACAAGCTGCCGTCGCTGGCGATGACCAACGTGCACGAAGTACTTGAGCGCGTCTGTCAGTTGGTAGAAGCCGAAAGCCAGGGCTGCATCACCTTGGTGCGCGACTACGACCCGAGCATTCCCGACGTGTTGATCGACCGCGAGCAGATGATCCAGGCGGTGCTCAACATCGTGCGCAACGCCATGCAGGCCATCAGCAGCCAGAACGAGCTGCGCCTTGGCCGCATCAGCCTGCGCACCCGTGCCCTGCGCCAGTTCACCATCGGCCACGTGCGCCATCGCCTGGTGACCAAGGTCGAGATCATCGACAACGGCCCAGGCATTCCTGCGGAACTTCAGGAAACCATCTTCTTTCCCATGGTCAGCGGCCGCCCGGACGGTACCGGGCTGGGCCTGGCCATTACCCAGAACATCATCAGCCAGCACCAGGGTCTGATCGAATGTGAAAGCCATCCCGGCCACACCACGTTCTCGATCTTTCTGCCTCTGGAACAAGGAGCCCCATCGACATGAGCCGTAGTGAAACTGTGTGGATCGTCGATGACGACCGTTCTATCCGCTGGGTCCTCGAGAAAGCCTTGCAACAGGAAGGCATGACCACCCAGAGCTTCGACAGCGCCGACGGGGTGATGAGCCGCCTGGCGCGCCAGCAGCCCGACGTGATCATCTCCGACATCCGCATGCCCGGCGCCAGTGGCCTGGACCTGCTGGCGCGGATTCGCGAGCAGCACCCGCGCCTGCCGGTGATCATCATGACTGCGCACTCCGACCTGGACAGCGCTGTCGCGTCCTATCAGGGCGGCGCCTTCGAGTACCTGCCCAAGCCATTTGATGTGGACGAGGCCGTGGCGCTGGTCAAGCGCGCCAACCAGCACGCCCAGGAACAGCAGAACCAGGAAGCCCCGCCGACCCTGACCCGCACCCCGGAAATCATCGGTGAAGCGCCGGCGATGCAGGAAGTGTTTCGCGCCATCGGGCGCTTGAGCCATTCCAACATCACCGTGCTGATCAACGGCGAGTCGGGTACCGGTAAAGAGTTGGTGGCCCACGCCCTGCACCGCCACAGCCCGCGGGCGGCCTCGCCGTTTATCGCGCTGAACATGGCGGCGATCCCCAAGGATCTGATGGAGTCCGAGCTGTTCGGCCATGAGAAAGGCGCGTTCACCGGCGCCGCCAACCTGCGTCGCGGCCGCTTCGAACAGGCGGACGGCGGCACGCTGTTCCTCGATGAAATCGGCGACATGCCGGCCGACACCCAGACCCGCCTGCTGCGCGTACTGGCGGACGGCGAGTTCTACCGCGTGGGCGGGCACACACCGGTCAAGGTCGATGTGCGCATCATCGCCGCGACTCACCAGAACCTGGAAACCCTGGTGCACGCCGGCAAGTTCCGTGAAGACTTGTTCCACCGTCTCAACGTGATCCGCATCCACATCCCACGTATGTCGGACCGCCGCGAAGATATCCCGACCCTCGCCCGCCACTTCCTCAGCCGCGCCGCCCAGGAGCTGGCCGTCGAGCCGAAGCTGCTGAAAAGCGAGACCGAGGAATACCTGAAGAACCTGCCATGGCCCGGCAACGTGCGCCAGCTGGAGAACACCTGCCGCTGGATCACCGTGATGGCGTCCGGCCGCGAAGTGCATATCGGCGACCTGCCGCCGGAGCTGTTGAGCCTGCCGCAGGATTCGGCACCGGTGACCAACTGGGAACAGGCGCTGCGCCAATGGGCCGACCAGGCCCTGGCACGCGGCCAGTCGAACCTGCTGGACAGCGCCGTACCGGCCTTCGAGCGGATCATGATCGAAACCGCCCTCAAGCACACCGCCGGCCGCCGTCGCGATGCCGCCGTGTTGCTGGGTTGGGGTCGCAATACCCTGACGCGCAAGATCAAGGAGCTGGGCATGAAGGTCGATGGTGGTGATGACGATGAGGGCGACGACGCCTGATCTCCAATCTACCGAGGTCTAATGTGGGAGGGGGCTTGCTCCCGATAGCGGTGGATCAGTCAGATAGATATCGACTGACACTCCGCCATCGGGAGCAAGCCCCCTCTCACATTTGGACCTCCACACGGACTCAGAACCGTGCACCGCTTCAATGCACCCTGTTCTAGCATCGCGCACACGTTCCAAGCCCGAGGCAAGCCTCTTGTTAAAAAAATGCTGAACCCCGAAAACACCAAAGCCCCGTATTCCGGGGCTTTGCGCTTTCTGGAGAAATTTTTTGGCACAACTCAGCCACTCTGGCACGCGCCCTGCAATAACCCCAGTACAACCCAGTTTCGGGGACCTTGGTACAGGCAGGCCGAGAATCCCCTCTTTACACCCGGGGTGCTTGATGCGAACCGCGTCGCGCTCCACACCGCTTTCGGGAACCTCGGTACAGGCAGGCCGGGGATTCCCTCTTTAACACCGAAGCCTCTGGCTTCACCCCGTTTTGGGAGCCCTGGTACAGGCAGGCCGGGAACTCCCTCTTTTATTGCTCTTGGAGATGGATCTCCAGCCGCCAGCGGTCATCGACCTCCTCGCCCTTCCACTCCCCGCGCAACGGCCGAGCCGCCACCAGGTTCAGCAGCAAGCCCGCATCGGTCTTGCGCACGCGCCAGTTCACATCCTTGTCGTTGACCTTGAGCTGCCCGCTGGCGGCTTTGCCTTGTGCATCGAACAACAGCGCCACGGTGCCGTCGATGTGCTCGCCGTGCAGCTTGGGTTCGCTGTTGAACCACACCACCACACCGTCCGCCGCCGTCTCTATCTGCTGCAACTCGACCGGGTCAGGGGTGGTCAGGCGGCCGATCATCAGGCCCACCATCAGGCCGACAATCGCCAATGAGCCCATGACCCTCGGCATTAGCTTCGGTCTTGGGTCTTCTTCAGGGGTAGAATGCAGCGCATCTTTGCCTTCGGAGCCGTGCATGTTTCACGTCATCCTTTTTCAACCAGAAATTCCGCCGAATACCGGCAACGTTATCAGGCTGTGCGCCAACAGTGGCTGCCACCTGCATTTGATCGAGCCCCTGGGCTTCGACATGGACGACAAGCGCCTGCGCCGTGCCGGCCTGGACTACCACGAGTATGCCACCCTGCAGCGCCATGCCGACCTGGCCAGCTGCCTGGAAAGCCTGGGCCACCCACGGCTGTTCGCGTTCACCACCAAGGGTTCGCGACCGTTCCATGATGCCAGCTTCGCCGAAGGCGACGCCTTCCTGTTCGGCCCGGAAAGCCGTGGCCTGCCGGCCGACGTACTCGACGCCCTGCCGGACGGGCATCGCCTGCGCCTGCCGATGCGCGAAGGCTGCCGCAGCCTGAACCTGTCGAACACCGTCGCCGTTGCCGTCTACGAAGGCTGGCGCCAACTCGGCTTCAAGTAACACACATAACAAATGTGGGAGGGGGCTTGCCCCCGATGGCGGAGTGTCAGTCGACATCTACGTGACTGATCCACCGCTATCGGGAGCAAGCCCCCTCCCACATTGGGTTCTGCGTCGGGTTCGAGATTACTGAACCGTCGGTGCGCCTTCCTGTTGCATGCGCTGCAGCTCTTGAGCGTACAGGGCATCGAAGTTCACCGGAGCCAGCATCAACGCCGGGAACGAACCACGGGTGACCAGGCTGTCCAGGGTCTCGCGGGCATACGGGAACAGGATGTTCGGGCAGAACGCACCCAGGGTGTGGCTCATGGACGCTTCGTCCAGGCCCTGGATCAGGAAGATACCGGCCTGTTGCACTTCAGCGATGAAGGCCACTTCTTCGCCATTCTTGACGGTGACCGACAAGGTCAGCACGACTTCGTGGAAATCGCCTTCCAGTGCCTTTTGACGGGTGTTCAGGTCCAGGGCAACGCTTGGGGTCCATTCCTGGCGGAAGATAGCCGGGCTTTTCGGCGCTTCGAACGACAAGTCACGCACATAGATACGCTGCAGCGAAAATTGTGGGCCTTGGGCTTCTGCTGCTTCGGTGTTCTGTTGGTCAGTCATCGCAGATCCTTCTTGATCTTGGGGTCTTTTAGGGGTTAGGAGTCAGACGAGCAGCAGCGCATCGAGTTTACCGGCGCGCTCCAGGGCAAACAGGTCGTCGCAACCACCGATGTGTTTGGCGCCGATCCAGATCTGCGGCACTGACGTGCGCCCCGCCTTCTGGGCCATTTCGGCACGCACCTGGGGTTTGCCATCGACCTTGATCTCTTCGAAGGCAACGCCCTTTTTCTCCAGCAGGGCCTTGGCCCGCATGCAGTAAGGGCACCAATCGCTGGAATATACGACGACCTGGCTCATATCACTTCACCAGCGGCAGGTTATCGGCGCGCCAGCTGCTGATGCCACCGGACAGCTTGGCGGCGGTGAAACCGGTCTTGAGCATCTCGCGGGCGTGGGTACCGGCGTGCTGGCCCTGGGCGTCGACCAGGATGATGGTCTTGGCCTTGTGCTTTTCCAGCTCGGCCAGGCGCGCGATCAGCTTGTCCTGAGGAATGTTCAGGGCACCGACGATGTGGCCGGCGGCGAAATCCTTGACTGGGCGGATATCCACCACAATGGCCTCATCCTTGTTGACCAGCGCGGTCAGCTCCGACGTGCTAAGGCTGCGGCCACCACGGCTCAATTCGTGAGCGATCAGCAGCGCCAGCAGGATGACGAAGGCACCCACGAGCAGATAGTGGGCAGTGGCAAATGCAATCAGGTGATCAACCATCAAGGAGGTTCCAGGGCGTTAAAATGGCGGTAAGTATACACAGCCGTCAGGGGGGGCCAACCCCCGTAAAGCGGTGACGTGGTCGGAACTTCGCTTTAAACTGCCACTCCCTTTTCAATTGCCTTCCTTTATTACCGCCGCGAGAGGATCTATGACTACCACGCCTAAACCTTTGGTCCTGATAATTCTCGATGGCTTCGGACACAGTGAAAGCCACCACGACAACGCGGTGTACGCGGCCAAGAAGCCCGTACTCGACCGCCTGACCGCGACGGTGCCCAACGGCCTGATCTCCGGCTCGGGCATGGACGTGGGCCTGCCGGACGGCCAGATGGGCAACTCGGAAGTCGGCCACATGAACCTCGGCGCCGGACGAGTGGTCTATCAAGACTTCACTCGCGTGACCAAATCGATCCGCGATGGCGAGTTCTTCGAGAACCCGACCCTCTGCGCAGCGGTAGATAAAGCAGTGGCCGCCGGCAAAGCCGTACACTTCATGGGCCTGCTGTCCGACGGCGGCGTTCACAGTCACCAGGACCATCTGGTGGCAATGGCCGAGCTGGCCTTCAAGCGCGGCGCCGACAAGATCTACCTGCACGCCTTCCTCGATGGCCGCGACACCCCGCCAAAAAGCGCGCAATCCTCCATCGAGCTGCTGGACGCCACCTTCGCCGCTCTGGGCAAGGGCCGCATCGCCAGCCTGGTGGGCCGCTACTTCGCCATGGACCGCGACAACCGTTGGGACCGCGTGTCCCAGGCCTACAACCTGATCGTCGACGGCCAGGCCGAATTCCACGCCGCCACCGCCCAGGAAGGCCTGGAAGCTGCCTACGCCCGTGGCGAGAGCGATGAATTCGTCAAGGCCACCACCATCGGCGAGCCGGTCAAGGTCGAAGACGGCGACGCCGTGGTGTTCATGAACTTCCGCGCCGACCGTGCCCGCGAGCTGAGCCGTGTGTTTGTCGAAGACGGTTTCAAGGAATTCGAGCGGGCGCGCCAGCCAAAAGTCCAATACGTCGGCCTGACCCAATACGCCGCCAGCATCCCGGCCCCCGCTGCCTTTGCTGCCGGCAGCCTGGACAACGTGCTGGGCGACTACCTGGCGAAGAACGGCAAGACCCAGCTGCGTATCGCTGAAACCGAAAAATACGCCCACGTGACCTTCTTCTTCTCCGGCGGCCGTGAAGAACCGTTCCCAGGCGAAGAACGCATCCTGATCCCTTCGCCGAAAGTCGCCACCTACGACCTGCAGCCGGAAATGAGCGCGCCGGAAGTCACCGACAAGATCGTCGACGCCATTGACCACCAGCGTTACGACGTGATCGTGGTCAACTACGCCAACGGTGACATGGTCGGCCACAGCGGCAATCTGGAAGCTGCGACCAAGGCCGTGGAATGCCTGGACCTGTGCGTCGGCCGCATTGTCGAGGCCCTGGAAAAAGTCGGCGGCGAAGCGCTGATCACCGCCGACCACGGCAACTGCGAGCAGATGTCCGACGAAACCACCGGCCAGGCCCATACCGCCCACACCACCGAGCCGGTGCCGTTCATCTACGTCGGCAAGCGCGACTTCAAAGTGCGTGAAGGCGGCGTGCTGGCGGATGTGGCACCGACCATGCTGATGCTGATGGGGTTGGAGAAGCCCAAAGAGATGACCGGGACCTCAATTCTGGTCTGATCTCAACAAACATGTGGGAGGGGCTTGTCCCTTCCCACATGGGATCTGCGGAGTTTGGTAGATGTCTTTTTGCCATACCACCGCCGCTCGGCACCTATCTTGCCTTCCAGGCCGAATTGGACGTTTTTTTTGCAGCGCTTGGCGGGCATACTAGGCCGTCCCTTTCCCTGGTGTCGCCCGCCTCTATGCTTCGCGCCTTGATTACCCTCGCTCTTGTCTGCCTGCTCCAACCGGCGTTTGCCGACGAGCGCGCACAAACTCAACAACAGTTGGACGCTACGCGTCAGGACATTACCGAGCTGAAAAAACTGCTCGGCAAGCTCCAGGAAGAAAAATCCGGGGTGCAGAAAGATCTGCGCGGCACGGAAACCGAAATGGGCAAGCTGGAGAAGCAGGTCCAGGAGCTGCAAAAAGAACTAAAGAAGAGCGAGTCGGAACTGGAGCGACTCGACGCTGAGAAAAAAAAACTCCAGAGCGCACGCGTTGAACAGCAACGCTTGATCGCGATCCAGGCCCGCGCCGCCTACCAGAGCGGCCGCCAGGAATACCTCAAGTTGCTGCTCAACCAGCAGAACCCGGAGAAATTCGCGCGCACCCTGACCTACTACGACTACCTGAGCAAGGCCCGCCTGGAGCAATTGAAAAGCTTCAACGAGACCCTGCGCCAGTTGGCCAACGTCGAACAGGAAATCGCCAACCAGCAGTCGCAGCTGGAGGACCAGAAAGCCAGCCTCAACGCCCAGCGCGACGAGCTGGACAAGGTCCGTAAGGAGCGCCAGCTGGCCCTGGCCAAGCTCAATGACGACGTGAAGGCCCGCGACGCCAAGCTGCAGGCCCGCGAGCAGGACCAGGCCGACCTGGCCAAAGTGCTCAAGACCATCGAAGAAACCCTGGCACGCCAGGCACGCGAGGCCGAAGAGGCGCGACAGAAAGCGCTGATCGCCCAGCAGGAAGCGGAAAAAAAGCGCCAGCGTGAGGCCGAACTGGCAGCCACCACCGATGCCCCGGGGCCGCGCAAACCGGTACATGCCGCCCCTGGCCCGCTGGTTTCCAGTGCCGGCGAGTCGTTCGGCGGCCCTTTTGCTTCAGCCCGCGGCAAACTTCCATGGCCGGTTGATGGTCGACTGCTGGCACGCTTTGGGGAAACCCGGGGCGATGACACCCGTGCCAAGTGGGACGGGGTGATGATCAGCGCCTCTGCCGGCAGCCAGGTCCACGCCGTACATGGCGGGCGCGTGGTGTTTGCCGATTGGCTGCGGGGCGCCGGTTTGCTGGTGATTCTCGACCACGGTAATGGCTATTTAAGCCTTTATGGCCACAATCAGACGTTACTCAAGTCGGCAGGTGATGTTGTAAAAGCCGGTGAATCTATCTCCACTGTCGGTAACAGTGGTGGCCAGGACACCCCGGCGCTGTACTTCGCTATTCGTCAGCAGGGTCGCCCGAGCGATCCCGCACAATGGTGCCGGTCCCAAGGATAGGGTCGCATCTACATTAGGAGTTCGTTCGACATGCTGCATTTGTCCCGCCTCACTTCGCTGGCCCTGACGATCGCCCTGGTCATCGGCGCGCCTCTGGCTTTTGCCGACCAGGCCGCCCCGGCTGCACCCGCCGCCACGGCCGCGACCACCAAGGCGCCATTGCCGCTGGACGAGCTGCGCACCTTTGCCGAGGTCATGGACCGGATCAAGGCCGCCTATGTCGAACCTGTAGACGACAAGACCTTGCTGGAGAATGCCATCAAGGGCATGCTCAGCAACCTTGATCCGCACTCCGCCTACCTGGGTCCGGAAGATTTTGCCGAGCTGCAGGAAAGCACCAGCGGTGAGTTCGGCGGCCTGGGCATTGAAGTCGGCGCCGAAGACGGCAATATCAAGGTGGTCTCGCCCATCGATGACACCCCGGCGTCCAAGGCCGGCATCCAGGCCGGTGACTTTATCGTCAAGATCAACGGCCAGCCGACCCGCGGCCAGACCATGACCGAAGCCGTCGACAAGATGCGCGGCAAGATCGGCCAGAAAATCACCCTGACCCTGGTGCGCGACGGCGGCAACCCGTTTGACGTGACACTCACCCGTGCGACCATCGTGGTCAAGAGCGTGAAGAGCCAGCTGCTGGAGTCTGGCTACGGTTACATCCGCATCACCCAGTTCCAGGTCAAGACCGGCGACGAAGTGGCCAAGGCCCTGGCTAAGCTGCGCAAGGACAACGGCAAGAAACTCAGCGGCATCGTGCTCGACCTGCGCAACAACCCGGGCGGCGTGCTGCAGTCGGCGGTGGAAGTGGTCGACCACTTCATCACCAAGGGCCTGATCGTCTACACCAAGGGCCGTATCGCCAACTCCGAGCTGCGCTTCTCGGCCACCGGCAACGATCTCAGCGAGAACGTGCCATTGGCCGTGCTGATCAACGGCGGCAGCGCCTCGGCCTCGGAAATCGTCGCTGGCGCCCTGCAAGACCAGAAGCGCGGCGTGCTGATGGGCACCACCAGCTTCGGCAAAGGCTCGGTACAAACCGTGCTGCCGCTGAACAACGATCGCGCCCTGAAGATCACCACCGCGCTGTACTACACGCCGAACGGCCGCTCGATCCAGGCCCAGGGCATCGTGCCGGACATCGAAGTGCGCAAGGCCAAGATCACCAACGAAATCGACAGCGAGTACTACAAGGAAGCAGACCTGCAAGGTCACCTGGGCAATGGCAACGGCGGTGCCGACCAGCCAACCGGCAGCAGCAAGAAAGCCAAGCCGATGCCGCAGGACGATGACTACCAGCTGGCCCAGGCGCTGAGCCTGCTCAAGGGCCTGAGCATTACGCGCAGCCGTTGATATGCGTGTTGCCCTGATCATCGCTGTGCTGTGCAGCCTGGCAGGGGTCGCCCAAGCGGCCCCTGCCGGCGAATCCCACAAAGCCTACCTGACCCTCATCATCGACGACCTGGGGCAAAACCTGCCCCGGGATCGTCGCGTGCTGGCCCTGCCTGGGCCGGTGACCACGGCGATCATGCCCGACACGCCCCACGCCGCCGAATTCGCCCGCGAAGCGCACAAGGCCGGCAAGATCGTGATCCTGCACATGCCCATGGACCCCGCCACCGGCCCGTTCGCCTGGCACCCGGAACTCTCCATGGAAGAACTTGGCCAACGCCTGGACGCCGCCTTCAAGGCCGTGCCCTACACCGCCGGCATCAACAACCATATGGGCAGTCGCATGACCGCCCAGCCGGCCGCCATGGCCTGGCTGATGGCGGAACTGCAGCGGCGCAACAAATTCTTCGTCGACAGCCGCACCAGCGCACAGACCGTGGCCGCCGCCGAGGCGCAGAAGATCGGCCTGGCCCATGTCTCGCGGGATGTATTCCTCGATGATGAGCGCACCGAAGCGGCGATTGCCACGCAGCTGCAAACCGCGATCAAGCTGGCGCATAAACAGGGTTCGGCGGTGATGATCGGCCACCCCTATCCGCAGACGCTGGCGGTGCTCGAGCGCGAATTGCCCAAGCTCCAGGCCCAGGGCATCGAGTGGATTGATATCAAGCTGATGATCAGTGTGCGCAGCAATCAAGCCATGCCGGGGCACGGCAAGAACGGCGTCTACCGCTACAAATAGTCCGCCATGATCTGTTCCACCCGCCCTTCAGAGCGCAACTGATCCAACGCTTCCTGCAGCCTGGCTACCGTCTCATCCGGCACATCCTTGTTCAGCGCCAGGTACAACTGGGCACTGTTGAACCGCAGCACAGTCTTGAGCCCGGTCACACCGACCTGGCGCGCCAGGTAACGCCCGGCCGGGTCGCCGGTGGCCCACAGGTCGATCTGGCCATCCACGAGCTTTTGCGCGTTGTCCTGGTCACGCAACACCACCACCGGGTTAAGGCCCTGCTTCTCCAGGGTCTCGGCGATGGCATCGCCTTTATAGGCGCCGATCCTGTAGCGGCGCGCATGCTCCAGGTCGTCGAGCTGGATCTTGCTGTCGGCCTTGGCCAGCAGCACCCAGTCGTCCGGGCCGATGGGGCCGACCCACTTGAACAGCGCTTCACGATCCGGCAGGCGCGCCATCACAAACACGCCATAGCCGGGTTTCTCCAGGGCGAGCTTATAGATTCGCTCCCAGGGAAAACGCAGGGTGAGATTGTAGGAAATGCCGGCACGCTTGAAGGTTTCGCGCACGATGTCCACGGCGATGCCTTCGATGTTCTCGTCCCTGGCGAAGTTCTTGCCGTTCTTGGCCATGTTGTAGGGCGGGAAATTTTCCGTCAGCAACACCAGGGAGGCGTCGGACGGCTCTTCGGCGTGGGCCGCACTCACCATGAAGATGGAGGTGCTGGCGAGGGCAAGCAGCAGGGTCTTGAACATGAAGGCTACCGGAATCCATGGCAAGCGCAGAGAGTGCCGCGCGCCTGCCATGGTGTCCAGCAACGTTTAGCGAACGACGATACCGCGCGCCGCCATGTAGGCCTTGGCCTCGGGAACGGTGTATTCACCAAAGTGAAAAATACTCGCCGCCAGCACCGCGCTGGCATGGCCTTCGATGACGCCGTCGGCCAGGTGTTGCAGGTTACCGACGCCGCCGGAAGCGATCACCGGAATACCCAGCGCATCGCTGATGGCGCGGGTCACGCCCAGGTCGAAGCCGTTCTTCATGCCGTCCTGGTCCATGCTGGTCAGCAGGATTTCCCCGGCGCCCAGGCCTTCCATCTTCATCGCCCACTCCACCGCGTCCAGGCCGGTCGGCTTGCGACCGCCATGGGTGAAGATCTCCCAGCGCGGGGTTTCGCCAGGGCCGGAGACTTTCTTGGCGTCGATGGCGACCACGATGCATTGCGAGCCGAAGTGCTGCGCGGCTTCGCCGACGAACTCCGGGTTGAACACCGCAGCAGTGTTGATCGAGACCTTGTCCGCACCGGCATTGAGCAGGTTGCGGATGTCCTGCACGGTGCGCACGCCACCGCCCACGGTCAGCGGGATAAACACCTGGCTGGCCATGCGCTCGACGGTATGCAACGTGGTGTCGCGGCCGTCGACGCTGGCGGTGATGTCGAGAAAGGTAATTTCGTCGGCACCTTGCTCATCGTAGCGACGGGCGATTTCCACCGGGTCGCCGGCGTCACGGATGTTCTCGAACTTGACGCCCTTGACCACGCGACCGTTGTCGACGTCCAGGCAAGGGATGATGCGTTTGGCCAGCGCCATGGTCAGTCCTCAGCCGTTGTAGGCATCGCAGTAAGCCTGGGCTTCGGCGACGTCCAGGGTACCTTCGTAGATCGCACGGCCGGTGATGGCGCCGATGATGCCGGGGGCCTTGGCGTCCAGCAGCGACTTGATGTCGCCCAGGTTGTGAATGCCGCCGGAAGCGATCACCGGAATCTTCGTCGCCGCCGCCAGCGCCGCGGTGAACGGCACGTTGCAGCCCTGCATCATGCCGTCTTTGGCGATGTCGGTATAAACGATGGCGGACACGCCGTCGGCTTCGAACTGCCTGGCCAGGTCGATGACTTGCACGGTGCTGATTTCAGCCCAGCCGTCGGTGGCGACGAAACCATCTTTAGCGTCCAGGCCCACGATCACTTTGCCCGGGAACGCGCGGCAGGCTTCGGCGACGAAGGCCGGGTCTTTCACGGCCTTGGTGCCGATGATCACGTAGCTCACGCCGGCCTTGACGTAATGCTCGATGGTTTCCAGGGAGCGGATACCGCCGCCGATCTGGATCGGCAGGTTCGGGTAGCGCCTGGCGATCGCGGTGACCACCTCGCCGTTGACCGGCTGGCCTTCGAAGGCGCCGTTCAAGTCCACCAGATGCAGACGCCGGCAGCCCCCTTCCACCCATTTGGCAGCCATGCTCACCGGGTCATCGGAGAACACGGTGGAATCTTCCATACGGCCTTGGCGCAGACGGACGCAGGCGCCGTCCTTGAGATCGATAGCGGGGATAATCAGCATCTGGCAAACCTTATTCGATATTCAGCAATGCTTGGGAAATCAGGGTTTCTCAAGCGACCACAGGTCGCTTTCGATGCTTTCGAACCTTTCTTTAAGGAGCGTCTGCGTATCGAAAATCGCCCTGTTGTAATAGTGCGGAGCCACTTCGGTGGTGAACAGCTCAAGAATCTCGGCGACCTCGAACGAGCCCAGCTTGAGCTCGAAGCGGTCTTCCATGAAGCGCTTGATCTTGAGGGTAGCCTCACTTTCCTGCTCTGGCGTGAGGTTCAAGATCGGCAGCTTCGGCTTCCTGGCCATTTACCAGCGCCCATCCCAGGCGGCGAAGTTCTGCAGCAATTGCAGGCCATGGGTATGGCTCTTCTCCGGGTGGAACTGCACGGCAAAACGCGAACCTTCGGCCAACGCAGCGGCGAAGTCGACGCCGTAGTGCCCACCACCCACCACCTGGCGCGGTTTACCGGCGGCGATGTAGTAGCTGTGCACGAAGTAGAAGCGCGCCATGTCCGGAATGTCGTGCCACAGCGGGTGATCCACTGTCTGGCTGACTTCGTTCCAGCCCATGTGCGGGACTTTCAGGTGGGCGCCGTCTTCGTGCAGGTCCTTGCCGAAGAACTTCACCTGGCCGGGGAACAGGCCGATGCAGTCGACGCCGTCGTTCTCTTCACTGCGATCGAGCAAGGCTTGCATGCCCACGCAGATGCCGAGGAACGGACGATCCTGGCTGACTTCGCGCACCAGGCTGTCAAAGCCCAGGCGACGGATCTCGGCCATGCAATCGCGGATCGCCCCCACACCGGGGAACACCACGCGGTCGGCTTCGCGAATCACGCTGGCATCGCTGGTGATCAGCACCTTGCCGGCCCCTACGTGTTCGAGGGCCTTGGCCACCGAGTGCAGGTTGCCCATGCCGTAATCGATAACCGCGACCGTCTGCATTACAGGACGCCCTTGGTCGAGGGCATCTGCCCGGCCATGCGCTCATCCAGCTCCACGGCCATGCGCAGCGCGCGGCCGAAAGCCTTGAACACGGTTTCGATCTGGTGGTGGGTGTTGGTGCCACGCAGGTTGTCGATGTGCAGGCTGACAAGTGCGTGGTTGACGAAGCCCTGGAAAAATTCCTGGAACAGGTCGACGTCGAAGCCGCCCACGGTGGCGCGGGTGTACGGCACGTGCATCTGCAGGCCTGGGCGGCCGGAGAAGTCGATGACCACACGCGACAGCGCTTCGTCCAGCGGGACATAGGCGTGGCCGTAGCGACGGATGCCTTTTTTGTCGCCGATGGCCTTGGCAAACGCCTGGCCGAGGGTGATGCCTACGTCTTCCACCGTGTGGTGGTCGTCGATATGCAGGTCGCCCTTGCTGACGATATCCAGGTCGATCAGCCCGTGACGGGCGATCTGGTCCAGCATGTGCTCAAGAAAAGGTACACCGATATCAAATCGGGCCTTTCCGGTGCCATCCAGGTTGATCGAGGCTTTGATCTGGGTTTCCAGAGTGTCGCGCTCGACGGACGCCTTACGTTCGGCCATCACCAGCTCCGCAAAATCATTGGGCGAAAAAGGCAGCCATTATAGGGGCGCGGGCGCTAAACAGAAACATCGAAGGGGATAAGACTGACGAGTTGAGGCGGGGAATGTCGGGGATAGACATGTATACACAAGCGGGCGCTCCAGGATGGTGCGCCCGCTTGTATTCAACTTAGTGGAACAGTACCGCCGTCTTCTGCAGGGTCACCCACACACCCCACGCCAACGGAATACCCACCACCAGCCAGGCGGCAATTGCCAATGGCACGGTGCCGGAGGCCGCTTTCCACTCCAGGGAAGTACTGGCATCGGCACCCTTGTCATGGCCCAGCGCTTGCTCTGCGGCAAGCTCTGCATCGGTCATGAAGTACTTGTCGGCCACCGGGCGGACCAGCATGTTGCAGATAAAGCCCAGCACCAGCAGGCCGGCGAGGATGTACAAGGTGATGTCATAGGCCGCAGCGCGTTCAACGCCGATGCTCAGTTGATACTCACGCAGGTAGTTCACCAGCACCGGGCCCAGCACGCCCGCCGCTGCCCAGGCGGTCAGCAGGCGACCGTGGATCGCGCCGACCATCTGGGTACCGAACAGGTCGGCCAGGTAGGCCGGGACGGTCGCAAAGCCACCGCCGTACATCGACAGGATGATGCAGAACGCCGCCACGAACAGCGCCACGTTGCCCAGGTGCCCCAGGTTCGGGATCAGCGCATACAGGGCAAAGCCCAGGGCGAAGAACACGAAGTAGGTGTTTTTACGCCCCAGGTAGTCGGAGAACGACGCCCAGAAGAACCGACCACCGATGTTGAACAGGCTCAGCAGGCCGGTGAAGCCCGCAGCGATGGCGGCAATCGACGCCAATTGCCCGGCGTCCAGTTGGCCAAACGGCACATCGACACCCAGCAGCTTGCCACCGAACACTTCCTGCAGCAGCGGCGAAGCCATGCCGAGGATGCCGATACCGGCCGACACGTTCAGGCACAGCACCAGCCATACCAGACGGAATTGCGGGGTTTTCCACGCCACATTCACGTGCACGTGACGGTGGGTGATCATCGCGTTACTGGCTTTTTTCGCCGGTGCGGTCCAGCCCTCAGGCTTCCAGCCAGTGGGTGGAACGCGGTAGGACAGCGCGCCGCCGATCATGAACACGAAGTAGATCGCAGCCATGACCAGGAAACTCTGCCATACGCCCACGCTAGTCGGCGAAGCAAAATGCCCCATCAGCGCAGCAGCCAGCGGGGCGCCAACCATTGCGCCGCCGCCGAAGCCCATGATCGCCATGCCGGTGGCCATGCCGCGCTTGTCCGGGAACCACTTGATCAGGGTCGATACGGGCGAGATATAGCCCAGGCCCAGGCCGATACCGCCAATGACCCCGGAGCCGATCCACATCAGCCAGATCTGGTGGGTATAGATACCCAGCGCCGAGATCAGCAGGCCGCCGCACCAGCACAACGCCGACACAACACCGGCCTTGCGCGGCCCGGCATGTTCCAGCCAGCCACCCCAGATCGCTGCCGAGCAGCCCAGGAAGATGAAGAACAGGGTGTAGATCCAGCCCAGCATGGAGATGGGCCAGTCGCATTGGGACGAGAAGACTTGGGCGATGAAGCTCATGTCCGGCGCACAGGCAACCGGTTTAGTGATACCCAGCGCCTTGGACAGCGGCAGCCAGAACACCGAAAAGCCGTAGGCCATGCCGATGCACAGGTGGATGGCCAGGGCGGCCGGTGGAACCAGCCAGCGGTTGAAGCCGGGCTTGGCGATAATGCGCTCCTTGGACAGGAACGCAGGCTGGGCGGCAGTAGTGCCGGCCACAGTGCTAGTGCTCATTGATGAATCCCCCAGTTATTAGTATGCGTTCGTCAGGCGCTCTCTCCCTCGGCCTTGCACGCAAAGCGTGGCCGTTTTTGTAGAGTGAAGCTCCATTTTGGCGCGACGATAAGTCGCAGAAGGCGAACGAACGGCCGAAGATTAGCATTAGCGAGTGACAGAAAAACCAAAATGACATCATCTTTTTGCGATTTTTCGGTTTTATTGGCGTCAAAAACCCGTTTTCGCCCCTATGGATACAATGTAACGATCGGTGACCTGACGCAGGCCGTCGGGCGTTATACTCTGCGGCTAAATTTTGAAATCGACATACAAGGACTCGCCCATGAAAGCGTTCGGCAAAATCCTGGGTCTGGTACTTCTCGGGCTGTTGCTGATCATTGTGGCTCTGGGCTTCGCCCTGACCCATCTCTTCGATCCCAACGACTATAAAGACGAGATTCGCCAGATTGCCCGCGACAAGGCCCACATCGAGCTGACGCTCAATGGCGATATCGGCTGGAGCCTGTTCCCCTGGCTCGGCCTGGAACTGCACGAAGCCAGCGTGGCGACCCTGACCACGCCGACCCAACCCTTCGCCGACCTGCAAATGCTTGGCCTGTCGGTACGCGTGCTGCCGCTGCTGCGTCGCGAGGTGCAAATGAGCGATGTGCGTGTCGAAGGCCTGAACCTGCGCCTCAACCGCGACAAGCAGGGCCATGGCAACTGGGAAGACATCGGCAAGACCGCGCCGGTGGCAACTGCCGGAACCCCCGCGCCAGCGCAAGCGCCTGCCGAGCCCGAAGCGGAAAAACCGTCCAAGCCGATCCGCCTGGATATCGACAGCCTGACGGTCAACAACGCCCGCGTCGAATACAACGATGAACAGACCGGCAAGCAATTCAGCGCCGAAAGTATCCAGCTGAGCACCGGCGCCGTGCACGAAGGTGCGAGCATCCCGGTGAAACTCACCGCCTTCTTCGGCAGCAACCAGCCAGTGATGCGCGTCAAGACCGAGCTCAACGGCAACCTGCGTATCGAACGCGCGCTCAAGCGCTACCAGTTCGAAGACATGAAAGTCACCGGCGAAGCCACTGGCGAGCCGCTGCAAGGCAAGACCGTGACCTTCTCCACACAAGGCCAGTTACTGGTGGACCAGGCGGCCAATATCGCCGAATGGACCAACCTGAAGCTCTCGGCCAACCAGTTGCGCGCCTTGGGCGAACTGAAGGTCAACGACCTGGACAAGACCCCGCAACTCAGCGGCGCGCTGTCCATCGCCCAGTTTGACCTGGCCAAGTTCCTCGACAGCGTCGGCAACCCGCTGCCGCCCATGGCCGAGGGCAGCCTGAGCAAGGTCGAGCTGGTCAGCCGCCTCAAGGGCACGCCGACCAGCCTGGCGCTGGAAGACCTGAACCTGAAACTCGATGGCAGCACCTTTACCGGTCGTATCGCCGTGGACGACTTTGCCAAGCAGGCGCTGCGCGTGCAGCTCAAGGGCGATACCTTCAACGCCGACAACTACCTGCCGGCCAAGTCCGAATCCGCCAAGGGCGCGACCGCCGCCCGCCAGGCCGAAGTGCAGAACAGCGAAGCCGGCGCCATGGCGGCCGGGGGCACCACGCCACTGCCGGAAGCACCGACCAAAGGCGCCTGGAGCACCGACAAACTGCTGCCATTGGCCCATCTGCGCAAGCTGGATGTGAATGCCGACCTCGCCTTCGGCCAACTGACCCTGAGTAAATTGCCGATCCAGAATGCCGTGCTGAAAGCGTCCGGCGTCGACGGCCAACTCAAGCTCGACACCCTGAGCGGCGGGCTCTACAACGGCACCTTCCAGGCCAACGGCAGCCTGGACGTGCGCCAGGACATTCCGCTGCTGGCCCTGCAAAGCCGGATCAGGCAGGTGCCGGTCGAACGCATCCTGCAGGCCCAGGGGCAAACGCCGCCGGTGAAAGGCCAGGTCACCCTCGACAGCAACCTCAGCGGCCGCGGCAACAGCCAGAAAGCCCTGATCGACAGCCTCAACGGTACCGCCAGCTTTGTGATCAACAACGGCGTGCTGCTCAACGCCAACCTCGAGCAGCAACTGTGCACCGGTATCGCCCTGCTCAACCGCAAGACCTTGAGCGGCGAACAACGCGGCAAGGACACCCCGTTCCAGGAGTTGAAGGGCAACCTGACCTTCCGTAACGGCGTCGCCAACAACCCCGACCTGAAAGTGCGCATCCCCGGGCTGGCGGTCAATGGCAACGGTGACATCGACCTGCGCGTGCTGGGCATGGATTACCGCGTCGGCATCATCGTCGAAGGCGACCAGCGCGAAGTACCGGACCCGGCCTGCGAAGTCGGCGCCAACTTCCAGGGCATCGAAGTGCCGTTGCGCTGCCGTGGCCCACTGGAACTCGGTGCCAAGGCCTGCCGCCTGGACAAGGACGGCCTGAGCCAGGTCGCGATCAAGGCGGCCGGCAACAAGCTCAGCGAGAAGCTGGAAGAGAAGCTCGACAAGGTCAATCCGCAGCTCAAAGATGCTTTGAAAGGCCTGTTCAAACGATGAAAAACGAGCAGTTTTCAACGGCGGTGCTGGACTGGTACGACCGCCACGGCCGCCATGACCTGCCCTGGCAACAGGGCATCACGCCTTACCGGGTGTGGGTTTCGGAGATCATGCTGCAGCAGACCCAGGTCAGCACGGTGCTCAATTACTTCGACCGCTTCATGGCCTCCCTGCCAACGGTCGAAGCCCTGGCCGCCGCGCCGGAGGACGAAGTGCTGCACCTGTGGACCGGCCTGGGTTATTACACTCGGGCGCGCAACCTGCAAAAGACCGCGAAAATCATCGTGGCCGAGTACGGCGGCGAGTTTCCCAGGGATGTGGAAAAACTCACCGAGTTGCCCGGCATCGGCCTGTCCACCGCCGGCGCGATTGCCAGCCTGAGCATGGGCCTGCGCGCGCCGATCCTCGATGGCAACGTCAAACGCGTGCTGGCGCGCTTCACCGCACAAGAGGGCTACCCCGGCGAACCCAAGGTGGCCAAGCAGCTGTGGGCCACCGCGGAGCGCTTCACACCCCATGATCGTGTCAACGCCTACACCCAGGCGATGATGGACATGGGCGCCACCCTCTGCACCCGCAGCAAGCCCAGCTGCCTGCTGTGCCCGCTGGAAAAAGGCTGCGAAGCCCACCTGCTCGGCCTGGAGACACGCTACCCGATCCCCAAGCCGCGCAAGAGCATCCCGCAGAAGCGCACGCTGATGCCGATGCTGGCCAATGCCGAAGGCGCCATCCTGCTTTACCGCCGCCCCTCCACCGGCCTGTGGGGCGGCTTGTGGAGCCTGCCCGAACTGGACGACCTGCAAGACCTCGAACACCTGGCCAACCAGCACGCTCTCGAGCTGGGCGAGCACCAGGCACTGCCGGGGCTGATCCACACCTTCAGCCACTTCCAGCTGGCCATCGAACCCTGGCTGGTGCAGGTCGAGGAATCCGCCCATCACGTGGCCGAGGCCGACTGGCTCTGGTATAACCTCGCCACCCCGCCGCGCCTGGGCCTTGCCGCCCCGGTAAAGAAACTGCTGAAACGCGCGGCCGATGTATTGAACGCAGGAGAGTCGTCATGACCCGCACCGTAATGTGCCGCAAGTACAACGAAGAATTGCCAGGCCTGGAACGCCCTCCGTACCCAGGTGCGAAGGGCCAGGACATTTTCGATCACATCTCCGCCCAGGCATGGGGCGACTGGCTGAAACACCAGACGCTGCTGATCAATGAAAAACGCCTGAACATGATGAACGCCGAAGACCGTAAATACCTGTCAGGCGAAATGGACAAGTTCTTTTCCGGCGAGGATTACGCCAAGGCTGACGGCTACGTGCCGCCTGCTCAATAATTGATCAAAAATCGGGGTCGGCACGTAAGCGACGGTAATAATTAAATATTTTTTGAAAACTTGCTTGACGACCCCCTGAAAAACCCGTTTAATGCGCCCCGTTGCCCAGATAGCTCAGTCGGTAGAGCAGGGGATTGAAAATCCCCGTGTCGGCGGTTCGATTCCGTCTCTGGGCACCACTAATTAGTTTCAGGTGGTGCAAAAACCACCCGAAAGCCCACAAGAAGCCCGCCCAGTGCGGGCTTTTTGTTGTCGGGGATTTATAGATGCCGCCTGGGGCGATCGAGCATCGCCCCAGGGGATTTCAGTTAGCTGCGATCCGACATCAATGTGAACACTGCCACCCGCTCCTGATCGGATATCTCAAAGCCGCGCTCTTCCACCCGATCCAGCCAGCCCTGGGCTGACAGCTGCTCGCCAAAGCGTACCAGGCGCCCGTAACGCTCGAAGACCGCCCTTAACACATTGATCATCGCCGGATAGCTGCAACCGCCATCAAAGCCAATGCTCAGCCTTCCGATTCGCGAGCGCTCAATTACGTAGCCACTGACGGGCCGCTTAAAGTCCTTTTTCGTCATATCCCTGTGCTTCCAATACGGCAAGTTCAAAAAACGGCACAGCCAATTTGACCGACCGGTCACTCGATCGGCAAACATACAGCAAGGTGCCAGGTCACTTCAGCAAAAACACCATCAGCGGGTTGTCGTTCAATCGCCCCTCTAGGCTCGGCTGCAGGCGCTCCAGGGGCGTTCCCGGCAACAGCGCCGTTTCCTTGCGTGCCACGATCACCCAGGCAGGACGGGGCAAAGCATCCAGCCGTCCAACCTCGTTACCCGCGATAAACACGGGCTGCTCGTCGTGGTCCAGGTTCATCATGTAGCGCACGGCCCAGGTATCACGCCCCAGGTTGAGAAACACCAAGGTACCCGGCTGCTTCACGCGAAGCGCCTCCACCTGCCCCACGAATCTCCGGGTATCGAACTGCAAATCCTTGGCCGGCTCCACGACAGCCACCAACACCAGCCATTGCGCCGCCAATGCAACGAGGCTAAGCCACACCAGTCGCTGCGGCCGTCGCCAGACACCCAGCGCAGCCACTTGCAGCACCAACAGGACAGCAATCAGTAGCGGCAACGAAACGTTAGGCCAGTAACCGTGCTTCTGCCACCCATGCCGACAGACAAACACGGCAACCACGCACAGCGCCGGCAGCGCCGCGACAAGCCATTCATAGCCCCTGCGCACGCCCAAGAGCCAGCCTTGCGCCTGAAGCAGCCCATAGGCCGCGACAGCCGCAAACATCGGCACCATGGGCAGAATGTAATAGGCACGCTTGAAATGCGGCACCGACAAGCCAAGCAGGATCATCACCCCACAGGCACCGAGCCGCACCACCAATTGCACCGGATCATCAAACCGCTCCGCCCAACGATGACGCAGCGCAACCAATGTGACCAACGCCAGCGGCACCACGGGGAAGTAACGGTACAGGCTCAGCTGGAAGTAGAAATAGAACGGCTCGCCGCTTTCATCAAGGCGCCCGCCCACTTGCATCTTGAACACTTCATCGGCAAACCCATCGCCGCCGCTGATGCGCGCCAGCTTCACCAACAGCCACCAACAGGCCGCCAGCAACACCAGGCCGACGATGCCGTGGATCAACACCTGCCTGACCCGCGCTCCAGGTCTGCCCAGCGCCCAATACACGCACACCACGCCGCAGACTTCGATCAAGCCCAGCGGGCCGCGTATCGCGAAACCCAGGATGAACAGCGGGAACACCGCAAGTTGCCTGAGCCGCGAACCCAGGCGCTCACCACTGTGCAGCAGGTAGAAACTGCCGACACACAGCACCGCCACCATCTGGTCCAGGCATACCGAGCGGGACTTCTCGAGCAATTGGGTGGTGAGCAACGTCAGCAGCACCGTGAGCAACGCCCACGGGCGACTCGCCGGGACCAGCAAGCGATAGATCAAGGCTACGACCCCGGCGGATGCAAGGGCAGTGGGCAGCACATTGGCCAAATGGTTGGGCGCACCGAACAACCGGGCAAATACGTAACTGAAGAAGGTCGCGGTACCAGGGTAGTCCGCGTAAGGCTGCCCATAGGTGGTGGGGAAAAGACTCGCGCCATGGCGAAACATTTCCTGCAGGAACAGCGCCCAGCGCCCGTCAAAGCCCTGGGGTTGCTGGTCCCAGATACCCAGCGTGAACAGCAACAGCGCGAACAGGAAAATGCCCAGGGACTCCAGGCGGAAACGGTTGCAGTGATCCATGGGTTGGCCTGTCAGGTAGGGAACGCCGACCTAGGGTGCCGAACGTATCCCTAATAGCACCTGAACAAACCTGAACATTCACGTTTCACCGACCTGCAGGCCACACCAGCCTCGGGATCAGGCGCACGTAGATCAACTCGCCCACCAACTCGACCAGGGTTTGCAGGATCACCGCCGTCGCCGCCACGCCGCGCACGTCTTCTGGCAACGCCAGGGCCAGCGGCAACACCACCAATGAGTTACGCGTCGATGCGCTGAACGTCACCGCCCGCGCCGTCGCCGCCGGCAGCGCGAACAGCCTCGCAGCCAACGCCCCGATCACCGGCGCCAGCAACAGGAACGCCACGTACACCGGGATCACCGGCAGCAACAGGTTAATGTCACGCACTACCGAAGTGATTTGCGAACCGATCACCACCACCAACACCAGCGCCATCGCCGGCACCGGCAACCATGCCCAAGCGTCGCTCCACGCACTGACGCCCGATGAGCGCCGTGCCAGGAATGTGGTGATCACCGCCAGCCCCATGGGCAGCACGATCAACAACAGGAACGCCTCGATAAACGGCCCCGCCTGCACCACCACCCCGGACTGCGCCCCCAGCATCAACCCCAGGTACACCGGCAACAGCAGCAACTGCAGCAACAACAGCACCGGCGTCGCCGCCAGCATCAAGCGCGAGTCGCCTTTACCGATATGGGTAAACACCACCACATAGTCGATACACGGCGTCAGCAACACCAGCAATGCGCCTACCAGCAACGCCGGGCGCTCCACCAGGCCACGGGTCAACACCCACACCAGCAGCGGCACGAGGATGAAATTGGCCAGCAGCAGCGCCGACAGAAAGCGCTTATGGCCCAAGCCCTGGCGCAGGTCCAGAAAAGGAATTTGCAGGAACATCGCATACATCAACACCGCGATGGCGGGCGTGACCAGCGCGCCGAGGCCCTGGGCCAACGAAGGCGCGAGCAGGCCGAACGCACCAGCCAGGAGGACAGCGGCGAAGTAGAGGGGGATCTGGTTGTGTTCGAGGGTGTCGCGGGTCATGAAAACGCTCTGGTGGATCGCAGAGGTGCAAGCCTATGCGTCTACTGGCGCGAGGTCGAGTGCAGCGGACCGGTCGCCTCTGAAGGATATTCTTGGCGTGTATGCAATACGGTCAGGATCTCGACCTGTTCCATAACGCGATAGACGACCCGATAGTTTGGATGAACAACCATTTCACGAGTGCCGGACAAGCGCCCTTGCCTGAATCCGTATGGCATTGACGATAAACCCTCAGCGGCCGCCACAATCGTACGGTGCAACGAAGCGGCGGAAGCGGCGTTGTACTGCTCGATGTAATCAATAATTTCGGTCAAGGCGACGATAGCCTCAGGTCGCTATTTAACGAGCAGCACGACGAGCCTTGCGCCTCTCTTCCAGCATCCTCTCGACTTCTGCCATTGCCTCATCGTGTGGAATACTTGGGCGAGGATCATCAATGGAAGCCTGTACCTTGGCACGAAACCAACGGTCGTAGCTGGCAGCCCGCTCTTCAGTTTCAAACTCTGAAACGATGGGAGAACGTGGGATGCTCATGGAGACCTCCGGAATAGGTGCCTGCCAGTCTAATCTGTCCATGGTTTGCTGTCGTTTCTCTCGGATCTATGGCTTTCGCCGGGGCTCTGCACGCTTTGCGAGCGCCGAAGGTTAATGACCCAATCAAAGGGCAGACAAGTGCTGGCAAACTGGCTAGCTGTTACTAAAAAATAATAATCCACGCAGGGGCTTCGAAACGATGAATTTGAATGACGCCTCTTCAGTAGAACTTGCAACTACACCCCAAAATAGCCAAAGCGAATCCTTCAAGGAATCCGCCGCAGACGGCCACCCCCTCGGCGGCTTCACCTGGCGCCACCCGCGCACCGACCGCGAACGGCCGGTCGTCATCATCAACGCCGCCACCTCCGTGCGTTGCCACCACTACTCACGTTTCGCCGACTACCTGTTTGCCAACGGCTTTGACGTGATCACCTACGACTATCGCGGCATCGGCGAGTCCCGCAGCGGTTCGTTGCGTGGGTTCAAGGCGTCGTGGTCGGATTGGGGCACGCTGGATTTCGAAGCGATCCTGCTGCGGGCGCAGCGGGAGTTTCCAGGCCAGCCGATTGATGTGGTCGGCCACAGTTTTGGTGGCTGTGCGGCGGGGCTGGGCGCATCCGGCGCGGTGATCCGGCGAATCGTGACCGTGGGCGCGCAGTTCGCCTACTGGCGCGATTACGCCGCCGCCGGGCGCTGGCAGATGTTTGCCAAATGGCATGTGGTCATGCCGATGGTCACGGCACTCTGCGGGTATTTCCCCGGCAAGCGCCTGGGTTGGCTGGAGGATACGCCGGCAGGCGTGGTGCGCGACTGGAGCACGCCAACGCCCAGGTATGAGACGCGGCCCAGCGGGCGGGCCCTGGCGGACTTGCCATTCAGTCGCGTGAAGGCGCAGGTGCTGGCGATCAGCATCACCGATGACCCCTTCGGCACCGTGGCGGCGATTGAACGGTTGCTGGGTTACTTCGACGGCAGCGAGCGCACCCATCTGCGCATCGCCCCGGAAGACATCGGCGAAAAACAGGTCGGACATTTCGCGTTCTTTCGCAGGGAGTATCAGGATCGGTTGTGGCCGATTGCACTGGCCTGGCTGCAACACGGTCAATTAACGGCGGATACCCTTGGGATTTCCCTCAACCTGCGCTTCAATACCCCACCCAGATCCTGACCCAAGGACGTGAGCCCATGGCCTCGCCGAACAAGCAGCAAAAACGTGCCCACCGGGCCAAGGCCAAGGCCAAGCAGAACCGCACCCAGCGCGCCGTCGCGAGCAAACCGGATGCGTTTGCCGGCGATGACGACCGGATTGACCTTGAGTCAGTGGATTTGACCGAGCTGTTCGTGGAGATGCGCACCGCCGGCGAGACCAGCCAGCAGGCCCTCTGCGCGGTATTCCTGGCCCACCCGCTGCTCGCGCTGGTGCTGGAGCAGGAAGGCGAAGAAGAAGCCACCGACTTTATCCTGGCGGCACTGATCGAGTATCGGCAGTGGGCCACCGACAGCGACGATGAAGCCGCCGCACTGGCGTGGATCGAATCGCCGCAGTTCCAGGCGGATTACGTCGCCGCATCCGAGGCCCTCACCAACTAAAACCAAATGTGGGAGGGGGCTTGCCCCCTCCCACATTTGAACTGCGGCGCAATCGAGCACCGCATTCCATCACATCAATTCAGCACCGCAGCGCCCACTCTCTGCGCCTTGCGACGGCTGGACACAAACAACCCCGCCGCCACTACCAGCAAGCTCAAGACCCCGGTCGCGATGATCTCGACCCGATGCGCTTCCTGGAACAGCATGATGGTCAATGTGCCGACGATGAATACCATCACCGCGTAGGTCAGGCCTGGGAACAGCCACATCTTGAAGACAATTTTCTCGCCCGCCGCCATGCGCTTCTGGCGCATGCGCAGTTGCGACACCGCAATCACCAGGTACACCAGCAGCGCGATGGCGCCAGAGCTGGCCAGCAGGAATTCGAACACCGCTGCCGGCGCCACGTAGTTGGCAAATACCGCCAGGAACGCCGCGCCGGTGGACAGCAATACCGCCCAGTAAGGCGTGCCGCTTTTGTTGGTGCGCTTGGCCACGGCCGGTGCATCGCCGCGACGGCCCAGGGAGAACAGCATGCGCGAAGCGGTGTACAGCGCCGAGTTCAGGCAGCTGGTCACGGCAACCAGAACCACCAGGTCGACGATCAGCTTGGCGTTCGGGATACCCATGCGTTCCAGCACGGTCTGGTAGGAACCTACCGCCGCCAGGGTCGGATCATTCCAAGGCACCAGGGACACGACGATGAAGATCGACAACAGGTAGAACAAACCAATCCGCCAGATCACCGAGTTGGTGGCCTTGGTGATTTGCTGGCCCGGGTTCTTCGATTCAGCGGCGGCGATGGTGACGATCTCGGTGCCCATGAAGGAGAACATGGTGGTCAGGATCGCTGCCAATACCGCGCCCATGCCGTTGGGCATAAAGCCTTGGGTGTCAAAGAGGTGGGAAACGCCGCTGACCTGGCTGGTCGGCAGGAAGCCGAAAATCGCCGCCAGGCCGAGGATCACAAAGCCCACGATCGCCACGACCTTGATCAACGCGAACCAGAACTCGAACTCACCGTAGTTCTTCACGCTGAACAGGTTGGTGGCCGTCAGCAGCAACGTGATGATCAGCGTGAAGGCCCAGATGGCCACATCCGGGAACCAGGCGTTGAGAATGGTCGCGGCGGCGTTGGCTTCCAATGGAATCACCAGCACCCAGAACCACCAGTACAGCCAGCCGATGGTAAAGCCGGCCCAGTGACCGATCGCACGGTCGGCATAGGTGGAGAACGAACCGGTGTCCGGCGACGCCACGGCCATTTCGGCCAGCATGCGCATCACCAAGACCACCAGCGTACCCGCTGCGGCATATGCCAGCAGGACCGCAGGGCCAGCGGCAGCAATCGCGTGGCCGGAGCCGACAAACAAACCGGCACCAATGACGCCGGCAATCGACAGCATGGTGACGTGACGCGGTTTGAGCCCCTGTTCGAGGTCATTGGAGCTTTGCGTACTACTCATTGACACACCTTTGCGAGGAATTGCGAAAACGGTCCGCCCGGCCTGGGCTCTTCCTCGTGAAAAGAAACCAACAGGGCGTTCTTTATTTTTTACGCAAGATTTGCGCCAAAATGTTACAAAACCGCGATTGACGCGGCCTGCAGGATGATTCACCAGTCATCGCAAGTCATTGAGAACAATGGCATTTCGCTATAGCGTTACCGTGCGACTCACTTTCAAGACGAACAAGCGCACCAAAAACACACACGAAAAGTACGCGGCGCGCCATAAAAGGGCCGATAGCTACCGTTTGCCCGTTTAACCCTTCCAACACCCGGCCAAAGCTGGCACCATCGCGCCCTTTTTCACGCGAAGCCTGCGGATTCACGGGTTAAAACGGTTGTTCGGTTGTTGATGGCGCGACACCCTGCTGTGTCGATGCGACACCCTGCCGCACACCGCCCGTTTACCGCCCGCCGCGCTGTTGGCCGCCATCAGGACGCTATGCTAGCTTGGCGCCTCGCCAGGAAGGCGGCCCAACAGCGAAGATCGCAATGAACACAATGAGGACCCCACATGGCCGAGGCCACGCCCGCGCTTGAAATCCGCAACTTGCATAAACGCTATGGTGAGCTGGAGGTACTCAAAGGTATCTCGCTGACCGCTCGCGACGGCGATGTGATCTCGATCCTGGGTTCCTCCGGTTCCGGCAAGTCCACGTTCCTGCGCTGCATCAACCTGCTGGAAAACCCGCACCAGGGCCAGATCCTCGTGGCCGGCGAAGAGCTCAAGCTCAAGGCCGCGAAAAACGGCGAGCTGATGGCCGCAGACGGCAAGCAGATCAACCGCCTGCGCAGCGAAATCGGTTTTGTGTTTCAAAACTTTAACCTGTGGCCGCACATGAGCATCCTCGACAACATCATCGAGGCCCCTCGCCGTGTGCTCGGCCAGAGCAAGGCCGAGGCAATAGAAGTGGCCGAAGCCCTGCTGGACAAGGTCGGCATCGCCGACAAGCGCCATGCCTACCCCGCGCAATTGTCCGGCGGCCAGCAACAACGGGCGGCCATCGCGCGCACCCTGGCGATGCAGCCCAAGGTCATCCTGTTCGACGAACCCACTTCAGCCCTTGACCCGGAAATGGTCCAGGAAGTACTTAATGTGATCCGCGCGCTGGCCGAAGAAGGCCGCACCATGCTGCTGGTCACCCACGAAATGGGCTTCGCCCGTCAGGTCTCCAGTGAAGTGGTGTTCCTCCACCAGGGCCTGATCGAAGAGCAAGGATCGCCACAGCAGGTGTTTGAAAACCCGCTTTCGGCGCGCTGCAAACAATTCATGTCCAGCAACCGCTAACGGAGCAACATGCATGCAGAACTATAAAAAATTCCTTCTGGCCGCGGCCGTCTCGATGGCGTTCAGCGCCACGGCCATGGCAGAAACCTTGACCATGGGGATCGAAGCGGCCTACCCGCCGTTCAACAATAAAGACGCCAGCGGCCAAGTGGTCGGCTTCGACAAAGACATCGGCGACGCCCTGTGCGCCAAGATGAAAGTCGAAAAGTGCGACGTGTATGTGTCCGACTGGGACGGCATCATCCCGGCCCTGAATGCCAAGAAGTTCGACTTCCTGGTGTCCTCGCTGTCGATCACCGACGAGCGCAAGCAAGCCGTCGACTTCACCGACCCGTACTACTCCAACAAGCTGCAGTTCATCGCGCCCAAAGCCACCGCAGACTTCAAGACCGACGCCGCCTACCTGAAGGGCAAGGTCATCGGCGCCCAACGCGCGACGCTGGCCGGCACCTACCTGGAAGACAAGCTGCCTGACACCGAAGCCAAGCTCTACGACACCCAGGAAAACGCCTACCTTGACCTGACGTCCGGCCGCCTCGACGGGATCCTCGCCGACAAGTACGTGCAGTACGAATGGCTCAAGAGCAAAGACGGCCTGGCCTACGAGTTCAAGGGCGACCCGGTTGTCGAGAGCGACAAGATCGGTATCGCCGTACGCAAGGGCGACCCGCTGCGCGAGCGCCTGAACAAAGCCTTGGCAGAGATCAAGGCAGACGGCACCTACAAGAAGATCAACGACAAGTACTTCCCGTTCAGCATCGAATGACCTGAACGGCCTGCCCGGCGCGCTCACTTGAGCGCGCCGGCTTTCAGCAATGCCTGCCGCGATATGAAGACACCATGAATTTCGATCTCTACGGATTCGGCCCGGCGCTCGCTGCCGGCGCGCTGATGACCGTCAAACTGGCGCTCACGGCGTTATGCCTGGGGCTGGTACTCGGCCTCGCCGGTGCCCTGGCCAAGACTTCCCCGTACAAGCCGTTGCAATGGCTGGGCGGTACTTACTCGACAATCGTTCGCGGTGTGCCGGAGCTGCTGTGGGTGCTGCTGATCTACTTCGGCACGATCAACGCCATGCGCTCACTGGGTGAGTTGCTCGATATTCCCGACCTGTCCCTCAGCGCCTTTGCCGCTGGCGTGATCGCCCTGGGCCTGTGTTTCGGCGCCTACGCCACGGAAGTGCTGCGGGGTGCAATCATCTCCATTCCCAAAGGCCACCGCGAAGCGGGTGTGGCGCTGGGTCTGTCGAAGTTTCGTATCTTTACCCGGTTGATCATGCCGCAGATGTGGCGCATCGCCCTGCCGGGCCTGGGCAATCTGTTCCTGATCCTGATGAAAGATACCGCGCTGGTCACGGTCATCGGCCTCGAGGAAATCATGCGCCATGCGCAGATCGCCGTAACCGTCACCAAACAACCTTTCACCTTCTATATGGTCGCCGCGTTCATCTACCTGGGCCTGACGTCGCTGTCGATGGTGGCCATGCACTTCCTGGAACAACGCGCCGCCCGCGGCTTCGTGAGGACGACGTAATGGAATGGGAAGTCATCATCAAGTGGCTGCCGAAGTTTATCCAGGGCGCCATCCTGACCCTGGAGCTGGTGAGCATCGCTGTGATCCTCGGCCTGATCCTGGCCATCCCCCTGGGTATCGCGCGCTCGTCCAGGCACCTGTCTGTGCGCGCCCTGCCCTACGCCTATATCTTTTTCTTTCGCGGCACGCCGCTGCTGGTGCAGTTGTTCCTGGTCTATTACGGCCTGGCCCAATTCGACAGCATCCGCTCAAGCTTCATGTGGAAGTACCTGCGCGATCCGTTCTGGTGTGCCACCGCCACCATGACGCTACACACCGCCGCGTACATCGCCGAGATCCTGCGGGGTGCCATCCAGGCCATTCCGCCTGGGGAAATCGAAGCCGCCCGTGCGTTGGGCATGTCCAGGCCCAAGACGCTGTTCTACATCGTACTGCCCCGGGCCGCGCGCATCGGATTGCCGGCCTACAGCAACGAAGTGATCCTGATGCTCAAGGCCAGCTCGCTGGCGAGCACCGTGACCCTGCTGGAACTGACCGGCATGGCCAGGACGATCATCGCGCGCAACTACCTGACGGTGGAGATGTTCTTCACCGCCGGCGTGTTCTACCTGCTGATCTCCTTCCTGCTGGTACGCGGCTTCAGGCTGCTGGAACGCTGGCTGCGCGTCGATGCCTGCCAGGGACGTTGAAGCCCGCTTCGAGGCGCTGGATGCGTTTCTGATCGAGCACCAAGGGCTGTGGCGACCACGGCCCTTTACTCATCGGCAGTTGCCTTGGGAAACCGAGCATCCGCAACTGGCCCGATGGCTGCGTCAACGCTCGTTGTCCGACGCGGAAACCAGCCACAACCATCCCCACACCCTACCGGCGCCGGCGCCTTTTCCCTCACTGGCCCGCGAAGCCTTGCGCCTCAGTGCTGTGGATAAGTTACCGACGCAGCCCCTGCAACCGGCGGCGCGCCGCCTGAATGTCGACGTACCCGGGCGCAAGTGGCAGCAAATCGAAGCCTTCGGCGCCGCGCTGCAGTTTGCGCAAACACCCCGGCATTGGCTGGACTGGTGCGCCGGCAAGGGCCACCTCGGCCGCCGCCTGCTGGACACCAACCAACAGCTGACCTGCCTGGAATGCGACCCGGCGCTGATCGCGGCAGGCCAGGCCTTGAGCGACCACCACGGCCTGCCCGTCACCCACCGCCTGCAAGATGTCATGGCGGACGTGAGCCTAGACCCCGAGCACACCTCCGTCGCCCTGCATGCCTGCGGCGACCTGCATGTGCGCCTGCTGCAATTGGCCAGTGCCGCCGGCTGCAAGCAACTGGCCGTGGCGCCGTGCTGCTACAACCGCATCAACACGGACGCCTACCAGCCGCTGTCCGAAGCGGGCCGTGCTTCAGCCTTGCAGTTGTCGGTCGACGATCTTGGCCTGCCCCTCAGCGAAACCGTCACGGCCGGTAAACGCGTGCGGCTGCAGCGGGACATCTCCATGGCGCGCCGCCTGGGCTTCGATCAGTTACAACGCCAATTACGCCACTGCGACGAGTACCTGCCCACACCGTCCCTGCCAGCCGGTTGGCTGGACAAACCCTTCGCCGACTACTGCCAGGCGTTGGCCAGTCTCAAAGGGTTATCCACAGGTGAACAGGATTGGGCGGCGCTGGAAGCGCACGGCTGGCAACGTTTGGCCGAGGTCAGGAACCTGGAGTTGCTGCGTGGGCTGTTTAGGCGCCCACTTGAAGTGTGGCTGGTACTGGATCGGGCACTGTTTCTTGGCGAACGTGGCTACAGGGTCGAAGTGGGCAGCTTCTGCGAAACCACACTGACACCACGCAACTTGATGGTGCTTGCCGAGCGCGATTAAGGGGCAGGATTGTCGCACCCCAGCCTGTGGATAACTCTGTTGATGGAATCTTTACAAGGCCTGTGGCTACCTGCGCTACAGGCAAAAAGCCACGTTGTTCATTTTTTGTTCACAGAATAAAACGCACGTAAAACAGGCAGTTGCGGGGTGTTGAGAATGGCTCCACAACCTGATCATTTCGCGACAGCCCAAACAACCAATTGTGCATAAGCATCTGGCGTCAAGCACATAAACCGGCATTTACAGTTGCTTTTTGCGGGCAATCAGCAGACGGCAAAGCTCATTGATATCGTCACCGGCCAGGCTCAACGCCTGGCTGTCCAGCGGGTCGGCGCCGAACGCCAGGGCTTCGCTGATCCCTACGTCGTGATGCACCTCAAACGGCTCTTTCGTCCCCAGTCGCTGCCGGAATGCCTCAACCATATCCAGGCTGAAGGCACTGTCCTCATCCAGCTGGTTAAGCACGTAGTGAACGTGCGGCGCTCGGTCGCGCTCAAGGTGCGGCGCCAGCAGCCCATCGAGTTGGTCCAGGGTTCCCAGGGACGCCGCGTCGGCCTGGGCGACCACCAGCACCACATCCGCCACGCTCACGGCTTGATGGAAATAGACGCTATTACCGGCGGGGGTATCGAGGATCACCGTGTGGCGGGCGTCCAGGCCCAAGGCGTGCAGCCGCTGCGCCAGCCAGTACGGTTCATGTTTCAGCCAGCGCTGCAGGGTGTCCTGCTGCTGGATATCGGTGTCGCCAAAGGTAATGACGCGGCTGCCGACAAAACCGGGCTGCTGGATGTGTTTCCAATGCGCATTCTGCAGGCTGGCGAGGCCGATGCCCGGTGAGGTCGGAGCGACACCGAAGTGACGGCGCAAGGCGTTTTGCGGGTCCAGGTCCACCGCCACCACCGATTCGCCCAGGCGCTGCAAACCACTGCTCAACAGGGTGGCCAGGGTGCTGCGCCCCACGCCTCCGTTGACCGACACCAGCGCCACCACGCAAGGGCGCCGCTCGGCCTTCTCCATCAGTGCGGACTGTACAGTGGAATCTTGAGGGGGAAAGGGGGTGCCATCCTCCACGGGAATGCTGCCAAAAAAGTGCAGTCGCGAATTCAGGCCACGGGGGTCACGCCTGACATCTTTGCCAAGCAGAGCAAGAAGACCGTCGGTAAAGCTCATAGCGCACCCTCCTCACGGCGAAGCTTAAAGACGTGAAAAGGTCAGCTGATACGACTGCTTACCGCAGGTCTTCTTATGGTCGCCCTTGTGCAGGCAGTCTGCTTCAAGCGCACAAAAGTGTCATTATTTTGATGGCTAAGCCGTCTATTTTTTAGATAAACGGCAAAACGTCAAATTACCGACCAATGCTGATCGCATCATATGGGGTCTGCAGATCCCGCTCAGGGATTTCCCAAATCAACAACTTCGGCGGGGTTTGCTTGAACGCCGGGCTGTCGAAGTACGCCTTGGCTGCGCCGGAGAACTCGCCGCCGTCCTTGCTGAAATTGCCCACGGGAGCGTTCAGGGCTTTCTGCAGGAAGCCGACAAAGTTGGAATTGCGCGAGAACGAAGTACCGATCAGTGCCACATTGGGCAACCCGGCGTCGCCGAACAGGTCATCAGTGTTGCTGGTGGCGCCACCCGCTTCGTGGGCGGAGCTGGCCGCGACCGACTCTCCCGGGGGCTGCAACTTCGGCGGTAACCAGTCGAGACCGGCCAGGCGCACCAGATCACCGGGGCGCACGGCAAGCGGTGCCTGGGTGATCTCAAAGGTTTGCTCGGGCGTAGCCTTGATCTCACGTTGCTGGATGCGTTTTGCCAGCGCCTGGGCGCCGGCGTTGGAGCCGATTTCGCTCCAGTGGGTGTCGGTGCGCAGGTATGCCTCGGGCCCGAGGGGTTTTAAGGTATCAGTGAGGTCCAGCGCGGACACTCCAGCGGCCTGCAAAGTGGCCGTCCAGTCCTGAATCCGGCTGTTGAGCACTGCCGGTCGGTACAAGCCACACAGCTGGGCAACCGCAATGCGGCTCTTGTCCGGTACCACCACCACTTGCAGCTCGATACCTTTTTCACCCAGTTGCCGCTGCAGGTCGATCACGGCCTGGGCCTTGGTCTGTGCGTTGGCCTGGGCGTGGCGGTTGATGCGCAGTTCATCGCTGATAAACAGCCAGCCCGGGCAACCCGGCCGCACGCGTGGGCCGGTGTCGCCGAACGCCAGCCAGCTTGCGCCACGTTCCAGGTTGGCCGCCTGGATCGCCATCGGCGCCTTGGCCAGTTCCTTGGCGAAACGGTGGGTCAACTCACCGTGCAGCAGCATGTCGCTGTCGACCTTGGCGGGCAAGAAGCTGATCGGCCCCTTCACCATCAGCCAGGCGCAGGACAGCAGCCCCGCCGCCAGGAAGAGCACCAGCACCCAGGCCGCCAGGGGGCTGGTGCGAACAGCCAAGTCGCTCGGAGGAGTCGGCGCGGTAGGAGCGGGCATGGTCGGGCGTCCTTAGAACTGAAAGTACAGAAACGGTACGGCGTCGCGGCTGGCGATCAGCGCGAACGACAACACAAACCCGGCCACCGGCCACAACGAAGCGGCCACCACAAACCAGGGCTGGGTACCGAAACGCTGCTCGCAACG
This sequence comes from Pseudomonas sp. JV449, assembly GCF_032424295.1. Taxonomy (NCBI): domain Bacteria; kingdom Pseudomonadati; phylum Pseudomonadota; class Gammaproteobacteria; order Pseudomonadales; family Pseudomonadaceae; genus Pseudomonas; species Pseudomonas sp. JV449. The sequence continues at coordinate 170,663 of NZ_VYKD01000003.1, read as the reverse complement.
CACCTGCCAGATCGGCGCAATGATGCATACCAGGCCCAGCAACGCCGCCATGCCGTGGGCCGGGCGCATGGCCACGGCCATGGCGTCACCCAAGGCCACGCCATGCATACCGAACTGGCCGGCGTACATGGTCAGTGCCGAATGGAAGTCCGGCGCGCGGAACAAGGTCCAGGCCAGGCACACAAACAGCAACGTCAGGATGTGCGACAGCACCGGCGGAATGCGCGGCAGGCTCGACCGCGACCAGGCGCGATCCACACACAGCGCGATACCATGCGCCGCCCCCCACAACAGGTAGTTCCAACTGTCGCCGCCGTGCCACAACCCGGCGATTGCCATGGTCAGGAACAGGTTGCGATAGGTACGCCACACGCCGTCGCGGTTACCGCCCAGGGCGATATACAGGTAGTCGCGCAACCAACTGGACAACGACAAGTGCCAACGACGCCAAAAGTCCTGGATGCTGCTGGCCAGGTACGGGCGGTTGAAGTTTTCCGGGAAGTGAAAACCCAGCATCAGGCCCAGGCCGATGGCCATGGCGCTGTAGCCGGCGAAGTCGAAGAACAGTTGCAGCGAATAAGCCAGGCAACCGATCCACGCATCCACCAGGCTGGGGTTTTCCAGGTGGAAGGCAATGTCCACCAATGGCGACAAGGTGTCCGCCACCAGCACTTTCATGCCCATGCCGATCATGAAGCGCCGCGCGCCGAGGGAGAAATTCGGCCAGTTGAAATAACGCTGGTTAAGCTCACGGCGAACCCAGTCATAACGGATGATCGGGCCTGCAATCGAGTGGCCGAACATCGAAATGTACGTGGCGTAATTAATGAAGCTGCGTTCCACCGGCACCGTATGACGGTGCACGTCCACCAGGTAGGAAATCGCCTGCAGCACGATAAATGACAAGCCGGCCGGCAAGGCCACGCGCTGCCAATCCAGCGGCATGGCGCCGTACCAGGTGATCACCTCGCTCACGGTACCGGCGACGATGTTGGCGTACTTGTACCAACACAGCACCGCCGTGTTGAACACAATCAACGCGATCAACAGGCGCACCCGGCCTTTGCCGTCCTCACGGGAACGGTCCACCAGCAGGCCGCCGACCCATGCCACCACGGTCAACACCATGTGCAGGAACAGGAACAACGGGCTCAGCCAGCCGTAGAACAACCAGCTGCCGATCAACAGGATGACGTTGCGCCAGCTCGGACGAGCCAGGGCATAGATCAACAGGAAGGCCGGCAGGAACAGCGTGAGGAATTCGAGTGAGGCAAAGACCATGGTGGTGTCGGGCCCGATCAGTTAGCGAGTGCGTCGGAAGCGAACAGCAACTTCGAACCTGCAGCCGAAGGGACGGCCAGCACGCTATAGCGCTCACCCGCCTTGAGGGTGAACGTCAGCGGCTGGCCCACCGGAGCACCGGCGCACTTGAGCTGCACCGACAATTCCAGCGGGTTGATCATGCGGCGTTGCAGCGAACCTTCGGCCACCTTCTTGAACAGCTCGGCCTTTTGGGCCACGGCTTCCAGGCTGGCGTCGGCGCAGGCGGCATCGGCGTTGATAAAGGCCAGGGAAGCCTTGAGCGCGTTGAAGTCGTCCGGTTGCTCACGCACCACCAACTGGCGCGTGGCGCCCTGGGCGTCGACCAACGCGACCACGGTGGCGAATTCGCCGGGGGCCACGGTCACCGACAGGTCGGCGTTTTTGCCGTCGCGGCTCAACACGCCCTTGATCGGCTTGTCACCCCCCACCACCGGCAGGAAGGCCGACACGGCTTTATCCCCGCTCAACACCAGGCTGGCCTTGGAACCGTCCGCCACCAGCTTCAACTCGCCGGGAGTGCCATTGGCAAAACGCAGGAACGCTGCGTCTTGCTCCGGCCCGGTGGGGTACAACGGGATGTCGGCGCTGTAGGCGCTGACACTGGCGAGCAAGGTCGCCAGGCCCAGAGTCATGCGTTTCATTATTTGCTTCCTTTACCGTAGGCCGATGGCGGCAGGTCGCCCAGGGCCGTACCAATGGCCTTGGCCCATTTCTGGTAGCCGTCGATGGTGAAGTGCTGGCCGTCAGTGGTGATCCACTCGCCCGGCTTGGAGAAGGCCAGCGAATCGATGTAGGTGCACGGCGCCACGTTACTGGCCAGGAAGGCCGACATCAGCTTGGTGCGGGTGTCGTCCTTCTTGTACTGGGAACCGACCTTGCCCCACGGCGGACCGACCCACACGCACTTGGTGCCGGTGTCGGTGATCGCCTTGGTCAGCGAGGTCACGCTTTTCCAGGCCCAGGCCTTGGGGAACACCGGGTTGGTGTACGAGCCCATGGTGTCGCCGATGATCAGCACGACAACGTCGGGTTTGTCCTTGGCAATCAGTTCCTGGATCGGCGTGGTGCTCATGGCGTTCTTGCCGTAGATCACCGCTTTGCCGGTGGGCAGGCGCTCGCCGCCACACTCGACTTTTTTCGGTACGACCCAATCCGCCGCACCAGCACCGCAGGCACCGATGGAATGAACCACCGCGCCTTGCTTGGTCAGGTTGTCTTGCAGCGGGTTGAGCAACGAATCGGGAAAGCTCATATGACTTTCGCCCAGTACCAGCATGGTTAGGCCGGCAATCGCAGAAACAGGCATGAATGACTCCGATTTAATCAGTTGGAATAAGGGGAACGGTACGGGCTGACCGGCAAAGGCATAGGTCCGCTCAGGTCTTCGAACAAGTAGCGCAGATAGGCATTACCCGCGTACTGGCGGTAATCCTGGGCGTTATCGAGTCCGATTTCACCTCCCAGGTAGAACCGCGAGCTGAGACGGTATTCGGCAGCCGCGTTGAAGCTGTAGCCGACGCCGGTTTTGCTGGTGCTCTCGTACTTGGGATTACCCCTGGACGCTTGCAGCGTGCTTTCGCCCGGGAAGAAATCCGCCCCATCTTGCGCGATATGCTGCAGGCCTACCGAACTTTTTACCTGGTAACTGAAGCGATCAAAGCTTTGTGCCCAACGAATCGGCACGCCCAGGGAGAAGAAGCGCTGCGGACTGAAGTAACCACCGTTGCCGTAGGTGTAGAAGTCCTGGTTTTCCTTGAAGGTCATCGCCGAGCCGCTGATACCCAGGGTCAACGTGTCCCGCTGGTTGTTGCGCAGATACCAGTAGATGCCGCTGCCCAGTTCCAGGCGGGTGTTGTCTTCGACGTTATTGCCCAGCAATTCATGCAGCGACGCGTAGCCGTAGACGCCCAGCTTCTGGTTGTCATAGCTCAGCTCACCACGGCCGCCGTTGGCGGTGACGCCGCCCCATTTGTTGCCATCGCCGTCTTCGGAACCCGCGAAGGAAGTGACACTGTCGGTGACCGGACGCCGGGAAATATTGGCGCCATAGCGGAAGTTCGAATTGGCCTCGAACGGACGCGAGACACTCACGCCACCCACCAGGGTGTTGTAGAGGAAGCCCAACGGGCTGACCCCGACGTCGGCCTTGAGGCCTTCATCCGGATTCTCGAACGCGACGGCCAAGCCAACACCGGTGTCGCTCTGGGAGCCCGCCGGGGTGGTGGTGCCTTTGCCGAAACGCGACAACGCATCGCTGCCCACGCTGCCCGCACTCAAGTGCACCGGCGTGACGCGCAAAGCTATGGTGTTATCGCCCACCGGCATGCGCGCTTCGAACGGCGCTTCCACATCGGTGATCTTGCTCAAGCCTTTCTCGCCGTTATTGCTGCGCACGCTCAAGCCCTGCACCACATACCCGGTACGGTCACGCAGGATGGTATCCAGCGCACGCCGTGCCGGGCTCAGCTCGGGGCTGTCGATGGAGGCGATGGTCGACGGCGGCACAAACGGGTCGCTCAGGTCGTTGGACGTCGCGCTGGCAAACGCGCTGGACGTGACGGTCTTGGTCGGTGCATCGATCGGCGGCGGCACGGCGCCGGCGACAGTCAGGTCGGTGACCTGGCGGCGCTGGCCCGGCAAGCCCACGAAGGGGTTATACGATTTGCCCTGAGGTTCGGCCTGGGCCACCTGGGTCCTGGCCTTCATCGCGGTTTCAATCGCCAGGGCCTTGCGCAGCAGTTCAGCGGCTTCGCTGTTCTTGCCCAGGCCCTGATAGATGCGTGCCGCCGAAGTGAGGATCTCCGGGTTGCCCGGTTCGAGCGCCAGGGCCTTGTCGCTGGCCGATTGCGCCAGGCTGCGGTCGTTGCCTTTCAGGGCGATGTCCGCCAGACCCAATTGCAGGCGCGCATTGTTCGGGTTCTGCTGGATCAACGGCGTGTACAGCTCCATGGCCTTCTTGCCATTGCCGCTGGCCGCGTACATGCGCGCCAGGGCACCGACACCCAATGCGTCGTTCGGGCGCTGGGCCAGGGCCGGGGAAAGCATGTCGTAGGCCGCCACCAGGTCATTCTTCTCGCGCAGGGCGTCGGCCTGCTTGACCCGGTACAGGTAGATCAAATCGTCATAGCGCTGGCGACCGATCTCGGTCAACGGCTGGCCTTGCACTTCGCGCAGGATCTCGCCCGCCTCGCTGTACTTGTTGGCCTTGAGCAGTACGTTGGCGTACAGCAGTTTCTGGTCGACGGTCGGGTTGGGGTTGTTCTCCACCACCTTCTGCATCATGTCCAGGCCGAACTGCGGGGCGCCCACTTCAACATAAGCAGCAGCCAGCACCGCCACGCGCTCAGGTTTTTGCCGGGTCAGCGACTCGGAACGACCAAGCAGCGCCAGGGCTTCCGGACGCTGGCCACGGCGCGCCGTTTCGATGGCGATGTCCGTTTGCTGATGCAGGGCGATATCGATCGCCAGCTCGTTCATGTCCGCCGTGCGCTGGGCGGTGGGGATGCGCCCGAGGGTGGCCTCGGCTTGTTTCCACTCGCTCAGTTCAGCCGACAACAGGGTACTGGTGTACAGCGCATCCGGTTGGTTGGGCTGGGTCTTGAGCAGGCCGTCGATCAGGGCACGCGCATTGCGGATCTGACCGTCGCGCAGGTACATGCGCGCCAGGGCAAAGCGGGTCCAGGGGTTTTCCGGGTCGGCGTCGAGGGCCTGGCGGTAGGCGGCTTGCGCAGCCTTCAGGTCACCGCGCTGCTCGGCCAGTTTGCCGACCTGGGTAGCGCGCAGTGCGTTGATTTTCACGCTCGGCGCAAACTTGGCGCGCTGGGCCGGAGACACCGAGTCGATCAGCTTCAGGGCTTCATCCGGCTGGCCGGATTGGGACAATACGTTGATCAAACCGCTGAGCGCATCCGGGTCGCCAGGGTGACGGGCCAACACCTTGCGGTAGCCGGCTTCGGCAACGTCGAACTGGTTGTCCTGGGCCTGGAAACCGGCCAAGGCGATTGCCGCCCCCGGTTGGCCCGGATTCAGGCGCTCGGCCTGGGCCACCAGGTCACGGGCCTGGGCACCGCGGCCGGCGCGCTGGGCATCACGGCTCTGGCTGATCAGGTTCCAGTAACGCACGTCGTTCAGGGCCGACTGCCATGCGGCGCCACCGGGCAAGCGCGTGGCCTGCACCAGGTAGTTTTCCGCATCGCTGAAACGCTCTTGCTGTTGACGCAACACGCCCATGCCACCAAGGGCATCGACGTCATTGGATTTTTGCGCAAGGCGCGCCGTGAGCAGTGGCTCGGCGGTTTTCAAGTCGCCGTCGTCCAGGGCCTTGAATGCCTTGGTCATCTGCGGATCACGCTGCCAGGCACCGCCGCCCTTGCCTTGGGCGATGCCCTTGTCCATGAGCGCGCGGATCTCGGTGTCATCCGGGTGCACGGTGAGAAATTGCTGGAACAGCGCCACCTGGTCCGGCTTCGGTGGGCCGAGCCAGACCAGCGCAAAGCGCCAGGTTTCATCGGCGTTGCCGCCCACATCGTTGTTCGAGGCCAGCTTGGCCAACGCACGGATACCGTCCGGCCGGGTTGCCGGGTTACGTGCCAGGTGCTTGGCCAGGAACAGCGCAACGATCGGATCGTTGGGCCGCTCACGGGTCAGGCGCTGAAGGCCGGCAATGGCCTCATTGGTGCCCTTGGCGGTAAAACCCAGGGTGTTGTAGTACTCACGGGCAATCAGGCCCTGGGGCTGGCGGCCCTGGAAAATCTGACGGTACAAGGCCACAGCCTTTTCGCGCTCGTCTTCGGGCTCACCCAATTCACGCGCCTGCTCCAGCAGCTTGGCATTTTCCGGCATGTTGACGGTGATGTCCTGCTCCAGCTGCAACGCCTGGCGCGGCACCGGGCTCAGCGCTTGCAGTCGGGCCAGGTACTTTTGCGCCTCGGCCGGGTGGTTCTGCTGCATCTGGATCAGGCCGATGCCATAAAGCGCGTCCGGCTGCTCGGGGCTCAGGTTAAGCAGTTTCTGCCAGGTCTCCAGGGCCCGCTCGGGGTTTTTCTTCGCCTGCCAGTAGTAGCCCTGCTCGATCAGCAGGGACTGCGGGTCGCTGGTTTCAGCGAAGCTGGCGGTCGAGGCCAGGGCGGCGAGAATCGCAATGGCTAGCGTGTGACGGCGCATGCTGCCTCCCAGGAAAGTTTGACCGTACCGTCTTGTTCAAAACGGTACTTCTGATCGGAAAAGCCTTGGCTGAACAGGCTGAGCATGTAGTCGTAGTAGATCGGCTGCGCGCTGTCCGGCGCCGAGGGAGCCAGGGCTTTGTTGAGCGCGTCGTCGACCTTGGCCTTTTGCAGTTGTGCCAGGGCGGTTTCGCCACGGGCCTGGAAGAAGGCAATGGTCGACGCCGAGAAGCCGATCGGCGAATAGCCGTTGTTCTTCTCGACTTCGCCGGTGGTGACGTGGATTTTCTCCGGCGGGAAGCCGGTGGCCGCCGCAGCCGTCGCCCGGGACATGCCCCCCAGGGACTTGAGCATGCCCGCCGCGAGTGGATCGGCCTTGGCGGTCATGCCGGCCCACATGTAGGTGCGGATCGCGTCGTAGCTGCCCAGGTCATCGGAGAACGGGTCGACCACAAACAGCCCGGTGTTGGCACTGGTCGCGCGGTAACCGACCCAGTTGGCCGCCAGGCCATGGGGGTTGCTGGCGGTGTCGGCGAGCATCCGCGCGTTGCTTTCGGCCACTTCGTTCCAGCCGGCATTCGGCCGCTCTTTATGGAAGCGACGTAGCTGCGCCAGCACCTGGTAGCTCGGGTTGAACCGCCACAGACCACCGGCATGGGCGTAACCCACCGGCCCCGGCAACAGCATCTTGCCCAGGCCCGGCACACGCACGATCAGGTTGCGTTCCACATTGGCCAGCACCAATTGCGCATCGGCGCGGTATTGCGGTGCATTCCACACGCGGGCCGCTTCAAGCAGGGCGTAGGCCATCCACAAATCCGCGTCGCTGGCAGAATTGGGGTCGATCACGCCCCAGGTGTTGTCAGGCTTTTTGCCCCACAACCAACCTGGCAGGTTCTGGCCGATATCGGCCCCCGACATGTTGGCCTTGGTCCAGGTCCACAGCTTGTCGAAGCTGCCACGGTCGTTGCCGACCAGGGCGAAGAACATCGCGTAGGACTGCCCTTCGGAGCTGCTCTCGGTAGGCTTCATGGAGGAGTTGAGCACGCGGCCGTCGTCCTGCACGAAGCGCTTGGCATAGTTCTGCCACAACGGCCAGTCGCAGCTCTGCGCCTGCGCCACACCAGCACACATCAGCGAGCCCAGCGCTATCAGGGCCATGCTACGCAGCGGGCTCATGCCAACCGCCGTTTTGCACGGGCACGCAGCGACAGGTAGATCAGCGACGTGACCACCGCCAGACTGAGGAAGGTGATCAACAGCATCCACCCCAGGTGCTGGGACAGTTGCCACTGCATGAACTTGAAGTAGTTGAGCTTGCCGACGTAGTACTGCTCGTCCGCCACCAGCGAGCTGATCTGCGTGCCTTGCACCACCGCCAGGCTGCCCTGGATCGAATCTTTGTAGTCGTCGCCGCCGATCAGGGCGGAGGTAGCTTCCAGCAGGCCTTGCGGCTGGTTGCTGGCGATCAGGACCACGCTGCGCCCGGACTTGAGCGGCGATTGGAAACCGGCCAGCCAGGTGCTGCTGCTCAAGCTGTTGAAGGTGATCCCGGTATTGGCCTTGTGGATATTGGCCGCCGGATCGGGGCTGACCCAGCTGCGCACATAACGCGGCAGGTCCGACAACAGGAACTGATGCTGCGCGCCATCGCTGGTCGCCGGCAGGTACTGCTGCCACTGCTTGAGCAGCGGTTGGTTGGCGGCGGTGGCGAGCACCAGCAGGTCCTTGTCGGCGACGCTTTGCACATCTTTGGCCTGTACCACTTTCACGGCAGTCGCCGGGTAACCGGTGGCTTCGCCGAAGCGGCCGAGCACGGTCAGGTAAGCGGTGATTTCATCGGTGCCGAAGTTGTCCGGCATGACCACGGCGGATTCCGACAGGTCGGCCAGGCGCGTGAACGGGAAACCGGAGTCGTTGAACACACCCAGGTTAGGCATGGCGATGTAGTGCTGGTAACCGGTGACATCGAGGGTCGAGTCCGGGTCGACGGAACCGCGCATGTTGTCGACGATAATGTCGCGGCATTCGCCTTCCTTGATGTAGTCGTACATAAAGCGCAACTGCAGCTTGGACTTGGGCGATGCCGAGCTGATCGGCAACAGGGTCGTCACTTCACGGGGCAGGCTTTCGTCTTTCTTCAACTGGTCGAGCAGGGTTTGACCGCCGCCCAGGTTGGTCACCGACGGCAGCGCCACGGACTTCATGAACTGGTCATTCAGACCGATCAGCAGCGCGGAATTGGTCGACACCTGCTGTGGGGTGTAACGGTATTTGAGGTGCAGCGGCACGCCTTCTTCACGCCAGTTGAACAGGTCAGGCGGCAGGCGCATGTCGACGCTGATGGCGCCGGGATTGTAGCCCGACACACTGAGTTTCTGCTGCTCGACCAACTCACCGAGGCGCACCGGGCGGTTGCTCGGCAGCCAGTTCGGGGCGTCATAGGGACGGCGCCGCGCGAGGGCTTCGAGCTTGGTGATGACCACGCTGTTGCCGGCCAATACCGGGCTACCCAGCACCACGGCGGTGGCGGCGCGCTTGAGCTCTTGCGCGTCACGGCCGGTGACGATCAGCAGCTTGCCATTGGCGTCGGTGGGGTTGGCGATCAGGGTCAACGTCGGGCCGGTCGGCTTGGCGATGGCGACACCGTGCACATCCATGGCTTCGGCGGTTTGCACCAGCACGATGGCATTGCCCTTGGCCGGCAGCTCGCCGAGGGTGGTCGGGAAGGTCGCGCCACGGTAGCTGGCGAGGCCGCCGATCCAAGACGACAACGCACCGGCCGCTTCCAGGGCGGCACTGTCCGGCGCGGTGGCGAACACGAACGGCAGGCTCACCCGGCGCGCGTCACGCTTATCGAAGAATGGCAGCGGCAGCACGGCCAGGTCGTCCTTGAGGACGATCGGCTCGACCTGCACTTTCAGCTCACTGCTGTTGCTGATCTTGGCCCACAGGCTGCTGTGCAACGGGTCTTCGCAGGACATGGTGTAGTGACCGATGAACTGCAGGCTCAAGCGGTTGAATTCGGTGATCAACTTCGGCGGGATCTGCACCAGTTGTTCTTGCTGAGTACCGGCCCCCTCTTTGGGCAACGCCAGGCTGGCGGCTACTTCGCCGTTGACCAGCACGTTGATCTGCGACAGGTCCGCCAGCAACGCCGGCGAGTAGCTGTACTTGAGCAACAGTTGCGCGCCCTTGACCACTTCGTCGGCACGAATGTCGAAGTTGACGCTGTCGGAAGACTCCACCCCTTGCAGGTTCATGGTGTCGCGACGCCCCAATTGCTTGAGGGTCAGGCTGTAGCCGTTGTCGGTGCTTTGCACGGGCACGGTGGTCACCGCTTGCTCGGCAGCTTGCGCCAGGGTATTGAAACCCATCAGCGAGGCGATCATCAGCGCGAGTGCACGGCGCGGATGAGGGCGAGCGAAAATCTTCGAGGTCATGGCTTGTCCATCAGCGTATCAAGCGGTTTTTTGGGGGTGCGGCTCAAGGCCAGACGCAGTTCGTGTAGGGTGGCGCGGCCGAGGGTGAACAGGCCGCCGATGCCGATGGAGCTGACTTCGCGCAGGGCCGCCAGCGGCGTATCCGGTTGGCCGGCGCCCCAGCTCGCGGCCCAGGTGTCGGCGCGGGAGAAGGTCAGGCGTACCAATTCGCTTTGCTGGCGCAGGCTGAGGGGTTCGAACTGGGCGCCGATCTGCGCCCCTTTGCTGAACACCACGCGCGCATCGAACAGGCTGTCCTGACCGTTGCGCGAAAGCACCAGTTGCACGCGCTCGCCCTGGGTGATCGAGTGACCATCGGTGAGCATCAGGCCGAAGCCGTTCTGCGAGAAATCCTGGGTAGTGCCATCCAGCACTCGGCCGTCGGCACAGATAATGCTCACCGGTAGCTTGGCGCTGACGCGCGGCTCGGAACGCACCTGGCGCGCCTCCGAGGCCACGGCGACAGCGGCGCTGGTGATGATCAGGTTGTAGAGGGTCCAGGTCAGGTTGATCGCCACCGTCACAGCCGTGGACGCATCGCCCCAGATCAACTGATGGATACCAAAGCCCAGGCCGACCAGGTTCACGGCCAACAGCACCAGGTAAGGGCGCGCCAGCTTCCAGTCGAAGAACTGCTTGTCGATGATGCCGCCCTTGTCGGTGACGTTGAAGCCACCGGCCTTGGGGTTGACCAGCGCCACCAGCACCGGCGGCAGGATGTACCAGGCCAGTACGGTCTCGTATACCTCGTTCCAGAACGAGTGCCGGAAGCGGCCCTGGATGCGTGAGTTGGTCAGGCTTGAATGCACCAGGTGCGGCAGTACATAAGCGACGATCATCAGCGCCGAGGCATGGAAAATCTCCGCGCCAAAGACCAAATAGGCCAGCGGTGCGGTGAGGAATACCAAACGCGGCAAACCATAAAAGAAGTGCAACATAGCGTTGGCGTAGCAGATGCGCTGGCCCCACTTGAGGCCCTTGCCCAGCAGCGGGTTGTCGGTGCGGAAGATCTGCGCCATGCCCCGCGCCCAGCGAATCCGCTGGTTGATGTGGCGCGACAGGCTTTCCGTGGCCAGGCCCGCGGCTTGCGGGATCGCCAGGTACGCCGTGTTGTAGCCCAGGCGGTTGAGCTTGAGCGCGGTGTGGGCGTCTTCGGTCACGGTCTCGACGGCTACCCCGCCGATTGCCAGCAGCGGCTCACGGCGAATCACCGCACACGAGCCGCAGAAGAAGGTGGCGTTCCACAGGTCGTTGCCGTCCTGCACCAGGCCGTAGAACAACTCGCCCTCGTTGGGCACGGCGCGGAAGGTGTCGAGGTTCTTTTCGAACGGGTCCGGCGAGAAGAAGAAGTGCGGCGTTTGCAGCATCGCCAGCTTCGGATCCTTGAGGAACCAGCCAAGGCTGACTTGCAGGAAGGAGCGCGTCGGCACGTGGTCGGCGTCGAACAGCGCGACGTATTCGCCGTCGGTGACCTTCAACGCTTCGTTGAGATTACCGGCCTTGGCGTGGAAGTTGTTGTCGCGACGGATGTAGTTGACCCCGACCTTGCGGCAGAACTCGCGAAAGTCATCACGGCGGCCGTCATCGAGCACGTGCACACGCAGCTTGTCCTTGGGCCAGTCCATCGCCTGGGCGGCGAAGATGGTCAGTTTTACGATGCTCAGCGCTTCGTTATAGGTGGGGATGAACACATCCACCGTCGGCCATTCTTCCGGCTCGGTCTTGAGCCACACCGGGGTGCGACGCAGCGGCCAGGCGGTTTGTACGTAGCCGAAGATCAGCACGATCAGGGCGTAGAACTCGGCGGCGACCAGGCCGTAGCCGAAGAACATGTCGAGCCAGGTTTCAAAGCCCAGGGTGGAGGTGAGTCGCCAGAACATGTAGCGCAGCGAGGCCACCAGCGACAATACCACCAGCGCGAGGATTGCCAGGCGCCCCGGGATCTTGCGCAGCACCAGCACCGCCATGAAGCACACAACGGCAAACAGGCATTGGCTGTAGAGGTCCAGCGGCGCACTGATAACGCCAAAAAACAGCAGGGCACCGAGCACGCAACTGGCAAATACCAGCACCGTACGTAGCGCTGCAGGCCAGCGATTGAAGCGCGCGATGGCGCCATTCAGGCGCTGTTCAGCGCGCCCTTCGACGAAGGGCGTGGAGGACGTATTGTCGGTCATGGAAGGTCCGAGTCGATGCGTTCGAGCAAGGCGCGGCACAGGGCGTGGACGTCCTGGCAGCCGATACTGTTGACGGTAGGGTCGAGGGGATCACGCCCGTAGGCCTGGGCTTCGCTGAACGCAAGGTCGCGGTGTACCGTGCCCAGCAGGGCACTGCCGAGGCGCGTCTTGAACACCTCGGCCATGTCCAGGCTGAAGCGGTGGGCGGCGTCCAACTGGTTGATCACATAAAAGCGTTGTGGCGGTTTTGCGCGTTGCAGGTATGGCGCCAGCACGCTGTCCATCTGCTCCAGGGTGCTGAACGACGCCACATCCGACTGCACCACCACCAGCACCGCGTCGGCAACCGACATGGCTTGGCGGAGATACACGGTGTTGCCCGCCGGTACGTCGATGATGACCGTGTCCTGGCCGTTCAGCTTAAGGCTGGCCAAACGCTTGCCAAGCCACTCGGGATCCTGACCCAACCAGCGATTCAAGCTCTGCTGCTGCTCGTGGTCAGTGCCACCGAACGCCACCAGGCGGCAACCGCCAAAGCCGCGTTCAGGCAGGGCTTCCCAGCTTTCGTTAAGCAAGCTGGTAGCGCCGATGCCAGGGAAGTCGAGGCCCAGGCACAGGTGGTGACGCAGGGCGTTTTGCGGGTCCAGGTCGAGGGCAAGCGCCGGGTGCCCCTGGCGCTGCAAGCCACTGGCAATCGCAGCAGACAAGGTGCTACGGCCGACACCCCCTTTAACCGAAACCACCACCACCACTTTCGGCGTGGACTGCTCCGAATACACCTCGCCTTGCGGGCCCGGTACCACTTCGGACCGTGGCAGGTGGTCGGCGGCGCCATGGTTCAGCTCTTCGAGCAAACGCAACAACGGGGCCGATGGGGCTTCATCCAAGAGAGCTGCCAATGCAGGCGGGGGAGCAACAACCTCCGGGCTTTCCAGGACCTCTACTTCGTCCTCGATAAACTCATGGATAAAGTCGATTTCGCGGTAGCCATTCGGGTTGGCACCCAGCTTGTTGAATAGTTTTGAAATGTCATCTGCTCGACTCACTCACTGCCCCTCCCCACCTGGTTTGCGCTTTAAAGGCGATAAAAAGGTCAGCGAAGAGCTGACCTTGTATTTTTATAGTTATGTGTTGGCCGAGGCATTCTGTGATATCACATTGATGGTGTCAGTATTTTGATGCTTTTAGCTCGATATTATCCGACGAACGGCGTGGCGCCATTTTTATGACGAATCCAGCGATAAAAATGCATTCGTTGTAAGAACATGAACTTGCACCGATTTATCGTGATTTTTGTTGGCCTGATGGTCAAAAACGGCACAAATCTGACATACCCATAAACAAATAATCCGTTGCCTCAAATCTGTCTCGAAAATTTGCCTACACGATTTTGCGATTAAACCTACTATTCATATCGCGCGACAGAATACGCAAACCGCGCCTGGATTCAAGGCAAAACCCACCCGGCGGTCGCCCGCGACGTCTGTGCACAACTAAGCAAAACCCACGCCGCTGGACACTTCCTCGACCTTCAATGAACCCACCCATTGAACCAAGAGGATACCCAGCACGAGCGCGAACGCGTTGACCATCGTCAGCCAGCGGACAACTGCTCAGGCTTATTGATGAACCCGCCGCTCGGTGAATTCATAATCACCCTGGCAATCGCTGGTGGGGTCCGCTGCCACACTCACGTAATGCACGGTGTCCGGGTCCACCAGCTTATAGGTGTACACATCCGGCGAACGCACCCCATCGATGCGCAACTCGTTCTTACCGTCGGCCGCCGACCACGACCCCTGCTCGGTCCGAATCACCTGCGTCTGCTGCGCATCGCGAAAGAAGATAATGGTGAAACGGCCATCGGCCTTGAGGTGGTTGGTCCACGACAGGAACTGACAGTTGCCGGTTTCCGAACGCAGGCCTTTCCAGGTACCGACCAGCGCGGGGTCGTTGCCGGGCTTGGTAATGGAGCACGCGCTGAGAGCGGCGGTGAGGAGGATGAGGCACAGGGAGAGAATCCGTTTCACGTGGGGCTTCCTTAGGCAGGGATGAACTCAACATCGCACCGGCCAGACCGCCCGGCGACGAGGGAAGAATCCTACCCGCGCTTGCCGGAAAAAGGGGCGTTCGTGAAAAAAGCTCAGGTTCTGCAAAAATAGTCAGAATTCAGGGGTTTACAGAACGTTGCCAATCGCTATAATCGTCGCCCTAACACGCCGGTATAGCTCAGTTGGTAGAGCAACTGACTTGTAATCAGTAGGTCCCGGGTTCGACTCCTGGTGCCGGCACCATACAAGGTTCCAGAGAAGGCTTTCAAAATCTCTAGAACCCCCGAAAAACCCGCCTTCTGGCGGGTTTTTTCGTTTTGGGGTTCCATCGGTTTCCGTCAGAAACTGGTGGATTCCAACCGTTTTAAGGGTAGAGTTTGGGATACAGGTCACTTCGATAAAAGGGAGTACCCTTATGTCGCGCACCACAGCTCCGCTCTCCGACGCAGCTTGCCGCTTGGCAAAACCTACAGACCGCGCCTACAAGCTTTTCGACGGCGACGGCCTCTACCTCCTAGTCCAACCCAATGGCCGCAAAGGCTGGCGGCTCCGCTACGTCAAACCTGACGGACGGGAAGGACTGACCTCGTTCGGCAACTATCCCGTCATTGGCCTCGCCGATGCGCGCCGCAAGCGCTTGGAAATTAAGCGAATGCTGGCGGATGGCATTGATCCCATAGAAACCAAGCACCAAGCCAAGGCGGAAGCCGTAATCAAAGGCAGAACCTTTGAAAGCGTTGCGCTTGACTGGCATACGGAAATGTCGGCCAAGTGGGCGCCAGGCCATTCCAAGACAGTGATGAGCCGCCTCAAAACCCACGTATTCCCGCTGATCGGCGCACGCGCCATTGTTGATCTCGACACCCATGACCTTATGCAGCCCTTGGAAGCGATCAAGAAGCGCGGAACGATCGACGTTGCTTTAAGGGTACAAAACTACCTGCAGAGCATCATGCGCGAGGCAAAGCGCCTCCGGCTTATCACCATAAACCCTGCTTACGATCTCGAAGGCTCGATCAAAGCCCCGCGGGTGGTACATCGCCCCGCTCTACCCTTATCGCGACTGCCTGAACTGCAGGAGCGGATCGACACCTATAAAGGCCGGGCACTTACCCATCTTACGGTGATGCTGTCGCTGCATGTGTTTGTACGATCCAGCGAGCTGCGTTTCGCACGCTGGAGCGAGTTCGACCTCAAGCGTGGCACCTGGGAGATACCGGACACTCGACCCGCGTTGGAGGGAGTACCCTTTTCCACAAGGGGTACGAAGATGGCAGGGGATATCCATTTAGTACCCTTATCGCCGCAAGCAGTGGCGCTACTCGAAAAAATCCATGCACTCACAGGCAAATTCGCATTGGTCTTCGCAGGTGATGCCAAACCCTGGAAACCCATGTCCGAAAATACCGTGAACAACGCGCTACGAACGATGGGATACGACACCAAAACCGATATCTGCGGGCATGGATTTCGTTCGATGGCCTGCAGCGCACTGATCGAGTCAGGGCTGTGGTCGGAGACAGCTATTGAACGGCAGATGAGCCACAAGGAGCGCAACAACGTCCGCGCAGCTTACATCCACAAGGCCGAGTTCATTGAGGAGCGCAGGCTGATCATGAACTGGTGGAGCCGGTACCTGGAGGCCAACCGGCAGGAGCATGTCACCCCACACGAGTTCGCCAACCAGACCGGAGCGAACGTCACTCGCCTAAAAGCGAAACGTGGCGCAGCCGAGTAAGCGCTCGGTCTTCATATCTCAGTGATCCGCTTGTCCACGCGGGTCCATCCAAGCAGGGCTGCAAAGCCGCCCGGCTTGGATGGACCTCACTTAAAAAATCTAAAGCCCACGCAACTGTCTGTGGAAAACCACTGATTTCCACCGGTGGATAATTTCATCCACAGCCGCAGAACTCCCGAAAATTCGAGCCTTGACCCGAATTATCCACAGGCGTAGAAAAGATCGGGCAAAGCGCTGTCGTTGACAGCAACCCAGGTAGCCAGAACCTTTAAGGCTACGCCACACCGTGGTGGTTCTCCCAAAGTGCGATTAGCGTCCGGCGGCTCGCACGGTCACAGCGATGTGATGGATGCCTACTTTTACCAGCGTGCCCACTGCGGCAACTCATTCCCTTTCATAGCTGCCCTGCAGCAATCTATCCGTTTGGCCATTTCATTGCGCCAACCTGCGCCCGTCTCTTTCTCCCGGAAAGAGACGGGCGCTCCAACCGCTGCTGCAGCCCAACTCGTACAAGGCTTTGCGGCATTCCCCCTCGTGACAATCGGCGTGACAAACACCGAAAGTTCACCAGCAACAGCGATGCAGATGATGGTGCCGCAGCCCAAGGAATGGACTGCACCTGACTGACAGTCAGGCATGCCCCGGTCATCGCATCACTGCCTTCACCCGACTCAGGATCTCGCGGCGCCGGTCTCGTCAGCCAGTGCAGTCTCCACCCGCCCACTTCTTCGGAAGTGTTCAGGAGACCAGGTCATGAGGTGCCCAAGCTCCCGGTCGTAAAGAGCCGTCAGTCCCGCGTCAGTGGACAACCCTCACAGGTCGCAGGGGCCTTGATCCCTGATAACACTCAGCATTCTTGGCGGGATGACGTGGGGATGGTTTTAAAAGTTTGGCTTCGAGAGGCGTTTAATCATGGCATTGGTAGGCAGACGGGATGGGCGGAATTTTGGCTATGGCCGGCAACTGAGCTATGCCGGACCGCAAGCGCTGCGCGACCTGTTTGGCGGCGGGCATTACGGCACGGTCAAGGCGCACGGTGATCGTTGGCAGGCGTTTGTACGCTGGTGTCGGTCGGAGGAAGGACCGGGGTTTAACGATGCGCGGCAGATTAATTGGCAGACCTTGCTGGACTACGCCGGATATCTGCGCCAACAAGTTGAACAAGGTGAGCTGGCCATCGCCACTGCGCAAAACCGGTTGTCCAGTGTGAATCGGACCATGGCCGCGCTTCGCGGTGATCAGTATGTGAAAGTGCCGAGCCCGAGCAAGGCGCTAGGTATGCGACGCACCAGTGTTCGTCGCTCGGTGCCGCAAGGCCAAGACCGCGAACACGTGAGGCGAATCGTCGAAGTGCTCTGCGAACACCAAATGCAACGCGCCGCGGCCATCGCGCAGTTGGCGCGAGCCACCGGCATGCGCTTACGCGAGGCTATTTTGGCCGACCTACCGCGTTTAAAACGTGAGGCAGAGCAATACGGCAAGATCAATATCCAGGAAGGCACCAAAGGTGGCCGTTCAGGAGCCTCAGCCCCTCGATGGATAACGATGGATGAGCACATCCACGACGCACTGGCATTCGCCCTTCAAGTCTCGCCCGACGGTAGCCGCAATCTGTTGGCACCAAATGAAAGCTACCGAAACTTCCTACAGGCTGCCGTACGCCCCGCACGAGATATCCTCCATCAGCACAGCGTCAAAGGATTCCACGAATTGCGCGCAGCCTATGCGTGCGAACGCTATGAGCAAATTAGCCAGTACCTCGCGCCCATCAACGGCGGCAACTGCTACAGCCTTGAGCAAAACCTTGATCAAGAGGTACGAGCACAAATCAGCTATGAACTGGGGCATGGCCGTATCGACGTAGTATCGGCTTACATCGATGGTCGAGAATGAGCCAGCCAATCGATATTGAGCTGTTTCTGATGGGTGTACTGACAGGGTCGCATTCCACGCGCCAGCGTCACCTTCGCCAAGCGAAAGTCATTCAAGTAGCAATATCCAATCGCGGGCACATAGACAATCCATGGGCTTGGCAGCGAAAACATTTGGCATGGTTTCTGAGTCAACATTTGAACCAACACGCAGAGTCGACACGCTATTACTATTTGTTGACCACACATTTGCTCACCCTTCGCTTAGGAAAATCTTGGGAGTTTAAACGTTAGGCAACATTCAGAGACCGGCAAAAAGCCATCACTCAGATACATCTACAAAACTACGGACAATTCAATCCTAGCTATGCAGGAGAACTACTTGTAGCATTGCTATGCGATGGAAGCGATGAAGAGTGGCGGGTGTTGAAGCGTCAATTCAAGGCTGCGTTAGCACCCTGAACAGATAAAGATCATGACACCTTAAAGTTATAAACTGTTACTCAAATATACCGTCGAGGCTAGACTAAAAACACTAGAAAAAAGCTAACAACAGTAATTTAAAGGCTTGTCAACCCAATGAAAGAACTAGAAATAAAACGTGCACTCTTAGAGCATCTAATAAATGATAGCACCACAGAAGCTATCTCTACTGAGTTCCCTTTCCATTTTGGGCGTCGGAGAGCGGATCTTATTTGCGTCCAGGAAGGAGAGGTGTTTGGGTATGAGATAAAGTCAGCCTACGACAGAATTGATAGACTGCCTGTGCAGCTAGAATCATATGAACAACTTTTTGATTATGTATACGTAGTCTGCGACAAAAAACATCTAGCCTCCATTAGAAAACTTGCACCAGAAAAAGTAGGAATTTATATTTGCTCCGAGGAGGGAGTAAGGCGAGTCCGAGCAGCAAGACTAATAAGGAAATTTGACACCTTAATAACGTTAGACGCACTCCCAATAGAGAGCTTACGAAAAGAGTTCAAGCTGTCGGGAAAATCAAAATTTGAACTTTGCACCAAGATAAAATCAGCGCACAAAAAAGAAAATATAAAAAAAGCATTCAGAAAATACATCGTTGATAGGTATGGCTCTCGGACCATTACATTCCAAAATGAGATAACAGCCATAGTAACATTGGACGACGTATTTTCCTTAAGCTTACCAGCTAACAAGTTAGGCGCTTAAGATCTTTACTCTTCGAGTCATATAGTTGCAAGCACGAACAGAAATCCAAAATGAAGGACTGATTCCAGAAGGACTCCCTATCGCCGCACTATTTATCTCATCATCTCCCCAAGTACCATTATCCACAAAGTCTGAGTCAGCAATAACTTTTTTTGCGCACCAGATATAAGAACCGCTTTCACGGCGTTTCCGGTAGTAGAAAAACTTACTGTCAGTACAGAAATCTATACGCGGCACAAATGTGCCACCACGCATTTCAGTTTGGTTAATATTAATTGATGCGTAGTCACCAAACTGTAAGTCAGGTCGATTTTTTTTCAACTGAAGGTATAGGCCATGCTCGAATATATCAAAATCTCCATATTCGTCCCCCACCCCTTCATTTTTCACTTGCTGGGGGAATGACCCTGATATACATACAACCTTTTCCAGCCAGTTTTCACTATCGTCCATCTCTGCAATAATTTCAAAGGTGCTCTGATAACTTTGTGCGACAGCCCCGATTGAGCTCTTCTTTACTATATCGCGTATACACCCATCATCTATCAGAACATAAAGTTTTGACTCACCCAAAACAGAAACTATTGGATCTAGTATTTCACTATATTCTTCCTCCTCCAATCCAGTTGGGAGACGAAGAGCCATTTTAGGATACTTATGCGCAACCGCTCGAACAAAGCTTTGGGCCTCATCCAAATCTTCATCATCTTCTAAGTTAATATGAATAACTGGGACTATAGAAAGATCATCATGTGCTTCTAGCCATTCTCTCCAGAAACGATATCCGTCATCTGGCGACAATATACTTTCAATCTGAGAGTTAGTCTGCTTAGGATCGGTGGCAACATCCAATATAAATGGCAGGCCATTCTGAATTCCACGAATCTGATCCAGACGCTTGACAATATCTCCAAGAGAATTTTTCTTGGTTATTCTCGATTTTGTAATTTCATATATTGGAAGTATTTTCTCGCGAGATACCTTATCAACGGAGGAAATTGCCCTAAGCTCTGCATCTTTTGTTTTTAATACGGGAAAATATATGAAGTTACTCCAATCCATGCCCTTTCATCCCTAATGATTTAGCTCGAACTCTGACGGCCAATGTCGAGACTTTAAAATATTGAGCAACTGCTTCGATGCTTCCGCTAAAAAGTTTGACACGATCTCTAAACAAGCTTTCCGGCATGAGCAACTCACCTGCGAAACGGTTGGCCTCAACCTCCATTGCATTACTATCGCCGTTCCTGAAGAAGTTTTGATCCACGAACTTTAATTGCTGAGATCTGTGCCGAGCAAAATGCGCAAGTTCATGCGCCACAGTGAATCTTTGCCGATTTGGATGATGTAACGCATTCACCCTTATTAGCCAGTCTCTCCCATTTTCAGAAAGGCTAAGAGAACCTGAAACTTCATCATCCATAGGGACGCATAAGAACTTTATCCCTAACGCACTTACTAACGCATGAACATCCAAGGGAGAAGTGTCTATGCCCTCTCGCCTAGCCAGTTCTAGCATTTGAGCCACAGTAAGCTTATCCTCCCCCCTAGCCTCTAAGGCGGGACTACCAATCTTACCAACTTGCGGCTTTGCGCTTTTACGGATGAAAGCCATATTTCCCTACCTAATCACCGATTTTTTCGGTGCCTTTTACACAATCTTCTGAACTATCCAAATCAGCTAGCCGATTACTTATTACGATTATAGCATCTTCGCTTGCTTTCATCCTAACGTCGTGATCATCAAGCTCATCCCATACATCGCCGTAGGTCAAATTAATTTTCACAACTTCTTTTTTGGCCTTCTTCTGCACAAGCTTGGTAAAGTCGCCACTTCGTGAAAAATCATTAAACTGTTCTACAGACGCCCTTATAACCTCAGCCCTGGAAGAACTTTTAACTACAACGAAAGCAATAACCAATATTGCAGCATTCAAAGCAATTAGTAAACTGACGATAGTTTGGTAGAAAGAGACCTGCATAGACCATAGACTATCCACCGTGACAATAGATTTCTCTTTTATCATCCGCTCAATTATAACTTGCTCGTACTCACCTAGCTCTTTAAAGTCTTTGACCGGTACAAACTGAGTATGGCTGATTAATATTTCGCTAATCGGCGAAAAATGAATAATCGCCAACGCAAAGACAAGCGCAATGGTGGTAGAAAGAAGCGTCGCAGCTATAAATTTTTTCATTTTATCGTTACATCTTCCATGAGCGACGGTCTCGTGAGTCTGAAAAATCTATCCTGGTCAACACCCAGCTAAAGTTCTCATGGCTTTTGGGCGTCGAACTTGATCAATCTAGCGATGGCATTTTGATCCTACGGATCAGACATGGCTGTGTCCAGAGCACAGTTTTCTGTTGAGCGCCCACCCCTTCTGATTCTGACGCTTTTGGGAATCGCCCACATTTCTGTAAACGGCTTTGATGATGCCTTTCCCCTGCCCATGACCACTGTAAACAGTCATAATTCAGGGAGTGTGGCATTCTGCTTCTATCTAAAAAAGGGAATGGCAATGGGAAGTCTTGTTTTCGAGCTTCGGGCAGATGCCTGTGATGACAATGTCAATATTCTGAGCCTTCTCCGTAAGGCGCGAGTCGTATCGGCACTGCTGAAGGTGCAGACCATCAGCGCGTGGCTGGAGCATGAGATGGAAGGCTACGAGCTACTGGATGACATTCCGGACTATCGCAAGATAACCGGCCGGGTCATTTATAGGCATCCGAGGCACGGAAGCATTCCAGTAGATGTGGGTCACGCGGAGCTTCAGGGGCTCATGTCGCAAATGGCAATGAATAACCCGCTGAGCCAGCTTCAAGAGTTCACAACGGAGCCGAACAGGGGTCGCACGTTAGGCCTGGCATTCGGGCCTGAGCAATGTAATGAACTGCGGTCTCTATTGCAGACCCCGACCTCAGAATTCATGCTTGAGATTCCTCTGAACCTCATTGATCGAATCGTCTCTTCTGTTCGAAACAGGATCGTCGATTTTGCCGTGGAACTCGAAGCTCAGGGTATTTTGGGAGAGGACGCAACCTTCACAAGAGAGGAGAAACTCGTGGCGAGTCAGAACAATTACAACATCACCATCGGAACCATGAACGGATCTCAAATTCAGCAAGCCACCAATGGCTCTACTCAGACGTATAACCAAACCACGGATCTCGAAGGTCTATCTACGTTTGTTGAGAGCTTGCTTCCAGTCATTGGCCAGATGAATAGCTCAGTAGAGCGCGAACAGCTCAGGAGTGATTTGGAGACCGTTCGCAGTCAGATAAAGGCTCCAACCCCCAGGCTCGGCATAATCCGCGAAAGCCTACACTCGGTTAGAACTATTCTCGAAGGTACAGCGGGCAACGTGCTCGCAGCACAGTACCTGCCTCTACTAGCTCCTCTCCTAGCTGGTCTTCCGCTTTCATGATCTAGTGGAGGCACGCCTCCACCGCCTCTCCACAATCTTCAATTAATCGCCCTCCCATCTGTAATGCACGCACTGATAAAAGCGTGCTAATGCGATATGAATTCCGGATTCGATTCCACTTAGAGCCATAACTAGCTGATTTATTTATAGTTACTGGTTGGGGTACGCCGAATTTTCCAGCGAACTCCAGACGCCCGGAAAACCTAGTCTCAGCGAAACATACCGTTCGTCTGGTGCCGCACCATACAAAACAAAGCCCTCACAGAAATGTGAGGGCTTTGTTGTTTCTGGGTTGATACAACCCAGTCGCTCGCCTGTAAATCCTTCCCCAAACCGACAAACCGCTATTGGTGGCCGACTACCAGCCGAAGCATAACGTCCGCATACCATGTACACAGCGCATACAGAACACGTGTGGAACAACGTTAATGGCAGCTCTCCCGTTCTGTCTTTCCGAGTAAAGCCCGAACTTGTCAGCGAGTTGGATCAACTGGCGCGGGCGACCGACCGAGATCGTCAATCCCCCCTGCAGCGGGCTTTGAGCCGCTACGTGACCGCTGAGTGCTGGCATTTAAAGCCGTGCAGGAAGACATTGCAGATACTGATACCGGCAACGCCACTGATTGGGAATTGGGGGACGCAGCCGTCTTCCACATTCTCAACAGCCTGGGAATGCTGGAGCGTTCCCTCATGCAGGGAAAGCGTCTCCAGTACTCGATTGCCGGGAGCTGGTTATCACTGCGTATCCGTATCGAGCGACCTCTAGTTTGCAAGGTGACCGCGAAGCGCACCACAGCACCAAGCCCCGTAACTCGGGGCTTGGTGCTATTTGGCGTTTGAATGAATATCGGCAACTGCAAGAAAACAAGGTCGATCCATAAACCCAACCGATCGTATGGCCGTGGTATGAAGTCAGGTATCCAAGTCGGATTCATGCTCCACTTGAGTTCTTACCCCAAATAACCGGTCGGCTATCTGCCGGCCTCGCTCCAGCCCTTCAGCCGTCAACCAAATCGATTTGTTCTTGTTCACCGGATTACTGATGAAACCATGTTCATGCAATCGGTTCATGGTCTCGAAGTCGAACCCTTTCCAAGCATTGCCGTTATCAAAACTGAAGGTTGCCAACAGGGCAAGCACGGCTTCTTCAATCAGTTTATCGTCGTATTCCATGATCGTTGCTCCGCTCGTGTTCTTTGAACTCACCGTAAACCCCACCAGCCATCAAGATGAATAGCGCGCTTAACTATGCGTCATCGGCGAGCAGTTCCAGGACAGTAAAGCTTCGTAATCCTCAACCGAAGAAGTCGTCAAGTGCGTGGCGCAGCCACGCATAGGGCTCTTGGCCGTTGGCTTTAGCCGTCTCGACCAAACTGTAAAGTTGAGCGCTGCCCGTCGCGCCTTTGAGCGTGTCGCTGAACAGCCAATTCTTGCGCCCGATCACGAAGGGCCGGATCGCACGCTCGGCGGCGTTGTTGTCGATCGGCAAGTAACCGGCTTCGGTGTAGCGCACCCACTTGCTCCCGTTGTTGCTCAGATATGGACGTAGAATTCCACCCCATCAAACAGGTGTAAACACTGTACAACCATGCGCCCGATCAATACGATGAGAAGCATTATCATTCACGCAGTGCGAGCCTCACATGCAGGATGCCAGCCCAACATCGTCCGTCGAACAGTTGTACGAGAATCATCACGGCTGGTTGCAGGGCTGGCTGAACCGGCGGTTGGGGCACAGTGCCGATGCCGAGGATCTGGCCCACGACACGTTCATCCGTGTGCTGCGCGCCCCTCAGCAGGTGCGCGAGTTGCGCCAGCCCATGGCGTTTCTCGCGGCGATTGCCAATGGACTGCTGGTCAATCGCTGGCGCCGCCAGGAGATCGAGCGGGCTTATCTTGAAGCGTTGGCTGCTCGGCCCGAAGGGGGGGAATCGTCACCCGAGGACCGGTATCTGGTGATCGAAACCTTGTTGCAACTCGACTCGCTGCTGATTGGGCTCTCTGAGCGCATACGGCAGATTTTCTTCATGTCTCAGCTCGACGGCCTGACGTATTCGCAGATCGCTGCGCAGTTGGGTTTGACTGTGGCTCAAGTGCAACGGGCCATGGGCAAGGCATTCAGTGTTTGCTATGCGAGCCGTTTCGAATGAGGGCCGAGATTAATCCGCAGGTGCGCGATATCGCCATTGATTGGCTTGTCAGGACGCAGTCCGGGCTTATGAGTGCGCCTGATCTGGAAGCATTGCGGTGTTGGCGCGAGGCGAGCGATGAGCATGAGCAGGCCTGGCAGCGTGTCGCCAGCTTGCCGCTGTTGCAGCAGCCCGGAGCGAATCTTTTGCGCGATGCCACCGCGCGCAGGGCACTGGCGTCGGCTGGGCCGGACATGCAGAAACGTCGGCAGTTACTCAAGCGCCTGTTGGTCCTTGGTGCGGTTGGCACAGTTGCCTGGCAAGGCGCGGGTTCCACGCCAGTGCGCGCCGCGCTGGCGAGCCACCGCACAGGAACAGGCGAGCGTCACCAGTGGGCCCTGGTTGATGGCAGCTCGCTATGGCTGAACACGGCCAGTACGGTGAACCTGGATTTTAATGACCAGGTGCGGCGCATACAGATGATAGAGGGCGAGCTGGCCTTGAATGTGCGAGCAGAATCGCGCCCGCTGCAGTTGATCACGCCGGACGCGATCCTGCAGAGCCGCGATGCGCAGTTGCAAGTGCGCCATGACCGGCAGGGCACGCAGGTCACCGTCATGGGCGGCCAGGTGCAGGTGCACTCACGCGGCCAGCCAACGTCCTCTTCACTTGAGGCCGGATGGCAGGCACGGGTGGATCGCCTGGGTATCGGCGTACCGAGCCGCCCCGACCTGCTGGTCGCCCAAGCCTGGCTGCGCGGGATTCTGCCGGCGGATCGCCTGCGCCTGGATGCCTTGGTGGCGGAACTCTCACGTTATCGCCCCGGTGTTTTACGTTGTCATGAGCAGGTCTCAGGGTTACGCCTCACAGGCAGTTTTTCGCTGGATGACACCGATGCAGCCTTGACCCTGGTAGCGCGCACGCTACCGGTGCGAATCGAGCGCATGACGCGGTATTGGGTCTCGATCGTGCCCGCCTGAAATATTTTTTCCGCTGCACGATAGTTTTTTCGTACTCGCTTGGCCTATAGGGATCACCCACCCGCCAGAGGTGGGTCTTGACCCCTTAGGAGCCTCGTATGACTTCACCTTCCCGCGCCCTGCGTGCCCGTACGCTTGGACTGTTGTTGCTCAGCGTGCAACCGCTTTGCAGCCTTCCAGTCTTTGCCGCGGGTAGTTCGCAGCATTACAGCATCGACGCTGGCCCCCTGGATTCTGCGCTGTCACGTTTCGGCGCACAGGCGGGGATTACCATGGCGGGCAGCTCAACGCTGACGGCCGGCAAGAAAACCCAGGGGCTGCAAGGCGATTTCAGTACTGAGGCCGGCCTGGCGCAGCTCTTGCTCGGCTCTGGGCTGACCTATGAGCGCCAGGACGACGGTAGCCTGCTGCTGGTACCGAGCAACGGCGACGTGCTGGAGCTAGCGCCGACCGCCATCAGTGGCACCGCATACGACACCTCGTTAGGCCGCAACGATGGCCTGGTCGCCAGCCGGACCATGAGTGCCAACAAGACCGATACGTCGATCATGGAAACGCCGCAATCGATCAGCGTGGTCACCCGTAAGCAAATCGATGCCCAGCAGCCACAAAGCATCGGGCAGGTGCTGCGCTACACCGCCGGGGTCAATGGTGAAGCCAACGGTGTCGATACCCGGCGCGACACGATTAGTATTCGTGGCTTTGACGCGACGACTGGCGGTGGTATCTATCGCGATGGCCTGCGCCAGTACAGCTTTGCCAACCAGAGCCGTGCCGTGGGTGAAGTCTATGGGCTGGAGCGCGTGGAAGTGCTGCGCGGGCCATCGTCGGTGCTCTACGGTCAAAGCTCACCGGGCGGCATGGTCAACGTGATCAGCAAGCGTCCCACCGATGAGCCGCTGCATGAACTGGTGGCGCAGGCAGGCAGTTTTGATCGCAAGCAATTGGCTGCGGACTTCGGCGGGCCGCTTAGCGAGGACGGCGTCTTGACTTATCGCCTCACCGGGCTGTGGCGAGACAGCGGTACGCAAATCGACTACGCCCGTGATGACCGTCAATTCATCGCCCCGGCAATCAGTTGGCGCCCCTCGGACGACACCTCGCTGACGGTGCTGGCGTCCTTTCAAAAAGACCGCAATGTGCTGGGCTACTACGCGTTGCCACGGGTCGGCACCCTCGACAGCTCGCGTTACGGACGGATCGCTACGGATCGTTTTGTCGGCGACCCTGACTTCGACAAATATGATGTAGAACAGTGGTCACTGGGGTATCAGTTTGAACATCACCTCAATGATATCTGGACATTCCGCCAGAACGCCCGTTACAGCCGTTCCTACCAGGAACAGCGCACGATTTACCAATACGGCCTGGATGACGACCAGCGCACCGTGGGCCGCTTCGGTTATCTGGGCCACGAAAAGGTGAAGAATGCGCTGCTCGATAACCACTTCCAGGCCCAGTGGAACGCCGGCCGTTTCGAACATACAACGCTGGTCGGCATCGATTTGCAACACGCCATTACCAACCAGTTGGGGGGTGGCAACGTGGTTGATCCCCTGGATGTGTATGCGCCGGTCTATCACGAGGATTACAGCGACCTGGACGCTTTTTACGACATCAACCAGCGTCGTCAGCTTGACCAGGCGGGGGTGTATCTCTCGGAACAGCTCAAATTCGACGAACATTGGGTCTTCAACCTGGGCGGTCGCCAAGACTGGGCACGCTCGAAAACGGTCCATTACTCCACCGATACGGCGGCAGACCTCAAGCAGCGCGATCACGCCTTCACGTGGCGGACCGGTGTGATGTACCTGGCAGACAACGGCCTGGCGCCCTACGCGAGCTATTCGGAGTCGTTTTTCCCTAACATCACGGCGGTGGCGCGTGACGGCAGTGCCTTCGAACCCGAAACCGGTCGCCAGTATGAAGTCGGGATCAAATTCCAACCCAAGGGCAGTGACAGCTACGTGACCGTCTCGCTGTTCGACCTGACGCGGCAAAACGTACTGACTGCCGATCCTGCCAACAATCGTTTCTCGGTGGCGACCGGAGAAATCCAGTCGCGCGGTATCGAACTGGAAAGCAAGGCGCAGGTGTCCGATGCGCTGGAGTTGATGGCCAACTACAGCTATTCACACCTTGAAATTACCCGCAGCAATACGGCCGATGAGAAAGGCAATCAACCTGGCAATACCCCTGAACAACTGGCCTCGCTCTGGTCGCAATACACCATTCAGGGCGGCGCGCTATCGGGCTTGGCGATAGGGGGAGGAGTACGCTATGTCGGCAAGAGCTATATCGACTCGCAAAACAGCGAAGGCATTCCCCACTACACGCTGTTTGACGCCAGCCTGAGCTACGACCTGGGCAAGCTGTCTTCATCCTATGCAGGGGCGAAGCTGGCGCTCAATGCGTCCAACCTGACCGACGAAACCTATGTGTCCCAGTGCGGTTACACCGGCGACAGCTGCAAATACGGGTATCGCCGAAATGTGACCGGGTCGGTGAGTTACAACTGGTAAGCACCCCCTTGGCGACCGAATCGGCACGTAGCGCAATTGCCAGACAAAACCGCTTTAGTACTCGATATTTCAACAGCGTCGTCCGATAGAGGGCGTTGACAGCGGACTGCTTTCGGCAGCCTGCTGCCTGCTGCCACGGCAGCTTTTGGCGGATTCCTGCCTATTCTCTACGGAAGGGATGATCGACAACGTTCGAATTCAGGAGGTTTACCATTCGTTAATGGCATCAACGCCCGGTCGCTACCTTTAAGGAATAACTGAAAAATCAATCGATCTATTTTCCCGATTGCTCCTCACCGCTCACCACGCTAACCTCCCCCCGTCGCTGCCAATTCAGCGATCGGGCCTGAGAACCCGGCAAGATGCAGGCGCACCAAGCGCCCCCAACACCCGATTTTGAAGGCGTTTTTTTTCGCCTGAAAATTCGTGCAATGGCGGCTGTGCGTGGGAGACCTTCGGGTCTGCCGGGTTCCTGTATCTCCGGTTTCTCAGCCTGCGCACAGCTGCCACCCATTCGCCTGAGAACGAACGTGGTAGCTCTCACTCGATAGGGGAGTTTTACCAATGAACGCTCCAAATCCCTCTGCGTTAACCACCCTCGGCGTCACCCCGTTCTCCTTTCACTCCGACCAACCTCTGTTCCGCGTCAACAGCGGTGTTTCCCTGCATGAAGCCTTGCATCACGTTTCCGACTTGCCCCACGTTGCCAAGCTCCTCGCCGAAGATGCAGCGATGACGAAGCAGACGGACCGTCATGACTGGGCATCGCATTACTTGCAGGAGATGAGCAAGGCGGTGATTGATGATGGGGTGAAGGTGTTGGAGTCGCCTGGGAATACCGGGCTGTAAGTAGGGCTGTGAAGCGGCCCCAAAACCAGGCGCTTAGTTTTAACAGAAAAATCTCAGTGTCTTTATTGGGGCTGCTGCGCAGCCCGGCGCGGGGCAAGCCCGCTCACCACAGAGTGGTGTGCCCGCATTTGAGAGTGGTGTAGATACCCAGGGGCGTTTTTTTCGGTATAAACCTGAACATCCCTGCGTTGTGAACGGACTCCCATGAACGCTCTCAAACTGATCTGCCTCCTCATCGTTTTCCCGCTGTTGCTGGCCGCCCTCGGTGGCTGGGAGCGTCAGCGTGCTGACGAAACCACCACGGCGCTGGTCGATTACCACATCACGGTGACTATCGCTAAACAGCAACTCCAAGCGCTGGCGGCGAAGGAGCCGGCGGCGATGGTCGATCTGGTCGATGAAAAAATCAGCGTGCAAATGGCCCTCTCGCGCCTGGCAAAAATCGAAGCCGAACTGCCCATCGCCCACCGCGTGAACGGTGCGATGCGGGTCCTGACGCCGTGGGTGATGGGCTTGGGGCTGTTGGCGACGTTGATTGGTACGGCTGCGTTGGCAGGTACGTACTGGGCCGGACGGCGGGCACGGCAATCACGGGAGAGGTTAGTGCAGGTGTTCTCTCTGGGCAGCCGCCTGTTGCCCTACGTGCTGGTGGGCCATGTGGTGGCGGTGGCGGCGGCCGTCGCGTTGGCGTTGAGTTTCGAAGGCTTGGGGATGTGGCATATCGGCCGGCTGGGCAGTGGCGAAGTCAAGCTGATGGCGGTGCTGGGGGTGATCGCGGCGTTCTGTGTGTATTCGATCTGGCAGTTGCTCAGACAGCTGCGCCCTATGCTGGGGATGTTCAAGCCCGAGCCGCTGGAGATGTTCGGCCAGGTGGTGACGCCCGCGCTGGCTCCAGGGTTGTGGCGCCATGTGGACGAGCTGGCGGGTCGGCTCGGTGCGCTGCCACCGGACCACATCGTGGTGAGCCTGGCCCAGGGCTTTTACGTGACCTCCAGCGCGGCCACTGTGCAACCGGCGAATACTTTGCTGCAGGGGCGCACCTTGCATGTGCCGTTGCTGTATCTGGGCCTGCTGAGCCGTGAAGAAATCAGCGCGGTGATCGGCCATGAGCTGGCGCACTTTGTGGGGCAGGACACGGAATACAGCCTGCGCTTTTTGCCGATCTACGATGGGGTCAATCGCAGCCTGGAGGCGCTGCTGCAAACCCTGCTGGGCAGCGATTTGATCCAAGGCTGGCTGATGCGCCCGTCGTTGCTGTTCGGGGTGTTTTTCATGCAGCGTTTCGATCACGCGGTTAACCACTGGAGCCGTGAGCGCGAATTGCTGGCGGACGCTGCCGGCGCGCAGTTGGTGGGCCCTGAGGCGGCGGCTTCGGCGTTGTTGCGGATGTCGGTGTTGCAGCCGCACGTTGATGATGCACTGTTGGCGTTGTGTGAGGCAGGCACGGCTACAGACCTGCCCGACGCCGTGTTCACGAGCTTGCGTGAGTGTGAACTGCAACCATCAGCCGAAGCCCTGGAGATTCATCAACCCCATCCCACCGACTCCCCCCCCTCCAATGGCGAACGCCTGCAGGCGCTGCACGTGCCACTGGACGATACCCTGCGCGGCGCCACCCGCGAGGTGGATAGCGACGTAGCGAATGCGCAGATGGATGCCTATTTCAGCGCACACCAGGCACTGCGCGAGCAGCTGTCTCGCGACGTGATGGACATGGCCGTGTCGGAGAACAGCGCGCACACCCAACTGCTGGAAACCTTGGCCGCTTCGGCCGAGGGTGAGCGCAGCCTGCATGAAGGCGGCCAATGGCGCGGGGTACTGATGGCGGTGTCGGGCCTGCCCTTTGTGCTGGCGGCCCTGTTTATCCTGAGTCGAGTCTGGCTCGCCCCGGAGCGTTTGAAAGGCACGCCGCTGTCGGCAGTCGGCGCGGGCGCGTGCCTGGGCCTTATCGGGCTGGGCCTGCTGTGGCTGGGCATCCGTCGATTCAAGCGCGCGCCGCAGACCGCGTTGCGCCTGACACCGGAGCATTTTGTGTTCAATAACCTGGCGCAACCGCTGCCCATCGAACATATCGAGGAGATCACGTTGCAGTTTGTCCAAGGCATCTGGGTAACCGTCCAACTGACGCCCGAGGCGCCGTTACCCGTAACGCGCAAGACCGCGTTCGGTGTACCCGACGTGCGGGTCAACAAGAAGAAACGCCAGGTACTGCTGCTGATGGCACAGCTGTGTATCGACAATAAAAAGATCGAACCCTATGAGGGGTTGTCCTTGATGCTCGACTACAGGAATGCGGCGTTGGCGCGCAAGATTTTGCAGAGCCACGAGGACTGATGCACCCCCATAAAAAAACCCCGAACCAGTCGGGGTTTTTTATCGCCTGGAATCAGGCGCGACGTGTGATCACTTAGAAAACGTTGATCGGGTAGTCGGCGAACAGACGGATTTCGTTACCGCCTACGTTGTACTTGTCGGCATTGCTGGAAACGCGCAACCAGGACGCACGAGCACGCAGGCTCAGGTCTTTGGCCGGGCCGCTTTGGACGACGTATTTGAACTGGTTGAAGATCTCGCGCTCGGTGCCATTGCCACGGTTGGAACCGTCGTCAATGTTGGTGCCGCGCACGTAGGCCACGTTGTAGGTCAGGCCAGGCACGCCGAAGGTGCTGAAGTCCAGGCCGTAGCCGGCCTGCCAGGAGCGCTCGTCCTTGCCGTTGAAGTCGGACCAGTAGGAGTTGGCCAGCAGGATGGTGTTGCCACCGTCGCCGATGCCGCCAGCGTTGCGGTAGCCGCCGTACAGGTAGCCGGTGTCGCCCGTGCTGCGCTGGTGAGCGACGGTGAAGCTGTGCGGGCCGACAGCCCATGTGGCGCCCAGGCTCCAGATCTTGTTGTCGCGAGCGTCTTCGCTGCCTTGGTTTTCCAGGGCGAAGCTCTTGTCCAGCTTGGTCTTGTAGCCATTGAAGTCAAAGGTCAGCGACTGTTTCTCTGGCAGGGCCAGCACGTAGTTGACGTTGACGTATTGCTTCTTCAGCACGTCTTGCATGTCGGAGGCGTACAGCGCGGCCGACAGGTTTTCGGTGAATTTGTAGCTGCCACCGACGTAGTCGATGCTTTTCAGACGGCCGCTGTCGGTACCTTCGGCGCTCTTGCGAGCTTCCTTGGTGAAGTGACCGGCGTCGAGTTGCAGGCCGGCGATCTCTTTGGAGACGATCGACGTACCCGTGAACGTTTCGGACAGCAGACGGGAGTTGTCGTAGGCCAGGACCGGAACGTTAGGGAACTGATCACCGTACTTGAGCACCGTGTTGGAGACGCGGAACTTGACCGCTGCGCCGCCTTTGGCCAGGTCGTGTGGTGCCGAGCCAGGGTTTGCCGAGCCATCTGGGTTAGTGGTGCCATTACCCTGCTTGAAGAAGTCGATCCCCCCCGCGCCGGCGCGACCTTGGCCACCGTCCAGACGGATAGCATATTGGCCGATCACGTCCACACCCACACCGACAGTGCCTTGGGTGAAGCCGGACTCGAACTTGCCGATGAAGCCTTGGCCCCATTCGGCTTTGTCTTGCTTGCCGTTTTTGTAGTCGCGGCTGATGTAGGCGTTACGGGCCGCGATGTTCAGGTGGCTGTCTTCAACAAAACCCTTGGATTGCTCCTGGTCGTTTGCCATTGCTGTCGATGCGCTCAAAATCCCCAGAGCGATCAGACTCATCCGTTGCTTCAACATTTTTTGTATTCCTTATTACGGGTTGAGTACGCGCGATGACACCAGGCTCCATGTCGCTTTTCTGGTGTCGACTTTTCCGAAAAAAGAAGGCCCGCGGACGACTGAACATGCCGCGGGCCTTTTCTTATTGGATGAGTCATGGCTGTTAGCCACAGGCGTTGGGCGCAATCCTAGTCGCGCGTTGAACTATGTGTCAATTTCGTGAATCGTCTGTATTTAGGCGAAATAATTCTAAGCAAAGGCCTACTGCCTTTCTGAAAACGACCAGATTCTGTCTTTAACGACCCATGAAACACATCTCGTAACATATTTCAAAGCCGATACGTTTGGTAATGGATAACGCGCGCAAATGCAAAGCATTACCATTAGCGTGCTTTTTCCTGCCAAACCCTTTGGATGCATTCCACCATGCCTGCCCTTCGCCTGACGCCCATGACCCTTGGGCTTTCTGTTCTGCTGTCTGCCGGTTTTGCCTGTGCGGCCACCACCTTGCCCGAAACCTCGATCAGCGCCGAAGCTGACGAAGACGACCCGCGCGTCAAGGAAACCAGCACCGCGACCCGCACCGCCACACCGGTACGGTATGTGCCCCAGGCCATCGACTCGGTGAAGACCGAAAGCCTGCGCGCCTACGGCACCAACGACCTGGGCCAGGCCTTGAGCGGCATCCCCAACGTCAGCAGCGGCGCCGACACGCGCTTCGACAGTCTGCGCATCCGTGGTTTCGACGCGAGCAACGACTTCTACCTCGATGGCATTCGCGACGACAGCCAGTACGTGCGCGACCTGCACAACATCGAGCGCATCGAAGTGCTCAAAGGCCCGGCAGCCGTGCTTTACGGGCGAGGCGGCCAGGGCGGGATCGTCAACCGCGTGAGCAAACTGCCAACGGCCGGGCGCAAGTCGAGCATCGAGGCCCAGGGCGGCAGCAACGATTTGCGCAGTGTGTATGCCGACCTGAGCACCGACCCCACCGACAACATCAGCCTGCGTCTGAACATGGGCAACCAGGACAACAACAGCTTCCGCGACGGCGTCAGCGGCAATCGCCAACTGTTCGCGCCGTCCATGAGCTGGCAGCTCACCCCGGATCTCAATTGGCTGGTGCAATACGAATACAGCCTCTACAACCGCACGCCGGATCGCGGCATCCCCGGCGTCAACGGCCGCCCCGCCGACGTCAGTCGCAGCACCACCTACGGCGACAGCCGCGATTACATCGACGACAAGACCCAGTCCCTACGCTCCAAGCTGGCCTACGAACTCAACGACAACTGGCAACTGCGCCAGACCCTCGGCGTGTTCAAGCTCGACAGCGATTTCGACAACACCTACCAGACCGCCTATGTTGCCTCGACCAATCGGGTGACGCGCCAACGCTGGCAGCAAGACCTGACCACCTTCAACGTCTTCAACAACGTCGAGCTGGAAGGAGGCTTCAGCACCTTCGGCCTGGAACACCGCCTGCTCACCGGCGTGGAGCTGGGCAGCCAGCGCCGCGATCCAAAGCTGTACACCGCCACTGCTGTGAACCGCGGTGGCCAGGCCGTGCCAGCCCTGGACCTCAACCAGCCCAACCGTCGCCTGAGCCACACCGGGCGCATGAGCGTATCGAGTAACAACCACACCGAAGTCGAAAGCCGCGCCCTGTATGTGCAAGACCAACTGCGCCTGAACGACCAGTGGCAAGTGCTGGCCGGCCTGCGTTACGACCGTTTCGAAGTGGACACCAAAAACAAACTGCTCAATACCCAACAAGACGTCAAAAGCCACAGCACCAGCCCGCGCTTTGGCCTGGTGTGGACGCCCCTGGAACACCACTCGTTCTATGCCTCGTGGAGCAAGACCTTCTCACCGGCCGGTGGCGGCCTGATCGGCATCACCCCGAACGCCGCCGGCAGCGTCAACGACCTGAGCCCCGAGCTGACCAAGCAAAAAGAGATCGGGGTGAAAAGCGACTGGCTCGACGATCGCCTGAGCACCACCCTGGCGGTGTACGAACTGGAACTCTACAACCGCCGCACCAGCGACCCGCTGGACCGCACCATTACCCTGCTCAGCGGCCTGCAGCGCTCGCGCGGCGTGGAGCTGACAGCCACCGGCAAGATCGTCGGCAACTGGTCTGTACGCGGTGGTGTCGGCCTGCAGGATGCCAAGGTCGAGAAGGACAACAACGGTTTTGAAGGCAAGCGCGTCAGCGACGTGGCCAAGCGCAATGCAAGCCTGTTTGTCACCTGGAAACCGGAGATGGGCTGGTATGCGGAAACCGGTTTGACCCTGGTCGGCGACCGCTACGCCGACAGCCTCAACACCGTGGTGCTGCCGGGTTATGGCAGTTGGGATGCGTTGGTCGGGTTCCGGCAGAAAGAATGGGATGTGCGCGCGGCGCTGAACAACATCGCCGACAAGACCTACTACGAATCGGCGACCAGTGTGGCGCAGATTCAGCCGGGCGATCCGCGTAACCTGGTGGTGACGGGCACTTATAGCTTCTAAACGTAAACCCCCTTCTTATCGCAGCTGCCGAGTGCAAGCGAGGCAGCTGCGATGAAGCCAAGGCCATTTCGTTAGTTACTCATCAACTCGCACAACGCGTGCATTTCATCCTCGCTGAACAACCCCACCGGGTAGCGTTCACTCATCACACTGCGCAAATCCGGCTGCTGCCTGACTTGTCGCGAGCCGTTTTCCTTCAACCAGAGCCCCAGCGCATGGATCGCGTCACCGTCAACCCGCGAAGGGTGGAAGGTGCGCGTGTACATCGGGTTGATATTGGCATTCATTTCGGCGCTCTCTCCTGCTGCGTGAGCGGCTAACTTACTCAAGGTTTATGACAGAACTGTGCGGTCATCACCCTGGGACACTGGGGCAACACCGATACAAGAGCTATGCCAATGTCGCGTGTTTATAGGTGGGCGGACACAAAAAAGCCCACGACCGTGATGGGCCGTGGGCTTGCTGTAGAGGCCGAAACCGAGGAGCGCCCGGCTGCCGGAAAGGCGTTGTTACAACCGCACTCAGTTTTTATGCGGGGCCGGCTGTTGTTGGGTCAGGCAATGGATATTACCGCCACCCAGTAACAGTTCACGGCCCGGCACCATCACCACTTCGTGCTGCGGGAACAGGTTCTGCAGGATAGCCTTGGCTTCAGCGTCCAACGGGTCGTCGAAACTTGGCGCGATGATGCCGCCGTTGACGATCAGGAAGTTGACGTAGGAACCCGCCAACCGCACGGTCGGATTGCGTTCCTGTGTGCCGTCCACGGGGTCGACCCCTGCGCACTCTTCCTCAGTGGCATACAACGGCCCCGGGATCGGCATTTTATGCACTGTGAACGAGCGCCCCTGGGCGTCGGTGCTGCTTTGCAGGACGGCCATGGCGGCGTGGCAACGTCCGTAGTTCGGGTCTTGCGGGTCGTCGGTCCAGGCCAGCAATACTTCGCCCGGGCGCACGTAGCAGCAGAAGTTATCCACATGACCGTCGGTTTCGTCGTTGAACAGGCCGTCCGGCAGCCAGATGATCTTATCCACAGCCAGGTTGGCGCTGAGCACCGCTTCGATTTCGGCACGGTCGAGGTGCGGATTACGGTTGCGATTGAGCAGGCACTCTTCGGTGGTGATCAGGGTGCCTTCGCCGTCGACGTGGATCGAGCCGCCTTCCAGCACGAAACCCTCTGTGCGGTAACGCGGCGCGCGCTCGATTTCGAGGATCTTGCCGCCCACCTGCGAGTCGCGGTTCCACGGCGAATACAGGCCACCGTCAAAACCGCCCCAGGCGTTGAAATCCCAGTTCACGCCGCGCACTTCGCCACGGTCGTTGATCACGAACGTCGGGCCGGTATCGCGCACCCAGGCGTCATCGCTGGACATTTCCACCACACGGATATTCGGCACGTCCAGGCGGGCGCGGGCGTTTTCGTACTGGCCGGCGGAAACCGCAACGGTCACCGGCTCAAAACGTGCGATGGCCTTGGCCACGGCCACGTGAGCAGCCTGCGCGGGCTTGCCGCCCAGGCGCCAGTTGTCCGGGCGCTCGGGCCACACCATCCAGGTTTGGGTCTGTGGCGCCCATTCGGCGGGCATGTGGAAGCCATCGGCGCGGGGGGTGCTGTGCAGGGTGGTCATGGCGATCAGGACTCCGAATGGGGTAAAGGCCGACTTTATAACGGATAAAAATCGGCTTTAAAAGCGAGCAGACAGCCTGGATGAAAAATATGACAGCCAATCACCGATAACAATCGATTATTTACAGTTGCTCATCCAGCACCTTCGACAGCATGTCGACAAAGAAGTCCACGCTACGTTTGGAGGTCACCATCGGCGGCTTGATCTTGAGGATGTTCAAATAATCGCCAGTCGGCTGCATGAAAATCCCCAACTCCCGCAAGCGATCACACAACAGGGTGGTCTCTTCGGTGGCGGGCTCCAGGGTTTGCCGGTCACGCACCAACTCCAGGCCCAGATAGAAACCGGAACCGTGAACCGCGCCCACCAGGGGATGACGGTCGATCAGCGCTTCCAGCCGGGCCTTGAAATGCCCGCCGACCACCTGGGCGTTTTCCCACAGCTTTTCTTCTTCCATCACATCCAGCACCGCCATGCCGATCCGGCAACTCACCGGGCTGCCCCCCGACGACGAGAAGAAATACCCCTCGGCCTCCAATGCCTCGGCGATCTCGCGACGGGTGATCACCGCGCCAAGTGGCTGACCGTTGCCCATGCCCTTGGCCATGGTGATGATGTCGGGCACCACGCCCTGCTCTTCGAAGCCCCAGAAAAAGTGCCCCATGCGGCCGTAGCCGACCTGCACTTCATCGGCGATGCACACGCCGCCCTGGGCCCGCACCAACCCGTACACCTGCTGCAAGTAACCCGGCGGCAGGGAGATGCCGCCGGCGTTGCCGTACACCGGTTCACAGATAAACCCGGCCAGTTGGCGCTTGCTCGCAGCGATTTTCGCCAGGTTATGTTCCACGCTTCGTACGTAGTCCGGCGCACTGTCCTGCCCGCGGAATTCACCACGATAGGTGTTCGGCGCGGTAACCGGGTGGACCCACTCCGGGCGGCTGCTCAAGGCCTGGGGATTGTCCGCAATCGAGGTGGACACTGCATCCGCCGCCACCGACCAGCCGTGATAGGCCTCCAGCACACTGAGCATGTCGCGCCCGCCGCTGTAGGCCCAGGCCAGGCGGATGGCCAGGTCGTTGGCCTCGGTGCCGCTGTTGACCAGGAACACCCGATCCATGCCCGCCGGCGCCAGCGCCAGCAAGCGCTCGGAAAACTCGGCAATGGCGGCATAGTGAAACCGCGAGTTGGTATTGAGCAGCGACCATTGCCGCGCCGCGACCGCCGCCATGCGCGGGTGGCCGTGACCCAGTACGGCAACGTTATTGAGCATGTCCAGGTAGGAGCGGCCCTGCATATCGATCAGGTGGTTGCGCCAGCCGCGCTCGATGCGTGGCGGGTCGACGTAATAGTGCTTCTGCGAGCGGGCAAAACTGGCGTCACGCCGGGCCAGCAGGGCGTGGGGGTCGAGTTCCGGTTCGGCATCGCAGGCCAGTCCCAGTAATGCCGCGGGCGAGGGGCACAAGGCTTGCCAGGCCAAGGCCCGGGACGGTGTACAAAACAGCGGCGGTTCGAGGTCGGCACGGCACAGTTGCACGGTCAGCGGTCCATGGACCTCACCGAGAACCTGCCCCTCCACCAGCAATGAACCGTGCTTCAACCGGGTGTCCACGCCCCACAACCGCACGCTCAGCTCCACCCCTTGCACGCTCACAAGGCCATCGGCGTCCTGATGCAGCGTTCCGGCAAAAGGCGCCTCCAACACCGTGCCATGGGGCAGATGCAGCTCTACGTGGAGGGGGAAAGTCTGCGGTTCGGTGGCACTGTCCGGGCAGGTGCGCGACAGCCGATATTGGCCATAACGACTTGCCGCCAGCCCATGCACGGCCACCGCCTGATCCAGCAGTTGCCGATCAATGCCGGGCAGTTCCCAATTGCCGGCTTCGAAATGCGGGCTGAGCACACCCAAATCGATCAGCGCGAACTCACGCCCCACCAGGCCCGGTAGCAACGGCGCGAAGTCCTGGCTGGCAATCGACGGCAGCGTCTCACCGACACTGCCGAGAATCGCAGCCTCCATCAGCTCAAACGGCACCGACGTCGCCACATGAAAAATTTCCCACTCGTGTTCGGCGTTTTTCAACAGGTAAGTGTTGTCCGGATCCAGGCGCTGCTGCTGTTCGCTGCTTAATACCAACACTGCCGCACGGGCGACGATCAGCGGCCACAACGCCTGCAACTCCTCGCGCTGCAGTGGGGTCACGGCATGGCAGGCCCGGACCGCCGGCAGGATGGCAAACGGGTCGCCCTCGGCATGGTGCAACAGGGCAGCGCAGGTCACCGACAGGTCGGCAATCCGCCAGGTGTGCACCAGGTCGCCGAAATCGATGACGCCTTGCAGTTGCCAGTGCCGTTGCGCATCGCGCTGCCACACCACGTTGTCATCGGTGATGTCCATGTGCACCGCTTGCCAGGGCAGGCGGTCGGCCAGGGAGCGAATGCGCTGTTCAACCTGCTCGGCCACCTGTTCCAGCGCGGCGCGCTGGGGCAGGTTTTCCAGGGTGGCCAACAGATGGGTGATCAGTTCCCGGGCATGGCGCGGGTCCCATTGCAGGGTACGGTCCAATCCAGGGTGGGAGAAATCCGCCAGCGCCAGGCTCATGCGCCCGCACAGGTCGCCGAAGCCTGCGATCACGTCGCGCCCCAAATGCGGCAGATGGGTCAACGGCTGGCCGTCGAGATAGTCCAGCAGCCGCAGGTGCAGGGGCTGGCCATCGACCGTCACGCTCAACAGCTCTTCACCGCTCAGGGCCTTGATGACCTTGGGCACCCGCACGGCCTGCAGGGTGTCGAGGGCCGCGTGCTGGGCCTGCAGCTCAATCGCCGCATAGTCGCCCCGGCAGATCTTCAGAACAAACCGGCCGCGAGTGCTGTCGACTTTGTAATTGAGGTCTTGCT
Source organism: Pseudomonas sp. JV449 (assembly GCF_032424295.1). Classification (NCBI taxonomy): domain Bacteria; kingdom Pseudomonadati; phylum Pseudomonadota; class Gammaproteobacteria; order Pseudomonadales; family Pseudomonadaceae; genus Pseudomonas; species Pseudomonas sp. JV449. The sequence continues at coordinate 131,017 of NZ_VYKD01000003.1, read as the reverse complement.
GGCTGCCCAGTGATTGCAGGGTGCCCGTGAGGCCGTAGTGCTGCTCGAGCAATTGCGCTGCCTGGTCGGGGCCTACTTGCGGGCAGGGTAGATTGGCGCGATGGATCAACGTAGCAAGCAGCATGGGCGTGGCCTCGTTTTTTTCAGGGGTGTATATCGCCATTGTTCAGGTGAGTTAGGCAACCCCCCCTACGCATACCGCGCTTGCGCCTATCTTCCGCACAACTCAAGCTATGCTTCATTCGCTTAATGTCCGTCTAAGGAAAAGGCCCTCCGACATGCGCATTCTCATCACCGGCGGCGCTGGATTTATCGGCTCCGCCCTGATCCGCCATCTGATCCAAAACACCGAACACGAAGTGCTCAACCTGGACAAACTTACCTATGCCGGCAATCTGGAATCACTGAACAGCATTGCGTCCAACAGCCGCTATGAGTTCGTACAGGCCGATATCATTGACCAGGCCAGCGTCAGCGCCGTGCTGACGCGCTTCGAGCCACAGGCAATCATGCACTTGGCTGCAGAATCCCATGTCGATCGTTCGATTGACGGGCCGTCGGATTTTATCCAGACCAATATCGTCGGCACCTACAGCCTGCTGGAGGCCACCCGCGCGTACTGGCACACGCTGGCGGAGCCCTCCAAGAGCACTTTCCGTTTCCATCACATCTCCACCGATGAGGTGTACGGCGACCTGCACGGCGTTGACGATCTTTTCACCGAAACCACGCCTTACGCGCCCAGTTCACCTTACTCCGCGAGCAAAGCGGCGTCCGACCACCTGGTGCGTGCCTGGCAGCGCACCTACGGCCTGCCGGTATTGCTGACCAATTGTTCGAACAACTACGGCCCTTTCCACTTCCCCGAGAAGTTGATCCCGCTGGTCATCCTCAACGCGCTCGCGGGCAAGCCATTACCGGTCTATGGTAATGGTTTGCAGGTGCGCGACTGGCTGTTCGTCGAGGACCATGCCCGCGCACTTCTGAAAGTGGTAACTGAAGGTGTGGTCGGCGAGACCTACAATATCGGCGGCCACAATGAGCAAAAAAACATCGACGTGGTACGAGGCATCTGCGGCCTGCTGGAAGAATTGGCACCGCAACGTCCGGCCGGTGTGGAAAAATTTGCCGACCTGATCACGTTCGTCAAAGATCGACCGGGCCACGATCAGCGCTATGCAATCGACGCCAGCAAGATCGAACGCGAACTGGGCTGGGTCCCGGAAGAAACGTTCGAGACCGGCCTGCGCAAGACCGTACAGTGGTACCTCGACAACCTGGAATGGTGCCGCCGGGTACAGGACGGCAGTTATCAGGGTGAACGATTGGGCAACACCGACATGAAGGATCTGATTGCATGATGAAGGGAATCGTATTGGCAGGAGGCTCAGGCACTCGCTTGCACCCCATTACCCTGGGCGTGTCCAAGCAGCTGCTGCCAGTGTATGACAAGCCGATGATCTATTACCCGATCTCGGTGCTGATGCTGGCGGGAATCAAAGACATCCTCGTGATTTCCACGCCAGTGGACTTGCCGCAGTATCGTAACTTGCTGGGCGATGGCAGCCAGTTCGGCGTGCGCTTCACCTATGCCGAGCAGCCGTCGCCGGATGGCTTGGCCCAGGCATTTATCATTGGCGAAGAATTTATCGGTAATGACCCGGTATGCCTGATCCTGGGTGACAACATTTTCCACGGCCAATATTTCGGCGAACAGTTGCGGACTGCAGCCAGGCGTCCTTCCGGCGCGACGGTATTTGGTTATTGGGTAAAAGACCCAGAACGATTTGGCGTGATCGACTTCGACAAGGATGGTCGCGCCCTGTCGATTGAAGAGAAACCACTGAAGCCAAAGTCCCCCTATGCCGTAACCGGCCTTTACTTCTACGACAACGACGTGATCGAGATCGCCAAAGCCGTGAAACCTTCACATCGTGGCGAGCTTGAGATTACCGACGTCAACAACGCCTATCTCAAGCGCGGCGACCTGCATGTGGAACGTTTTGGGCGCGGCTTCGCTTGGCTCGATACAGGCACCCACGACAGCCTGTTGGAAGCTTCGCTCTACGTGCAGACCATCGAGCATCGCCAGGGCCTGAAAGTAGCCTGCCTGGAAGAAATTGCTTACCAGAACCGCTGGATTGACCGTGAATACTTGCTGGAGCGGGCCAAATATTTTGGCAAGACCGGCTACGGTCAATACTTGTTCACCCTCGCAGGGGATAATCCATATGAATGTATCCGCCACTGAGTTGCCCGGGGTATTGATCATCGAGCCGAAGGTTTTTGGCGATGAACGCGGTTTTTTCTATGAGAGTTTCAATGCCCGGGACTTTGCGCAAGCAACCGGGCTGCAGCAAGAGTTTGTTCAGGACAACCACTCGCGCTCACAAAGAGGCGTGTTGCGCGGCCTGCATTACCAAGTGGAACACGCTCAGGGCAAATTGGTGCGAGTGACTGCCGGTGAGGTGTTAGACGTCGCAGTGGATATACGTCAGAGCTCACCTGCATTTGGCAAATGGGCCAGCGTTCGGCTATCGACCGAAAACAGTCGCCAACTGTGGATTCCTCCGGGGTTCGCCCATGGTTTTGTGGTGCTCAGCGACTACGCAGAATTCCTCTACAAGACGACTGATTACTACACACCCTCTGCAGAGCGCTGCATCCGCTGGGACGATCCGGACCTCAATATCGACTGGCAATTGACGGGGCCTCCAACCTTGTCTTCCAAGGACCAGAGCGGCAAAAGCCTGAAAGACGCCGATCTATTCCCATGAAAATCCTGATTACCGGCCAACATGGCCAAGTCTCCCAGGCACTGCAACAGCAGCTCCAGGGCCTGGGCGAACTGATTGTACTCGGCCGCGAGCACCTCGATCTGGCCGACGCCAAGCACATCCGCCAGCAGGTGCGCGCCCATCGCCCCGACCTGATCATCAACGCCGCCGCCCACACGGCTGTGGATCAGGCCGAAAGCGAAGCGGACCTCGCCTTCGCCATCAACGCCACCGCCCCCGGGATTCTCGCCGAGGAAGCCAAGGCCTTGGGCAGCCCGTTGATCCACTATTCCACCGACTACGTGTTCGACGGCAGCAAGCCTGCGCCCTACACCGAAGCTGACACACCCAATCCCCTGGGCGTCTACGGCCAGAGCAAACTGGCGGGTGAACAGGCGATTGCCGCAGTGGGAGGCCAGTACCTGATCCTGCGCACCAGCTGGGTCTACTCCAACCACGGCAAGAACTTCCTGCTGACCATGCAGCGCCTGCTGCAAGAAAAACCCCACCTGCGCATCGTCGCCGACCAGATCGGCGCGCCGACGTGGGCCGGGACCATTGCCGCCAGTACGCGCGCCCTGATCGAACGCTGGCAGGCGGGCAAGGCCGGGGAATGGGGCATCTACCACCTGACCGCCGAGGGTGAAACCTCGTGGTTCGGCTTTGCCCAGGCGATCGGCGAGCACCTGCGCGCCAGTGGCCGCGCCTGTGCCGAACTGGAGGCGATCCCGTCCAGCGCCTACCCGACCCCCGCCCGGCGCCCGCTGAACTCACGTCTGGATTGCAGCCACCTGCGCCAGCAATGGCACGTCAGCCAGCCCTTGTGGCAAGACGCATTGCGCGAGTGTCTTGCCGGGCAGCACTAGGCATAATGCGCCTGTACCCACAGGCGCACGACTCCCATGACTCCACCCCTTCCGCGAAGACCCCGCTGGCGCAGCCTTGCCCTGTTGGCCCTGTGCCTGGCACCGTTGCTGTGGCCGCTGGAGCACTTGGCCGAGCGTTACTATCGCAGCGAACTGGCCGGGCAAAACCGCCAGACCCTCGACCTGTACGTCGCCAACCTGCTGGGCACCCTGCATCGCTATGAAGTGCTGCCGCAGATCCTCGGCGACTTGCCGGCCTTGCGCACGGCACTGGACGCACCGCAGGTCAGTACCAACCTGGTCAACGCCAACCTGCTGCTCAAGGACGTCGCCGCCCAGGCCGGGGTGGAAGTGATGTATTTGATGGACACCACCGGCAAGACCCTCGCCGCGTCCAATTGGGACAAGCAGGACAGTTTCGTCGGGCGCAACTTCTCGTTCCGGCCCTATTTCAGCGAAGCCATGGCCGGGCGCCTGGGGCGGTTTTTCGGGCTGGGCACCACCTCGGCCAAGCGCGGCTATTTCTTCGCCGCCGCAGTGCGCGATGGCGACACGATCATCGGCGTACTGGTGGTCAAGGTCGACCTGGACCACACCGAAAGCCTGTGGGGCAATACCCCGGAACAACTATTGGTCACCGACCACAACGGCGTGGTGATCCTCACGTCACGCCCGCAATGGCGCTTCCGGGCCACCCGGCCGCTGACCGCCGAAGAACGCCAGGCCATCATCGCCATCCAGCCCTACCCCACGCGCGACCCGCAACCGTTGAGCCTGAGCAACAGCGCATGGCTGCGCCAATCCACCGCCATTGCCGAGACCGGCTGGAATGTGGAGATCCTTGCACCGCAATCCTTGATCAGCCGCCCGGTGCGCACGGTGGTCGCCGTGGGCGGCGCCACGTTGCTGGTGTTGATGCTGCTGCTGGGCCTGTTGATGCAGCGCCGTCGCCACTACCTGGAACGCATCGCCTTCGAAGCCAAGGCCCGCCGCGAGCTGGAGATGCGCGTGGTCGAACGGACCAGCGATCTGGAAGGCCTCAACCGTCGCCTCAAACAGGAGGTGCTGGAGCGCGAACACGCCCAGCAGGAACTGGTGCGCGCCCAGGATGACTTGGTGCAGGCCGGCAAGCTGTCAGCGCTGGGCACCATGTCGGCAAGTATCAGCCACGAACTCAATCAACCCCTGGCGGCGATCCGCAGCTATGCGGAAAACGCCGAGATCCTGCTCGACCACGAGCGCACCAGCGATGCCCGGGGCAATCTCAAGCTGATCAGCGAACTGACCGGGCGCATGGCCTCGATCATCGCGCACCTGCGCGCCTTCGCCCGGCGCGATCGCCATGCCCCGGAGAGCGTGGCCCTGCAACCGGCGCTGGACGATGCGCTGGCCTTGCTGGCCAAGCGGCGGCGCTCGATGGAAGTCGAGCTGATCCGCGATTTGCCGGAAGCGACCCTGTGGGTGCAGGCCGGCGAAACCCGCCTGCGCCAGGTGCTGGGCAACCTGCTGGCCAACGCCCTCGACGCCCTTACCGAAAAAGGCCCGCCGCGCAAACTGTGGCTGAGTGCCGAAACCACCGCCCAGGGCGTCAACCTGTACATTCGCGACAATGGCCCAGGCTTTTGCATGGAAGCCCTGGGCCGCGCCAGCGAACCGTTCTACACCACCAAGACCCGCACCCAGGGCTTGGGCCTGGGCCTGGCGATCTGTGAAACCCTGATGCGTGCCTTTGGCGGCGAACTGCTGTTTGCCAACCACAAGGAAGGCGGCGCGCTGTTAACCTTGAAATTGCGCGCCGGCTCGCCGGGCGTCAGTCTGCAACCGTCCGAGGACCGCAGTGTATGAGTATCGATAACCAGATTCAGGTGGTGTTGATCGACGATGATCCACACTTGCGTCAGGCCCTGTGCCAGACCCTGGACCTGGCCGGGCTGAACGTCCTGCCCCTGGGCGAAGCCACCGGCCTCACCGCGCGCCTGTCGCGGGATTGGCCGGGCGTGGTGGTCAGCGACATCCGCATGCCCGGCATGGACGGCCTGGAGCTGCTGGCCGAGCTGCACGGCCAGGATCCGGACCTGCCGGTGCTGCTGATCACCGGCCACGGCGACGTGCCGCTGGCGGTGCAGGCCATGCGCGCGGGGGCCTATGACTTCCTCGAAAAACCCTTCGCCAGCGACGCCCTGCTCGACAGCGTGCGCCGCGCCCTGGCCCTGCGCCGGCTGGTGCTCGACAACCGCAGCCTGCGCCTGGCCCTCAGTGACCGCCAGCAGTTGAGCACCCGCCTGGTGGGGCACTCGCCACAGATGCTGCGCCTGCGCGAGCAGATCGGCGCCCTGGCAGCAACCCGGGCGGATGTGCTGATCCTCGGCGAAACCGGCGCCGGCAAGGAAGTGGTGGCCCGCGCGCTGCACGACCTGTCGAGCCGGCGCAGCGGGCCGTTTGTGGCGATCAATGCCGGGGCGTTGGCCGAGTCGGTGGTGGAGAGCGAACTGTTCGGCCATGAGCCCGGCGCCTTTACCGGCGCGCAGAAACGCCGCATCGGCAAATTCGAATTCGCCAACGGCGGCACGTTGTTCCTCGATGAAATCGAAAGCATGAGCCTGGACGTGCAGGTCAAGCTGCTGCGCCTGTTACAGGAGCGTGTGGTGGAGCGCCTCGGCGGCAACCAGCTGATCCCGCTGGATATCCGCATCATCGCCGCCACCAAGGAAGACCTGCGCCAGGCCGCCGACCAGGGCCGCTTCCGCGCCGACTTGTACTATCGCCTCAACGTCGCGCCGTTGCGTATTCCGCCACTGCGCGAGCGCGGTGAAGATGCGTTGATGCTGTTCCAGCACTTCGCCGACGAAGCCAGCAGTCGCCACGGCCTGCCTTTGCACGAGCTGCAACCGGGCCAGCGTGCCCTGCTGTTGCGTCATAGCTGGCCGGGCAATGTGCGCGAATTGCAGAACGCCGCCGAGCGCTTTGCGTTGGGCCTGGAGCTGGCGCTGGACAGCACCCCGGACAATCCCGCCAGCAGCGTGCTGACTTCCACGCCGGGCGGCTTGAGCGAACAGGTCGAGCAGTTCGAAAAAAGCCTGATCGCCGCCGAACTGACCCGCCCCCACAGCTCCATGCGCAGCCTCGCAGAAGCCCTCGGCGTACCGCGCAAGACCCTGCACGACAAACTGCGCAAGCACGGCCTGAACTTCGCCAACCAAAGTGCTGACGACGAATGACCCTGCCCACCCACCAAGAGGCCCCCATGAGCCGTGACAGCCGTTACCTGGAATCCATCCTCCACCACGACATCCCCCTGACCCGCGAAATGGGCCTCAAGGTACTCGACTGGCAAGACGGGCAACTGCAGCTGCACCTGCCTTTGCAAGCCAATATCAACCACAAGAGCACCATGTTCGGCGGCAGCCTCTACTGCGGCGCGGTGCTGGCGGGTTGGGGCTGGATGCACCTGCAACTGCGCGAGGAAGGGATTGAAGACGGGCATATCGTGATTCAGGAAGGGCAGATCAGCTATCCGCTGCCGGTGACGCACGACGCGACCGCCATTTGCGCGGCGCCGGAGGAGAAGGTGTGGAAGCGCTTTTTGGCGACCTACAAGCGCTATGGCCGGGCGCGGCTGGCGTTGGACACCTGGATCGCGAATGAGGGCAGTGAAGAGCGGGCCGTTACGTTCACCGGCCAATACGTCCTGCACCGCTAGAAGCCAATACACAAAACAAATGTGGGAGGGGCACCGCCCCTCCCACATTTAGATCGGCTGAGGTATTAAGAGCGGGCCAAGGTCAGCAACCGCTCACGCCACGCCGCCTTCGCCGGCAACGCCAGGAAAAACGGATTCAGCAACGACGCCCGCGCCGGATAGCTGAACGGCTCGCCACTCAACTCCAGCACCTCGCCGCCCGCCCCTTCCAATACACCCTGCGCCGCCGCCGTATCCCACTGCGAAGTCGGCGCCAGCCGCGGGTAGCAATCGGCACTGCCCTCGGCCAACAGGCAGAACTTCAACGAACTGCCGATATTCGCCAGTTTCAACTCCCCCAACCCTTCGCTCAAACCGTCCAGCAGACGCTCTTGCTCGGGGCTGGTATGCCGGCGGCTGGCGACCACGGTAAACGCCTCACCCACTGCTGGGGCCTCGCGCACCTGGATCTGCCTGGGCGCTTCGTTCACATCGGAGCGCCACGCCCCCAGGCCGGCTCCACCGAAGTAGCAACGGCCACTGGTGGGCATGGACACCACGCCGAACACCACGCGACCCTGTTCGACCAGGGCAATATTGACGGTGAATTCTTCGCTGCCGGCGATAAATTCCTTGGTGCCATCCAGCGGGTCCACCAACCACCAGCGCTGCCAGCCGGCCCGTACGCTCTGGTCGATGTCGGCGTCTTCTTCGGACAGCACCGGGATGCTCGGGTCGAGTGCGGTGAGGCCTGCGAGAATCAGATGGTGGGCGGCCAGGTCGGCCGCCGTGACCGGCGAATCATCGGCCTTGGAGGTCACCGCCACATCGGCGCGCCAGTACGGCAGGATCACTTCACCCGCCTGGCGGGCCAGCTCGATCACAGGGGCGATAAACGGGTGGCCTAAAAACAGTTCGCTCATGGGGTAAACGCTCCACGCTGAATCAACAAATCTCGTACCAGGTACAACGCCGCCAGGGCGCGGCCTTCGCTGAACTGCTCGTTTTGCGCAAGCTGCGACAGCTCGCGCAGGTTGACCCGGTCCACACGCATCGGCTCGGGCTCATCGCCTTCCAGGCGTTCTTCATAGAGTTCGGTGGCGAGCACCACCTGGATTTTCTGGCTCATGTAGCCAGGAGACAACGACAGCTCGGTAATGTGTTCCAACTGCCGTGCGCCGTAGCCGGCTTCTTCCTTGAGTTCACGGTCTGCTGCCGCCAGCACGTCTTCGCCGGGTTCGATCAGGCCCTTGGGCAAGGACAGCTCATACTCATCGGTACCGCCGCAGTACTCTTCAACCAGCAACGCATGATCTTCGTCGATCATCGCCACGATCATCACTGCGCCGTAGCCGGCACCGCGGCCCACCAGGCGCTCGTAGGTCCGTTCAACGCCATTGGAAAAGCGCAATTGCACTTCCTCCACGCGGAACAAACGGCTACTGGCGACTATTTCGCGGGCGAGGACGGTGGGTTTCTGGCGCATAAGCGGCTCCTTGGCGTGATCGGGTTACTATACCGTGGCTTTTCCGATTGTCTGTGTCGGATATCTTTACTTACATGAGACCGCACCATGCCCTCTTTGCCCTGGCACGCCATCGACACCGTCCTGCTGGACATGGACGGCACCCTGCTCGACCTGCATTACGACAACCACTTCTGGATGGAGCACCTGCCCCAGCGTTACGCCGAGCTGCACGGGGTGAGCCGGGCCATGGCCGAGATGGAGTTGCAGCCTCTGTTCGAGCGTAACGCCGGACAGTTGCAATGGTATTGCCTGGATTTCTGGAGTGCGGAGCTGAACATCCCGGTGCGCGAACTCAAGCTGGAAACCGCCCACCTGATCGCCCTGCGCCCGGATGCCGATACCTTCCTGGCGGCGATCAAACGGGCAGGCAAGCGCGTGATCCTGATCACCAATGCCCACCGTGACTCGCTGTCACTGAAGTTGGAGCGCATTGAACTGGCGCCGTACTTCGAGCGATTGATCAGCTCCCACGACTACGGCTTCGCCAAGGAAAACCCGCAGTTCTGGGATGCCTTGCAGGCTGACATCCAGTTCGATCCGGCTCGCAGCCTGTTTATCGACGACACCCTGCCGATCCTGCGCAGTGCCCAGGCGTTTGGCGTGGGGCATTTACTGGCGGTGAAAGAGCCGGACAGCCAAAAAGGGCCGAAGGACACCGGGGAATTTGCGGCGGTCGAGGATTACCGGGATCTCATTGCCGGGCTCTGAACCATGTGGGAGGGGGCTTGCTCCCGATAGCGGTGGATCAGTCAACTTGATGTCGACTGACACTCAGCTATCGGGAGCAAGCCCCCTCCCACCTTTTCGCCCGTGTATTACTCAGGAATACGCAGCGTCTGCCCTGGGTAAATCTTGTCTGGATGGGACAACAGCGGCTTGTTGGCCTCGAAGATCTTGTTGTACAGGTTGGCGTTGCCGTACACCGTCAGGGAAATCGCGCTGAGGGTGTCACCCTTTTTCACCACGACGAAACGGGCGGCGGTCACTGCCGGGCCGGTTACGGTGATCTGGTCATCCACACTGGCCACGCCTTGGATGTTACCCAGCGCCAGCAGAATCTTCTCTTTCTCTTCCTGGGTGGCGACTTCACCGGTCACGGTCACCTTGTCGCCCTCTACCGTGGTCTGCACATTCGGATTCCCCAGACCCACCTTCGCTACGTGTTCCTTCAACTGCTCACTCGCATTGGCATTACCCGGCGTCAACAGGTCGACAATCTTTTCGCCGGCTTCTTTGATAAAGCTGAAAATGCTCATAGTGCGCTCTCCTTGGTAGTTGATTTCCAGATGCCCAAGACTAGACCAGTCCGGCAGACTTGGGTTCCAGCCCGACCAAAGACGCAAACGCGCTAGAATCCCCCCGCCATTGGAATAAGCCCTGGAGCGAAGATGGACATCAAGCAGCTGAAATTCCTCATCGCCCTCGACGAGACCCGTCACTTCGGCCAGGCCGCGGCGCGTTGCCACATCACCCAGCCAACCCTGTCGATGCGCCTGCGCAACCTTGAAGAAGAGCTGGACTTGCCGCTGGTCAATCGCGGCCAGCGTTTCGAAGGGTTCACCGCCCCCGGCGAGCGCGTGCTGGCCTGGGCCCGCACGGTGCTGGCGGCCTATGACGGCTTGCAGGCCGAAGCCGCCGCCTGCCGTGGCAACCTGGTGGGTACGTTACGCCTGGGTGTGGTGCCGTTGTCGAGCTTTGATCCGCTGGCGTTGATGCAACAACTGCACAAGGAGCATCCGAGCCTGCGCTTTGAGCTTTCGGCCCTCAGCTCCGAGCAGATCCTCGAACAGTTGGCGAGCAATCGCCTGGACCTGGGCGTGTCCTACCTCGACCGCCTGGACAACGAGCGCTTCGACTCCCTGGCCCTCGGCGAAACCCGCATGGGCCTGCTCTACGACCAGCGCTATTTCAGTTTTGGCGACAAGCCGCTGAGCTGGGAGGCATTGATCGAACTGCCCCTGGGCATGCTCACCAGTGGCATGCACTTCCGTCAGTCCATCGACCACAACTTCCACAGCCGGGGACTGCACCCGCAGCCGCTGTTACAAACCGACGCCGTCCATCAGTTGTTACAAGCTGTGCATGGCGGACTGTGCTGCGCCGTCATGCCGCTGGACGGCGGTCTGGACGCCCTCACCGAACATTTGCGCCTGCAACCTATCGAAGACGCCCACACCCTGGCGCGCCTGGGCCTGATCATGCGGCGCAGCGCACCGCGTTCGGCATTGGCAGAGGCGTGTTTCGCGCTGTTTCAGAAATCGCAAACAGAGTCTTGATCGACGTCATCTATCGGTAGATCAGTACTGGCAATTAGACGCGACGCTTTGTCGCGCCTAGTCTAAACACTGATCAATCCGCCGGTGGTACTGCCCCATGAACGCCAAGCGCCCAGTCTGCGCGGCGCCTGCTCCGGAAATGTCCGCGCCCGTCGCCAGCCAGAGCTACCAGTTTTGCAACCTTGAGCACACTGAAGTCACCAGCACCGCCTTGGCGGAAGAAGTGGCGTTGGCGATTGCCTATAACGACATCAGCCAGGCCGTCATGCTGGTCACGCCCACGGACCTGGAAGACTTTATTGTCGGGTTCAGCATCGGCAGCGGCATTATCGCCGACGTCAGCGATATTTATGATCTGAAACTCAGCGGTTCGGGTTCGGCCCAATACGCTCAGGTGCAGATCTCCAGCCGTGCGTTCTGGAACCTCAAGCAGCAGCGCCGCCAGCTGGCAGGTACCAGCGGCTGCGGCCTGTGCGGAGTGGAAGCCGTTGAACAGGCCCTGCCGGACCTTCAAGTGCTGCCCGGCGCGCCCTTGCCGCCTGCCGAATGGCTCGACGGCCTGCGCCAGCGCATCAGCGCGTTCCAGCCTTTGGGCCAGTGCAGCGGCGCTGTGCATGCGGCTGTGTTCATGAATAACCAGGGCGAATTGCTGATGGGCCGTGAAGACATCGGCCGGCACAACGCCCTCGACAAGTTGATCGGTGCGCTGATCCGCCAACGGATCCCCACCGACGGCGGGCTGGCGATTGTCACCAGCCGTTGCAGCCTCGAATTGATCCAGAAAGTCCTGCGCGCGGGCATCCAGACCCTGGTCAGCCTGTCGTCGCCCACCGGCCTGGCCCTGCAATGGGCTCGCCGGCATAACCTCAATCTCATCCACCTGCCGCAGAAAAGTGCGCCGCGGGTCTACAGCCCTGCGATGGAGAACCAGCCGTGAGCAATCATCATCAAGCCGACCAAACCCCAACCCCGCGCTACAAGCCTTACAAGGGCCCGGCTGGCGGCTGGGGCGCGCTGATCAGCGTGGCACAGGCGTGGTTGACCAGTGACAACGCGCTGAAAAACCTGCGCATGATGCTCAAGACCAACCAGAACGGCGGCTTCGACTGCCCGGGCTGCGCCTGGGGCGACTCGCCGGAAAGCGGCATGGTCAAGTTCTGCGAGAACGGCGCCAAGGCGGTCAACTGGGAAGCCACCAAGCGCCGCGTTGACGCAGCGTTTTTCGCCAAGCACAGCGTCACCGCGCTGCTGGAGCAAAGCGACTATTGGCTCGAGTACCAAGGCCGCCTGACCGAGCCCATGCGCTACGACGCCGAAACCGATCGCTACCAGCCCATCAGCTGGGAAGCGGCCTTCGACCTGGTCGGCAAGCACCTCAACGCCCTGCCCAGCCCGGACATGGCCGAGTTCTACACCTCGGGCCGTGCCAGTAACGAAGCGGCGTACCTGTACCAGCTGTTTGTGCGCGCCTACGGCACCAACAACTTCCCGGACTGCTCGAACATGTGCCACGAGGCCAGCGGCGTCGCCCTGGCGCAGAGCGTGGGGGTCGGCAAAGGCACCGTGACCTTTGATGACTTCGAACATGCCGATGCGATATTCGTCTGGGGCCAGAACCCCGGCACCAACCACCCGCGCATGCTCGAACCGCTGCGTGAAGCGGTCAAACGCGGTGCCCAGGTGGTGTGCATCAACCCCCTCAAGGAGCGCGGCCTGGAGCGCTTCCAGCATCCGCAGCATCCGCTGGAAATGCTCACCAACGGCGACAAGCCGACCAACACCGCGTACTTCCGCCCGGCCCTGGGTGGCGACATGGCGATCCTGCGCGGCATGGCCAAGTTCCTGCTGCTGTGGGAGCGCCAGGCTCAGGCCGAAGGCAAGGAAGCGGTGTTCGACCACGACTTCCTCAATGAACACACGGCCAACGTGCTGGATTACCTGGGCCAGATCGACGACACCTCCTGGGATGAAATCGTCGAACAGTCCGGCCTGACCCTGGTCGAGATCGAGCAAGCGGCACGCATGTACGCCAAGGGCAAGAACGTGATCATGTGCTGGGCGATGGGTATCACCCAGCACCGCCACTCGGTGCCGACCATCCAGGAAATCGCCAACCTGATGCTGCTGCGCGGCAACATCGGCCGCCCCGGCGCCGGCCTGTGCCCGGTGCGTGGCCACAGCAACGTGCAGGGCGACCGCACCATGGGCATCAACGAACGCCCACCGGTGGCGTTCCTCGACGCCTTGGAGCGACGCTTCCAGTTCCAGGTGCCGCGCACCAACGGGCACAACGTGGTGGAAGCGATCCACGCCATGCTTGAAGGTCGCTCCAAGGTGTTTATCGGCCTGGGTGGCAACTTCGCCCAAGCCACGCCGGACAGCCCGCGCACCTTCGAAGCACTGCGCAATTGCGACCTGACCGTGCAGATCAGCACCAAGCTCAACCGCAGCCACCTGATGCACGGCAAGGACGCGCTGATCCTGCCGTGCCTGGGCCGCACCGACATCGACATCCAGGCCGAAGGTCCGCAAGCGGTGACGGTAGAAGACTCGTTCAGCATGGTCCACGACTCCAACGGCCAACTGCAGCCGCTGTCGAAGTTGATGAAATCGGAACCGGCCATCCTCGCCGGCATCGCCGCCGCAACCCTGGGCAGCAAACCGGTGGACTGGAACTGGTTGGTGGCCGATTACAGCCGCATTCGCGACCTGATCGCCGATACCATCCCAGGCTTCAAGGACTTCAACGAACGCCTGAAACACCCCGGTGGTTTCTACCTGGGCAACTCCGCCGGTGCCCGACGCTGGAACACGCCTTCGGGCCGTGCCAACTTCCGCCCGAACATCCTGCCCAAGGACCTGATCCACGAGCGCACCCATGCCACGGGCCACGTGCCGGACCTGATCATGCAATCGATGCGCTCCCACGATCAGTACAACACCACCATTTATGGCCTGGACGACCGCTATCGCGGGGTCAAAGGCCAGCGTGACGTGCTGTTCGTCAACGAAGCCGACATCATCCGCCTGGGCTTCAAGCCGGGGCAGAAAGCCGACATCGTGTCGTTGTGGGAAGACGGCCGCGAGCGTCGGGTGAAGGGCTTCACCTTGCTGGCGTTTGATATTCCGGCGGGGCAGGCTGCGGCTTACTACCCGGAAGTGAACCCGTTGGTGCCGCTGGAAAGCACCGGGGATGGCAGCCATACACCGACGTCGAAGTTCGTGGCGATACGTTTGGAAGCTGCCAGTGACAATGGGCTGATCACGGCGCGTTCGGCCTGACTGATCATTTCGGACACAAAAAAGGCCGCTTTTGCATAAAAGCGGCCGTTCCGAAGTAGCTAAAGACTCGCAAAAACCACTTAAGTTCCCGAGCTAAAACAGTAACTTAGAGAATTGTGTACAACTCGTGCTACTGGTCGGATTTCTATTGTAACCATGTCAATACAGCCTCAGGATCGCGCCGTCATCCTCTTGAGGTCTCTCTATGAAGTTCTCCTCGATTCTCTTGTTGTCCCTTGGCCTGGTCAGTGGCGCAGCCATGGCCGGTGGCACCACCGAAGCCGGTGTGGGCGGCGCATTGGGCGGGGTTCTAGGCTCGGTTGTCGGCCAGCAGTTGGGCGGCAACACCGGTTCGACCATCGGCGCGGCCCTGGGCGGCGCAGGCGGTAGTGCGGTCGGCGCAGACAAGCGCAGCCGCGGCGAAGCAGCCATTGGCGGCGCACTGGGCGCAGCCGGCGGCAACGTGGTGGGCCGCAGTGTCGGCGGCAGCACCGGGGCACTGATCGGTTCAGCGGCCGGCGGTGGCGCGGGCGGTGCGCTGGGCAACTACATGGGCAACAAGAGCGATGACGATGATCGTCGTAGTCGTGATAGCCGCCGTTATGACCGCGACGACCATCGCGGCCGCGGCCATGCCTACGGGCATCGCAAGAACAAGCATCACTACCGTCACCGCTAAGCGCTAAAGAACACTGTAAAACCAATGTGGGAGGGGGCTGGCCCCCTCCCACATCGGGTTCCGTGGTGCCTGCAACGCCGAAGTCAGACCACCAACCGCTGCAACGCCTCGCGCAACATCCCCGGAATCGTCACCGGCTGGTTCGTCCCCCGATCCACGAACACATGCACAAAGCGCCCCGCCGCACAGGCCTCCTCTTCGCCTGCCTTGAACACCGCCAATTCGTACTGCACTGAGCTGTTGCCCAACTTGCCCACCCGCAGGCCGATGTCCAGGCGGTCGGGAAAGGCAATCGAGGCGAAGTAATCGCACGCCGAACTCACCACAAACCCCACCACCTCACCGTCATGAATATCCAACCCACCCTGTTCGATCAGGTAGGTATTCACCGCCGTGTCGAAGAAGCTGTAGTAGGTGACATTGTTCACATGGCCGTACACATCGTTGTCGTGCCAGCGTGTGATGATCGGCTGGAAGTGACGGTAATCGGCGCGTTGCGGCATTGAGTCAGGCATGGGCACGTCTCATGAAAGTAGGGTTACAGGTCACTCAAGTGGGCTTGGGCCCACTCACGCACGTCGGCGTAGGGGTAGTCTTCCAGCGCTGCGAAACCGGGAATGCCCCGCGCCTTCAACTTGGTAAACAACGGCACGCTGATACCCCCCAGGAACCGTGTCAGCCGCTCAGCGCCCGGCAGTTGGCCGGTGTGCTCATGATGCCTGTGGATAAAATCACCGCACAGCCCCATGAAGTTTTTATCCACAAGCGGCGGCAGGCTCGGCGGCGCCGGCAAATGCGCGACGTGGCCGTGGCACACGGAGCAGTGCCCGCAGCGCTGCGGTGCATTTTCATCACCAAAGTAACGCGCCAGGCGCTGCCCCAGGCAATGTTCGGTGGCGAACAGATCGAGCATGGCATGAATCCGCGCCACTTCCGTCACCTCGTGCTGCTTGAAGCCTGTGTATAACTCGGCGCTCAACACCTGTGGATCAAAATCGGTATCCAGCAGGCTGTAGACCTCCGTCATCTGCTTGCTTTCCAACTCGATCAGGCCTTGTTCCTGGAAGTAATCCAGGGCCTTCACCACCCGACTGCGTTCGGCATTGTGTTGTTGGTAAAGCGCGTCGAAATCCACGGTCGCCCAGGTTTTCGCGCGCTTGCACACCTGGATGATCGCCGCGACAAACTGCTGGCGCTCGCCGGAAAAACGCGCCAGCAGGGCCTCGGGCTCGACCAGGTACTTGAAGCGGTACTCGGCATAAAACGCGTAGCGCGGCGCGATCACGCCCCTGAGCTCCAATTGCACCAGCAGTGTCTTCAGTGGCAGTTCGCGGATGTTGCTGTGGTCCGACAGCGACCTCAGCAGGAACTCCCACTGCCCTTCACTGCGCGCTGCCTGCAACTCTTCCAGCACCCGCCGAATACCGTCCTGCTCGGGCGTATCGCCGTACACGAAGTTTTCCAGCACATTGAGGCTGTCGCGGTTGGCCAGCACCAGGCAGTCCGAGGGCTGCCCATCACGCCCCGCACGGCCGATTTCCTGGCTGTAGTTCTCGATGGATTTGGGCAGGTCAAAATGCACGACATTGCGGATATCGCTCTTGTCGATACCCATGCCAAACGCGATGGTAGCGACGATGCAATTGGAGCGCCCAGCCATGAAGCGCTGCTGGATGCCCTCACGCCTGTCGTGGGGCAAGCCGGCGTGATACGCCTCGGCCTGGATACCGTTGCGGTTCAGGTGCTCGGCAATCTGCTCGGCGGTTTTCTGCAAGGTGACGTAGACGATGCTGGGCTGGTTGGCCCGCTCGCTCATCCACTGCACCAGGCGACGATGCTTGTCCGCACCGGCGACCGGCTCCACCAACAGGTCGAGGTTGGGCCGGTAGAAGCCCGTGGTGACCACGTCGTCCGGCGCAATGGCGAACTTGGCCTGCATGTCGGCAATCACCTTGGGCGTGGCCGTAGCCGTCAGCAGCAGCGCTTGTGGGATCTTGAACTGGCGCTGGTAGTCCGGCAGCTTCAAATAATCCGGGCGGAAGTTGTGGCCCCACTCGGAAATACAGTGCGCCTCATCCACCACCAGCAGCGAGATCTGCACACTTTGCAGGAAGTGGCGAAAACGCTCGTTCTTCAAGCGCTCCACGGAAATCATCAGGATTTTCAGCTCGCCGGAACGCGCGCGGGCCATCACGTCATTGGCGTCCTCGCGGCTTTGCGCCGAATCGATACTGCCCGCCGAAATACCGTGTCGTTGCAGGAAGCCCAACTGGTCCTGCATCAACGCCAACAACGGCGACACCACCAGCGTCAGGTGCGGCAGCAACACCGCCGACAGCTGATAACACAGGGACTTGCCCGACCCCGTAGGAAAAATGGCCGCAGCCGAACGACCTGCCAGTACGGCGCTGACCGTTTCTTCCTGGCCCAAACGAAACTGTGGATAACCAAAGACCTGCTGGAGGGTGTCGTGCATAGGCTGTCACTCCATTGACCGCTGAAGGTGGCTTAAAAACGTAGCCCAGCAAGCTCAGCGAATCGAGAAAGGTCGCATGGAAAAAAGAGACAGGATGATACACAGGGTGCAGCAATGGCCTTGGGCCAAATTTGACAAGTTCGACTGTGGCTGTAGGAACACCACAAACCAAATGTGGGAGGGGGATTGCCCCCCTCCCACATTTCAGACCTGCGCTACAGCTGAATCAGCGATTCTGCACCCGCTCAATCGCCGTGTCATACACCGGGTTGGCCTTCTGCTCCTTGGCCAACTGGTAGTGACGCAATGCATCCGGGAACTGCCCCGCCGCTTCGTAGATCCGCGCAATGTTGTAGTAGGCACCTGCACGCACGGTGGCAGCATTGGCGCCGGTGGCAAGGGCGATAGCCTTGCGATTGGCCCAGATCGACTCGGCAGTGTTGCCGGCTTTCTGATACGCCAGGCCGAGGTTGCCGTAGGCCTTGCCGAAGCCATTGTCCAGCTCGATAGCCTGGCGGAACAGGTCGATGGCCTGGTCCAGCTTGCCGGCCTGGTAGGCCGCTTCACCCTGCAGGTTCAGACGCTTCGCATCGGTTTGTACGGAAGAGCTGACGGTGACGGCGGTGACCGCCACGCTGTCATCCAGCAGCGGTTTGACTTCGTTCAGCACATTCGCCGCATTCACGGTCACGCCACTGAAAGTGTTGATGTCCTGGAAGTCGCCGCTGCCGGTCATGCGGAACACCGTCCACAGGTTGCCGCTGCGGTTCTTGGGCACGTAGTAGGTACGCACCAGCGATTGGCCCATGTACACGAACACCTTGGCTTCGCTGTCGGACAACTGGCGCGAGCCTGGATTGCCGCCATTGCTGTAGTCGTGCACGGCATAGACGTAGCTTTCGCCGTAGTGCTTTTTCTGCAGGGTGATGGTTTCCGGACCGTAGCTGTCGGTGTCATCCACATCCAACTCGGCGTCAGTACCCTTCTGGTTCTCGAAGTAGATGTTATTGCCGGGGAAAATCATGTGGGAGTCGAGGTCACTCGGCGTCTTGCCCCAGGTCAGCACCACACGCAGGCCATCGAGGTTTTCCATCACCGGGCTGATGGCGTAGGTCATGCCCGCGCATGGGCACTTCACCACCAGGTTGGAGTAGCCAGGTTTCTTGATGATCAGCAGGTTGCTCGCATCATCAGCGGCCTCACTGGTCAGCGTCACTTGGCCCTGGGCGTTGGTGCGGCCCACCACATTCTGTGCGCCGTTGCGTTGCAGCAACACTTCGGCATCAGCGATTTTCTGGTCCTTGACCACCGCACTGAGCACTTCGATCGGCAACTGCCCGGCCTGGACCGAAAAAGCCACCGCACACAACGACATCGCCGAAGCAACACGAAGCAAACCCATGCTTAACTCCCTTTAAGTAGCGGGCGGAAATCGCCCTACAAGATTTTGCGGTGAAACATACGCTGAATTCCGAGTGTCGGCGGATTTTTTGTACAGAATGTGACGTGGTTTTTATCCCGCCTTCCCGTTGAAGCATTGCGCTACAATCAAACCTTGCTACCCAGGAGTGCGCTGCGATGAGCGAACTGACGTTTGAGCAAAAACAGGATCATTACCACAAGATCCGCCGTTCCAATTACCTGGCCAGCCTGCGCCTGGAAGGGTTCGACACCCAACCGGCCGACGTCGACAAACCCCTGCCGACCCGCGAAGCCGTCCTTGCCAAGTACCGCAACACCCCACGCTGATGCTCGACAAATACGGGGTGGGCCAGGATCCGTACTGCTATCCCGGTAGCAGCGTCCTGCGCAACCGCCTCGATTTGCTCGACGAAGCCCGCCTGCACCAGGCCGAGCGGGAATTATCCGAAATCGCCGTAGGCAGCCTCCCCCTCTTCCCCCCGCCCTACGACCTCGACCGCCTGCAACACATCCACCGCACGCTGTTCGGTGACATCTACGACTGGGCAGGTGAGTTGCGCAGCGTGAACATCCAGAAAGGCGACACCCTGTTCTGCACCCCGGAGCGCATCCCCCCGGAAGCCGCGAAGATCATCCGGCAGATGGAAGAAGCAAACTGGTTTGTCGGTGCCAGCCAAACCGAGTTGGTGAGCAAGATTGCCGAAGCCTATGGCGACCTCAACGTCATCCACCCCTTCCGCGAGGGCAACGGCCGGGCGCAGCGGATTTTGTTCGAACAGATCATCGTCAACGCGGGGTTTTCAGTGAACTGGTGGCTGGTCAAACACGCGGCATGGATACCGGCGAATATTGATGCGGTGGCGTGTGATTATCGGGGGTTGGAGGCGATTTTTGAGCGGTGTGTCAGCAGGCCTGCCAGCGCCTGATCGAACCACGAACGATTAAACCATCTGTTTATTGCCCGAGCGCACACTCACTTCTAAGGTTCGCACCGTCGCTGCCAAATCAGCGGCCGGGTTTGGTCACCCGGAAAACAGCACACATAAGTGCCATTACTCGCTCTGCGGACGTCTATCGTCTCGTATAGCAGTGCTATGGCGGCTGTGTGGGGGACGTCTTCGGACGTGTCGGAGTGCTGTTTCCGGCTGGCCAACCCGCGCACAGTCCGCCACCCGCCGTTTGGCCACGGTGATGTCGGTTACCTAACAGCAAACCGAGCACCTTCAAATGCAAATACCTGAAACGATGAACCGCTATCGTCATCTACGCACCAATTTCACTGATACCCATCCGCTTCTCATCGACACCCAAGCCAAAGCCGAAGACATCCAGTCCGCCGCCCACCAACGCATCCGCGCAGCCACCGACTTACTGGAAACCTTCTCCTGCCTGACCTTCGAACACTCCGACCTCAAAGACATCTCCCACATCACCAACGCCTTGTACCTGCTCGTCCAAGACGGTTGTGATTTGCCGGAAGCGGCGCAACACGTACAACTACAAACCGAACAAGCACAAATCTAAGCAACACCCTTTTTAGAAGCGAGCCTGTTCGCGAAAATCATCAACGATGACGCGGTAAGCCAGAAGAAACGCGGCGTCCTTGAGTTTTTCGCGAGCAAGCTCGCTCCTACCATTGACCCGCGTTGCCTGTTAAAGCACTGCCAAGCCACAAATGCCGGAAACCGGTGTAGGAAACCTCCAAACAACGCGACATCCCCTTCCCAAACTGCTCCAAACACACGCTTAACCCTCTACAGAAGTTACCCGTAGCTGAATGAAAATAGCGCGGTCTCAACTTTCTCGGCAGAAACCTGTGAACATCGAAAGGGCTCAACACATCGGCCACTATGGCGTCATCTTCACAGTGATTCGCTTCACTGTTGTGCCTGACAATCGGCATGCTTTGGCCAATCTATGCCTGCTTGAAACAAAAACGGCAGCGCGACAAGTGCGCGATCAGATACGTAGGCTGTACGAAAAAATGCTGGCCAGAGACTTGCCATGCGAAAGGGCGGTCGCGATTTCCCATCCTTTGAGACGGAATCAGGCCGATCGGTTAAACGACCAAAACGTACTCATCAAACAAATAATCTCCGGAGCGGTTAAAGCACCAGGGATTGCCATTTCAACCGTAACCGCAGGCTTCGTTGGAGATAGGATTTCCGGCAAGCTTCGTAGATATCACGCTGGAGACATCATCATCGGTCTGGATGCCAGTGTGAGAGGAGGCATAGGGCCTCAGCGGTCAACACTCTCAATGCATGTCTACTCGGACGAGTCTTAGTGGCATGGCCCTTTACCTTCAATCCGCTTCCTTTCTCATTATCTATTTGGTGCTGCACTACCAAATCACAGACCCAATGCTCAGAAAGCACTTCGCAGTCACATTTCTTACAACAGGCCTTATTTTGACGTTCCTACTACCCTATGTAGCGGTGATCCTCAGAATGCCCCTCCTACCTGTCTTTGTATTCTTGATAGGCTTGGCGCTCTTCATCACTCGAAACAAATACCGCCTCCAACGCAACCAGCCCCTTCACCCACTCCTGCGTGCACCCACCATGAACCTCGCCCCTAACTTCCCCGAAGACCCCGTGATGCAGCAACTCCTTCAACTGCTGCACGAAGAAATCGGCCTGCCGAAACACAAGACCATCCGCCTGCAAACCTCACTCAATTTCGACCTGGGCTGTGACGGCAGCGAAGCCAAGCAGCTCATGGAAGCGCTGGAGCAGGAGTTCGCCCTCGACCTGGGCGACTACGACACTTATCGTTACTTCAACCCACCGGTCTTTGACGTGTTCCTCAAGCGTCGGGGCAAGGGGCATGGCGACAAGGTCCCGTTGACCATCGGCATGCTCTACCTGGCCATCAAGACCCACAGCTGGGACACGCAGACGCTGGAAAACCTGAGCTGAGCGAATACCGGCTCCAGGTACACCGCAAGTCAAAGGTGGAGGGGCAATGGTTCGGCCTATCGTCGACGAACCTTTCGCGCACAAAAAAGCCGCTCACAAGGAGCGGCTTTTTAACAGCGACCGAATCTTACAACTTCGGACCCGCAGCCTTGATCGCATCGCTCACTTCAAACTTCTTGAAGTTCTCGATGAACAGACCAGCCAGCGCCTTCGCTGCTTCATCGTAAGCGGCCTTGTCAGCCCAGGTGTTACGTGGGTTCAACAGGCCGGTCTCAACGCCCGGTACGGCCAATGGCACGTCGAGGTTGATGGTGTCGAGGTGTTCGGTTTCAGCACCGATCAACGCGCCGCTCTGGATCGCTGCGATCACGCCGCGCGTGGTCGGGATATTGAAGCGCTTGCCAACGCCGTAGCCACCGCCGGTCCAGCCGGTGTTGACCAGGTAGACCTTGGAGCCGAAGCCGCGGATGCGCTTGATCAGCAGCTCTGCATATTCGCCGGCCGGACGCGGGAAGAACGGTGCGCCGAAGCAGGTGGAGAAGGTCGACTTGATGCCGCTGCCCGAACCCATTTCGGTCGAGCCCACCAGTGCGGTGTAGCCGGACAGGAAGTGGTAGGCCGCTTGTTCTTCGCTGAGGATGGACACGGGCGGCAGTACGCCGGTCAGGTCGCAGGTCAGGAAGATCACCGCGTTTGGCTCGCCGCCCAGGTTCTTCTCGGAACGCTTGGCAACGTGCTCCAGCGGGTAGGCGGCGCGGCTGTTCTGGGTCAGGCTCACGTCAGCATAGTCGGCGTGCTTGGCCTCGTCGATGACGACGTTTTCCAACACGGCGCCGTGCTTGATGGCTTTCCAGATAACCGGTTCGTTCTTCTCGGACAGGTCGATGCATTTGGCATAGCAACCGCCTTCGATGTTGAACACCACGCCTTCGCCCCAGCCGTGCTCGTCGTCACCGATCAGGTAGCGGCTTTCGTCGGCGGACAGGGTGGTCTTGCCGGTACCCGACAGACCGAAGAACAGGGTCACGTCGCCTGCTTCGCCAATGTTGGCGGCGCAGTGCATCGGCAGTACGTCGGAAGCCGGCAGCAGGTAGTTCTGCACCGAGAACATGGCTTTCTTCATTTCACCGGCGTAGCGCATGCCGGCGATCAGCACTTTTTTCTGGGCGAAGTTAAGGATCACGCAACCGTCGGAGTTGGTGCCATCACGCTCAGGCACGCACTCGAAGTTGGCCACGTTGAGCACTTGCCACTCGTCACGACCGGCCGGGTTGTACTGGGCCGGGTTGATGAACAGGCAACGACCGAACAGGTTCTGCCAGGCAGTCTGGGTGGTCATTTTCACGGCCAGGTAGTGGTCTTCGGAGGCCCCTACGTGAACGTGGGAAACGAAATGCTCTTGCGCATTGTTGAACGCCTCGACGCGTGCCCACAGGGCATCGAACTTGTCGGCCGGGAACTTGCGGTTGATCGGGCCCCAGGCGATGGAATCCTGGGTGGAAGGCTCTTCAACGATGAAACGGTCGACTGGCGAACGGCCGGTACGGTGACCGGTTTCCACGACCAGCGCGCCGGTATCGGCAAGCACGCCTTCACCGCGCTGCAGGGCTTCTTTGACCAGATCGTCAACACTCAGATCGGTGTATACGGCGTTATTGGCTTGCGTCATGAGGTTCCCCGTCGGCCTGTGGCCGAGTGCTCCAAACGTTTTGTAGTAGAAAGTTGCGCACTACTACCGCGAAAAAAGTGGGCCGGATTATGCCAGAAAAGCCCAAAAAGAGTAGGGCCCTCCCGTCAGAACGCCTCTAATCCGGCATTTGACAGGTGATTTACCTGTGCTTAAACGTTTTAGTGGCGGGTGTCGGAAGGCGTGTCGATGCCTGCGCCAGCGAACAATTGCGCTACATCGGCAGCGTCGAACAGGTAGCGCTCGTTGCAGAACTGGCAGTCGATCTCGATATTGCCACCGTGTTCCACCACCAGGTTCTGCGCATCTTCCAGGCCCAAGCTGACCAGGGCGTTGCCCGAACGCTCACGGGAGCAGCTGCAGTGGAAGTGCAAGGTCTGCGCGTCGAACAGGCGCACCGGGTCTTCGTGGTACAGGCGGTGCAGGATGGTTTCGTTGTCCAGGCCCAGCAGTTCTTCGGCTTTCAGGGTATCGGCCAAGGCAATGCAGTGCCGCCAGCTTTCAGCGCGATCTTCGTCGTCCTTGATACGGTCGGCCGGCAGTTGTTGCAGCAACATGCCACGGGCGCGCTTGCCGTCGGCGTTGAGCCAGAACTTGGTGCCCACTTGCTGGGACATCACGAAATAGTTGGTGAAGCATTCCGACAGCGTTTTGCCGTCGAGGTCGACGATGCCCTGGTAACGTTGGCCTGAGGTCGGGTCGACGGTGAGCGCCAGGACACCGTTGGGCATCAGCTCGGCCAGGCTGGCGTCCGGGGCAATCTGGTCGGCTTCATAACGGGCCAGGCCACGGATTTCGCGCTCGCTGGAGCACTCGATCATCAACAGCGGAATCGGCCCTTCGGAACGGGCTTGCAGGATCAGCAAACCGTCGAACTTCATGGTGCCTACCAGCAACGCAGCAGCGGCCATCAGCTCACCGAGCAGTTGTGCGACCGGTTCCGGATAGGGGTGCTTGGCGAGGACTTCGGCGTAGCTGCGCTCCAACGAAACCATTTCGCCGCGGGCGTCGCTCTCATCGAAGATGAAGCGTTGGGTGAAGTCGGTATCCGGTAGATCAGTCATAGGTCTGGGTATCTGAATTGATGACAAATTGGTTACAAGGTTTATAAAATTAAACGCTTTAGCACCATCTTGGTGCGGCTTTCTCCTGGAAACAGAGAGCTTATTTAGAGCGAAGAGGGACAGTTTATGAACAATCCGGGTTTGTTCCAAGCCAAGTGGAACCTCCGGCGATGGGCTCTGTGCAATCTACTCGCTATCGGGCTGCTGTGTTTTTGGCTGTGGCCCACGGGGCAGATGCTGTGTGTGATTTTCGACGAGTGGCTGTTTCACCTTCTCAACGACCCGCTGGCGAGCAACGCGACATGGCTGCACGTGTGGGCCGTGGCCAGTTTGCGGCCGTTTGATGCGGTGGTCGGGGTGATCCTGCTGATGCTGATGATTCGCGGCGACTGGGTGTTCAAAGCCGCGCAGGTACGCCAGGCCCTGTTAGGTTTTGTCGGTATTTTGTTGCTCTTGCTGTTTATCCGCATGCTGTTTTCCAAACTCGCAGCGCAGATGGGCTGGCAACACAGCAGCCCGTCGATGGTCATCGCCGGGGCGATCCAGATGAGCGACTATTTCCCGGGGCTGGAGAAGACCTGGGAGCTGAAGGACCGCTCAAGCCAAAGCTTTCCAGGGGATCACGCCTCGGTGTTGCTGATCTGGGCAATGTTCATGAGCGTGCTCGCCAAACGTATCGGCCAGGTGCTGGTGATCTGGGGCCTGGCGCTGTTGTTCATGATGCCGCGGCTGGTGGCGGGCGCGCATTGGGGGCAGGACGATTATATCGGCGGGGTGCTGCTGGCACTGTTGGCGTTGGGCTGGGGTTATTACACGCCGTTTGCGGCGAAGGTGTCGGCCGCGTTGTTACACGTGACGACGCCGATCTTCAGGTTACTTGGCAAGCTGCCAGTGATCAGTGGATTGAGCGTCGTGCGCACCTCCCCTTAACGCTGCAAGCCCCCTCCCACATTTGAATGGGCCGCTGCGCAATCAGTCATCATTGCCACTGCCGCGAAACTTGAACAGGTCGCGGCGCTGCTTCTTGCTCGGCTTGCCATCGGTGGTCATCCCCGTGGCGCCCGCCTTGCGCAGGGCTGCCGCATTTTCGCGCCTGGCAATGCTGGCTTCGGTTTCGGTGTACAGCGCCTGTGCTTCGGGGGCGCCACGGCGCACGATGGAAAGTGCCTGAACCACCACGGTCTTTTCGTCAAAACCTATCCGAATCTGCAGCTCATCACCGACACGTGGCTCTTTGCCCGGCTTACAGCGCTCGCCTCGATGATGCACCTTGCCGCTCTCAATCGCGGCCTTGGCCAAGGCACGTGTCTTAAAGAAACGCGCCGCCCAAAGCCACTTGTCCAGACGGACCTTTTCTTCCTCTTCCTGCTTTTGAGCCACTTGAATTCCTCGCTCTGACAAATGTCGCAACTGTAACGTTGAAACCCTTCGACGCATAAACCTCAAGGCTCACCTAAGATACGCCAGGTAGCACCCTGTTTTCGCGAGGATACGCCGTGACCGACTTTCCCTCTTCACTCACCTCGCCCGACCAGCGTTGCGTAGGCTGCCAACAAAGCGAACCCCTGGGTTTCGATTTTGCGTTCGCCTACCAGCCTATCGTAGACCTTCGGGACCATTCGATTTTTGCCCACGAAGCCTTGGTGCGCGGCACACAAGGCGAAGGGGCATTGTCGGTGCTGGACCAGGTCAACGACAGCAACCGCTACCGCTTCGACCAGCGCTGCCGCACCCAGGCGATTGCCGGTGCTGCAGCTTTGGGGATGCAAACCCACCTTTCCATCAACTTCATGCCCAACGCCGTGTACCGTCCGGAGTTGTGCATCCGCAGCACCCTGGAGGCGGCGCGCGCGAACAATTTTCCGCTGGATCAACTGATTTTCGAGACACTGGAAAGCGAGCATGTAGATAACTATCGCCATTTGACGAATATTCTGCGTGAATACCGCGAATTCGGCTTCAAGACCGCTATCGATGATTTCGGCGCGGGCTATTCGGGGCTGAATCTGTTGGCTGATTTCCAACCTGACTTGATCAAACTCGACATGGCGCTGATCCGCGATGTCGACCAGGATCGTGTCCGTCAGGTGATCGTCCAGGGGATTGTCACAATCTGTGAGCAGTTGAACGTTACTGTCATCGCCGAAGGCATCGAAAGTGCCGGCGAACGCGACTTTCTGTCTGACTGTGGAATATTTCTGATGCAAGGCTACTGGTTCGCCAAGCCTGCATTCAAAGCCCTGGCCGAGGTTTCTCCTCAGGCCTGGGCGAATTGACCGGTTACCCATATTGAAGACATTTGACCATTTGACCGTTGTAGGTCTGCGTGAGTGGGTGGCACTTCCCGACTTGGGAGTGGCAGGCCTGCGTGCCAAGATCGACACCGGTGCCAGCACCTCCAGCCTGCATGCCACCGACATCGAGCCGTTTGAGCGCGACGGCGAGAAGTGGGTGCGCTTTACCGCGCACCTGGGCAGCGTCGTGCAACTGCGTCACCGCCGCTGCGAAGCGCCCCTGATGACGATGAAAACCATCAAGAGCTCCAATGGCCATGCGCAGGTGCGCTACGTGATCAGCACCACCCTGGCAATGGGTGATCGGGTATGGCGGGTGGAGTTCACCCTGGCCTGCCGCAAAGCCATGCGTTATCGCCTGTTGCTGGGTTCCAAGGCGCTGATTGACGGCCACCTGGTGGTCAATCCCGGCGTCAAGTACGTTCAAGACAAGCCGGTGTTCCCGGTCTCTACTATTTCTGCCCCAGGTGCTGCATGAAGATTGCTGTGCTGTCGCGAAACCCGCGTCTGTATTCCACCCGCCGCCTGGTCGAGGCCGGCACCGAACGTGGCCACGAAATGGTGGTGATCGACACGTTGCGTGCCTATATGAACATCGCCAGCCACAAGCCGCAGATCCATTACCGCGGTAAACCGCTGGAGGGGTTTGATGCGGTGATCCCGCGGATTGGCGCCTCGGTGACGTTCTATGGCTGCGCCGTGTTGCGCCAATTCGAAATGATGGGGGTTTTCCCCCTCAATGAATCCGTGGCCATTGCACGCTCGCGGGACAAATTACGCTCGTTGCAACTGCTCTCGCGGCGGGGCATCGGCCTGCCGGTCACCGGCTTTGCCCACTCCCCCGACGACATTCCCGACCTGATCGAAATGGTCAACGGCGCGCCGCTGGTGATCAAGGTGCTGGAAGGCACCCAGGGCATCGGTGTGGTGCTGTGTGAAACCGCGACCGCAGCGGAATCCGTGATCGAGGCATTCATGGGCCTCAAGCAGAACATCATGGTCCAGGAGTACATCAAGGAAGCCGGCGGTGCGGATATTCGCTGCTTCGTGGTGGGCGACAAGGTGATCGCAGCCATGAAGCGCCAGGCCAAGCCCGGAGAGTTCCGCTCCAACCTGCACCGTGGCGGCAGCGCCAGCCTGATCAAGATCACCCCGGAAGAACGCATGACCGCGCTGCGGGCGGCCAAGGTCATGGGGTTGGCAGTGGCGGGTGTGGATATCCTGCGCTCCAACCATGGACCACTGGTGATGGAGGTGAACTCGTCGCCGGGCCTGGAAGGGATAGAGACCACCACTGGGAAGGATGTGGCGGGGATCATCATTCAACATCTGGAGAAGAATGGTGGACCGAATATGACCAGGACCAAGGGTAAGGGTTAGAGACGGGAGCTGTCAGCTTCAAGCTATAAGCTGCAAGAAAGGGCAAAAGCTGTGCGCCTTTCTCTTGCGGCTTCAGCTTGAAACTTGCAGCTGTTTCTATACCGCATCTCTGGGCAGCATCAGCCCAAGCGGCAAGCGTACCCGCGCCTCAAGGCCACCGCCTTCGCGGTTACGCAACTCGACATTGCCGCCGTGCATCGACGCAATCCGCCGCACGATCGCCAGCCCCAAGCCGGTCCCTTTGCCACCCCGGGCACGGTCGCCACGGGTGAAGGGGTTGAAGATACCCTCCAGCTCGTCCGGATCGATGCCCGCGCCCCGGTCCATCACACTCAGCACTACGTACGGCGCAGCACTGTCGCCAGACACATACGCAGCCACTTCAACATCCGAACCGGCGTGGTGCAAAGCGTTGCCGATCAGGTTGTTCAGCAGGCGCTTCATCGACACCCGACGCAACGCAAACGGCTGGATCGGCTCAAGGCGCATGCGCACTTGCTCGCCATTCTGGTTGTAGGGCGCCACAACCTCACGCACCAGGTCCGTGAGATCGACTTCCTCCACCACCTCGTCACGACCATCACGGATAAACGCCAGGAACTGGTCGAGAATCGCGTCCATGTCTTCGATGTCGCGAACCATGTCGTCGGTGAGGTCGCTATGGTTGCCCATCAGCTCCAGGGACAGGCGCAATCGCGTCAAGGGCGTGCGCAAGTCATGGGACACCCCCGCCAGCATCAGCTCGCGCTCCCGCCCGGCCTGTTCGACATCCTCCGCCATCTGGTTGAAGGCGCCATACACCTCGGTCATTTCACTGGGCGTATCGCTGACCGGCAGGCGCACGCTGCGCCCCTGGCCCAATTGGCGGGCGGCAAACACCAGGCGCTTAAGCGGTTGGTTGAGCTGGCGAACGAAAATCCACGCCGACGCGGTGGAAAGCAAGCCGATGGCCAGGAACCAACCCAACACGTTCCAGATCTTCTGCCCCCGCAAAGGGTGCGGATACAGCGGAACCTTGATCCAGGCATCACCAAGGCTCGGCGCCCTTACCCACAGCGCAGGTGAAACATGCATGCGCAAGCGCACCTCGGTGTCCTCGCCCAGTTCGGCCTGCATCTGGCGCTGGTAGATCTCGCTGTAGGGCCAATGCTGCTCACCCTCGGGTACACCAGCCCCGTCAACGCGGGTCAACGTCGAGGCCTTGGCTACCTTTTCGCGGTTCTCAGGGTCTACAGCCCAGTAACCACGCAGCGTCAGGGCGACACCGTGGCTGTACTGCCGGTCCACCAGCACGTCTTCGTTCATCAGCAGATAAACCAGTGTCAGCGCCTTGGAAAACAGCACGACGATCAGCACCAGCCAAAGGGTGCGGGAGAAGAAACTTTGCGGGAACCACAGAGGGGTTTTCATAGAAGACAGCTGGACACCTTGCAGGAACGAGCGGCGCTCGCAGAATTGCAGACGCCGGGCATCCCGTCGACCCTCATGGAGTCAAGCGCCAGGATGCCCGCCCTGCAAATCATCGGTCACTTGGTTGCGGTGCCATCCGGCACAAACACATAGCCCACACCCCAGACAGTCTGGATATACCGAGGTTTGGACGGGTCCGGCTCGATCATCCGGCGCAGACGGGAAATCTGCACGTCGATGGAGCGTTCCAGGGCGTCCCATTCGCGACCGCGTGCCAAGTTCATCAGTTTGTCGCGGGTCAGCGGCTGACGTGCGTTCATCACCAGCGCCTTGAGCACGGCGAATTCACCGGTGGTGAGCATATGCACTTCGTCGCCACGCTTGAGCTCGCGGGTCGCCAGCGACAGCTCGTAGTCGCCAAAGGTGACGCTTTCGTCTTCGCTGCCCGGCGCGCCCGGTACCGGCGGCGCCTGACGACGCAGCACGGCTTTGACCCGCGCCATCAACTCGTCAGGGTTGAAAGGCTTGGCAAGGTAGTCATCGGCGCCCAGCTCGAGACCCTTGATGCGGCTCAGCTCATCGCCCTTGGCGGTCAGCATGATGATTGGAATCTGGTTGTTCGCGCCGCGCAGGCGCTTGCAGGCGGTGAGGCCGTCTTCGCCGGGCAGCATCAGGTCGAGTACGACCAGGTTGAATACTTCACGCCCCAGGAGACGGTCCATCTGCTCGGTGTTCGGCACCGCGCGGGCACGGTAGCCCTTGGAGTTGAAGAAACGCTCCAGCAGGCTGCTCAGCCCCGGATCGTCATCAACGATGAGAATTTTTTCGCCTTCAGCAGTTTGTGCAGTGCTGCTCATTGGATGCTCCTCTTATCTCGGCGCGCATTATGGCGTAGCTGCCGTTATACGCACCGTGTGCATTGTTAGCAGATTTTTCCTCTACTGCCAGCGAACCCTCGCCTTCCAACCACTGGCGCAGTACCCCCCAAGGGCAGAACGCTGGTTATAATGCGGCGCCTTCGTGCAGGGCAACGTCAGATCGTTGCCGTTTACTGCCGGGCTTTTTTTCCCCGCTTGTGGTGATTTTTTCGATTTCGAGGGTCAATAGGCTGCCTCTTGACCCAGGTAGCGGCGCCGGTCGGGCCGCTCAACCAGCCGCGCCAGGCCTTGTTTCCCGGGCCTGCGGGCTGCTTTTCAGAATTTCAGGTGGTTTTATGGACAGCATCAACAGCCGCATCGCCGAAGAACTCGGCGTACGCCCACAACAGGTCGAAGCGGCCGTCGCTCTACTGGATGAAGGCTCCACGGTGCCCTTCATCGCCCGTTACCGGAAAGAAGTGACCGGCAGCCTCGACGACATCCAGCTGCGGCACCTTGAAGAACGCCTGCGCTACCTGCGAGAACTCGACGAACGGCGTATCAGCATCCTCGCCAGCATCGAGGAGCAGGGCAAGCTGACGCCTCAGCTTGAACGCGACATCAAGCTCGCCGACACCAAGACCCGCCTCGAAGACCTTTACCTGCCGTACAAACAGAAGCGCCGCACCAAGGGCCAGATCGCCCTGGAAGCCGGCCTGGGCGAACTGGCCGACGGCCTGTTCAACGACCCCACGCTGACCCCGGACACCGAAGCCGCGCGCTTCGTCAACGCAGAGAAAGGCGTTGCCGACGTCAAGGCCGCCCTCGAAGGTGCCAAGTACATCCTGATGGAGCGCTTCGCCGAAGACGCCAACCTGCTGGAAAAACTGCGCAACTACCTGAAACAGGAAGCCACCCTCAGCGCCCGCGTCATCGCCGGCAAAGAGGAAGAGGGCGCCAAGTTCCGCGACTACTTCGAACACGACGAACCGCTGAAAAGCATGCCGTCCCACCGTGCGCTGGCGATTTTCCGTGGCCGCAACGAAGGCATTCTCAGCTCCGCGCTGAAAGTCGGCGACGAATTGCCGGGCACCATGCACCCGTGCGAGGGCATGATCGGCCAACAATTCGGCATCCAGAATCAGAATCGTCCTGCGGACAAGTGGCTCGGTGAAGTCGTGCGCTGGACCTGGAAGGTCAAGCTCTACACCCACCTGGAAACCGACCTGCTCGGCGAGTTGCGCGACGGCGCAGAAACCGAGGCGATCAACGTCTTCGCCCACAACCTGCACGACCTGCTGCTGGCCGCACCGGCCGGCCCGCGCGCCACCCTGGGCCTCGACCCGGGCCTGCGCACCGGCTGCAAGGTCGCCGTGGTCGATGCCACCGGCAAGCTGCTGGACCACGCCACCGTGTACCCACACGTGCCGCACAACAAGTGGGACCAGACCCTCGCCATCCTGGCCGCCCTGTGCGCCAAGCATGCGGTGGACCTGATCGCCATCGGCAACGGCACTGCCAGCCGTGAAACCGACAAGCTGGCCGCCGAACTGATCAAAAAATACCCAGCCATGAAGATGACCAAGGTGATGGTCTCCGAAGCCGGTGCTTCGGTGTACTCGGCGTCGGAACTGGCCTCCAAGGAATTCCCGGACCTCGACGTGTCGATCCGTGGCGCGGTGTCCATCGCCCGTCGCCTGCAGGATCCGCTGGCAGAGCTGGTGAAAATCGATCCTAAATCCATCGGTGTCGGCCAGTACCAGCACGACGTGTCACAGCTGAAACTGGCACGCGGCCTGGATGCGGTGGTGGAAGACTGCGTAAACGCCGTGGGCGTGGACGTGAACACCGCCTCCGTGGCGCTGCTGGCGCGTATCTCCGGCCTCAATGCCACCCTGGCGCAGAACATCGTCACTCACCGCGACGAAAACGGTGCGTTCAAAACCCGTGCCGCGCTGAAAAAAGTCGCCCGCCTGGGTGAAAAAACCTTCGAGCAAGCCGCCGGTTTCCTGCGCGTCATGAACGGCGACAACCCGCTGGATTCGTCCGCCGTTCACCCGGAAGCCTACCCGCTGGTGCAACGCATCGCCGCCGAGACCGACCGCGACATCCGCTCGCTGATCGGTGACGCCGCGTTCCTCAAGCGCCTGGACCCAAAGAAGTACACCGACGAAACCTTCGGCGTGCCGACCATCACCGACATCCTGCAAGAGCTGGAAAAACCTGGCCGCGACCCGCGTCCCGAGTTCAAGACCGCCGAGTTCCAGGACGGCGTCGAAGACCTCAAGGACCTGCAACTGGGCATGATCCTCGAAGGCGTGGTCACCAACGTGACCAACTTCGGCGCGTTTGTGGACATCGGCGTGCATCAGGACGGTTTGGTGCACATCTCTGCGCTTTCGGAGAAGTTCATCAAGGATCCGCGCGAAGCCGTGAAGGCCGGTGATGTGGTCAAGGTCAAGGTCATGGAAGTCGACATCCCGCGCAAACGCGTTGGCCTGTCGATGCGCATGAGCGATACCCCCGGCGAAAAAATCGACGGCGCCCGTGGTGCACGTCCTGGCTCGGCGCCGCGCCAGTCGCAGAACCGCTCCGAAAACAGTCAACCGCGCAAGGAAACCGCCACCGCAGCGCCAAGCAACAACGCCATGGCCTCGCTGTTCGCCAACGCCAAGCAGTTGAAGAAACGCTGATGGAAATCCCCGCCGGTTTGACCCAGAGCGCGTTCAGCGAACTGATCGGCTGCCGCCTGCAACGCCTCGAAGAAGGCGTTGCCGAAGTGGCCCTGACCCTGGAGCCGCACCTGCGCAACCGCGCGGGCAAGCTCCATGGCGGGGCGATTTTCAGCCTGGTGGACATCACCATGGGGCTGGCCTGCTCCAGCGCCCATGGGTTTGACCAGCAGAGCGCGACCATCGAATGCAAGATCAACTACATCCGCGCCGTGGAAGACGGTGACGTGCTGTGTACCAGCCGCGTGATTCACGCCGGTCGGCGCACGCTGGTGGTCGAAGCCGATGTGTATCAGGACGAAAGACTTGTCGCAAAAGCACAGGGCACGTTCGCTGTCCTATAGCTCCCCGCCCCCGATTTGAGTTAATTTCGGCGCTGCGATAACAGCGTCGGAATTTTCTTGCTGCGCTATAGCCCAATTCATGGAGTGAAGTAGGCTTTTTTAACGCGGGTCAAATCGACTCAAAACCAGGCGATCACGCCAGTTTTAACTTCACCCTTGTAGACCGTCCTGCCCACCCCCATATTGGGGCGACTGACGCGTGAAGGAATCCAACTTGAGCGAACTTCTCAACCGCCGCCTGGCCCTGCTCGGCAAGCGCGAACACCTCTCCCTGCTAGAGCAGTGCTTGCACGGCATCGAGCGTGAATGCCTACGTGTCACCGGTGAGGGTCGCCTGGCACAAACGCCGCACCCCGAAGCCCTGGGCGCCGCGTTGACCCATGAACAGATCACCACCGACTACTCGGAATCGCTGCTGGAGTTCATTACCCCGGCCCTGCCCAACCCGGCCGACACCCTGAGCAGCCTGGACAAGATCCATCGTTTTGCCTACACCAAGCTCGGCAGTGAATACCTGTGGAGCCCCTCGATGCCGTGCCCGTTGCCGGCCGAGGAAGACATTCCGATTGCCTACTACGGCACCTCCAATATCGGACAGCTCAAGTACGTGTACCGCAAGGGCCTGGCCCTGCGTTACGGCAAGACCATGCAGTGCATCGCCGGCATCCACTACAACTTTTCCCTGCCGGAACAGCTATGGCCGCTGCTCAAGGAGACTGAAGGCTTCGTCGGCACCGACCGCGACTATCAGTCCACGGCCTATATCGCGCTGATCCGCAACTTCCGCCGCTACAGCTGGCTGCTGATGTACCTGTTCGGCGCCTCGCCGGCCCTGGACGCGGGTTTCCTGCGCGGTCGCTCGCACCAATTGGAAGTGCTCGACGCCGACACCCTGTACCTGCCGTACGCCACCAGCCTGCGCATGAGCGACCTGGGTTACCAGAGCAACGCCCAGGCCGGCCTGACGCCGTGCTACAACGACCTGGCCAGCTACACCGACAGCCTGCGCGAAGCGGTGGCAACGCCCTACGCGCCCTATGTCGAAGTCGGCACCCACAAGGACGGTGAGTGGGTACAGCTCAACACCAACATCCTGCAGATCGAAAACGAGTACTACTCCAACATCCGCCCCAAGCGCGTGACCTACACCGGCGAGCGGCCGATCCAGGCGCTGATGGCCCGTGGCATCCAGTACATCGAAGTGCGCTGCCTGGACATCAACCCGTTCCTGCCGATGGGCATCGACCTGCCGGAGTCGCGTTTCCTCGATGCATTCCTGCTGTACTGCGCGCTGAACGACAGCCCGCTGTTCGCCGACAACGAGTGCGGCAACGCCACGTCCAACTTCCTCAGCGTGGTCAAGGAAGGCCGGCGCCCGGGCCTGCAATTGCAGCGCAAGGGCCAGGCCGTGGACATGAAGGAATGGGCCACCGAGCTTCTGGAGAAGATTGCCCCGCTGGCTGCGCTGCTGGATGAAAGCCACGGCATCACCGAACACAGCCAGGCACTGGACGCCCAACTGGCCAAGGTCAAGGACCCGTCCCTGACCCCTTCGGCGCAGGTACTGGCGGCGATGGCCGAGCGCAAAGAGAGTTTCGCGCAGTTCTCCCTGCATCAGAGCGAGGTGCACGCCGAGTACTTCCGCCGCGAGCCGTTGCCCGCAGAAGAGCAGGCACGCTTTGAAGAGCTGGCGCGCACGTCGCTGGCGCAGCAAGCGGAACTGGAGCAGAACGAAGTGGGCGATTTTGATGTGTTTGTCGGCTCGTACCAGGCGAGTATTCTGGCGATCAGTAACTAAGACCGAACTCGGTCCATGGTGGGAGGGGCAAGCCCCCTCCCACATTTGCCCTCATCAAGCTCAAGATTCGCTTCAACCTTTCGCCCATAAGCTAATTCGAAAATGTTATTTATTTTCGGATTCTTAGATCATTTAGTCTCCTCACACGCCGACCCTCGGCCGCCTGATTGAGGAGCTTCCCCTTGAAACTGTTAACCCCTCTGCGCCTCATGGCCGCGTTGTCCCTGGCCGGTGCCAGCCTGTTTGCCCAGGCGGCGGATGTAACCATCGCTTACCAGACCACCGTAGACCCGGCCAAAGTTGCCCAGGCCGACGGTGCGTACGAAAAAGCCACTAACGCCAAGATCGACTGGCGCAAATTCGACAATGGTGCCGACATCATCGCCGCCATCGCCTCCGGCGACGTGCAGATCGGCTACCTCGGTTCCAGCCCGCTGACCGCTGCGATCACCCGCAAGGTGCCGGTGGAAATCTTCCTGGTCGCCACCCAGATCGGCGGTGCCGAAGCCCTGGTGGCGCGCAACGGTTCCGGGATCAACGGCCCCCAGGACCTGATCGGCAAGAAAATCGCCGTGCCCTTCGTGTCCACCGGCCACTACAGCCTGCTGGCCGCGCTGAAGCACTGGAACATCGACCCGTCGAAAGTGACCATCCTCAACCTCGCACCGCCGGCGATCATCGCGGCCTGGAAGCGCGGTGACATCGACGCTACCTACGTATGGGACCCGGCCCTGGGCGTGGCCAAGGAAAACGGCAAGGTGCTGATCACCTCCGGCGAGCTGGCCAAGTTCGGCGCGCCGACCTTCGATGCCTGGATCGTGCGCAAGGACTTCGCGCAGAAGCACCCGGAAATTGTCACCGCCTTCGCCAAAGTCACCCTGGATGCCTACGCCGCCTACCGCAAAGACCCACAAGCCTGGCTCGCCGACACAGGCAACGTCGACAAACTGGTGAAACTCTCCGGCGCCAAGGCCAGCGACATCCCGCTGCTGCTGCAAGGCAACGTCTACCCGCTGGCCGCTGACCAGGTGACCCTGCTGGGCGCACCAACCACCAAGGCCGTGACCGATACCGCTGCGTTCCTCAAGGAGCAAGGCAAGGTCGACGCCGTGCTGCCGGACTACGCCCCTTACGTCAGCGCCAAGTTCATCACCAACTGATCCAGGAGTTCATCGCGATGGCCTTGCTACAACTGGAGCGCATCAGCGCACAGTACCCAGGCGCCACAGAACCGGTACTGTCTGACATTTCACTCGACCTGGGGCCCCAGCAATTGCTGGTGGCCCTCGGCCCGTCCGGCAGTGGCAAGACTTCGCTGTTGAACCTGATTGCCGGCTTTGTCGAGCCTTCTGCCGGGCGCATCACCCTCGATGGCGTACCGGTCAAAGGCCCCAGCGCCGAACGCGGCGTGGTGTTCCAGGACGACGCGCTGTTGCCCTGGCAGGACGTGCTGGCCAACGTCGGTTTCGGCCTGGAACTGGCCGGCGTACCCAAGGCGCAGCGCGAAGTGCGCGCCCGGGAAATGCTCGCGCTGGTGGACCTCGCCGGCTTCGACAATCGCCGCATCTGGCAACTCTCCGGCGGCCAGAAGCAACGCGTCGGCCTGGCCCGCGCCCTGGCCGCCGACCCGCGCGTGCTGCTGATGGACGAACCCTTCGGCGCCCTCGATGCCTTCACCCGAGAGCAAATGCAGGAACTGTTGCTGCAAGTCTGGCGGCGCACGGCCAAGCCGGTGTTCCTGATTACCCATGACATCGAAGAAGCGGTGTTCCTCGCCACCGACCTGGTCCTGCTGGCGCCCAACCCGGGCCAGATCGTCGAACGCCTGCACCTGGACTTCGGCCAGCGCTACGCGGCCGGTGAGTCGGCGCGGGCGATCAAGTCCGACCCGCGCTTTATCGAAACCCGCGAACACGTGCTGGGCAAAGTGTTCTCGCAACGGCAGGTGTCCGCATGAGCAGCTACGAACTCCCCGCCACCGCTGCCAAGCCGGTGGCGCACGCGGTCATTCCTGTGCGTCGCAGCCTGAGTACACGCTGGATCAGCCTGTTGACCCTGGTCGCCTTGCTGGCCCTCTGGTGGGCCGTCACCGCCACCGGCCTGATCGAACCGTTGTTCCTGCCACCGCCCTCGGCCGTGCTGCAAAAAGGCTGGCTGCTGGCGACTACGGGCTATATGGATTCCACCTTGTGGCAGCACCTGGGCGCGAGCCTCAGCCGGATCGGCCTGGGCCTGGGCTTCGCGGTGCTGACCGCCGTGCCGGTAGGCATTGCCATCGGCGCCAACCGCATCGCCCGCGGCATTCTCGACCCGCTGATCGAGTTTTACCGGCCGATTCCGCCCCTGGCTTACCTGCCATTGATCGTGATCTGGTGCGGTATCGGCGAGCTGTCCAAGGTGCTGCTGATTTACCTGGCGATCTTTGCGCCCATCGCCATCGCCACCGCGACCGGCGTACGCACCGTCGACCCGGCCAAGCTGCGGGCGGCGCAGTCGCTGGGCGCCACCCGTGCGCAGCTGATTCGCCATGTGATCCTGCCGAGCGCCCTGCCCGACATCCTCACCGGGGTGCGTATCGGCCTGGGTGTGGGCTGGTCGACCCTGGTCGCCGCCGAACTGATAGCCGCCACCAGCGGCCTGGGTTTCATGGTGCAATCGGCGGCGCAGTTCCTGGTGACCGATGTAGTGGTGCTGGGGATCCTGGTGATCGCCCTGATCGCCTTCGCCATGGAAATGGGCCTGCGCGCCCTGCAGCGTAAGTTAGTGCCTTGGCATGGCCAGGCACATTGAGTGAGAACAGCATGAGCAGCCTGACCGTTACCCCCTTGAGCACCGCCCTGGGCGCCCAGATCAGTGGCGTCGATATTACCCGGCCGCTGAGCACCGAACATCGCGATGCCATCGAACAGGCGTTGCTCAGCCATTCGGTGCTGTTCTTCCGTGGCCAGCCGATCACCCCGCCGCAACAGGCGCGGTTCGCGGCGAACTTCGGCGACCTGCACATCCACCCGATCTACCCCAACGTGCCGGAACAGCCCGAAGTGCTGATCCTCGACACCGCCGTCACCGACGTACGCGACAACGCCGTATGGCACACCGATGTGACCTTCCTGCCCACCCCGGCCCTCGGCGCGGTGCTGAGTGCCAAGCTGCTGCCGGCGTACGGCGGCGATACGCTGTGGGCCAGTGGCATCGCGGCGTACGAGGCGCTGTCCGAGCCGTTGAAGCGGTTGCTCGATGGGCTGACGGCTACCCACGACTTCACCAAATCCTTTCCGCTGGAACGCTTTGGCAACAGCGCCGAAGACCTGGCGCGCTGGGAAGAAACCCGTAGGAAAAACCCACCGCTGTCGCACCCGGTCGTGCGCACGCATCCGGTGAGCGGGCGTAAGTCGCTGTTTGTCAGTGATGGGTTTACCACCAGGATCAATGAACTGGAACCGGCGGAAAGCGAGGCGATCCTCAAGCTGCTGTTCGCCCACGCGACACGCCCGGAATTCACCCTCCGCTGGCGCTGGCAGGAGAACGACGTGGCGTTCTGGGATAACCGCGTGACCCAGCATTACGCGGTGGATGACTACCGGCCGCAACGGCGGGTGATGCATCGGGCGACGATTCTTGGGGATGTGCCGTTCTAAACCACACTGCAAATCAAATGTGGGAGGGGTTCTACACCCCGATAGCTCTGGGTCAGTCAACTAATCAAGTGACTGACACACCGCCATCGGGGTGTAGCCCCCTCCCACATTGACCCGGTGCTGTCAGGTTATTCCGCGCTGGACGGCTTTTCCCACAGGTTAATCCCACCTTCCTGCGCAAACCGATCGATCTCCGCCAGTTCCTCCGCACTGAAGCTCAAGTTCTTCAACGCGCCGACGTTCTCGATGATCTGCTCCGGCCGGCTCGCGCCAATCAACGCGCTGGTCACCCGTGGGTCGCGCAACGTCCAGGCCAGCGCCAATTGCGCCAGGCTCTGGCCACGGCGCTGGGCGATTTCGTTCAACGCACGCACGTGGGCGATGTTGGCTTCGGACAGGTGCTTGGCCTGCAACGAACCACCCCCCGGGCGGTTGACCCGTGCGTCGGCCGGCACGCCATTGAGGTACTTGTCGGTGAGCAAACCCTGGGCCAGTGGCGTGAAGGCAATCACTCCGGCGCCGAGTTCTTCGGTGGTGTCCAGCAGGTCTTTTTCCACCCAGCGGTTGAGCAGGTTGTAGGCCGGTTGGTGGATCAGCAGCGGCACCTTCCACTCTTTGAGCAGCGCGGCGATTTCGCGGGTTTTCACCCCGGAGTAAGACGAGATACCGATGTACAACGCCTTGCCCTGTTGCACGGCGGTGGCGAGGGCGCTGGCGGTTTCTTCCAGGGGCGTATCGGCATCAAAACGGTGGGAGTAGAAAATGTCCACGTAGTCGACGCCCAGGCGTTGCAGGCTCTGGTCCAGGCTTGCCAGCACGTATTTGCGTGAGCCGCCGCCCTGGCCGTAAGGGCCCGGCCACATGTCCCAGCCAGCCTTGCTGGAGATGATCAATTCGTCGCGGTAGTGCTTGAAGTCTTCGCGCAGCAAACGACCGAAGTTGATCTCGGCGCTGCCGTAGGGTGGGCCGTAATTGTTGGCCAGATCGAAGTGGTTGATGCCCAGGTCGAACGCGG
This sequence comes from Pseudomonas sp. JV449, assembly GCF_032424295.1. Taxonomy (NCBI): domain Bacteria; kingdom Pseudomonadati; phylum Pseudomonadota; class Gammaproteobacteria; order Pseudomonadales; family Pseudomonadaceae; genus Pseudomonas; species Pseudomonas sp. JV449. The sequence continues at coordinate 90,892 of NZ_VYKD01000003.1, read as the reverse complement.
TGCGCAGCAGGGCGCGCTGGGTGTCGATCGGGGTGCTGTCGCCAAAGTTGTGCCACAGCCCCAGGGACAGTGCCGGCAGCACCAGTCCACTGCGGCCTACGCGGCGATACGGGATAGATTCATAGCGGTTTTCGGCAGCAATGTAAGTCATCGAATCCTCTCTTGGACGTAGGCAAATAAGGCCTGGGAATAACGATATTCCCAGGCCTTTTAACCAGCTGAATCGCTTAAGTCTGCCCTTCCGTTTTACAGCAATTTCCTACCAGAGTGGAACGACATAGCTGACATAGAAGCGGTTTTCATCCTGCACGGTGGCACCGGTAATGTCCGGACTGGCGTGGGCGTTTTTCCACGTGACGCCAAGGCCTTTGAGGGTACCGGTCGGCACTTGATACGCCACCGCCACGTTTCGCTCCCATTCGCTGGTGGTGCCCTGGGCGGTGCGGATGTCATCGCCGTGGGCGTAGGCGGCGGAGAAGGTCAGGCCGTTGAGGCCGAGTTTGCCGAAGTCATATTTGTACTGCGCCAGCCAGGTGCGTTCGCCGGCATGCTGGAATTTGTTCAACTGCATGTTGGTCAGCGCCGGGGTGTCGGCACCCGAGCCTGGGCCTTGGCGCGCGTCACCGCTGTTAAGGCCGGAGTCGAGGTACGGGAAGTCGCTGTCGCCGCTGTTTTTCTGGATGCCCAGGCCGACGGTATGGCCGTCCAGGCTGTAGCTTTCCAGCAGGCTGACGGTGGACTGGTTGATGCGGCCCTTGTTCACGCCGTCGCCATACAGGCCCGCTGCGGCAAAGTCCTTGTCGCCGTCGGCGTTGCCGCCCACACCCAGGCTGCGGAACACGCGCACGTCGGTATCGATCGCACCGACCGACAAGGCGTCATGGCGCTTGGCACCGAGGAAAAACTGCTGGTAGTAGTCCTCAAGGTTGGAGTACCACAGGCTGACGGTGGTGTTCTGTATGCCGGTGTAATCCGCACCGCCGAACAGGAAGCGATCACTCTCTTTGGTCCCGCCGGCAGTGATCATGCCCTGGTCGCCGGTTTCGTTGCGGATCTTGGTCTTGAAGATATCGCCGCCGGTGAAGGTGAAGTCGCTGAGGTCCTTGGACACCAGTTGCACACCGGTATTGGTCTGCTGGTAAAGGCGCCCGTCCGTGTTGGCGAGTATCGGGTTGTTACCGTACAGCGTACCGACGCGCAACTCATCCTTGGCAAAGCGCATCTTGAACGTCGGGCTGAGCACGCCGAACTGGTCGGCGGATTTGCCGTTGTCCAGCGGGAACATGCTGCCGGGGTAGCGGCCCTGGTGATCCTTGTCGTTGAGGTCGCCGCCGGAGTCCAGTTTCAAGCCGTAGAACGCCTGCAGATCGAGGCCGAAGCCCACCGGCCCCTCGGTGTAGCCGGACTTGAAGTTGAACTCGAAACCCTGGCCCCAATCCCGAATGCTATGGGCCTTGGCATTGCTGCCCACCACGTCCCGTCCCTGCTGGTTGAGATAGCGGTTGAGCAGGGTCACGTCGGCGTGGCTGTCATCGATAAAATCCGCATGGGCGGACAGCATAAAGCTCGCCATGGCGGCTCCCACCACAGGGCTTAAAAACGTCTTCATGGGTACCGGTCTCCGTCACTGTTCTGAAATGAAAGCGTCAAACGCTTCACACAATTACGCAGTGGCCAGATGACAGTTACGCGTCAAAACAGCGTCTTGACGGATGAAATTAAGTTTAAGAAAGCCCCGTAGAACGGGGCTTTGCGGGGAGTTTAACGTCAGCGCACCAAGTGCAGAAACTGCAGGTGGCGCTCGTACTGGTCGAGGATGTCGTTGATGATCTGCTCCTTGGTGTAGCCCACCAGGTCGTAGTCCTGACTGCCCTCGCTCAGGTGCACTTCCGCCCGGTAGTAGCGGCGATTGTTGAGCTGCTTGGAACCCATGCCGCCGCGTGCAAATGAGGGCGTGAAATAGCCGCGCATCTGCACCTGGTACACGAACGGATGCTCTTCGCCGTGACCGATTTCCAGGCTGACGCTGTCGTTGGACGGGTCGGGCTGGGTGACGACGTTGAGGCCTTTTTCGACAAACACCGCCGTCACTTCTTCGATCGCCGGACGCACCGTGGTCTCAAGGAACCGGTACACCTCGTCCCGCGAGGGGAAATGCACGGCCTGGCTCAAACGTTGGCGCCAACCGCCGGTGCCCTTGCGGGAGCCCGACACCGGCGCCAGCGAATGCAACTGCGCAATCTGCTTTTGCGACTCGAGGTAGAAGGCCTTGTGCAGCCCCCACATCATCAGCAACAGGATCAGCGAGAACGGCAGCGAGGTCAGCACCACCGCCGATTTCAGCGAATCGATGCTGCCGGCAAACAGCAAGGCACTGGTGACCAGCGCGGTCATCGCACCCCAGAACACCCGCAGCCATTTCGGCCCATCTTCATCGGCGTTGCCGCCTTTGGACGAGAGGGTGGACAGCACTACGGTGCCCGAGTCAGCGGAAGTTACGAAGAATACGAAGCTGATGAACACCGTGACCGCGATCACCGTCTTGCTCCACGGGTAGGTTTCCAGCAGCAGGTAGAGGCTCATCGACGGATCATCGATGGCCGACTGGCCGAGTGCAGTCATGCCGTGGTTGAGCACCTGGTCGATGGCGCTGTTGCCGAAAATCGACATCCACGCCAGGGTGAAACCCAGCGGGATCAGCAGCACACCGAACACGAATTCGCGGATGGTCCGGCCACGGGAAATGCGCGCGATAAACAGGCCTACGAATGGCGACCATGCAATCCACCAGGCCCAGTAGAACACCGTCCAGCCGCCCAGCCAGTCGCTCGGTTTGTCGTAGGCGTACACATCGAAACTCTTGGTCGGCAATGCGCCCAGGTAGTCACCAATGTTCTGGATCAGGGTATTGAGCAAGTGCTGGGTCGGCCCGGCGAACAACACGAACAGCAGCAGCGCGCAGGCCAGCAGCATGTTGATATCGGACATCACCCGCACGCCCTTGTCGACGCCGGCCACGGCGACCAGGATCGCCGCGCCCATCATCAGGGTGATCAAGCCGACCTGGATCCACTGGGTGTGGGCAACGCCGAACAGGTAGTCGAGGCCGGAATTGAGGTGCAGCACGCCAAAGCCCATGTCGGCACCCAGGCCGAACACCGTGGCAATGATGCCGAAGCCATCCACCGAATAGCCGATAGGGCCATTGATGCGCTTGCCGATCAGCGGGTACAGCGCCGAGCGCAACGCCAGCGGCAGGTTATGCCGGTAGGCGAAATACGCCAGCGCCATGCCGACAAATGCAAACACGCCCCAGCCGTGCAGGCCCCAGTGCAGGAACAGCACCTGCATGGCCTGGCGCGCGGCGTCGGCATTCATGGCCTCGCCCTGGGGCGGTTGCACCAGGTGCGTCAGCGGCTCGGACACGCAGAAGAAGAACAAGGTGATGCTGATCCCGGCGGCGAACAGCATGCCGGCCCAGGACAGGTAACTGAATTCGGGCTCGTCGTGGTCGGCACCGAGTTTTATCTTGCCGTAGCCCGATAGCGCGGTGACCACCACGAAGACCAGATACAGGGTCATCGCCAGCATGTAGTACCAGCCGACCGTGTTGGCCGCCCAGTTTTGCGCCGCCAGCAACCAGGCCCCGGCCTGTTGCGGGATAGCGATGACAGTGATGCCGAACAGCAAGATGAAGATGGCGGCAAAGTAGAAGACCGGCGCATTCATGCGCACCAGGCCGCTGGATGGGGTGGACGATGCACTCATGAACGATGCACCCCGAGGGTGAGGGATGTGGCTGTATAAAACGGACTCAGCAAAGGTAAGCCTCCTGTTGTGAGCGGGCAGCGAACCACCGGGTTTAACTTGAACGAACGTTCAAGTTAAACATAGGTAGGCGGTCTGGGACTAATCGCAGGGCTGAGTGGTAGATAATTCCTACACTGGCTCAAGGATTGGTATGACGGGTGGAAGAGGTAAATCGTTCAGTGATTGCGGGGTAAATCTGGAATGAGGCTAACAATGTGGGAGGGGGCTTGCTCCCGATGGCGGTGTGTCAGTCGATGGATGTACCAACTGACACTCCGCTATCGGGAGCAAGCCCCCTCCCACAGGGGATCTGCGTAGGGTTCTACTTCTGCGCACCGTCGTCATGCTGCAGATTCGCCTGCGTAATATTCGCCCCCGCCGGCACACTGCGGGTCAGCCACACATTGCCGCCAATGGTCGACCCCTTGCCGATGGTGATGCGTCCGAGGATCGTCGCCCCGGCATAGATCACCACGTCGTCCTCGACAATCGGGTGGCGCGCATGGCCCTTCTGCAGTTGCCCATCTTCATCCGCCGGGAAGCGCTTGGCCCCCAAGGTGACGGCCTGATAGATGCGCACCCGCTCGCCGATGATCGCGGTTTCACCGATCACCACGCCCGTGCCGTGGTCGATGAAGAAGCTCGGGCCGATCTGCGCGCCGGGGTGGATATCGATGCCGGTGGCCGAGTGGGCGATTTCCGCGCTGATCCGTGCCAGCAGCGGCAAGCCGGCGCGGTACAGGTGGTGGGCCAGGCGATGGTGAATCACCGCGAGGATCCCCGGGTAGCACAGCAGCACTTCATCCACGCTGCGTGCGGCCGGGTCGCCGTGGTAGGCGGCGAGTACGTCGGTGTCCAACAGGCTGCGCAGGGACGGCAAGGCCAGGGCGAAATCCTGGATCAGCCGGATGGCATGGGCGTCGATCTGGCTGTCATCCTCGCCGCCCTGGCGCGCGGCATAACGCAACTCCAGGCGCGCCTGGGCCAGCAAGGCATTCAGGGCGACGTCGAGGGTATGGCCGACGTAGAAATCTTCACTTTCTTCACGCAAGTCCGCCGGCCCCAGGCGCATCGGAAACAGCGCACCGCAGAGGGACTCGAGAATCTGGGCAACGGCTTCACGGGACGGCAATTCGCGACCGCCATGCTCGCCGCTCAAGCGGCCATTGCGTGTTCGCCACTGGTCACGGGCGCTGCGCAGTTGGCTGACGATGGTCTGTAACTGCCAATGGCTGGAACGCTCACTCACGGTATTCACTCCTGACGTAATGGCCATCACTTTACGGTATCCACCCTGGCCGCCCTTAAGAACCAATGGTGTGATGCTAAGAACCATCAGGCATAAGCGATTGACGGTTGCCCGATGAAAAGTGCCTGCCTATAGTCGCTCCATCCTTTAGCCACCGTGCGTAGCCATGATCAAGCAACAGCTCGACCGTTTTAACCGCCTGGAACTGCTCGGCGGCGCCACCGCCCTGGAAAAACTCGAACGGCTGTCGACCTGGTTGGGACGCGACATCTACGTCAAGCGCGACGACACCACGCCGCTGGCCATGGGTGGCAACAAGCTGCGCAAACTCGAATACCTGGCAGCCGATGCCATCGCCCAGGGCGCCGACACCCTGGTGACCGCCGGCGCGATCCAGTCCAACCACGTACGTCAGACCGCCGCCCTCGCCGCCAGGCTCGGCCTGGGCTGCGTCGCCCTGCTGGAAAACCCCACCGGCACCGAAGACCCCAACTACCTGGGCAACGGCAACCGCCTGCTGCTGGAGTTGTTCGACGCCAAGGTAGAGTTGGTGGAAAACCTCGACAACGTCGACGACCAACTCAACGCCCTTGCCGATCGCCTGCGCAGCAACGGCAAGAAGCCGTACCTGGTGCCTATCGGCGGTTCCAATGCCCTCGGCGCCCTCGGTTACGTGCGCGCCGGCCTGGAGCTGGCCGCACAGATCGAAGACAGCGGTATCGAATTCGCCGCCGTGGTGCTGGCCTCCGGCAGTGCCGGCACCCACAGCGGCCTGGCCTTGGCATTAAGCGAAGTACTGCCGCAGTTGCCCGTGATCGGCATCACCGTATCGCGCACCGAAGAAGCGCAGTTCCCGAAAGTCCAGGGCCTGGCCGAACGCACGGCCGAGTTGCTCGGTGTGGACATCCCCGACGCGTTCAAGGTGATCCTGTGGGACGAGTATTTCGGCCCCCGTTATGGCGAACCCAACGCCGGCACCCTTTCGGCGGTCAAGCTATTGGCAAGCCAGGAAGGCCTGCTGCTGGACCCGGTCTACACTGGCAAGGCCATGGCCGGCTTGCTGGACGGTATCGGGCGTCAGCGTTTTGAAGACGGGCCGATTATTTTCCTGCATACCGGCGGGGCACCGGCGTTGTTTGCCTATGACTCGGTTTTCAACTGAATAAATGCGGGCCAAATGTGGGAGGGGGCAAGCCCTAATGCCAGTCAGTTAAGGCTTTTTGTAGGAGCGAGCTTGCTCGCGAAAAACTCACAGGCGCCGCGTTCATTCAGGAAGCACGCGTTATCGTTGACGTTTTTCGCGAGCAAGCTCGCTCCTACAGGAGGCGATGTACGCTTAACTGACTGGCATTAGGGCTTGCCCCCTCCCACATTAGACTCAACACATATTCAAAAATAGAATATCAATTGAGTTTAATATTATTTTCAAGTCTTAAAACCCGGCTTTATCATCGCGCCGCAGGCGAAGACGCGCTACGCGCTTTAAGGCAGGATACGACTACCGCGTCACCTGCTTCGCTCAACATAAAAAACACAGGGGCTCTTCATGACTATTTCTGTATTGCGTCGCACGTTGCTGGTTGGCACTTTGGGTCTGGCTCTCGGCGCCGGTTGGCTGGGCCAGGCGGTTGCCGGCGAGCAACTGGGCAACATCAAAAAGGCCGGCGAGATCAAAATCGGCCTGGAAGGCACCTACCCGCCGTTCAGCTTCCAGGATGAGAAAGGCAAACTGGCGGGCTTCGAAGTCGAGCTGTCCGAAGCGCTGGCCAAAGAACTGGGTGTGAAGGTCAAGCTGCAGGCCACCAAATGGGACGGCATTCTGGCGGCATTGGAATCCAAGCGTCTGGATGCAGTGATCAACCAGGTGACCATCTCCGACGAGCGCAAGAAAAAATACGACTTCTCCGAGCCCTACACCGTTTCCGGGATTCAAGCGCTGGTCCTGAAAAAGAACGAAGACAAGCTCAACATCAAATCAGCCGCCGACCTGGCCGGTAAAAAGGTGGGTGTCGGCCTGGGCACCAACTACGAGGAGTGGGTAAAAGCCAATGTGCCTACCGCTGATATCCGTACCTACGAAGATGATCCTACCAAGTTTCAGGACCTGCGCATCGGCCGCATCGACGCCATCCTGATCGACCGCCTGGCGGCCCTGGAATATGCCAAGAAAGCCCCGGACACCGTCGCTGCCGGTGCTGCCTTCTCCCGTCAGGAAGCCGGTATTGCCCTACGCAAAGGCGAACCTGAACTGCTTGAGGCGGTGAACAAGGCCCTCGACAAATTGCGCGCTGACGGCACCTTGAAGAAGCTGTCGGATAAGTACTTCAACGCTGACGTTACTCAATAATGGAAGCAAAGCTCCAACTCGTCCTGGATTCCACGCCCTTCTTGCTGCAGGGCGTGTACTTCACCGTCATCCTGAGCCTGGGCGGAATGTTTTTCGGCTTTCTGCTGGGCTTCGGCCTGGCACTGATGCGCCTCTCGCGCATCAGGCTGGTGAGCTGGATCGCCCGCGTCTACGTGTCGTTCTTTCGCGGCACGCCGTTGCTGGTACAGCTGTTCGTGATGTATTACGGCCTGCCGCAAGTGGGCATCGAGCTGGACCCGATTCCCGCCGCCCTGATCGGCCTCTCGCTGAACATGGCCGCATATATCTGTGAAACCCTGCGTGCCGCCATCAGCTCCATCGAGCGCGGCCAGTGGGAAGCCGCTGCCAGTATCGGCATGACCCGCGTGCAGACCCTGCGCCGGGCGATCCTGCCGCAGGCGATGCGTACGGCACTGCCACCACTGGGCAACAGCTTTACCTCACTGGTGAAGGACACCTCGCTGGCCGCAACCATTCAAGTGCCGGAGCTGTTGCGCCAGGCACAACTGGTGTCTGCGCGGACCTTCGAAATGTTTGCCATGTACCTGTCGGCCGCCCTGATCTATTGGGTACTCATCAGTATCCTGGCGCATTTCCAAAACCGCCTGGAAGACCGGGTCAACCGGCATGACCTGGAGTCTTGAAGCATGATCGTGGTTGAAAAACTGACCAAACAATTCAACGGTCAGGTGGTGCTCAACGGCATCGACCTGGAGGTCAAGGAAGGCGAAGTCGTCGCTATCATCGGCCCCAGCGGTTCCGGCAAGACCACCTTCCTGCGCTGCCTGAATTTCCTCGAAGAACCCACCAGCGGCCGGATCAAGGTGGGCGACATCCAGATCGACGGCAGCAAACCGCTCAACCAGCAACAAGGCCTGGTGCGGCGCCTGCGCCAGCACGTGGGTTTTGTGTTCCAGAACTTCAACCTGTTCCCCCACCGCACAGCGCTGGAAAACGTCATCGAAGGGCCGACCGTGGTCAAGAAGATGCCCCGTGAAGCCGCTGTTGCCCTTGGGCGCAAGCTGCTGGCCAGGGTTGGCCTGGCGGGCAAGGAAGACGCCTACCCACGACGCCTGTCCGGCGGCCAGCAACAGCGCGTGGCGATTGCCCGCGCGCTGGCCATGGAGCCGGAGGTGATCCTGTTCGACGAACCCACATCGGCGCTGGACCCGGAGCTGGTGGGCGAAGTGCTGGCGACCATCCGCAGCCTCGCCGAAGAAAACCGCACCATGGTCATCGTCACCCACGAAATGAGCTTTGCCCGCGATGTGGCCAACCGGGTGATCTTCTTCGACAAGGGCGTGATCGTGGAGCAAGGCGAAGCCAAGGCGTTGTTCGCCAACCCCAAGGAAGAACGCACCCGGCAGTTCCTGAGCAAGTTCCTCGCCCACTGATGTGGCGAGGGAGCTTGCTCCCTCACCACACAATCTGCTCCTACAGAAAATCCTCGCCATCCACGCGTAAACCCGCCGTCTCCCTGATCCAAAACCCCCCCGCCCAGTCAGACCCTTCTGAATCTGCTCCAACCCGCCGTTTAGCCTTTTGCCGCCATTGACGCTCCTTGGCCAACCCTCTTATCTAGCGTCCAGAGGATTGGATCCTATCCCGGCTACTCACTGAATCGTTCCTTTCAGCCTACCTGCGCACCCGCGCCGTGGGACTGGAACGATTGCTGCTGGCTGCATCAAGGAGATTACTTATGACGCGCACTGCAACCCCGGCCCTGCTCACAGCCCCCACCTTGCCCCAGGCTAACCGGCACGGCATCAACGCACTGGCGGCCAGTCAACTGCAGGTGGACATCGCGCCTTACCCCGGCATGGATGAGGGCGACTTGATCGAACTGTTCTGGAACAACTGCTTTGCCGCCTCACGCAGGGTGAGCGCGTGCAAGGTCGGCTCACCGACCCATCTGCGGGTGCCGGAAAGTTTTGTGCAGGACGGCCTGGCCCAGGTGCATTACCAGGTCATGCAAGTCGGTCGTGCACCTGCCCGCTCGGCCGTGAAAGGTGTGTGTGTAAAGACCCGATACCCCGGTGGCCAGCCCTCCCCCCTGTACAGCGACGAAAACCACAACCTCGCCCCCGTCGGTTTGCCCGAGACCATCCGTCGCTACGGCGTCAACGGTCGCCAGGTGCGACGGGGTATTCCGCTGACCATCGCGCCTTACCTGAACATGGCCACGGGCGATGCCATCACCCTGCGCTGGGGAGATGTACGCATGGACCTGCCACGGATCCAGGCCAAGGCCGTCGGGGTGGTCGTGCAGGTGTGGGTGCCTTCGACGGTGATTGTCGAGGCCGGTGATGACAGCCGCCTGGAGGTGACGTACTGCATTCTCGATCGTGTCGGCAACAATTCACGCTGGGCGCCCACGCGCACGTTACGCATTGCCGCCTGCGCGCCGAGCCAGCCGGCCGGGACCGCGCGGGTCTACCAACCACGGCCCCTCGGCTCGCCCTGTGAACCGGGGTGACAGACCTTCTATGCATATTCCCAAAAGTTAGTTTATTTAAATATTTAACACGCTTAGGGTATATGCACCGGACCACCGGACATCTCTGATTTTTCTGTTTTTATTTCATTGAATGCGAGGTCGGTATGGTCAGAATTACCCCGGTGCATAACGCCAGGGCATTACGTGCAGCCAAGGAGCGGCGCTGATGTCTAACTTGGCTCTAACACCCCCCCAGCGTGATCTGGACGTTGCTCCCCTGCTGTTGCCGGCCGCTGTGCTGCGCAACGATGCAGAGGCGCTGCAGGCTGCCCATGAGCTGGCCCAGGCCGCGCGCCTGCACGCCGCCCAGCGTGACCAGCAACGCAAGCTGCCGTGGGCGCAGATCGAACAATTCACCCGCAGTGGGCTGGGCAGTATTTCCATCCCCCGCGAATACGGCGGCCCACAGGTGTCGTACACCACCCTGGCGGAGGTGTTCGCGATCATCAGCGCGGCAGACCCGGCCCTCGGGCAGATCCCGCAGAACCATTTCGGCATCCTGCAGGTGTTGCAGGGCGCCGCTACCGAGCGCCAGAAAGAGCAACTGTTCCAGAGCGTCCTCGACGGCTGGCGCATCGGCAATGGCGGCCCGGAACGCGGCACCAGGAACACCCTGGAGCTCAAGGCGCGCATCACCGCCCAAGGCGACGGTTACGTGATCAGCGGCCAGAAGTTCTATTCAACCGGCGCACTGTTTGCCCATTGGGTGGCCGTGAAGGCGCTGAACGACGACGGCAGGCAGGTCATGGCGTTTGTACGCCGTGGCACCGCAGGGCTGCGCATCGTGGATGACTGGTCGGGCTTCGGCCAACGCACCACCGCCAGCGGCACCGTGCTGCTGGACCGCGTGCCCGTGGACGCCGAACTGGTCGTAGACAACTGGCGTATCGGCGAAAGCCCGACTATCCAGGGCGCCGTTTCCCAACTGATCCAGGCCGCCATCGACGCCGGCATCGCCCGTGGCGCGCTGGATGACACCATCGCCTTTGTGCGGGAGCGTTCGCGCCCGTGGATCGATGCCAAGGTCGAGCGCGCCAGCGATGACCTCTACGTGATCGCCGATATCGGCAAGCTGAAGATCGAACTGCACGCCGCCGAAGCGCTGTTGCGCAAGGCCGGGCAAGTGCTGGACCAGGTCAGCGCCGCGCCGATCACCGCACAGTCCGCCGCGCGTGCGTCGATTGCCGTGGCCGAAGCGAAGGTGCTCACCACTGAAGTGTCGTTGCTGGTCAGCGAAAAACTCTTCGAACTGGCCGGCAGCCGCGCCACCCTCGCCGAATTCAACCTCGACCGTCACTGGCGCAACGCCCGGGTGCACACCCTGCACGACCCGGTGCGCTGGAAGTATCACGCCGTCGGCGCCTATCGCTTGAACGGCACGTTGCCGGCTCGCCATTCCTGGATTTAACCGACCAGCCCTCTGGAGAAACTCATGACCTTTTCTCACCGTGTCGCGGTTATCACCAGCGACGAACAAGCCCTTATTGTCGCCAGCGACCTGGCCGAAGACTTGCGCCGCGACAGCGCCCAGCGCGACCGCGAACGCCGCCTGCCGCTGCCCGAACTGGACGTGTTCTCGCGCTCCGGCCTGTGGGGCATCAGTGTGCCCAAGGCATTTGGCGGCGCCGGCGTGTCCAACGTCACCCTGGCCAAGGTCATTGCCCTGATCGCCCAGGCGGATGCCTCCCTGGGCCAGATTCCGCAAAACCATTTCTACGCCCTCGAAGTGCTGCGCGTGAATGGCAGCCCTGAACAGCAACAACGCCTGTACGCCGAAGTACTCGCCGGCCAGCGTTTCGGCAACGCCCTGGCGGAACTGGGCACCAGGACCGCCCACGACCGTGTTACGTCCATCACCCGCGACGGCGACGGCTTCCGTATCACCGGCCGCAAGTTCTACGCCACCGGTGCGATCTATGCCCAGCGCATTCCTACCTCGGTGGTGGATGAACACGGCATCCAGCAACTGGCCTTTGTCCCCCGTGACAGCGAAGGCTTGACGGTCATTGACGACTGGAGCGGCTTCGGCCAGCGCACCACCGGCAGCGGCTCGGTGGTGTTCGATAACGTGTGGGTCGCCGCCCACGACGTGATCCCGTTCCAGAGCGCTTTCGAACGCCCGACCACGGTCGGCCCGCTGGCGCAGATTCTTCACGCCGCCATCGACACCGGCATCGCCCGCGCCGCCTTTGAAGATGCGCTGCACTTTGTGCGCACCAAGACCCGCCCGTGGATTGACTCCGGCAACGACAAGGCCACCGAAGACCCGCTGACCCTGAAGAGCTTCGGCCACCTGAGCATTCGCCTGCACGCCGCTGAAGCCTTGCTGGAGCGTTCGGCTGAATACCTCGATCGCGCCCAGGCCGACAGCAATGCAGAGACCGTTGCGGCAGCGTCCATCGCCGTCGCTGAAGTCCGCGCCTTGAGCACCGAGATCTCCCTGGCCGCCGGCAGCACCCTGTTCGAGCTGGCCGGCAGCCAGGCCACCCTGGCCGAGCACGGCCTCGACCGCCACTGGCGCAACGCCCGCGTGCACACCCTGCACGACCCGGTGCGCTGGAAGTACCACGCGGTAGGCAATTACTACCTCAACGCTGAAAACCCGCCACTGCGGGGGACCATTTGATGGCAAAGAAAAAGATCCTGCTCAATGCCTTCAACATGAACTGCATCGGGCATATCAACCACGGTATGTGGACCCATCCACGGGACACGTCCACCCAGTACAAAAGCATCGAGTACTGGACCGACCTCGCGCAAACCCTGGAGCGCGGGCTATTCGACGGTTTGTTCATCGCCGATATCGTCGGCGTGTATGACGTGTACCAGAACTCCATCGATGTGCCGCTCAAGGAGTCGATCCAGCTGCCGGTCAATGACCCGCTGCTGCTGGTTTCGGCGATGGCCGCCGTGACCCGCAACCTCGGCTTCGGCCTCACCGCCAACCTCACCTATGAGCCGCCGTACCTGTTCGCCCGGCGCATGTCCACGCTCGACCACCTGAGCCGTGGCCGGGTCGGCTGGAACATCGTCACCGGCTACCTCGACAGTGCCGCCAAGGCCATGGGCCTCACCGAACAGGTCGAGCATGACCGGCGCTACGACCAGGCCGATGAATACCTGGAAGTGCTCTACAAACTCTGGGAAGGCAGCTGGGAAGACGACGCGGTGCTCAACGATTCGCAGGCGCGGGTCTACGCGCAGCCGGGCAAGGTGCACAAGGTCGAGCACCATGGCGAGTTCTACCAGGTCGAGGGTTATCACCTGTGCGAACCGTCGCCGCAGCGTACGCCGGTGCTGTTCCAGGCCGGCAGTTCAGACCGTGGCCTGTTGTTCGCCGGGCGCCATGCCGAGTGCGTATTCATCAGCGGGCAGAACAAGGCCGCGACCAAGGTGCAGGTGGACAAGGTGCGCGCCAGCGCGGTCGAGGCCGGGCGCAATCCGGATGACATCAAGGTGTTCATGGGGCTGAACGTGATCGTCGGCGCCACCGAAGAACTGGCCTGGGCCAAGCATGCCGAGTACCTGAGCTATGCCAGCGCGGAGGCCGGCGTCGCGCATTTCTCGGCGTCCACCGCGATTGATTTTGCCCAATACGAACTGGACGAGCCGATCCAGTACGTAAAGAGCAACGCGATCCAGTCGGCCACCAAGAACCTGCAGAACAACGACTGGACCCGACGCAAGCTGCTCGAACAGCATGCCCTCGGCGGGCGCTATATCACCCTGGTCGGCTCCCCCGGACAGGTCGCTGACGAGCTGGAATCCTGGATCAGCGAAACCGGGCTGGATGGCTTCAACCTCACGCGCATTGTCACGCCGGAAAGCTATGTGGACTTTATCGATCTGGTGGTGCCGGAGTTGCAACGACGGGGCTCGTACAAGACCGCTTATGAGACCGGCACGCTGCGCGAAAAAGTCTTCCACGCCAGTGCTCGCTTACCCGAACAACACACCGGCTCGACCTACCGCCATTGAACAGAAATGTGGGAGGGGGCGAGCCCCCTCCCACCTTGGATCTGCATTGTTTGTCCTAATACCTTATGACTGGAAATCCACTATGAAAAAGACATTCCTCAATAACCCAGTCAAAGCACTGGCCCTGGCCTTCGGGTTGTTCAGCTCGGCCGTATTCGCCGCCGATGCACCGTTGAAAATCGGCACTACCGCCGCCTTCGCGATTCCCCTGGAAGCCGCCGTCGCCGAAGCCGGCAAGCAAGGCTTGAAGGTCGAGCTGGTGGAGTTCACCGACTGGATCGCCCCCAATGTCAGCCTGGCCGCCGGCGATATTGACGTGAACTACTTCCAGCACATCCCGTTCCTGGAAAACGCCAAGGCCGCCGCCGGTTTTGACCTGGTGCCGTACGCGCCGGGCATCATCAACAACGTCGGCCTGTACTCGAAAAAGTACAAAAGCATCAACGACCTGCCCCAGGGCGCCAGCGTGGCGATTGCCAACGACCCGATCAACAGCGGTCGCGGCCTGCAACTGCTGGCCAAGGCCGGCTTGATCACCCTCAAGCCGGGCGTGGGCTACAAGGCTACCGAAGAAGACATCGTCACCAACCCGAAAAACATCAAGATCCTGCAAGTCGAGGCCGTGCAACTGGTGCGCGCCTATGACGATGCCGACCTGGTGCAGGGCTACCCGGCCTACATCCGCCTGTCCAAGACCTTCGATGCCGAGTCGGCGCTGCTGTTCGACGGCCTCGACCACCCGGAATACGTGATCCAGTTCGTGATCCAGCCAAAAAGCAAAACCGACCCGCGCGTGATCAAGTTCGTCGACATCTACCAGCACTCGCCGGTGGTGCGTGCCGCCCTGGATAAATCCCTCGGCAAGCTCTACCAAGTCGGTTGGGAAGATAAAAAATGACCGCCGCCCACGCTCGACTGCGCGACCTGGGCTCACCGCCCAGGGACGCCGAACAGACAGAACTGCATCCGGACCTGAACCGCGCGCACGTGCGCTTTATCAACCTGGGCAAGACCTACGACGGCGGCGTGCATGCCTTGCAAGGCATCGACCTGGCGATCCAGCACGGTGAAGTGTTCGGTATTATCGGCCGCAGCGGCGCCGGCAAATCCTCGCTGATCCGCACCATCAACCGCCTGGAACAACCCAGCAGCGGGCGCGTGCTGATCGATCAGGTGGACATCGGCGACTTCGACGAAGACCACCTGGTGGCGCTGCGTCGGCGTATCGGCATGATCTTCCAGCACTTCAACCTGATGTCGGCCAAGACCGTGTGGCAGAACGTCGAGTTGCCGCTGAAAGTCGCCGGCGTGCCCAAGCCCCAGCGTGAGCAAAAGGTGCGTGAGCTGCTGGAATTGGTCGGCTTGCAGGACAAGCACAAGGCCTACCCGGCGCAGCTGTCCGGCGGGCAGAAACAGCGCGTGGGCATCGCCCGTTCGCTGGTGCACGACCCACAGATCCTGCTGTGCGACGAAGCCACCTCGGCCCTCGACCCGGAGACCACCCAATCGATCCTCGGCCTGTTGCGCGAGATCAACCGACGCCTGGGCCTGACCATCGTCTTGATCACCCATGAGATGGCGGTGATCCGCGACATCTGCGACCGCGTGGTGGTGCTGGAACACGGGCGCATCGTCGAGCAAGGCACGGTGTGGCAAGTGTTCGGCAACCCGCAGCACGAGGTCAGCCAGACCCTGCTGGCGCCGCTGCAACATGGGCTGCCGGAAGAACTGCAAAGCCGTTTGCACACCCAGCCTGAATCACCGGACGCCGCCGTGGTGCTGCGCTTGCAGTTCACCGGCAGTGCCAGCGATGAACCGGACCTGGCCGCGCTGTTCAGCGCCCTCGGCGGGCGGGTGCGTCTGCTGCAGGGCGGTGTCGAGCGGATTCAGGGGCATGCCTTGGGGCAACTGCTGCTGGCGGTGAATGGCTCGCCCCATGGCACCGAAGAACTGCGCAACCGCGCTGCGAACTGGGCACAACAGGTGGAGGTGCTGGGCTATGTGGTTTGATCGTTTGGTGCAAGGCGCCATCGACACCTTGTTGATGGTCGGCGTGTCATCGTTGATCGCCTTGCTGGTGGGCATTCCGCTGGCGGTGTTTCTGGTGACCAGCGACAAAGGCGGCATCTACCAGGCGCCGGCGCTGAATCGGGTGCTGGGGGCGTTCGTCAATCTGTTCCGCTCGATTCCGTTCCTGATCCTGATGGTGGCGCTGATCCCGTTCACGCGGCTGATCGTCGGCACCACCTATGGGGTGTGGGCGGCGATCGTCCCGCTGACCATCGCCGCCACGCCTTTTTTTGCGCGGATCGCCGAAGTGAGTCTGCGCGAGGTCGACCACGGCCTGATCGAAGCTGCCCAGGCCATGGGTTGCCGACGCTGGCACATCATCTGGCATGTGCTGCTGCCCGAAGCGCTGCCAGGGATTGTCGGCGGGTTCACCATCACCCTGGTGACCATGATCAACTCGTCGGCCATGGCCGGGGCGATCGGTGCCGGTGGCTTGGGCGACATTGCCTATCGCTATGGCTACCAGCGCTTTGATACGCAGATCATGCTCACGGTGATTGTGCTGCTGGTGATCCTGGTGGCGGTGATTCAACTCGGCGGCGATCGCCTGGCGCGAGTGCTGAACAAGAGGTGAGGTATAGTCGGGCCATCTCAGCGCCCGGTATTCATCACCATGCCCCTCAAGCCCGACGACCTCGACCAGATCACGTCCACCACCCTCGGCCACTACAACAAGGTGGCCGAGGATTTCCGTGAAGGCACCCGCGATCACGATGTGAGCCAGAACATCGACGCGCTGCTGCGCCATATCCAGGGCTCGGCGCCCTTTACCGTGCTGGATTTCGGCTGCGGGCCGGGGCGGGATTTGCAGACCTTTACGCGCCTGGGGCATATCGCCGTCGGCCTGGATGGTTCCGAGCGGTTTGCGCAGATGGCGCGCGAAGACAGCGGCTGTGAGGTGTTGCAGCAGGACTTCCTCAAGCTGGATTTACCCGCCGAACGCTTTGACGGGATCTTTGCCAATGCAGTGCTGTTTCATATCCCCAAGCAGGAACTGCCCCGTGTGCTCAAGCAACTGCATGGGGCGTTGAAGCCCGGCGGTGTGCTGTTCAGCTCCAATCCACGGGGTGAGAACCAGGAAGGCTGGAATGGGCCGCGCTATGGTTCTTATCACGACTTGAAGGCGTGGCAGGCATTGCTGACGACGGCGGGGTTTGAAGAGTTGGAGCACTACTACCGGCCGGCGGGATTGCCTCGGGATCAGCAGCCTTGGTTGGCCAGCGTTTGGCGCAAGGTTTAAGTCTGGGCAAGCCCACTCCCACATTTGGAATGCATTCCCCTGTGGGAGGGGGCTTGCTCCCGATGACGGACTGATACACACCACTACTGCACCTGATACACCACCGATGTCCCATCCACCACCGCTGTCACACTCCTCGCCGCAAACCCCTCTCTCGACCCCGTGGAAAAATTCGCCACCAACCGCGTGCCATCGGTAAACGTGGTTTCCTGCACCTGCCGATCCGCCGTCAGCCAGCGAAACCCGGTCATCGCCTGGGTGGCCAGGCGCTCATGCAACGGTCGGAAAAATCGATCCTGGCGCTGGATCAGCGGCAGCCGCGCCTTGAGCGTCGCAGCACTCAGGTGATACAGCGGCGGCACGTTGTAGAGCAGTTGGGTCAGCTCATTTTCAGCCCGTACATTGCTCAGCTTGAGGCTGTCGAACAGCCAGTGATGGGTGGTGATCACCGAGCCATGGAACACCGCCTGATACAGCGGCAGGCGCAGCGTCGGGTCGAAGTAGAGGGTGCGAAACGGCTCGTTCAGCGGCACCGACTTGAAGAACACCGCTGGTTGCTCCGGCGGGTACCAGTTGCCCACGTAGTAGGGCGACTGTTTGTCCTGGGTCATGTCGCGATCCCCCCAGCCCAGCACCGGGGTTTGCATGCCATGGGCGAACAGGATGCCCTGGGCGGTGATGGCGTTGCCGTCTTCGGAGCCGGTCGGCAATTGCAGCGTGGTGTTCAGCCAACGGGCTGCATCGATATTGCCTTCGGCGTTTTGCGCCTGGGTCATCGGTGCGCTGTCGCGGTAACTGTCGAACAGCATGCTGGTGGCGTACGCATCGAGAAACCAGGCGTTGAAGCCGGCAACGGCCTGCACGGCTTTCACCCGCGCCTCCAACAGAGGTCGCACACAGCGCGGGTCGGTGTAGTGGCCGGACTGCTGGAAGCCGGTCTTGGGTGTGCCGTCCTTCAACACGATGGCGCAGTCGCGGTAAGCCTGGCTGCCCAGGTGGGCGGTGGTCCAGTCGGGGTTTTCGGTGGCGGACAACGCGGTTTGGTAGGAGTCGTAGGGCGCCATCAGGTAGCCGGCGTCGACACCGGCGCGGATGGTCTCGGGGTGCCAGAGGCCGCCTTCCCAGCCTTCGCCCAGGGTCAGCATCAAGCGTGGCAGCCCGGCGTCGCGCAGCGTCTGTACCACCTGGCTGCCCCAGGTGCCGGGGCTATCGCGCAGGGCACCGGCAAAGTCCACGGCCAATTCGCGACGCAACTCGCCGTAGCGCGCGGCAAGACGGCTCATATCGGGCTCGTCCACCTGCCAACTCTGCCGGGCCTTCCTATTGATCGCGGCATTGAGGCCGCGTAACAGCACGCTTTGCTCGTAGCGATTCAAGGCGCGGGGCTGCGCCAGCAGCGCTGCGGAGTCCTTGTCCAACAGGCCTCTGAGTTCATGAGCGCGCAAGCGCTGGAGCAACAACGGCCAATCACGCACATCCTCCGGCGCCAGCAGGTCATTGCCCCACAGGTAGACATGGCTGGCGCCCAGCAGCTTTTCAGCCCCAGGGGTTTGCCGCAGCTTGTCTGCCAGGGGTTCATAGCGCCCCTGCTCGACCAGCCATCGGCGATAGCGCTTGGCCCCGGCCAGCGGATCGCTTTCGCCCAGGTGCAACAGCAGGGTCATGGGGGCGGCAGGCCCGAGCGAGGTGAACTCATGGGCCAGCGACAACGCCTGGCCCCGCCAGCGCAGGCGGTTGTTATAGGGATTGGTCAGCAGCCAGTTGAGGGTGAAGGCGCCGTGATCGACGCCCCACAGCGGCAGGCTGAGGTCCTGGGTGGTGTTGATGTCACCTTGCGCCACCAGGAAAGCGTTCCACATGGCATTGCCGGCCGGCACGTAATGCCCTTCGGCCAACGGCCACATCAACCCTCGGCCCATGGCGCTCGGCGGTTGCAGAAGAATCGGCAGCTCACCGGCTTCCCGCGCCGTGATCGACAGCACCAGGTCGCGCTGCTCAAGGCTGGCAGTCACGCGATAGGCACCGTCATCCCATTGCCAACTGGCCTGTTGCGCGTTTTGTGCAGGTTGACTGACAGCACGCGCCGCTACACCGTTGGAGGCCTGCACCTGCGGCTGGCCACTGGGTGTCACACGGATGGCGAGGGTGGCCGGATCGAGTTCGACTCGCCACAACGGGTTTTCCAATACGGTGCCGGCAAAGGCCAGGGGCGACAGGAACAAGCAGCAGATCAGCGAGGTAAGACGCAGACGGTTCATGGCAGGCGACCGTTGAGAGGTGGAGGTCGAAGGGTAAAGCACTCAACGGTTGGCCAGGGCAACAGGCGTCACTTCCGGAAATTTCCCACGTCTCAAATGCCCAGCTGAGATCAATTGTGGGAGGGGCGGTGCGACGATTCGACTTGCTCCCTCCCACATTTTTAACCGTGTTGTTCCTGCTTTGGTTCGCGGATCTTGTACCAGGCCACATACAGCGCCGGCAAAAACAGCAGCGTCAGCAAGGTAGCGATGATGATCCCGCCAATCATCGCGTAGGCCATCGGCCCCCAGAACACTTCGCGGGCAATCGGGATCATGCCCAGGCTCGCCGCAGCCGCCGTGAGCAGGATCGGCCGGCGCCGATGCTCGGTGGCTTCCACTACCGCGTCCCACGGCGTGTAGCCGGCCACTTCATATTCGTGGATCTGCGTCACCAGGATCACCGAGTTGCGGATGATGATGCCGATCAGCGCCAGGATGCCGAGGATCGCCACAAAGCCCATGGGCGTGCCCGTGGGGATCAGCGCCAGCACCACGCCGATCAGCCCCAGCGGCGCGACACTGGCCACCAGGAACATCTTCTGCACGCTGTGCAGCTGGATCATCAGGAACGTCGCCATCAGGAACAGCATCAACGGCACCACGCTGGCAATCGGGCCCTGGGCCTTGCCGCTTTCTTCCACGGTGCCGCCGGTGGCGACCTTGTAGCCCACCGGCAGGCCGGCGCTGAACCTGTCGATCTCCGGCTTGAGCTGCTTGACCAGATCGGTCGGCTGCATCTCATCGCGCACCGAGGCCTTGATGGTGATGGTCGGCTTGCGGTCGCGACGCCACACCAGCGGCTGCTCCAGCTCATACCGCACAGTGGCGAAGGCCAGCAGCGGAATCGAGGTGCCGTTGGGGGTGACGATCTGCAGGTTCTGCAAGGTTTCCGGCGTGCCACGTTCGGCGTCTTCGGCACGGCCGACCACGCTGATCAGGTAGATATCGTCGTGCACCTGGGTTACCGAAGCACCACTGACCACGCTGTTCATCAGTTGCGCCACGTCTTCGGAGGACAGCCCGAGCTGGCGCGCCTTGTCCTGGGCAATGTCGATGCGCAGCACTTTGCCCGGCTCGTTCCAGTCGTAGATGATCTCGCCCAGATGGGTGTTTTTATCCAGCAGGGTCGCCAGTTCGATGGCGTGTTTGCGCACCTGGTCGGTGTCTTTGCCAGACACGCGGTACTGGATCGGACGCCCCACCGGCGGGCCCATTTCCAGCGGCTGCACGAAACTGCCGATGCCCACGAAGTCGTCGCGCAGGCGCTTTTGCAGGCGCGCAATCAGGGCACCGCGCTCTTCCAGGCCTTTGCTGACGATCACCAGTTGCGCGTAGTAGGGGTTTTCCAGTTGCTGGTCGAGGGGCAGGTAGAAACGGATCGCGCCCTGGCCGATATAAGTGCTCCAGCGTGCAATGTCCGGGTCGTCCTTGATGATCGCTTCGAGGCGGTCGACGGCCTTGCGCGTCTCGTTGATCGAGGCGTTTTGCGGCAGGTTGAGGTCGACGAGGATTTCCGGGCGGTCCGACGACGGGAAGAACTGGTTCTGCACAAACTGCATGGAGAACACCGACGCCACGAACAGGCCCACGGTGATGCCGATCGCCCACCAACGGTTGCGCATGGCCCACAGCATGCCGCCATTGAACGCGCGGCCGATGCGCCCCGGCTCGGCGTCGTGGGGTTTCACCTTGGCACTGAGGATATGCACGCCGATCACCGGCGCAAACAGCACCGCCACCACCCACGACACCAGCATCGCTACGGCAATCACCGCGAACAGGGTAAAGGTGTACTCGCCTGCCGAACTGGCGTTGAGGCCAATCGGCACGAAGCCGGCGACGGTCACCAACGTACCGGTGAGCATCGGAAATGCCGTGGAGGTGTAGGCGTAGGTCGCCGCCTGCTCCTTGGTTTCGCCTTTTTCCAGGCGCGTGATCATCATCTCCACGGTGATCATCGCATCGTCCACCAACAGGCCGAGGGCGATGATCAACGCCCCCAGCGACACACGCTGCATGGTGATGCCGCTGTATTCCATGAACACGAATACCAGCGCCAGCACCAGTGGAATCGAGCACGCCACCACCAGCCCGGCGCGCATGCCCAGGCTGATAAAGCTCACCACCAGCACGATAATCACCGCTTCGAACAGCGCGCTGGTAAAGCCGCCGACGGCCTCTTCCACCACTTCGGCCTGGTCGGAGACCTTATGCACACCGACGCCCACCGGCAGGTCGGCGGTCAGCTCGTCCATCCGCGTGTGCAGCGCCTTACCGAACGACTGGATATTGCCGCCCTTCTGCATGGCGATGGCCAGGCCAATCGCCGGCTTGCCGTTGAAGCGGAACATCGGCCGCGCCGGGTCGACGTAGCCACGGCTGATCTCGGCGATATCCGCCAGGCGATAGAAGCGGTCATTGAGGCGCAGGTTGACGTTGGCCAGGTCTTTCTCCGAGGCGAACTGCCCCGAGGTACGCACCGAGATGCGCTCCGGACCGGCCTCGATCACGCCGGCGGGGGTCACCGCGTTCTGCGATTGCAGGCTTTGCACCACCTGGCGCTGGTCGATGCCCAGGGCCGCCAGTTTGCGCGTGGAGAAGTTCAGGTAAATCACTTCGTCCTGCTGGCCGATCATCTCGACCTTGCCCAGCCCCGGTACCGAACGGATCTCGGCGCGCACCTGCTCCACGTAGTCGCGCAACTGGCGCATCGACAGGCCGTCGCCGGTAAAGGCATACACCGAGCCGAACACATCACCGAATTCGTCGTTGAACGACGGCCCCTGCAAGCCCTGGGGGAAGGTGCCGCGAATGTCGTCGATCTTCTTGCGGACCTGGTACCAGATCTCCGGGATGGCCTTGGCGCTGGTGGTGTCCTTGAGGAACACGAACACCGTGGATTCACCCGGCCGGGTGTAGCTTTTCACGTAGTCGAGGGCGTCGAGTTCCTCGAGCTTCTTCTCGATGCGGTCGGTGACCTGCTTGAGGGTTTCTTCCTGGGTCGCGCCCGGCCAGCGGGTCTGGATGACCATGGTCTTGATGGTGAACGAGGGGTCCTCTTCACGGCCCAGGTTCATGTACGAGAACACGCCCATCAGCAGCGCGACGAACATCAGGTACCAGACAAAGGACTGATGCTTGAGGGCCCAGTCGGATAAGTTGAAGCTGCCTTTCATCGCGGGCTGTCCTCGTCGATTTTGACTTTCTGCCCGGGCTTCAGGCTGTTCACGCCGGCGGTAACGATACGCTCGCCGGGTTTGACGCCGCCGTTGAGCAAGGCGCTGTCAGCATCACGACTCAGCACCGTGATGTCGCGCGGTTGCACGGTCTGGCTTTGGGTATCGAGGATCCAGATGCGGGTCTTGCCGTCGACTTCCTGCAAGGCGCTCAGGGGCAACTCGATGCGTGGGGCGATGGCCGAACTCAAGGTCACGCTGATCGCCGTGCCAAGGCGGAACGCGGGCGGCGTTTCGGCCAGGGTCAGGCGCGCGCGACGGGTGCGCGTGGCGCTTTGGGCCTGGGGTTCGATCTCGCGCACGGTGGCGATGGTGTGGACGCTGGGGTCGAGTTGCCCGGCGACGAGGAATACCACATCCGCTGGCAGGCGCTCGGCGAGGCCGGCGGGCAGGTCGATCACCGCCTCCTTGATGTCCGGGCGCGCCAGGGTCACCACTTGCTGACCGGCGCTGACCACCTGGCCGGCCTCGGCATTCCAGGCGGTGACGATGCCGGCGTGGTCGGTGCGCAGCTCGGCGTAGTTGAGCTGGTCCCTGGCCTGGTTGACCGAAGCCTGGGCCTGGTCGAGGGACGCCTGGGTGGTTTTCAGGTCGGTCTGGGCCACGTCCAGTTGGGCCTGGGCGCCGACGCCACGGTTGAACAGCTCCTGCTGGCGGCGGGCATTGGCCTGGGCGTTGATGAACTGCGCCTGCACCCGCGCCAAATCGCCTTGGGCGGCGCGCAACTGGTTCTGTTGGTCGGTAGGGTCGAGCACCGCGAGCAAGGCGCCCTTGTCCACTTCGGCGCCCACATCCACGGCACGCCGGGCGATGCGACCGGGGACGCGGAAGCCCAGATTGCTTTCATAGCGCGCCTGGATGGCGCCGGCGAAACGGCCGAGGGTTTCCTGGTCCTCGGACTTCACTTCCATGGACAGCACCGGGCGCAAGGGCTCGGGCGCCGGTTCTTCCTTTGAACAGGCCATCAGCAACAGGCTGGCGGCAAGTACAACCGTCAGGCGCTTCATGGCTGGGCTCCTGGCTGGGCGATCTCGACCAGCATGCCGGGGTGCAGCAATTGCCCACCGGCCACCACGACTTTTTCGCCGCCCTTGAGGCCGTCGCCAACAATCACTTTGCCTGTGAGGTAACGCGCCACCGTGACCTTGTGCAGTTGCGCCTTGCCCTCGCCGTCCACCAGCCATACGGCGGGCTCGCTGAGGTCTTTGGTCAACGCCGACCACGGCAGCTCGATACTCGCCTTGGCCGGGCCATTGGCGGTGGCGCTGACCACCGAACCAAGCCGCATGCCTTCGGGTAACGATTGCAGGGCGATCTTCACTTGCACCGTGCCGGTATTGGCGGCCACGGCAGGCGTGACTTCACGCACTTTACCCACGGCCTTGATGCTCGGGTTATCCAGCAGGCTGACGGTGATCGGCGCATCCGGCGGCGGCTCAACCAGCAGTGACTCATAGACGTTGAACACCGCGTCGCGCTCGCCATCGCTGGCCAGGCTGAAAATCGGCACGGTGGCCTGCACCACCTGACCGACTTCGGCCTGGCGCGCGGTGATCACCCCCGGCGCGTCCGCGATCAGCGCGGTATAGCCGAGTTGTTCACGGGCGTTGGCCAACTGCGCCTGCGCGGCGGCCAGGGCACTTTGGCTGCTGCGCAGCGCGGCCTGGGCGGAATCGTATTCGCTGCGGCTGGTATAGCCCTTGGGCAGGAGCTTTTCCTGGCGCACAAACGCAGCGGCGGTTTGCTTGACCCGCGCCTGCTCGGCCACGACCTGGGCCTGGGCGGAATCGACGTTGGTCTGCAAATCCTTGGGATCGAGCCTGGCCAGCACCTGTCTGGCTTTGACGCGATCGCCTACATCCACCATGCGCTGGATGATCTTGCCGCCGACGCGGAAGGACAAATCGGTTTGCACGCGGGCCTGGATATCTCCGGTCAGCGTGACGGCCGCGGCGAAATCGGCGGGTTGTACGGTTTGAACAAAGACCCGCGAATGGGCCTTGGGCTCAGCTTTTTCCTGGCCACACGCGCTCAGCAACACCACTAAACCCAGACCGACGATACAGATGGAAATACGACCGCCCATGCAGACTCCTTGTGCGCGATGCGATGTGCCAGTGTGTATGCGACTGTGAGCTTAGTTCAGGGTTCCTTATCTGCATGGGGCTCCCGCACCCCGAGGCTTCGCAGGCCGGCCAGACCTGTGAGTTCTAACAGTAGACGGCCGCCGCCAACCCTCGTAAATATTGGCTCCCGTCTTGCTGCGCGGACATTCCCACGCGCTGCCGTGCAAGCACCTCACTTACCCGTACTGAGGTAGACCCAATGAGCAGCCAAAAGACAAAAAAACTTCCGTCCCTGCAAATCAATGAGGCCAAACCACCGACTCCCCCCTCAGACTACTGGTTACTGTCCTTGAGGGATGTGCCCCCCGAGGGAGCAACCGCCGTCATTCAGCCTACCGACATAGGCACAAGCAATGATCGCCTGCAGATTTACATCGACGGCGAAGTCGTGGTGGACAAAGAGTTCAACAATCAGCCGCCGCGGGAGATTCAGGCATTCATTCCCAGGGATGCATTGCTGAAGAACATAGGCCAGCGGCAAATCCACTACATGATCCGAATCGGCCAGGGAAATGGCGAGATGGGCGACTCCGAAAAATTCCACATCACCCATTGAACAGGGGCCTGGATTATTGACGATCGTTCCCACGGAGTGGGAACGATCAGCTAGGAATCAGCCCTGCCACTTCCCGCCTTCGACAATCACACTCTCAGGCTTGGTGTCATCGCTCAGTTCCTTGCGCACATATTGGTCATACAGCTTGAGCAGGAATTTCTCCTCACCCAGCTTCGCCAACTCGGCATTCACCCAGTCGCGCAGTTCGATATTGCCCTTCTTCACCGCCGGGGCAATCGGCGCTTCGTCACCGAGTTTCTCCTCCAGCACGCGGTAGCCCGGGTTCTGCTTGGCCCAGCTGAACAGCACCAGGTTGTCTTGCGCATAGGCATCGCCACGCCCGGCCGACAGCGCTTGCAGCGACTCGGAGTTTTTCTCGAACTTCAGCAGTTTCCAGTCCGGGTGGTTCTTGGTCAGCCAGATATCGGCAGTGGTGCCGGTGGTAACGATGGTGGTGCGGGTGGCCAGGTCATCCAGGCTTTTCACCGCGCTGTCCTGGGGCACCAACGCCTGCACCGCGACTTTCAGGTTGGGGTTGGTGAAGTCCACCGCCTCCTTGCGCTCGGGGGTCACGGTCATGTTGGCGAGGATCAGGTCGACCTTGTCGCTTTGCAGGAACGGAATACGGCTGGCCGGCTCGACGGCGACGAACTCGACCTTGCTCTCATCGCCCAACAGGTCCTTGGCGAATTGACGACCGATGTCGGTATCGAAGCCGACGTAGCGCCCGGCTTCGTTGACAAAGCCAAACGGTGGCTTGTCGGTGAATACGCCGACGATCAGCTTGTCCCGCGCCTTGATCTTGTCGAGGTAGCTCACGGCGGCAGCAGGTTTAGCAGGCTCTTCGGCCTTTTTATCGCAGCCGGCCAGTAGGGCGACAGCCAACAGTGGCAGCAGTAACTTTTTCATAGCAGCTCCAGTTCCTGGGTTTTCTTGGGCAGTGTTGAGACAAAGGAGAATTTCTCCAGGAACTGCTGCGCGCGTGCGGTTTGCGGGTTCGTAAAGAATTCTTCGGGGGTGTTGTGTTCGAGGATGCGACCGGCCTCCATAAACACCACGCGGTCGGCGACGGCGCGGGCGAAGGCCATTTCGTGGGTGACGATCAGCAGGGTCATGCCATCGCGGGCCAGGCCCTGGATCACCTCCAGCACTTCCTTGACCATCTCCGGGTCGAGGGCGGCGGTGACTTCGTCAAACAGCATGACCTGAGGGTTCATGCACAGCGAGCGGACGATGGCGATGCGTTGCTGCTGGCCGCCGGAGAGCTGGCGCGGGAAGGCGTCGCGCTTGTCCGCCAGGCCGACGCGCGCCAGCAGTTTCTCGGCCTGCTGGCGGGCTTCGCGCGGCTCGCGCTTTTGCACTTTCAGCGGGCCGAGCAGGATGTTGTCGAGCACACTCATGTGCGGGAACAGGTGGTAGCTCTGGAACACCATGCCTACGTCCTGGCGCACCTGGCGCCAGTCGGTGGTTTTATCCAACAACTCCTTGCCGGCAAACCGCAGGCTGCCGCTATGGGCCACTTCCAGGCCGTTGAGGCAGCGCAGCAAGGTGCTTTTGCCGCAGCCGCTGGGGCCGAGGATCACCACCACTTCGCCGCTTTGCACACTCAGGTCGATGCCCTTGAGCACCTGCTGGTCGCCGAAGAATTTGTTGAAACCCTGGAACTCGATCAATGCGCTCATGCTTGGGCCCCGCGCCGTTCCAGCACCTTGGAGGCGGCCGACAACGGGTAGCAGATAAAGAAGAAAAACAGGAACAGCGCGCCGTAGATCAACACCGACTCATAGGTGCGCTCGATGATTTGCTGGCCGACCTTGATCACGTCCACCACACCGATCAGCACCGCCAGGGAACTGGTCTTGATGATGCGCGTGTAGACGTTGATGGTCGGCGGCGTCATGCGCTTGAGGGCCTGGGGCAGCAACACGTAGCCGTACAACTGCGGGTCGGACAAGCCAATCGACAGGCCGGCTTCGCGCTGGCCGCGGGGCAGCGAATGCAACGCGCCGCGTACCACTTCGCCCACTTCGCTGGCGCCCCACAGCGACAACACCAGCACCGCGCACCAGAAGCTGGGGATGCTCAGGCCAAAGAAGATCGGCAGGCCAAAGAACAGCAGGTACAACCACACCAGCACCGGAATCGCCCGGAACAGCTCCAGGTAAACCCGCAGCACCGCGTTGACCAGCCTGTTGTTCAAGGTGCGCAGCACGCCATACAACACGCCGCCGACCGTACTGAAGGCGATGCTCAACAACGAAATCGACAGGGTCTGCGCAGCGCCCTTGCCCAGTTGCGGCAACGACACCCACAACAACTCAAGACCCGAACTGGCCATGCTGGAGCCTCCTTTCCAGGCGGCTGAGCAGCAACGACAGCGGCAAGAACAGCAGCACGCAAATCAGCGTCAGCACGGCGAGCATTTCGTAGGTTTTGTAGTAGAGGGCGATGTAGCTCTTGGTGGTGTAGAGAATCTCCGGCACCGCCACGGCAGAGACCACGGTGGTCTCCTTGAGCAGGAAGATGAAGTTGGCGAACAACGCCGGCAGGCTGAGGATGCCGGCCTGGGGCAGGATCACATGACGCAGCAGTTGCCAGTCCGACAGGCCGATGGACTTGCCCGACTCGATCTGCGCCAGCGGCACCGCTTCCACACCGGCGCGCAGTACTTCGGTGAGGTAGGCACCGCCGAGGAACGTCATGGTGATGATCGCCGCCCAGAACCCGGAGATATTCAAACCCAGCGCCGGCAAGGCGAAGTACACGAAGAACAGCTGGATCAGCAGCGGTGTATTGCGCGCCAGTTCCACATAGAGCGCCACCAGGCGCGACAGGTACGGCGTGCGAAACACCAGCAGTGCGGCGTTGATCAGCGCCACCAGCAACGAGGTGGCAATGGCGATCAGGCCCACTTGCAGCGTGACGCCCACGGCTTTCAGAAACGCCGGCAGGGTGCTGAGGATAAAAGCGAAATCGAAGGTCATTGTGAGTCCATGACACCGCAGGGGTAATGCGGCGAGCGTCGTCCGATCCGGCGTGGGTAACGCCGGGTAGCGCGAACTTTAAAGGTATAAAAAGTAAAATTTAAATACCGAAATAGCATATTGATATCACCCAAAAAGATAACCGACGGATTCGCGGGTTTTCCAGGTGACGGCTATGGTTGGGGGGTCTGTGTTTCGAGGGAATGAACAATGAACAAAGCGAAACCGATTGATCCGCAGGAGCTGGTGAAATGGTTGGTGGCGTTGCGCAGGGCGATCAATAGCCGAGATCTCTAAAACACCGTAGATCCAATGTGGGAGGGGGTTTGCCCTAATGCCAGTCAGTTAAGCGTACATCGCCTCCTGTAGGAGCGAGCTTGCTCGCGAAAAACGTCAACGATAACGCGTGCTTCCTGAATGAACGCGGCGCCTGTGAGTTTTTCGCGAGCAAGCTCGCTCCTACAAAAATCCTTCTGACAAGCCCCCTCCCACATTTTGATTGCATTCCAGATTCCACACATAAAAAACGCCGACGCTATGTGAGCCGCCGGCGTTGAAACCTTGAAGGGGGTTTTGGCTTACATCAGAACGCGGGCACGACTGCGCCGTTGTACTTCTTCTCGATGAAGGCTTTGACTTCCGGGCTGGTCAGGGCCTTGGACAGTTTCTGGATAGCGTCGCTGTCCTTGTTGTCCGGGCGCGCCACCAGGAAGTTCACGTACGGCGACTTGGCATCTTCGATGATCAGCGCGTCCTTGGCCGGGTTCAAGCCAGCTTCCAGGGCGTAGTTGGTGTTGATCAAGTCCAGGTCAACCTGGTCCAGCACCCGTGGCAGCAGGGCCGATTCCAGCTCCTTGAACTTCAGGTTCTTAGGATTGCTGGCAATATCTTTCGGCGTGGCCAGGGCGTTGGTCGGGTCTTTCAGGGTGATCACACCGGCTTTCTGCAGCAGCAACAGGGCGCGGCCGCTGTTGGAGCCTTCGTTCGGGATGGCCACGGTGGCGCCATCCTTGAGCTCGGAAATATTCTTGATCTTTTTCGAGTAACCGCCGAAGGGTTCAACGTGCACGCCAACCACGGTGACCAGGTTGGTGCCCTTGCCCTTGTTGAAGTTTTCCAGGTACGGCAGGGTCTGGAAGTAGTTGGCGTCCAGGCGCTTCTCGGCAACCTGTACGTTTGGCTGTACGTAGTCGGTGAAGACTTTGATTTCCAGATCCACGCCTTCTTTGGCGAGGGTTGGCTTGACCAGTTCAAGGATCTCGGCGTGCGGGATCGGGGTGGCGGCCACCACCAGTTTCTCGTTGGCCTGGGCGAAGCTTGCAGTCAGGGCAGCCGCCAATGCGGTAAACAACAGAACCTTTTTCATGCAGTGTCCTTATCGAAATTCCGGGGCGTCTCTGACGACCGTTTTTTATGTGGTGTGCCAGCGAAGTGCTATCGCGGCGTGGAATGGACAATACCTAGATTTTTTATTCCCGAACAATATCTTTTATTCACGTTGATATTCCATTTTGCTCATGTAGCGGCTTGTTCCTGTAAAAAGCTGCGCAAGGTTTCCCGCTCAGCCAGGCTGGCATTGGCGAAGATGCGCTGCACTTGGTCCAAGGGCGACCCCGCCACCGGCAGGTTCAGGTGTTCGGGCAGAATTTCGTCGCCGCTGCTCACCAACAAAGCGAAGTGGATGACGTTCTCCAGCTCGCGGGTATTACCCGGCCAGCTGTGGTGTTCGAGGACGCGCTGGGCCGCATCGCTGATCAGCGGCACCGGCAGGTCCAGGCGCTGGCTGTAGATACCGAGGAAGTACTCGGCCAACGACAGGATATCGCCCACCCGCTCACGCAATGCCGGCAGATCCAGCTGGCCTTCGCTCAGGTAATGGAACAGCCGCTCATGAAACTTGCCGGCGGCCACGGCCTGGGCCAGGTCGATGCTGGTGGCGGCCACCAGGCGCACGTCCACCGGGCTCGGCTGGTGAGCGCCCACGCGGGTGACTTCATGGTTTTCCAGGGCCGCCAGCAGTTTCACCTGGATCGGCAGCGGCAAGTCGCCGATCTCATCCAGATACAAAGTGCCGCCATTCGCCGAGCCAAACCACCCGGCCCGGCTGCTGGCCGCGCCACTGTGGGCGCCGGCGGCGTAGCCGAACAGTTCGGCGTCGGCGTAGGTTGGGCTGATGGCGCCGCAATTGACCGATACAAACAAACCGGAGCGGTCGCTGCCCCGGTGAATATGCCGCGCCAGCAATTCTTTACCGCTGCCGGTCTCGCCTCGAATCAATACAGGCAAGGCGCGCGGGGCGAGATTTTCCAGGTCTTCGCGCAGCTTGCGCGAGCGTGGGTCGACAAACACCAGCGCCTTGGCGCGGATGCTCAGCGGGCTTTTTTCGGCGTCGGGGAAGGTCAGCAGCGGCTGACCGAAGGTTTCATGCAGACTCATGGCAGGCTCCCGCCCCAAATCCACTCAGGGACGGGGCGTTGAAAAAATATCAGGCTGTGCGCCGGGCGTGATGCTCGAGGCGGCTTTGCAGGCGATACAGGTAGGCGAACCCCTGCTCCCAGCGCTGGTGACCGGACTTCACATTGATATGCCCGGCCCCCGACAGGATGCCGGCTTCGGCGCCCCAATTACGCGCCAGCTCCAGGGCCCGGGGGGCGCTGACGGCGCTGTCGTTATCGGAACTGACCACCTGGCTGGGAAACGGCAGCAGGTCGGTCGGGATCGGCGCAAAGTTGCGCAAGGCCGGCGAGCAGGCTGGCCGTTCAACATCCGCCGGAGCCACCAGCAAGGCCCCGCGCACCTGCCGCAGGAACTGCACGGGTGCGGTGGCAGC
Organism: Pseudomonas sp. JV449; assembly: GCF_032424295.1. Lineage (NCBI taxonomy): Bacteria > Pseudomonadati > Pseudomonadota > Gammaproteobacteria > Pseudomonadales > Pseudomonadaceae > Pseudomonas > Pseudomonas sp. JV449. Next base: position 59,648 of record NZ_VYKD01000003.1, on the reverse strand, counting down.
CCAATGGGCCACGGTGATGCAGCCCAGGCTATGGGCGATCAGAATTACCGGGGTGCTGTCGGCGGCAATCGCCTCGGCCAGCGCAGCCACCCAGTCCTCGCGGCGCGGCGTCAGCCAATCGGCCTGCTCCACCCGTGCGCTGTTGGGCAGGCTGTTCTGCCAGTGACTTTGCCAATGATCTTCTGGCGATCCTTGCCAGCCCGGCACGATCAGATAACGAATCGACTCGCTGTGCATGGGTGTGCCCTCCTGCAGCGTTTAACGTTGTAGGACAGTATAGGGACGAGGGTTATATTCGTTAAGGAATAAGAAGCTATTTATTAATAACCAAAAACTCAAACCTGCATGAGGTTCAAATGTGGGAGGGGGCTTGCTCCCGATGGCGGTGGGTCAGCTGACAAATAGGCCAACTGACACTCCGCCATCGGGAGCAAGCCCCCTCCCACATTCCACATTCCACATTCCACATTCCACATTGGGATTTGGCGGTGTGGCTTGAATTCCAGGCAAAAAAAAGGCCGCACCCTGCCAAGGAAACGGCCAAAAAATTGTCGAGGCTTTTGCAACTAACGTGCGGTAATCACCGACAGCTTGGTAATCCCCGCGCGCTCGATAGACGCCATGGCTCGCGCCACTTCGCCGTAGTTCACACCATCGTCAGCCTGCAGTTGCACCCGCACATCGGGGTCCTTGGCCTTGGCCGCCTGCAGGTTGAATTCCAGCAGGTCCGGCTGGATTTCGTCCTTGTTGATGAACAGTTTGCCGGCGCCGTCGATGCTCACCACCAGCGGGTCCTTCTGCTCCACCGGGGCTACGGCCTCGGTCTTGGGCAGGTTGATCGGGATCGCGTTGGTCAACAGCGGCGCGGTGACGATAAACACCACCAGCAGCACCAGCATCACGTCCACCAGGGGCGTGACGTTGATCTCGCTCAGTACCTCATCACTGTCTTGCGTGGAGAAGGCCATATCAGGACGCCTCCTTCACTTTTTGCGGGTTACCCGGCGCATGTTTAGTCAGGGCAGGATGCAGCAGCACACGGAAGGAGTTTTTCTGCGCCAGGCTGTAGAAGTCGTGGGCAAAGTCATCCAGGTCCGCCGCCGTGAGCTTCAGGCGACGCAGGAAGTAGTTGTAGACCAGCACCGCCGGCACCGCGACGGCGATCCCCACGCCAGTGGCAACCAGGGCGGCACCGATGGGGCCGGCCACGGTTTCAAGGCTGGCGGAGCCGGCGGCGCTGATGCCCTTGAGCGCTTCCATGATCCCCCACACGGTGCCGAACAGGCCGATAAACGGCGAGGTGCTGCCGATACTGGCGACCACGGCCAGGCCGGTTTCCAGGGACCGGCGCTCACGTACGATCTGCTGCCGCAGGGCACGCTCGAGGCGGTCCTGGTGGTTGATCGCCTGGCTCAGGTCGGCCGCGTGCGGCGCTTCCCCGACCTGGATCGCGGCGTAACCGGCCTGGGCCACACGGGCAGCGGCGCCGGGCTGGGTTTCGGCCAACTCGGCGGCCGAGTCGAGGCTCGACGCCGCCCAGAACTGTTTGTGGAACTTGCGATCCTGCGCTTTGAGGCGACCGAACTGCACGCCCTTGAGCAGGGCCAGGCCCCAGGTGGCGACCGAAAAGACCACCAGCAGCCAGATCACCGCGCTTTCGATGGATTCAAGTGGAGATGCTAATGCCATGATGTTTTCCCTCTGTACAAGTCGCGGCGTGTGCTGCACACCGCAGCGCAATAGTTAGTGAATCTTGAAGTCGATCGGTACGCTGACCCAGCCGTCCTGGGCCACATCGCCCTGCTTGGCCGGCACGAAGCTCCACCGCTTCACGGCGGTCAGTGCGGCGTCGTCGAGTTGCTGGCGACCGCTGCTTTTCTGGACCTGGATCTCGCCCGGCTTACCGCTGGCCAGTACATGCACCCGCAACAACACCGTGCCTTCCCAACCGCGACGCTGCGCCAGTGACGGGTACTCCGGCGCCGGGTTCTTGAGATACGCGGCGTTGGCCGAAGCCGGTGTCACCGGGGCTGGCGCGGGCGGAGCGGGCGCGGGTGCCGGTGGCGCCGGTTGCGGTGGCGTGGGCGCCTGCTCGACCGGTTTCGGTGCGGGCTTGGGCTCAGGCTTTGGCACCGGCTTGGGCTTAGGTTTTGGAATCGGCTTGGGCGGCGCCGGCTTGGCGGCCAACTCATCCACCACCGGCGGCGGCGGCTCGACAACAGGCGGTGGCGGTGGTGGCGGCACAGGCGGTGGCGGTTCCACCACGGGCGGTGCCGGCTGGGAAAATTCGATGGTCATCGGCGGAATTTCCGGCGGCACAATCGGCAGCACCGGCGTGGGTTTCTGGCTGACCCAATAAATCACTGCACCGTGCAGGGCCAACACCAACAAACCGAGCAGGATCCCTTCGCGGCGGCTGGAGAAGCGCTTCGGGGTTTGCTGCGTTCGCAATTGCCCCAACGGCGCGCGGTGCGGCCGGCCAAGGTCGACCAACTCACCACTCGGTGCCTGGCGCCATTGCGCCTCGGGTGCACTGGCGGCGGTCTGGACATTGCCCATTGATTGACTCCCTACGGTTTCGAAACAAAAAAACCGACGGGCCTGCGTGGAAGGCCGTCGAGGGCTGAATCATCGGGGCCAGACGCTTATCTCTTAAAGTAATCTTTGAAGTTATAGATAGATCAAATTTGAATAAAAGAATGCTCTGCAAACACCAAAGCCCCGGCCCACGTGGCCTGGCGCCGAGGTGGTTTTTTTTGATGCTTTTCAGGCATACAAAATATTCACTTAAGGCATGGCTCAACGGGGCTGTTTGCACACAAATCGAACAGCTCAGCCTGCAAGCACTGCCCCGCGGCACTCAGGCCATGACGGGCATACAACGCCAGACGTACGCCTTGCACCACGGGCAAACCGCTGTCCGGCCCCAGTTCCACATGCCCTGGCTGCACGACCCGTCGCGGCAACAGACTCACACCCAACCCCGCCGCCACCGCCGAACACACGCTGGCCAGGCTTGCGCTGGAATAACCGATGCGCCAGCGCCAGCCGCCCACTTCCAGGTGGTGCAACATTTCATTGCGGTACAGGCCGCCCACCGGGAATGCCACCAACGGCAGAGGGTCGCGCCCCAGGCACGGCGTGCTGCGGCTGTCTACCCAACACAGCGGCTCGGGCCACGAGGCCAGGCAGTCATCGCTGCTGCCCATCTGCTTGACCAGCAACACATCGAACTCGCCGCTGCGGTATTGACGCTGCAACTCGGGCCCCAGGCCGCTGGTGACCTCCAGGCGCACCCGTGGATAGGACAGCACAAATGCCGACAGCAACGGCATCAGGCGCTCGGCGGCAAAGTCTTCCGGTACCCCCAGGCGCAGCACGCCGTCGCTCTGTTGGTTGATCAACACATCGGTGGCTTCTTCATGCAGCGCGAGGATGCGTCGCGCATAGGCCAGCAAGCGTTCGCCCTCAGCGGTGGCGACCACGCGGCGCTGGTCGCGGTCCAGCAACTGGCACGCCACCGCCTCTTCCAGGCGGCGGATCTGCTGGCTCACGGTGGATTGGGTCAGGTGCAGGCGCTCGGCGGCGCGGGTGAAGTTGCCGCAGTCCACCACGGCGACAAAGCTGCGCAACAACACGGGATCGAACATCAGCGTCACCATTCTCTTTGCCACTGGTTGGCATGGTTATATTTAATTTCAGAATACCTTGGGTACTGACCATACTCACGCCTCATTTACCGACTGCAAGAGCGTTGCATGACCCTGAATAAATCCCTCGCCGGCTGGGGCCTGCTGGTGGTGCTCGGCCTGAACCTGCGGCCGATCCTCAGTTCCATCAGCCCGTTGCTCGGCGAGATCCGCCAGGCCACCGGCCTGAGCTTCCAGAGCAGCGCCTTGCTGACCAGCCTGCCAGTGGTGTGCATGGGGCTGGTGGCGCTGGTGGGCGTGCGCGTGGAAGCCCGCCTGGGTGAGCGACGTGGCATCGCCCTGGGCCTGATGATGATCCTGCTGGCGTGCCTGGCACGCTGGCTGATGGGCCAGGCGTCGGCGCTGCTGGTCACGGCGCTGCTCGGCGGCGCGGGTGTGGCGCTGATCCAGGCCTTGGTGCCGGCGATGATCAAGCGCGAATTCCGTCATCGCGTGCCGGTGGCGATGGGTGTGTACTCGGCCTCACTGATGGCCGGCGGCGGGCTCGCTGCGCTGCTCAGCCCGCTGGTGGCCACGCATTTCCAGGAATGGCAGGCGGGGTTGGGGGTGTGGCTGCTGCCGGCGTTGGGTGCCTTGCTGCTATGGGCCTGGCTGCCACTGGGCGCGGCCAGAAATCCACAGGTGGTGCCGGCCTTCAAGGACCTGCGCAATCGCCGCGCCTGGTTGCTGGCACTGTATTTCGGCCTGGTCAATTGCGGCTACATGAGCCTGGTGGCGTGGCTGCCGGCCTACTATCAGCAACTGGGTTGGGGCGTGCTGCCCAGCGGTTCGCTGCTGGCGTTCATGACCATCTTCCAGGTGATCGCCGCGCTGTTGATGCCGGTGCTGGCGCAGCGCGGTATCGACCGTCGGCCGCTGCTGGGCATCGCCCTGCTGGCCCAGACCGTGGGTTACCTCGGCCTGATCGTCGCGCCGCAGGAATATCCGCACCTCTGGGTGGCGTTGTGCGGCTTCGGCCTGGGCGCGTGTTTCGCCCTGAGCCTGCTGCTGACCCTCGACCACCATCGCGACCCACGCCAGGCCGGGCAACTGGCGGCCTTTGTGCAAGGCGTGGGCTTCTTGATCAATGCGGTGTCGCCGTGGCTGACCGGCTGGCTGCGCGGGCTGACCGGCAACTTTGTCAGCGCCTGGGTGGTGCTGACGGTCACGGCGGTGGCGATGCTGGCGGTGACGCGCGTGTTCAGCCCGGCCACCTATCGCACGGGGCTAGAAGTCATAGCGCCCGGTCACCCCTAGCGTGCGCGGCGTACCGAGCAGGCCTTCGTAGCCGCCGTTCCCCCCCGTCCACAGCGTGGTGTAGTAGGTCTTGTCGAAGGCGTTTTTCAGCCATAACGACACGTCCCACTGCCCCTGCTCATAGTTGCCGCGCAGGCCGGTGGACAGGTTGACCACGGCGTAGGCAGGAATCTGTCCATAGTCGGAGTCCTCCACCGTGCCCACGGCCTTGGAGCGGAAGGCATAGCTGGCGGTGACATAGGGTTCGAAGCCGTTATCCAGGTTCCACTTGTATTCGCCGTTGGCGTTGGCGATCCATTTCGAGGCCCCCACCACTTGGTGCCCACTCAGGTCGCAGGAGGCCGGCGCACCGGGGCGCAGACTGACTTCCGGCGGGCACGGCGCGTCCTTGTAAGACAGGTAGCTCACATCGTTGAACGAGCCGTTGAGGTTCAGCGTCAGGCCCTTGATCGGCACCAGGGTGCTTTCCACCTCGACACCCCGCGAGCGCACCGAACCGGCGTTGGTCAGGTACTGCACACGGTTGTCCTGGTCATAGGCATTGGTCTGGTAGCCGTTGACCTGGGTCCAGAACAGGTTGGCATTGAGCTGCAGCCGCCGGTCCCACAGCGTGCTTTTGAAACCCAGTTCGGCGTTGTTGGCGCGCTCGGTGCCGATCAACAGCGAGTCGGCCCCGGCCGTCGGTGCTGAGCCTACCGCCAGGTTGACCCCGCCGGACTTCTCGCCATGGGACAGCGTCGCGTAGCCCAGCAGGTTTTCGTTAAAGCGGTAGCTCAGGTTGAGCAAACCCGAGGGGCTGGTGCTGTATTGCGTGAGGTCGCCGGAGTCGTACGCCCCCGCGCGGCCACGTCGAGCCGTCGCGGCAGCACCGCTGACCGCCGCACCGCCAAGGGGAGCGTTGCGCGTGACCCAGGCACTTTTTTCTTCGTAGGTGCCGCGCAGGCCGGCGGTGAAATCCAGGCGCTCGGTGAGGTGCCAGGTGCCCTGGGCAAACAGTGCAAAACTGTCGGTGCGAATGTGCCCGTTGCCGACGCTGCTGACATTGGCCAGTGCGCCGGCCGGCGTGCCATTCCAGATATCGGCCTGAGGCCCGTAATAGCTGAAGGACTTGTTGTCCAGCGAGTTGCCGAAGTAGTAGGCACCGAGGACGTAATCGAAGAAACCGCCGGTAGGCGAAGCCAGCCGGAACTCCTGGGACCACTGCTTATCTTCCACCGACACCCCGGCGTTATACGACGCCGGCACGTTAAGGCCGTCGTCGTTACGCGGGGTGAAATTCCAGAAGCGATAGGAACTGACCGAGGTCAGGGTGAAATCGCTCGGCAACGTCCAGTTGGCCTCCAGCGACGTGCCGCCCTGGAACACGGTGACGTGCTGGTCGCTGTCCAGGTTGACCTTGCGGTGGGTGCCATCGACCAGGGTCGCGCCTGCGGCGTTGGCCCGCGACTGGTAGAGGTTGGTGCCGTTGATGGTCGGCCCGGTGCTGTACAGCACCCGGGTGCCGGCGCTGGAATCCTCTTCGTTGTAATCACCGATCCAGCGCAGGTTGAAGGTCTCGCTGGGCTTGTACAGCAGTTGCCCGCGAAAGCCCTGGCGCGAGCCGCCGTTAAGGTCATGGCCGTTGTATTCGTTCTTGATGTCGCCGTCGCTGCGGGTGCGATAGACCGAGAAACGCCCCGCCAGGTCATCGGTGAGCGGGCCGGAAATCGTGCCCTTGGTCTGGAAGTAGCCGTCCTCGCCCAGCGAGGTTTCAATGCTGCGCTCCGGGGTAAAACTCGGCGCGCGCGTGCTGATGTTGATCACCCCGGCGGTGGTGTTTTTGCCGAACAAGGTGCCTTGCGGGCCACGCAAGACTTCAAGCTGTTCGATGTCCATCAGGTCGAACACCGCCATGCCCGGCCGCCCCAGGTACACGTTGTCGATATACAGCCCTACGCTGCCCTCAAGGCCATCACTCGCCGGGTTGTTGCCCAGGCCACGAATCGACACGCTGGACTGGCGCGCATGCATATAAGCGACGTTGACGCTGGGCACCAGTTGCTGCAAATCCTGAATCCGATACACCCGTTGGCTCTCCAGGGCCTGGCCGCCGATCACGCTCATGGGCGTCGGCACTGCCTGGGCGCTTTCGGTGCGCCGCCGGGCGGTGACGGTGACCGTCTCCAACTCGCCGCCGGCGCTCTCGCCCTTGCTTACCGGCGCGGGCGTTTCGGCGGCCTGGGTCGGCGACCAACTGGAACTGCCGGCCACCAGAATGGCCAGGGGCAAGGACTTCAACAGACTCATAAGCGGCTCCGGAACCCGGAAATATCCATCGACAGATATTCCTTTAGGTTATTTATTTATGTTTTTACGAACATTTACTGCATAAGAGATAGCCTTTATAAGGAGTCGACCTAATGCATAGCCAATGCATTTCCCGGATATTTTTGATGTGAAAAATGCATATCGATTTGCGCCAGCTTCGTCACTTCATCGCCCTTGCCGAACAACGCAGTTTTGTCGCCGCCGCGTTGACGGTGAACCTGTCGCAATCGGCGTTCAGTCGCAGTATCCAGGCCCTGGAACACAGCGCCGGTTGCCAGCTGATTGACCGTGGCCGCAAAGACCTGGCGCCGACCAAACAAGGCCAGGTATTGCTGGAGCACGCTCGGCGCCTGGTCAGCGGCGCACAGCAACTGGCCAACGAGATCAGCCAGTTCAATGGCCTGGAGGCGGGGGAATTGCGTTTCGGCTGCGGCCCGGCACCGGCCAGCGGCTTGATCCCCCGCGCCATCGGCAGTTTTATCGGGCGCTACCCCAAGGCACGGGTGCAGTACCAGGTGGACGACTGGCAGAGCCTGAGCAAACGCCTGCTCAGTGAAGAGTTCGAGTTTTTCGTCGCCGACACCCGCCACTTCGAAGCCAACCCCGACTATCACACCCACCGCCTGCGCCCGCGCCGCTGGTATTTCTGCTGCCGCGCCGGCCACCCACTGGCCGGACGTGGCAGCGTAAGCGCCGCCGAGCTGATGAGTTACCCCCTGGCCGTGACCATCCGCCCGCCCAACCTGCGCAAGGTCATCGTCGACCTCAGCGGCCGGCCCGATTACCTGCCCAATGTCGAATGCGAGAACGGCTATAGCCTGATGGGCGTAGTGCTGCGCTCCGACGCCATCGGCATCGTCAGCGCCAACAGCGATGTGCTGCACATGGCCCGGGGCGAACTGGTGTGCTTGACGATCGAGGGCCTGGCGGAGGATCTGGAGGAGCGTTACACCCGCTACGGCGTCGTCAGCCGTGCAGGGTATCGCTTGTCGCCGCTGGCCGAAGCGATGATCGAGCAGATCAAGCAGATCGATGAGTTGGATGAAGAGGTGTGCGCGCTGGAGAACGTCGCCGTCTAGGCCATGCATCCACTGCATCAAAGCCAGTCCCCAAATGCACTTGCCAGCCCCCCACCCGAACGGCGAAAAACCTCACCTGTCCTCCGTCTGGTGAAGTCCCATGTCCCACCCCCAACCCGTGCGCAACGTGCTGTACATCATGTGCGACCAACTGCGCCGCGATTACCTGTCGTGCTACGGCCACGCCCACTTGCACACGCCGAACATCGATCGCCTGGCCGCCGCCGGTGTGCGCTTCAGCCGCGCCTATACCCAAGGCACCATCTGCGGGCCCTCGCGCATGTCGGCCTATACCGGGCGCTACGTCAGCAGCCACCAGGTGGCGTGGAACGCGGTGCCGTTGCCCCTGGAAGAACTGACCCTCGGCGACTACCTGCGTCCCCACGGCATCCGCACGGCACTGGTCGGCAAGACCCACGCCACACCCAATGTTGACGCCTTGCAACGCCTGAATATCGACCCTGACAGCGAGCAGGCCGAGCCATTGAACGAGGTTGGCTTCGAGGCGTACCTGCGTCACGACGGCATCTACCCCGACAGCCCGCTGTTCGATGAAAAACGCGAGTCCGCGCCCTACACCCATTACCTGCGCGAGCAGGGCTACAGCGGCACCAATCCGTGGCACGAATGGGCGAATGCGGCAGCAGGTGAAAACGGCGAAGTCCTCAGCGGTTGGCACATGCGCAATGCAGGCCTGCCTGCGCGCGTGGCCGAGGAACACTCGGAAACCGTCTACACCACCGACCGTGCGATCGACTTTATCCGTGAGCAGGCTGAACGACCGTGGTGCCTGCACCTGTCCTATATCAAGCCACACTGGCCCTACATCGCACCGGCGCCGTATCACGCACTGTATGGCGCCGAGCATATCCAGGCACCGATCCAGCCAGGGGAGACCAGCGATCACCCGGTGTACCAGGCGTTCCGACAGCACCAGGAAAGCCTGAATTTTTCCCGTGACGAGGTACGGCTCACGGTGATTCCCACCTACATGGGCTTGATCAAACAGGTCGACGACCAACTGGGACGCCTGTTCGATTTCCTGCAAGGCAATGGCCGTTGGGACGACACCCTGATCGTGTTCACCAGCGACCACGGTGACTTCCTCGGCGATCACTTCCTCGGCGAAAAAGAATTTTTGCTGGAACCTGCGGTGGGCATTCCGCTGATCGTGCGCGACCCACGCGCCGCCGCCGATACCCGCCGTGGCACGGTGGACGCGCATCTGGTGGAAACCATCGATGCGCTGCCGACCTTCCTCGACGCCCTGGGTTTGCCAGCGGCCGAGCATCGCCTGGAAGGCCGCTCACTGATCCCGCTGCTGCACGGCCAGGCAACCCGCTGGCGCCGCTACGCCATCGCCGAGTACGACTACGCCTTCCAGGCCCCGGCCCGCGAACGCCTGGCGCAACCCATCGACCGTTGCCGCATGACCATGGTGCGCAGCGAGCGCTGGAAATACCTGGCGTACGACGGCTTCCGCCCACAGCTGTTCGACCTGGAAAACGACCCGCAGGAACTGCACGACCTGGGCAACCACCCGGCCTATGCCGAAGTGCGCGAAACCCATTTGGGGTATCTGTTCGAATGGCTGCGCGGGCTGAAGCGACGCACCACCATCAGCCACGCAGAGATCGATCTGCGTGGCCAACGGTTTCGTTACGGTGAGCCGCAAGCGGAGAAAGTGGTGCAGATCGGCGTGTGGTAAACCACACATCGAATGTGGGGGGTCCCACTACCTCTTCGAAGTAGCGTTGTCGCGCAGCAAACGGGTACCTCTGTGGTGAGCGGGCTTGCCCCGCGTTGGGGTGCGCAGCAGCCCCAGAACCAGGCGCAGAGGAGTGCCTGATACACCGCATTCGTCTTCATCAGGGGCGCTTCGCACCCCAACGCGGGGCAAGCCCGCTCACCACAGGTACGGTGTTCGCCCTTAACTGACTGGCATTGTCAGCTCAGAGACCTTTGGTGGTCTGGCTGCGCTGCCCTTGCACGCCCACCGGCACATCGCCCTTGAGCGTCACCCGGCGCACGATGCGTTCCTGGGTGCCGTAGTCGTCCACGGCGTAATGCTGGGTGGCGCGATTGTCCCAGATCGCCACGTCGCCAGTGTTCCAGCGCCAGCGCACGGTGTTTTCCAGGCGGGTGACGTGGCTTTGCAGCAGGTTGAACAGCTGGGTCGAGTCAGCCTGGGAATAACCTTTCAGGCGCTTGACGAAGTGCCCCAGCAACAGGGTTTTCTCGCCACTGACCGGATGCACGCGCACCACCGGGTGCTCGGTTTCGTACACCGTCGAGGTGAACACCTTGCGGTATGCCTCAAGCCGCTCGGCCGACACATCCGGCTTGAGCGCGGCGTAGTCGTATTCGTTGCTGTGCACCGCCCACAAGTTATCCGCCAGGGCGCGCAGTTCGACGCTGAGGTCGTTGTAGGCGCTCGAGGTGTTGGCCCAGACCGTGTCGCCACCGGACTTGGGCGCCAGCACCGAACGCAGCACCGAGGCTTTCGGGTAGGCATCGACGAAGGTCACATCGGTGTGCCAGGAATTGGCGCGCTGCCCACGGGTACCGTCCAGTTCCATCAGGAAGCGCGTGCCGTCGCGCACCGGCACCGTCGGGTGGGCAATCGGCTCGCCGAGCAGATGGGCAAAGGCTTCCTGGCTCTGGTCATCGAGGTGAGTCTGCTCGCGAAAGAAGATCACCTTGTACTGCACCAGCGCCTGCTGGATGGCTTCGACCGTGGCGGCATCCAGATCGCCGGACAGTGTGATACCGCGAATCTCGGCGCCGATGCGGCCGGCGACCGGGTGAATATCCAGCGCCTGGGCGACGGGTTGAACAGCTAATGCGGCGTTGCTCATGGTGATGACCCTCTTGTGCCTGCTGATGGGGACGCTTTCCGACAACGCTCTATCCATATGCAATTTAGGTCTAGCAGATGAACGAATGCTTCATTGACGGAATAAGAGCTTGCATTTAAAACCTCTGCTCCCGTGGTCGCAAATGCCTTCGACCTATTTTTAAGATGCAGGGAAAGCATATGGATCTTCGCCAACTGCGCTACTTCATCGCCCTCAACGAACACCGCAGTTTCGTGCGTGCGGCAGACGCCATGGGCATCACCCAACCGGCGTTCAGCCGCAGCATCCAGGGGCTGGAACAGGAGTTCGGCTGCGTGCTGGTCGACCGTGGCCACAAGGACCTGCGCCCCACGCCGGAGGGCCAAGTGGTGCTGCAACATGCCTTGTCCCTGGTGCACGGCGCCGCCTTGCTGAGCAGTGAAGTGACGCGCATGACCAAGCTCGACGCCGGCGACCTGCGCTTCGGCTGCGGCCCGGCCCCGGCAGTGAAACTGGTGCCGGATGCGGTGGCGCGTTTTATCAGCGCCCACCCGAAAATCCGCACCAGTTTCCAGGTGGATAACTGGGAAAAACTCAGCCGTGCCCTGAGCCGTGAAGAGATCGAATTCTTTATCGCCGACATCCGCCAATTCGAAGCCGACCCGAATTTCCAGACCCGCGCGCTGACCCCCAAGCGCGGGGTATTTTTTTGCCGACCGGGGCACCCGTTGCTGGCCAAGGACAGCCTGTCGACCAACGACATGTTCGACTACCCGCTGGCGTCGCCGCTGATCTCACAGGGCATTCGCAAACTGTTGGCGAACCTGAGCGGGCGCATGGATTTTTCCCCGAGCATCCAGACCGAACATTTCCCGGCGCTGGTGAAGATCGTACTGCAGTCCAATGCCATCGGCGTGGGCACCGAGGAGGCATTCGCCGAAGACATCGCCCAGGGCACGCTGAAGCTGCTGCACTGGCGCAACCTGCCGCAGAACATGGAGACCATGAGCGCCCGCTGCGGGATTGTCAGCCGCACCGGTTCGCGGTTGTCGCCGGCGGCGAAGGCGATGATCGAGACGCTGGTGGAGGTGGACAGGCAGGAGGTGAGTGTGGCGGTTTGAAGGGCCTCATCGGGGGCAAGCCCCCGATGGCGATAGCCCAGGCACCACCCGACTCAAAGCCCCGCCGCCGACAGATTCGGCGCCACCCAGTCACTCACCTGGAACGACTTGCGAATCAGCTTCTCCTTGGAAGCCAGGTCCACCGAACCCTGCAATTTAGCCAGGAACACCGGGTCCAGGGTCGACGGGAAAATCTCGCTGAGGGTCTGGTCTTTCAAGTCATTGGTGAGGATCACCGGCGGGTAACTGGCCAGCCCGGACACCAGCGCTATGTAGGCTTGCTTGTTGTTGTCATCGGTCAACCATTGCACCGCCTGCTGCTGGGCCTTGAGCAGCTTGGCGACGGCGTCGGGGTGCTCGTCGACAAACTGCTTGCTGCCCACCAGCACCGCCTGGACGCTGCCGGCGCCACCGAGGTCCTTGGTGGTCAGCGGTATTTCAGCCAGCCCCTTGGCTTGCAATGCCGTCAGGTTCGAACCGCCCCAGGTGGCGTCGATCTGCTTGGCGGCCAACGCGGCATTGGCGGCGTTGTAGTCCAGGCTGATGACTTTGAGGTCCTTCTCACTCAAGCCCTGGCTGGCCAATGCACTGTCGAACGACAACTGGCTGGCCGTGCCACGGAACACCGCGACGCGCTTGCCCTTGAGGTCCTGCAAGGTCTTGATGCCAGAACCCGGTACCACGCCGAGGTACTGCTTGATGTCCCGCGCGGTAGCACTGAGCAAGCGCGTCTCCAGGCCATTGGAGCGGCCGATGATCGCCGCCAGGTCGCCCAGGTACGCCAGGTCCACCTGCCCGTTGGCGAAGGCTTCGTTGATCACAGGGCCGGCGCCCTTGAAGTAATTCCACTGGATCTTGATGCCTTGGTCGGCAAAGGCTTTTTCGAAGATCTGCTGCTCGCGCAGCACGTCCGTTATGCCCCCGCCGCTGTGCTGGCTGCCTGCGCTGAGGTCGGGCACGGCGATGCGAATTTCCTTGAGGTCGGCAGCCTGTACCAGGCCCGCCAGTGCGGTGCCTGCGACCAGGGTGATCAGACGTTTGAACGGCAGTTTCATAAGCGCAGCTCCTTGTGGGCGAGGGTCGCCTGGGGAGCAGAAAGTAGGCACAACCTGGTCAAAACTTTAAATACTATAAATTCACAATTTAATAGCTTTTAGGACTATGCGAAGGGAAACGCAGGCTCCAGAGGGCTATGCATGAATAGCATCGAAAATATTCTTCGAATGCATTGGATGCGTGCCGGAGCGAGGCTTTAAATGGCTTTTCTTATCCCTCAATCATCTTGATTACGTTTTTATAAGATCGAAATCACATAACGCCCTTGGCGACAACGGAGGTCCTCCATGGCCCGAATCTCACTTTTGAGCCTACCGCTCGCGGCTCCCGGCGCCACGCCACGTTGGCCGCTGCACAGTGAACGGCTGTTGCCATGGTTGCTGCCGGTGACGCTGTTTGCGCTGTGGTGGCTGGCCAGCCGCAATCACTGGATGAGCGAGCAGATCCTGCCGCCACCGTCGCTGGTGTGGAGCAGCGCCGTGGAACTGGCCGGCGGCGAGCTGTGGAGCCACCTGGCGATCAGCCTGCAACGCCTGTCCTGGGGGTTGCTGGCGGGCATTGGCGCCGGGGCGCTGCTGGGGGCGGTGTTGGGTTTCAGCGCGCGCGCCGAGCGCCTGGTGTTTCCGACGTTCAGCGCGTTGTCGCAGGTACCGACCCTGGCCTGGATTCCACTGTTCATGGTGTTCTTCGGCATTGGCGAAACCCTGAAACTGGTGGTGCTGGTGAAAGCGATCGTGGTGCCCGTCACCCTGCATACCCTGGTGGGCGTGCGCGACGCCCAACCCCAGTTACGCGAAGCCGCCCGCGTGTTGCGCCTGCCCACGCACCTGTTGATCCGGCGCCTGATCCTGCCTGCCGCGCTGCCCGCCTTTATGGCCGGCGTGCGCCTGGCCCTGGCGGCCGGCTGGACCTCGCTGCTGGCGGTGGAGTTGCTGGCCTCCAGCGAAGGCATCGGCTACCTGATGGTGTGGGCGCGCCAGCTGTTCATGCTCGATATCGTCTTCGTGTGCATCGTGGTCATCGGCGTATTCGGCGTGGTGATGGACCGTGGCATTGGCTGGCTGGACCGCAAATGGGTGCACTGGCCCCACCCGGCCACGGCGCAGATTCGTCGCGGCCCGCGCTATCAAGGCTGGCAGCGCCTGCAACCGTGGTTGCTGCCCCTGCTGTTGCTGGCGCTGTGGCAGGTCGCGACGCAACAAGGCTGGGTCGACACGAACATTCTGGTCAGCCCATGGGTGGTGCTGCACACCACCGTCGCCGGGGTGGTGGATGGCAACCTCAGCGGTGCACTGGGCACCAGCCTGGGGCGAAGCCTGGGCGGGTTGCTGCTCGGTGGCGGCCTTGGCTTTGCCATGGGCCTGTGGCTGGGACTGTCACGGCGCAGTGAGCGGGTACTCGGGCCGACCCTGGCCGCCTTGCGCCAGATCGCGATTTTCGCCTGGGTGCCGCTGCTCACTGCCTGGTTTGGCCTGGGTGAGTTGGCCAAATGGGTGTTTATCGCCCTCGCCGCCTTCTTCCCGTTGTTTATCGCCACCCAACGCAGCGTGCTGAATCTGTCGCCACAGCTCAACGAAGCGGTGCAGGTGTTGCGCCTGAGCCTGTTCCAACGGCTGCGACGCCTGGTACTGCCAGGCGCCGCAGCCGGCATTTTCGCCGGCCTGCGCCTGAGCCTGATCTACGCCTGGCTGGGCACCATCGGTGCGGAATATTTCATGCCGTCCAACGGCGGTATCGGCAGCCTGATGATCGGCGCCCAACAACTGCTGCGCATGGACCTGATCATGAGCGGCATGCTCCTGGTCGGCCTCACCGGCGCGGCCCTCAACCTGATCGGCCAGCGCATCGAAACCCGCGCCACCCGCTGGAGACACGCATGAACGCACCTATCGTCAGCTTCAACCATGTGGGCAAGACCTTCGACGTCGACGGCTTCGAGCTGGAAGCCATCCGCGAATTCAACCTGGAGATTGCCGAAGGCGAATTCGTCGCGATTGTCGGCTCCAGCGGCTGCGGCAAATCCACCCTGCTGCGTTTGCTGGTGGGGCTCGATACGCAGTTTCGCGGCGAGATCCGCGTCGACGGCAAAGCGGTCAGCGGCATCGGCGGCGAGCGCGGCATCGTGTTCCAGGAGCATCGTCTGTTCCCCTGGCTCACCGTGGCGGAAAATATCGGCCTGGGCCTGGTCAACGAGCCACTGAGCGAAGCAGAGCGCAATCGGCGCATCAGCGATTTTATCGAGCTGGTCGGCCTCACCGACTTCACCCGCGCCTATCCGCACCAACTGTCCGGCGGCATGGCGCAACGGGTGGCGATTGCCCGCGGCCTGGTGGCCAGCCCGCGCATTCTGCTGCTGGACGAACCCTTCGGTGCCCTCGACGCCCTGACTCGCCAGCAGATGCAGGACGAACTCCTGGCGATCCGCGCCCGCGCCAAAATCACCACGGTATTGGTGACCCACGATGTGGAGGAAGCGATTTTCCTCGCCGACCGCGTGGTGGTGATGGAGCCCCGGCCGGGGCGGATCAAGCAGGTCGTCGAGATTGCCCTGCCCCACCCGCGCCAGCGCAGCAGTTTCGAATTCCACCAGCTGCGTGAGGAGTTGCTGCATGAACTGACCAGCGACGGCCATTACCAGCCGCCCGCGCGCGAACAGATCCGCGACCTGCCACTGGCGTTTATCGCCTGCTGAAAAACCGCCTGCTGATGAGGAGTGCCTTGATGCCGCAACGTCCCAATTTTCTCGTGATCCTGGCCGATGACATGGGCTTCTCCGACCTCGGTGCGTTTGGCGGGGAAATTTCCACGCCGCACCTGGACGCTCTGGCGCTGAACGGCCTGCGCCTGACCGACTTCCACACTGCCCCGACGTGCTCGCCTACCCGCTCGATGCTGCTCACCGGCACCGACCACCATATCGCCGGTATCGGCACCATGGCCGAGGCACTGACCCCGGAGCTGATCGGCAAGCCCGGCTACGAGGGCTACTTGAATGACAAGGTGGTGGCACTGCCGGAGCTGCTGCGCGAGGCCGGTTATCAGACACTGATGAGCGGCAAGTGGCACCTGGGCCTGACCGCCGAACTGGCGCCCCACGCCCGCGGTTTCGAGCGTTCGTTCTCGCTGCTGCCGGGGGCGGCCAACCACTACGGCTTCGAACCGACCTATAACGACGACACCCCGGGCCTGCTCAAATCCACCCCGGCGCTGTACATCGAAGACGACCGGTTCGTGGAGCAATTGCCCAAGGATTTCTATTCCTCCGATGCCTTCGGCGACAAGCTGCTGCACTATCTCAAGGAGCGCGACCAGGCCCGGCCGTTCTTCGCCTACCTGCCGTTTTCCGCGCCGCACTGGCCGTTGCAGGCGCCTGCGGACATCGTCGAGAAGTACCGTGGCCGCTACGACGCCGGCCCCGAAGTGCTGCGCCTGGAACGCCTGGAAAAACTCAAGGCATTGGGGCTGATCGACGCCAATGTCGAACCCCATCCGTTGATCGAACTGAACACCCAGTGGGCCGCCTTGAGCGACGAACAGCGCCAGGTCTCGGCGCGGGCCATGGAGGTGTATGCGGCGATGGTCGAGCGCATGGACTGGAACATCGGCCGAGTGGTGGATTACCTGCGCCAGCAGGGGCAGTTGGACAATACCTTCATTGTGTTCATGTCCGACAACGGCGCCGAAGGTGCGCTGTTGGAGGCGTTCCCCAAGTTCGGGCCGCAGTTGCTCACCTACCTCAACCAGCATTACGACAACAGCCTGGACAATATCGGCCGCGCCAATTCCTATGTCTGGTATGGCCCGTCATGGGCGCAGGTGGCGACGGCGCCGTCGCGGTTGTTCAAGGCGTTCACCACCGAGGGCGGGATTCGCGTGCCGGCGCTGGTGCACTACCCGCAGTTGTCGCTCAAAGGTCGTATCAGCCATGGTTTCGGCACGGTGATGGACATCACGCCGACCATCCTCGACCTGGCCGGCGTGCGCCATCCGGGCAAACAATGGCGTGGCAAGCCGGTGGCGCCGCTGCGGGGCAAGTCGTGGCTGGGCTTCCTCTCTGGCGAGACCGCCCAGGTGCACGACGACAACACCGTAACCGGCTGGGAACTGTTCGGCCGCCGCGCGATTCGCCAGGGCCAGTGGAAAGCCGTGTACATCCCCGGCCCGGTGGGCCCGGCGACCTGGCAACTGTATGACCTGGGCCAGGATCCCGGCGAAATCCACGACCTGGCCTTGAGTCATCCGGACAAGCTCGCCACGTTGATCGGCCACTGGCAGCAGTACGTCGACGAAACCGGCGTGGTGCTCAGCGCGTCGCCGTTTCAGCCGGATTGAGCCGGGCCTGGGGCGACGCCATGGGCTCAAGCCGATTGGCCCGCGCAAACGTGCCGAAATCATTGAAGCGCACGCCCATCTCGGCCATGACCTTATGTGCCACCTTGGCCGTCATCTGGCGGATGTAGAACGGCTCCTTCACCACAAAATGGTGAATCCCGTGGGTGCTGCCGAAGTTGAAGCAGAACGCCTGCAACGGCCACAGCCACCACGGGTTCAGCACTTGGGTTTGCTGGATCACATTGCCCGGTTCCACATCGCCGTAGTAGTGCATGTTGGAGCTGACAAAGTGCAGGCAAAAGGTGCGCAGCACATTGGGGCCGATGATCACCACGGCGGCGATGTCGATCACCTGCATCATCTGCAAGGTGCCGGTGGACCAGTCGATCGGCGTGCCCAGCAGGCTGGCGATGCCGTTGGCGGCATGGAAGCCGAGGAAGATATACCACGCGCCCCAATGCAGCAGCGCCAAAGGTGCGTAGACCAGCAGCGAGCGCTTGAGGATCTTGAGTTTGTGGCCCCAGGTCTTGGCGCGCAGCATGCGGATAAACGCCGACATCACGTTATCGCCCACCATCAGCAACCGCGCCAGGCCCCAGGGCTCGCCGTTGGTGATCGCACGTTCCTCCATATCGGTCTCGGTGCCGGAGACCTTGTGGTGATTGAGGTGCAGGTGCCGACGGATCCACGGGTTGATGGTACTCGGCCGCGCCAGCCACACCAGGCCCATCATCAGGTTGTGGGCCACGCGCTGTTTACGAAAGTACATGCTGTGGATCAGGTCGTGTTCCAGCTCGTGGGTCAGTGAGGCCAGGAACGCATTGAGCAGCAGGCAGGTCCACCAGGCCATATGACCGCTGATATAGAGCGCCGCCGAGCCCATCATGCCGAGCAAGGCAAAGGCCAGGATACCCGCGCCCAGGGCGTCCTGATGCTGCAACCACGGGTGCCGGCGACGCAAGCGCACGCCTTCGGCGAGCACCACTTCACGGATATGCGCCGAACGCTGTTGCGCGTTCATCTGCTGGGGACTTGCAGAAGTACCGTCCATGCTCCCATCCTCTTATTCATTGAGGGTTACATCCTGCACCAGGGCTTCTTGCAGGACGCTAGCCCCACACGCCAACCTGTTGACCGCAAGCGCCAATCGCCATGACCGAACCGACTTCCCTCGCCAGCTGGACCCGCGCCCTGCGCAAGCAGCTCGATGCCCTGGGCCTCGACAGCGCCGCGCTGTGCGCCCAGGCCGGGCTTGATCCGCAGCAGATGGACGACCCCAACGCGCGTTACCCGCTGTCGGCCACCACGCGCCTGTGGGAACTGGCGGTGCAGGCCAGCGGCGATCCGGCCATCGGGTTGCGGGTGTCGCGGTTTGTCAGCCCGACCACCTTTCATGCGCTGGGTTATGCATTGGTGGCGAGCGGCAGCCTGCGCGAGGTGTTCGAGCGCATCGTGCGGTATCACCAGGTGGTCAGCGATGCCCTGAGCCTGGAACTCAGCGGCGATGGCGAGCGCTACCGCTTTCGCCTGCTGCAACCGCCAGGCAGCCCGGCGCCGGCGCTGGAAGCCATCGATGCGTTTGCCGCGATCTATGTGCGCACGTGCCGCAATCGCCTGGGCCGCGACTATGCGCCGCTGGCGGTTTACCTGCGGCGCCCGCAACCCGCCGACCCCAAGCCCTGGCACACGGTGTTCCGCGCACCGGTGTTTTTCGGCGCCGAGGAAGACCGCCTCGAATTCGCCGCCAGCGATTTCGACAGCCACCTGGACGACGCCAACCCGGAACTGGCCGAACACAACGAAACCGTGCTCAAACGCACCCTGGCGCAACTGCAACCGCTGACCTGGGAGCGCAAGGTGCGCGCGGCCATCGAGGCGCAACTGCCCGATGGCGAGCCGAGTGCCGAGCGGATTGCCCAGGCGCTGCACTTGAGTTTGCGCAGTTTGCAGCGGCATCTGGCGGATGAGGGGTGTCGGTTTGATGCGTTGCTCAATGAGTGTCGCCAGAACTTGGCGTTGCTCCACTTGCGTGATCCACAGTGTTCATTGGCCGAGGTCAGCCATCTGTTGGGATTTGCCGATACCAGCAGCTTTAACCGGGCGTTCAAGCGCTGGACGGGGATGACGCCGGGGCAGTTTCGGGATGGGTTGCGGTAAGGGGATATGTGGGGAGGCTGAAGGTCTCATCGGGGCATGGGTATCTACACAACTTTTCAGCCCCTGACAAATCTCACTGTGGCGAGCGGGCTTGTCCCGCGCTGGGCTGCGTAGCAGCCCCAAAACCAGCCTCTACAGAGTGTCTGATACACCGCGTTCTTCTTTACTGGGGCTGCTACGCAGCCCGGCGCGGGACAAGCCCGCTCACCACAACAGCCCTATCTGCCGGGCGCTCAGTGTTGAGCCCAAGTTGTGTAGATACCTATGCTCATCGGGGGCAAGCCCCCACATTTGAAATGCGTTCTCCTGTGGGAGGGGGCTTGCTCCCGATGGCAATCTTTCAGGCACTACAGTGACGGGATCAATCAGCGACCCCGATCCCGCCGCAACAGTTTCCTGACCCGCATCACCAACCCCTTGGCCTCAAACGGCTTGAGCAGGTAATCATCCTCATGCAGCTCCAAGCCGCGCAGGCGATCTTCAATCCCGCCCGGCGTGGTCAGGAACAACACCGGCGTCTCACCCTTCTGCCGGATGGCCTGCTGCAGCTTCCAGGCATTCAGGCCAGGCAACATCACATCCAGGATCACCAGGTCGTATTCGGCGCTTTCGACAAAGCGCTGCGCCGCCATGCCGTTGGCCGCGACTTCCACGGTGTAGCCGGCCTCGTTCAATCCCCGGGCCATCCGCTGTGCCTCTTCGGATTCATGTTCCACTAACAGCACACGCATAACACACCTCGATTGATCAGGTTTGCAGGCTAACACCCTCAGGTGTGCGCCGCCTCTCGTAGCCGCTGCGCATCGAGGATTTCGATCTCGCCGTAGCCCAGGCGCACGATGCCCTGGGCTTGCAGGTCCTTGAGCAAGGCATTGGTGGTCTGGCGCGACAGGCTCAACATCGCCGCCAGGTCTTCCTGGGGCAGTTGCAGCACGCGTTTTGAAGGCGCCATGTCGCCGTAGCCCTCAACAATCATCAACAGCCGGTGGGCCAGGCGCACCGAAGCGGGCATCAGGCTGAGCTGTTCGAGGCCGATAAAACTCAGGCGCAGCTTCTGGCTCATCAGCAACGCCAGGTCGCGCCAGTAGCAAGGGGATTGATCGAGGATCTTCAGCAGCGCCTGCTGCGGCACCTGCACCAGCGTGCACGGCCCCGTGGCGCAGGCGTCGTGGGTGCGCGGCAAGCCGTCGAACAGGCAGATCTCGCCGAACCAGTAGGGCGCCCCCACCAGGCTCAACAGCGCTTCCTTGCCGTGCTCATTCACCGCACTGACACGCAACGTGCCGTCGAGCACCGCATACAAGCCGCAGGGCGGGTCGCCGCGCTTGAACAGGTATTGACCCGCCGTCAGCTGCCGCAGCCGCGCATGGGCCAGCAGACTATGCTGGAAAGGTACGGGCAGGTGACTGAACCAGTGGCCGACGGCCAACCGGGAGTGCCATTGCGTCGCATCCATGAGAACTCCGAAGATTGTCGCCCAACTGACAGTTAGTCCCAGGTTGACAGGGCATGATCAAACATCCTACAGGAGGAACAACAATGAAAAGCCTCGTCGATCACCTCAGTCAATACGCCGCGTACCACCGCGACCCACGCAATATCGCCAGCCACTTCATCGGCATCCCGCTGATTGTGGTCGCCGTGGCTGTGCTGCTGTCACGCCCCGAATGGGCTGTGGGTGGGCTGTGGCTTTCCCCGGCAGTGATAGTGGCGCTGTTTTCCGCGTGGTTTTACCTGCGGCTTGAACTGGCCCTGGGCGCGCTGATGACGGTGTTGATGGGCTTGTCGGTGTGGGCCGGGCACGTGTTGGCGGCGCAGAGCACGATGGTGTGGCTCAGCAGCGGGGTGGGAATGTTCGTGGTGGGCTGGGTGATTCAGTTTGTCGGGCATTACTACGAAGGCAGGAAGCCGGCGTTTGTGGATGACGTGTCGGGGCTGATTGTGGGGCCGCTGTATGTGGTGGCGGAGGTGGCGTTTTTGCTGGGGTTGCGCCAGGGCTTGAAGCAACAGATCGAAGAGCGCTCGGGGCCAGTGGTTCGACGCGATCTGAAGCCGAGAGAGGCCTGAATGTGGGAGGGGGCTTGCTCCCGATTGCAGTGGGTCAGCAGCAGATAAGCTGGCTGAAACACCGCTATCGGGAGCAAGCCCCCTCCCACATGGAACCTGTTTCACATCGGGATTTTTGTTTGGGGCTCAGGCTTTTTGCCAGACCTTGGGTTTGAAGAACAAGGTCTCGCCGCGAGCCAGGCCGGTCAGGCTGTCGTGGTCCTTCACCACTTCGGCTTCGATCAGCTCACTCTGGCCTTCGACCTTCAAGGTCACCCGCGTGGTCGCGCCCAATGGACGAATATCACGCACTTCAGCCGCGTGATGATCTTCCAGTTCGTGGCGCGACAGCGACACTTCGTGGGGGCGGAACAGCACGTGCCGGTCTTCACCCAGGTGCAGGCGGTTGGAGTCGCCAAGGAAGTGGTAGACGAAATCGCTGGCCGGGTTTTCGTAGACGTCGCCTGGTGAGCCGATCTGCTCGATCACGCCCTTGTTCATCACCACGATGCGGTCGGCGACTTCCATGGCCTCTTCCTGGTCGTGGGTCACGAACACCGAGGTCAGGTTGATGTCTTCGTGCAGGCGCGCCAGCCAGCGGCGCAGTTCCTTACGCACCTTGGCGTCGAGGGCGCCGAAGGGTTCATCCAGCAGCAGCACCTTCGGCTCGACCGCCAACGCGCGGGCCAGGGCGATACGCTGGCGCTGGCCGCCGGAGAGTTGTTCCGGGTAACGGTCGGCCAGCCAGTCCAGCTGCACCATGTTCAGCAGTTCATGAACCTTGGCCGCAATCTGGCTTTCGTTCGGGCGCTGGTTCTTCGGCTTCATGCGCAGGCCGAAGGCGACGTTGTCGAACACGGTCATGTGGCGGAACAGCGCGTAGTGCTGGAACACAAAACCGACGTTGCGATCACGCACGTCGTGGCCGGAGACGTCTTCACCGTGGAACACGATGCTGCCGTCATCCGGGGTTTCCAGGCCGGCGATGATGCGCAGCAAGGTGGTCTTGCCGCAGCCGGAAGGCCCAAGCAAGGCCACCAGCTCGCCACTCTGGATATCCAGGTTGATGCTGTCCAGGGCCTTGAAGGCGTTGAAGTTCTTGCTGACGTTACGGACTTCGATCGACATGACTTATTCCTCAGCCGCACTGGCGCGCAGGCGATTAATACGGTTCTCGCTCCACTGCTTGAGCAGCAGGATGAAGAGCGCCAGGATCAGCAGCAGACTCGCCACCGCAAACGCGGCAACGTGGTTGTATTCGTTGTAGAGAATCTCGACGTGCAGCGGCAAGGTGTTGGTCACGCCGCGAATATGGCCGGACACCACCGACACCGCGCCGAACTCCCCCATGGCCCGCGCGGTGCACAGCACCACGCCGTAGATCAGGCCCCATTTGATATTCGGCACGGTGACATGCCAGAACATCTGCCAGCCATTGGCGCCCAGCAGGCGTGCGGCCTCTTCTTCCTGGGTGCCCTGCTCCTGCATCAGCGGGATCAGTTCGCGGGCGACGAACGGCACGGTGACGAAGATGGTCGCCAGTACGATGCCGGGCAAAGCGAACACGATCTGGATGTCATGCTCCTGCAACCAAGGGCCAAACAGGCCCTGGGCGCCGAACATCAGCACGTAGACCAGGCCGGCGATCACCGGGGAGACCGAGAACGGCAGGTCGATCAGCGTCACCAGGATGCTCTTGCCACGGAACGAGTACTTGCTCACGCACCAGGCCGCACTGACGCCGAATACCAGGTTGAGCGGCACTGAAATCAGCACGGCGATCACCGTGAGTTTCAGTGCGGACAACGCGTCCGGTTCAAGGATTGCGGTGAAAAACGCCCCGAGGCCGTTCTTCAAGCCCTGGGACACCACGATAAACAGCGGCAGCAGCAGGAACAGGAAGAACACCAGCCAGCCCAGGCTGATCAGGATGCGCCGGGAAACAGCGCTGCCACGGCGGGCTGCGTTGGCCGAGGATGCCGCGGAAATAGACGATTGGGACATGTTCCGCGCCTCCTTATGGACGTTCGATGCGCCGCTGCAACAAGTTGATCAGCAGCAGCAGGACAAAGGAAACCACCAGCATCAGTACGCCAATGGAGGTGGCGCCGCGGTAGTCGTACTGGTCGAGCTTGACCATGATCAGCAGCGGCAGGATCTCGGTTTTCATCGGCATGTTGCCGGCGATGAAAATCACCGAACCGTACTCACCGACGCCACGGGCAAACGCCAGGGCGAAACCGGTCAGCCAGGCGGGCAGCAGCGCGGGGACGAGGATGTAGCGGAACACCTGCAACGGCTTGGCGCCCAGGCAGGCGGCGGCTTCTTCGATTTCCCGGGGGATATCCGCGAGTACCGGCTGCACCGTGCGCACCACGAACGGCAGGGTCACGAAGGTCAGCGCCAGGGTGATGCCCAAGGGGCTGTAGGCGATCTTGAAGCCCAGGTCGGCGGCGAACTGGCCCACCAGGCCGGTCGGCGTGTACAGCGCAGTCAGGGCAATACCGGCCACGGCGGTGGGCAGGGCGAACGGCAGGTCGATCATCGCATCGATGATCTTGCGGCCGGGGAAGGTGTAGCGCACCAGCACCCAGGCCAGCAGCGTGCCGATCACGCCGTTGATCAGGGCGGCGTACAGCGCGGTGCTGAAGCTCAGCTTCAACGCCGCCAGCACACGGGGTGCGGAGATGATGTTCCAGAACTGATCCCAGGTGAGTTGAGCGGCGTGTACGAACATCGCCGCGAGGGGGATGAGTACGATCAGGCTGAGGTACACCACGGTGTAGCCCAGCGTCAGCCCGAAGCCGGGTATGACGGGGGAAATACGACGCGACATAAGAGTCCTTGGTTAAAGGTAGAAACCACTGTAGGAGCGAGCTTGCTCGCGAAGACCTCAAGGGCACCGCGCTCATTCAGAATGCCCGCGTCATCGTTGACGATCTTCGCGAGCAAGCTCGCTCCTACCGGTACTTTGGCTTACTGCGCCGTGTAGATCTGGTCGAACACGCCACCGTCGTTAAAGAATTTCGGCTGGGCAGTTTTCCAGCCGCCGAAGTCTTTGTCGATAGTCACCAGGTCCAGTTTCGGGAACTGCTGGGCGTATTTGGCGGCCACTTTTGCATCCCGTGGGCGGTAGAAGTTCTTCGCCGCAATCTCCTGGCCAGCCGGGCTGTACAGGTGCTTGAGGTATTCAGTGGCGATCTCGGTGTTGCCCTTTTTCTCGGCGTTCTTGTCGACCACGGCCACCGGCGGCTCCGCAAGGATCGACAGGGACGGCACGACGATGTCGAACTTGTCGGCGCCGCCGTCTTCTTTCAGGGCCAGGAACGCCTCGTTTTCCCAGGCCAGCAACACGTCGCCCTGACCGTTGTTGACGAAGGTAATGGTCGAACCGCGCGCGCCGGTGTCGAGGATCGGCACGTGCTTGAACAGCTCCTTGACGTATTCCTGGGCCTTGGCTTCGCTGCCACCGGATTTCAGGCCGTAGGCCCAGGCGGCAAGGAAGTTCCAGCGCGCACCGCCGGAGGTTTTCGGGTTAGGCGTGATCACGGAAACGTCTTTCTTGATCAGGTCGCCCCAATCCTTGATGCCTTTAGGGTTGCCCTTGCGCACCAGGAACACGATGGTCGAGGTGTATGGGGTGCTGGCGTCCGGCAGGCGGGTCTGCCAGTTTTCCGGCAGGGTCTTGCCCAGCTTGGCGATTTCGTCGATGTCACCGGCCAGGGCCAGGGTCACCACGTCGGCGCGCAGGCCGTCGATCACTGCCCGGCCTTGCTTGCCCGAACCACCATGGGATTGCTGGATCTTGACGTTATCGCCGGGGTGGGACTGTTTCCAGAAGTTGGTGAACTCAGCGTTGTAGTCCTGGTACAGCTCACGGGTAGGATCGTACGAAACGTTGAGCAACTCGTAGTCCTTGGCAACCGCGGAACCGGCAAACACGGCGCTGGCCAGGGCGGCCAGGGCATAACGGCGAATCGACGACATAGAAGCTCCTGAAAATTCTGGGTGTTGGCTTTTTCTTATAGTGACGGGGTCTATCGCCGTTATTGCTTAGCTCGGTTTGTTACCCGGGTTCTGCAAACGGAATTTTTCCTTGCGTTCGATCTGTACCACTTGAGCGTTGTGCACAGTGATTTCCACCGCGCCAAACCGCAGATCGCGCAAGGCGCTCTGGATCTCGCGCAAAATGGCTGCTTCGTCCTGGCCGTCGACGCTACGTAGAGATGCGCTCATGGTCTCGCTCCTGAAATGAATAGTGCCTCGCAGTGGCGGCACTGCTTGCGGCGTAGGGCGATAGTAGATAAGCGCGGATATTCTTAAAAATACTATTTAAGAATGTTTATATAACCAGAAAGAATTTTCTGGCAGGACGTGGGGTTGCGCGCTTGTTTTGCGCCCAAGCGCTGAAATAACGCCTTGTGAATATCCAAATGTGGGAGGGGGCTTGCCCCCTCCCACATTTGAATGCATTTCAAGGCTGGAGAGTGGGTGCGCAGTTCCAATCAATCTCGTCCGCCGGCATCGGCCGCCCAAACCAGTACCCCTGGCCCATATCGCAGTGCTGCTCCAACAAGAACCGCGCCTGCTCCACCTGTTCGATCCCCTCGGCATGCACCTGCATGCCCATGCTTTTCGCCAGGGCGATCACCACCCGCACAATGGCGGCATCGTCTTCGTCCCACGGCAGCCCGGCGACAAAGCCCTGGTCGATCTTGAGTTTCTGCACCGGCAGGCGCTTGAGGCGCAGCAGGGAGGAATAGCCGGTGCCGAAGTCATCGATGGCCAGGCGCAAGCCCAGTTCGCGCAGGCGGTGCAGTTGTTCCAGGGCCACTTCGGGGTCGTCCATCACCGCGCTTTCGGTGACTTCCAACTCCAGGAAGGCCGGATCCAGACCGGTATCGTGCAGCACCTGGGCGACTTGATCGTAGAGTTCGCGCCGGGCAAACAGGCGGCTGGATACATTGATTGCAATAAAGCTCAGCGGCGCGCCGTCGGCCAGCCATCGGCACATCTGTCGGCAGGCCTGGTCCATCACCCATCCATCGATCTCGGCAATCAACCCGGTGCGTTCGGCGATGGGGATGAAATCACCCGGCGGCACCAGGCCACGCTCGGGGTGTTGCCAGCGCACCAGTGCTTCGACGCCGATCAGGCGGCTGGTGTGCAAGTCGTGCACCGGTTGGTAGTAGACGCGCAACTCCTGCTGTTCGAGGGCGCGGCGCAGTTCGCTGGCGATTTCCACCCGGTTCTGCGCATGGGCGGTGAGTTCTTCGGTGTACAAGGCGTAGCCTTCGCGGCCCACGCTTTTAGCCTTGAAGAGCGCGGAATCGGCGTTGCGCAACAATTGCTCGGCGCTCAGGGCATCATTGGGGAACAGGCTGATGCCAATGCTGGCGCTGATAAACAGCTGATGGCCGTCAAAGATGAACGGCTGCTTCATCACATCCAGCATGCGCTGTGCCAAAGCCGCCGCCTGCACCACCTGTGAGCAGTTTTCCGCGAGCACCGCGAACTCATCCCCGCCCAGGCGCGCCAGGGTCACGCCGGGGCCGAACAGCGCCTTGAGCCGCTCGCCCACCAGCTTGAGCAACTGGTCGCCCACATTATGGCCAAGGCTGTCGTTGATGATCTTGAAGTGATCCAGGTCCAGCAACAGTAGGGCGCAGCCGCGCTTGTGGAGTTGCGCCGAGGCCAGCGCCTGCTCGGCACGGTCGGTGAACAGCAGGCGGTTGGGCAGGTCGGTCAGCGGGTCGTGGTGGGCCAGGTGGGCCAGTTCGTGCTCGGAATCCTTGATGGCGCTGATGTCGGAAAACACCGCGACGTAATGGCTGATATGGCCCAGGTCATCGTGAATCACGCGAATGGTTTGCCACTGTGGATAAATCTCACCGCTTTTGCGCCGATTCCAGATTTCACCGCTCCATTCACCGGTGTGTTCCAGGGTCTGGAACATCTGTTGATAGAAATTCGACGAATGGCGACCGGACTTGAACAGGCTCGGCTGCCGGCCCATGACGTCTTCGCACTGGTAGCCGGTGATTTCCATGAAGGCCCGGTTCACATGCACGATCAGGCCCTTGGCGTCGGTGACCAACACCCCTTCGCGGGTGCAATCGAACACGGCAGCAGCCTGGCGCAGGCGCTCGCGGTTCTCTTTCAAGGGTTGCTGCTGGTCGGCCCGGGCAGATCGGGCACAGATCAGGTAGATCAACCAGGCACTGAGCGCGACCCACACATAACCGCGCACCTGCAACCACCGGTGCAGGTCGGTCGGATTATCGAGAAACTCGATCAATACCCGATGAGTGAGGCCTATCCAGACGCTCGAAGCCAGCAGGTATACCAGCCCAGCACGCAGGGCTCCTCGGTATGAAAACAGCATATGCCCAGTAATCCTTACTAAAAGCCCAGAATCGTCCTACAAAGAATGGGGATTATAGGATATGTAACATCTCGTAAGTCTTATCTGAAAGGGCCGCTGGTTTTCTCTGTAGGCTTAGTGATAATGCGTGTGCTGTTCTTTTCTTTATCTGAGGGCCATACAGCCTATGTGGTACAACGGTTTTCTTGACTTGTCGGCCTGGCAACTGGTGGCAGTCACCCTGTTGATGACCCACGTGACCATCGTTGGGGTCACGGTCTATCTGCACCGCTATTCAGCCCATCGCTCCCTGGAGCTCAATGCCGGCCTGAAACACTTCTTCCGCTTCTGGCTGTGGCTGACCACGGCGCAGAACACCCGCGAGTGGACCGCCATCCACCGCAAGCACCACGCCAAGTGCGAGACCGTCGACGACCCGCACAGCCCGGTGATCAAGGGCCTGTCCACCGTATTGCGCAAAGGCGCCGAGCTGTACCGTGCCGAGGCCGAAAACCCCGAGACCCTGCGCATCTACGGCAAGAACTGCCCGGACGACTGGATCGAGCGCAAGATCTACACTCCTTATCCGCTGCTGGGTGTGGCGATCATGAGCGTGATCGACCTGCTGCTGTTCGGCGCCATCGGCATCACCATCTGGGCAATCCAGATGATGTGGATTCCGTTCTGGGCCGCCGGCGTGATCAATGGCCTGGGCCACGCCGTGGGCTACCGCAACTTCGAATGCCGTGACGCCGCCACCAACCTGGTGCCGTGGGGCATCATCGTCGGCGGCGAAGAGCTGCACAACAATCACCACACCTACCCCAACTCGGCCAAGCTGTCGGTGAAGAAGTGGGAATTCGACCTGGGCTGGGCATGGATCAAGGTGTTCAGCTTCCTGCGCCTGGCCAAGGTGCAGCGCGTGGCACCGATTGCCCACCGCGTGGAAGGCAAGGGTCACCTGGACATGGACACCGCCATGGCGATCCTCAACAACCGCTTCCAGATCATGGCCCAGTACCGCAAGTTGGTGATCGGCCCGTTGGTCAAGCAGGAGCTGGAAAAAGTCGATCACTCGGTGCGCCACCAGTTCCACCGCGCCAAACGCCTGCTGTCGCGGGAAACCAGCCTGCTGGATGACCGCCACCACCTGCGTATCCAGAGCATGCTGGAACACAGCCAGGCGCTGAAAGTGATCTACGAAAAACGCCTGGCGCTGCAGCAGATCTGGCTCAAGACCAGCTCCAACGGCCACGACATGCTCGCCGCCATCAAGGAATGGGTGCACGAGGCCGAAGCCAGCGGCATCCAGTCCCTGCGGGATTTTGCCCACCAATTGAAGACCTATTCGCTGCGTCCTGCGGCGGTCTGACAGTCGCGTGGGAGGGCTTGCCCTCCCACCCATCAGCTTTTTGGCGCCATTTCTCGGACACCGTCAATCGAGCCTGTTGACGGAACTTCACTGCAATTCGCCTCTCTCAATGAACACTTCGCCATCATGGTGGCCCCTTGTAGTGACCGCTGCTCGATCTTGCGGCGCGCCCAGAGAGAGTTGTGCCGATGGTTCTCGAAAAGCCCTTCACCGCCGACAGCCCTACCGCTGACCCTCCGCGTCCGGCCGCGGCAGCAACCCTGCTGGCACTGGTACATGCCCAGGGCGAAGTCGAGCGACTGAGTGAGCGCGAACAATTGCTCAGTTCTCTGCTGGTCAGCGTAAACGCCGTGCTGTGGGCCATAGATTGGCAAACCCGCCGCGTGCTCTACGTGAGCCCGGCATACGAGCGGATTTTTGGACGTTCCGCCGGCCTGCTGCTGGCCGACCACCGCGAATGGCGCAACAGCATTCACCCCGAAGACCTCGACTACGCCGAACACAGCCTGGCGCGCGTGCTGGAGCAGGGAGCCGTGGAAGACCGCGAGTACCGCATCATCACCGCCGACGGGCAGATCCGCTGGCTGAGCGACAAGTGCTACATCAACCAGCAGGTCGAACCCGGCGAGCCGGTGATCGTCGTCGGCATGGCCGAAGACATCACGGAAAAAAAACAGCTGGAACTGGAGCTGCACCGTCTCGCCACCACCGATGTGCTGACCCAGAGCAGCAACCGCCGACACTTCTTCGAATGCGCCAACCAGGCCTTCGACAGCGCCTGCGCCCAAGGCGCGCCGCTGGCCTTCCTGCTGCTGGACATCGATGACTTCAAGGACGTCAACGACACCTACGGCCACCTGGAGGGCGACCAGGTGCTGCGGCGTATCGCCGAGAGCGGTCGCGGGGTCCTGCGCCGTGGCGACCTGTTCGGGCGCATTGGCGGCGAAGAGTTCGCGGCCGTTCTGCCGGGTTGCGCGCCGGAGATGGCGCTGCAAGTGGCTGAGCGCCTGGGCAGGGAGATCCAGGAACTGAGTTTCAGCTATGAAGGCCAGGCGTTCAGCGTGACCATCAGCCAGGGCCTGGCCAGCCTGACCGAGGAAGACTCCACCCTGGACAGCCTGTTCGCCCGCGCCGATGCCGCCATGTATGAGGCCAAGCGCCTGGGCAAGAATCGCGTCATCGCTGGCTGAATGCAGATCACTGTGGGAGGGGGCTTGCCCCAATGCCGGTCAGTTAAGGGACAGAACGGACAACCCGTCACCTGTGGCGAGCGGGCTTGTCGAATCGTCTCTCCGCCCGCGTTGGGCTGCGCAGCAGCCCCAAAACCAAGCGCAGAGGAGTGCCTGATACACCGCATTTTGTCTTTATTAGGAGCGCTTCGCACCCCAGCGCGGGACAAGCCCGCTCACCACAAGAATGCGGTTGCCTGAAATTGTTTATGCAAGACTCAAGATTTTAGAGTGAATTTTTTTACCCTTTAAAATCAGTAAGTTATTTTAAATTTGATAAGAGCTGGCTTGCTTCTGACGCACAAAAAAACCCGCCGAAGCGGGTTTTTCTTATCGATCAGGCCAACTGCCGCTTACAGCTCGGAGAAGCACTCTTCGATGATCGCCAAGCCTTTGTCCAACTGCTCGTCCGGCGAGGTCAGCGGCACCAGTACGCGCAACACGTTGCCGTAGGTGCCGCAGGACAGCAGGATCAGGCCCTTGTCACGCGCCTTGGCCACCACGGCGGCAACGGCTGCGGCGTTTGGCTTGTGGCTGTCGCCGTCTTCGAACAACTCGACCGCGATCATCGCGCCCAGGGCACGCACGTCACCGATCACCGGGTACTTGGCTTGAATCGCCTTGAGGCCAGTCACCAGGCGCTCGCCGACAGCCTTGCAGCGGTCCAGCAGGTGCTCTTCCTCAAACACGTCCATCACCGCCAGCGCAGCGGCGCAAGCGATCGGGCTACCGGCGTAGGTGCCGCCCAGGCCACCTGGGGCAATGGCGTCCATGTATTCGGCCTTGCCGCACACACCGGCCAGCGGGAAACCGCCAGCGATGGATTTGGCGAAGGTGGTCAGGTCGGCGGCAACGCCCATCTGTTCCATGGCGAAGAAGGTACCGGTACGGCCGGCACCGGTTTGCACTTCGTCGGCGATCAGCAGGATGCCGTGCTTGTCGCACAGTTCGCGCAGGCGCTTCATGAACGGCTTCGGCGCGACGTAGAAACCGCCTTCGCCTTGGACCGGCTCGATGATGATGGCGGCAATATCACGCGGCTCGGCATCGTTCTTGAAGATGCGTTCGATGCTGGCGATGGAGTCGTCGTCGCTGACACCGTGCAGTTCGTTCGGGTACAGCGCGCGGAACACGCCGCCGGGCATCAGGCCCATGCCGGCCGAGTAAGGCACGACTTTACCGGTGAGACCCAGGGTCATCATGGTACGGCCGTGGTAGGCGCCGGTGAAAGCGATCACGCCGGCACGGCCAGTCGCGGCACGGGCGATTTTCACGGCGTTTTCAACGGCTTCGGAACCGGTGGTGACCAACAGGGTTTTCTTGGCGAAATCGCCGGGGACCTTGGCGTTCACTTTTTCGCACACTTCGACGTACGGCTCGTAGGCCAGTACCTGGAAGCACGTGTGGGTCAGCTTGTTCAACTGTTCGGTCACGGCGGCGATGATTTTCGGGTGCACGTGGCCGGTGTTCAGCACGGCGATACCGCCGGCGAAGTCGATGAATTCGCGACCTTCAACGTCGGTCACGGTGGCGTTCTTCGCGGATTCGGCGAAGATCGGGTGAATCTGGCCAACACCGCGCGGTACAGCGGCTTCGCGGCGTTTCATCAGGGAAGCGTTGGTTTTGCTCATAAAGTCCTCATTCGCCACTCATCGGGTGGCGTTGTTCAAGGAATACGTGGCGGGGAGGCAACTACGGCAGCATGCGATGATCGACTGCCACAGCTTTCCCGGCCACTACGAATAACGATGTGAAACACGCAAAGGGTCAGCGCTCTCGTGCCCTTTGCGTTTGCTGCAATCTCTTACGGGGCTTAGATGCCCAGGCAGAGGTATTTGATTTCCAGGTAATCCTCGATCCCGTACTTGGAGCCTTCACGGCCCAGGCCCGAAGCCTTGATGCCGCCGAACGGCGCCACTTCGTTGGAGATCAACCCGGTGTTGACGCCGACCATGCCGTATTCCAGGGCCTCGGCCACACGGAACACACGGCCCAGGTCGCGGGCGTAGAAGTAGGAAGCCAGGCCAAACTCGGTGTCGTTGGACATCGCGATCACTTCGGCTTCGTCCTTGAAGCGGAACAGCGGCGCCAGCGGGCCGAAGGTTTCTTCCTTGGCGACGGCGGCGTTTTTCGGCACGTCGACCAGGATGGTCGGTTCAAAGAAGTTGCCTTCCATGACCTTGCCACCGGCCAACAGCTTGGCGCCTTTGCTCAGGGCGTCGGCGATGTGTTCCTGGACCTTGGCCACGGCTTTTTCGTCGATCAGCGGGCCGGTGGTGGTGCCTTCTTCCAGACCGTTGCCGATCTTCAATTTGGCCACCGCGACTTTGAGTTTTTCGGCGAACGCGTCGTACACCGAATCCTGGATGTACAGGCGGTTGGCGCAGACGCAGGTCTGGCCGTTGTTGCGGTACTTGGAGATGATCGCGCCTTCGACGGCCTTATCCAGGTCCGCGTCGTCGAACACGATGAATGGCGCGTTGCCGCCCAGCTCCAGGGAAACTTTCTTGATGTCCTTGGCGCATTCGGCCATCAACTGGCGACCGATTTCGGTCGAGCCGGTGAAGGACAATTTGCGCACGATCGGGTTGCTGGTCAGCTCGCCGCCGATGTCGCCAGCGCTGCCGGTGACCACGCTCAGCACGCCTTTCGGGATACCGGCACGGTGCGCCAGCTCAACCAGGGCCAGGGCCGAGAACGGCGTTTGCGAAGCCGGCTTGATCACCATGGTGCAACCGGCGGCCAGGGCCGGGCCAGCTTTACGGGTGATCATCGCGGCCGGGAAGTTCCACGGGGTGATGGCGGCGGTCACGCCGATAGGCTGCTTGATCACGATCAGGCGCTTGTCGGGCTGGTGGCCGGGGATCACGTCGCCATAGATGCGCTTGGCTTCTTCGGCGAACCACTCGATAAAGGACGCGGCGTAGACGATTTCGCCCTTGGCTTCGGCCAATGGCTTGCCTTGTTCCAGGGTCATCAGGCGACCGAGGTCGTCCTGGTTTTCGATCAACAGCTCGAACCAACGGCGCAGCTTGTTGGCGCGCTCCTTGGCGGTCAGTGCACGCCAGGCCGGCAGCGCCTTGTCGGCGGCTTCGATGGCGCGGCGGGTTTCCGCGGCGCCCATCTTTGGCACGGTGCCGATAATCT
The DNA here is from genome assembly GCF_032424295.1 of Pseudomonas sp. JV449. NCBI lineage: Bacteria > Pseudomonadati > Pseudomonadota > Gammaproteobacteria > Pseudomonadales > Pseudomonadaceae > Pseudomonas > Pseudomonas sp. JV449. The sequence goes on along the minus strand of NZ_VYKD01000003.1, from coordinate 25,655 downwards.
CGCCCGTGGCCGGGTTGTTGACCTTGATGGTCGATCCGTTGTCCGCATCCACCCAAGCGCCATCGATAAAGGCCTGCTGGCGGAACAACTGGGAATCTTTGAGCTGCATGTCGGCTTTCCTTAACAGCACCGCGCGCGCGCGGAGCGAATTAGAGTTGTTGAAAGGCGCCTTGTGGGCTGCCGTCAGGGAAATCAGCCCCCGCGCGCGCGATCAGTGAATAGCGCACGCACGAGAGACAGAGCGTTTGAAATCTCAAACGAATCCTAGGATCAATGGGGGTACAGGGCAATAGTCTGTTCGAAAAAAAGAACGAAAACGGCGCATTTGCCGGACTTTTCTGATCAGCGTGATTCGAGCGCGTTCCGCCGTGTTGACCAACGGCGCCCGGCGCAGGGCCTCCGCGCGGCAAATGCCTACGTTTGAACGGCCAAAGACCGGCATGGACGCCCAAGGTCGACATGGGTATGATGTCGCCCGCACAAGCATCCGTAGCTCAGCTGGATAGAGTACTGCCCTCCGAAGGCAGGGGTCGTGGGTTCGAATCCCGCCGGGTGCACCATATAGCAGTCTCGGGCTGTCTCAGACAGTCTACGAAACACCCCAAGAAGCCCGCCCTGTGCGGGCTTTCTTGTTTCTGACGGTCCGTGCCCCCCCTGTCGCGCCTTTTAATCACACGCCTTAACGTCCTCATAAACACAACCCCCAAGCCCAGCAACACCCCCCCAGTCAAACTCCCCCCTAAATACAATCTGGCATCCAAACACAACAGTAACGTACGCTAACCCCCTCACCCCCGGAGACTCACGGATGAGCACCACCACCCCCCAATCGCTCTCCCTCTCATTGCGCTCTTACTCAGGTCAGGTCGAGCTTCACCAGCATGACTTCCATCAAATCGTCCTCCCTCAATCCGGGTCGATGGAGATTGAGGTCGACGGACGAGGCGGCAAGGTCGATGCAAGCCAGGGGGTGGTGATTTCTGCTGGGGCCCGGCATACCTTCCTGGCCAACACCCATAACCGTTTCCTGGTGCTGGACGTCTCGACCGAGCGTGGCGAGGCGCAGAAGGGTACGGTTGCGTCATTTGACCCACTCAACGACAAGCGCTTTTTTGCGGTCAGGCCCGATATACGGCATTTGCTCGATTACGCCAGTTGCAACGGGCCACAGTTGGTCGGCTCGCTCGCGATGGCCGAGTCCTGGAGTCGGTTGCTGTTGTGTTCGTTATTGCAGCCCGAGGTTGCGCGGAGCGATCCCGGTCAGTTCATTCTTGCTCGCGCGCTGGCCTACATCGAGCAGCACTTGGGCACGGCCCTGACGGCGCATGATATTGCGCGTTATGCGGGCACCAGTGAGCGGCGCTTGTATGTGCTGTTTGGGCAGCACCTGAACACAACGCCGTTCTCGCATATCGCGAACTTGCGCCTGAATCTGGCCATTGACCTGCTGCGCCAAACGTCTATGTCGATCATTGATATTGCGCATCGCGCCGGGTACGCCGACCAGAGTGCGTTAACCCATGCCCTGAAGAAAGCCCGCCATCTGACGCCGGCTGTGGTGCGTAAACAAGGGCGAGATCACTGAAAAAACAGCAGTCCCGAACAATTCTTCGGCGGGCCTGATCAATACTCGCTCTCTCGACCTTTCTATTGTTCCCGCTTGAGGATTATCCGCAGACGGGGCTTGCATGAGCACTTCCAACCCATCCATCACCCTTGCCAAGGGCACCGCCAGTGCGACGCTGATCGGGGTGATTGCCGTTTTTTTGTGGGCGTGCCTGGCGCTTCTGACCACCTTGACCGCCGGGATCCCGGCCTTTCAGTTGCTGGCTTTGAGCTTCGCGGTCGCGTTCGTGGCCAGCCTGTGCGTGCTGGGGCTGCGTGGCGCAGCAGGGTTCAGCAGTTGGCGCCAGCCCTGGTCTGTGTGGGCGACGGGGTTTGCCGGGATCTTCGTCTATCACGCGTTGTATTTCTTTGCCCTGAAGGCCGCGCCTGCGGCTGAAGCCAGCCTGATTGCCTACCTGTGGCCGCTGCTGATCGTGCTGCTGTCGAGCTTTGCCACCGGCGAGTCGCTGCGCAAGCGCCAGCTGTTGGGCGCCTTGCTCGGCCTGGCGGGGACGGCCTTCATCATGCAGCTGCGGGCCCGGAGTGACAGTGCGTCGATGCCGGTGATCGGTTACGCCGCCGCCTTTGCGTGTGCCTGGGTCTGGGCGATTTATTCGGTGTTCAACCGGCGGTTCAGCCATGTTCCGAGCAGCATAGTCGGGGGTATTTGCGGGCTGGTGGCTGTGGCCGGGGGGCTCTGCCACCTGGCGTTCGAAACCACGGTGCGGCCTGAGCCGGGCCAGTGGGCGGCGATCATTGCCCTGGGTTTGGGCCCGGTAGGCCTGGCTTTTTTCGCCTGGGACCACGCGACCAAGCACGGAAACCTATCGATGCTGGGCGCCCTGTCTTACCTGGCGCCGCTGTTCTCCACACTGCTGCTGATTGCCGTGGGGCAAAGCGATGCCAAGCCGATCTTGATGATTCCCGCGGTGTTGATCATTACGGGGGCGGTCATCGCCACTTCACGCTCACGCACGACCTCGCGTTGATCTCGACGGGTAAGGAGACAGGGAAATGAACTTGATAGCTTCGCAGGGAACCCTGAGGATCGAGAGCGACGGGCCGAGTTTTTCAGTCGCGCCCACGCGGCCCTTGCTCAGTCATCTGGGAAAGCCATCGTTGCAGAACAGCCGAACCGGCATCCGCCGTCGCGCCCATGGCGAGGCGCCTCGTGTGCTGCTGTTTGTGCCGCCCTACACACGCCTGATCGAGCCCACGTCGCACGACAGCGCATTTGCCCGCATCGGCATTGATACGTTCGAAGTGATGAAGCGTGCCGGTACGCCTATCGGCCTGTTGCGCATCGCCACGGTGGCCCGGCGGGCCGGTTATGACGTGCAGATTGTCGATTCGCCCTTTGCCGGCTGGTCCCAGGAGCACAGCCTGGTCAAGGTCGACCAAGGGCATCTGATCCGCTACGGCCTGACCGATACGCAGATACGCGAGATCATCGAAACCGCGCAGCCCGATATTGTCGGGATCCAGTGCAACTACACCGTGCAATGGGGCAATGCACGGGCGTTGGCCGAGCTGGTGAAAACCCTCGATCCCAACCTGGTGCTGGTCACTGGCGGCGCTCACTCCAGTGGTGACTGGAAGAACGCACTGCTGGATTCGGCCTTCGACTTCGCGCTGATCAATGAAGCTGACCGCGCCTTTACCCTGCTGCTCGATGCCTTGACTCACGAAGGCACAGACATCAATGCCGTACCTGGGGTGGCGTACCGCGACAGCCGGGCGCAACTGATCCGGCCCACCCAGAAGTCCAGCTACCTGAGCATCATCCCCAAGCGGCAGGACCTCGAGGAGCGGCTCGGCGTCATGCCCTTGCCGGACTTCAGCTTTCTGGACATGAAGCATTACCTGCAGCCTTATCACTCCTCAGGAGCGCGCGTACGCAAGCATGGCGCCTGGGCGCAGATATTCTCCACGATTGGCTGCAACGTGAACTGTAACTTCTGCTACATCCCGAAAATCAACGGTCCTTGGCGTGCACTTGGCCTGGACTGGTTTGACCTGCACCTGGCCGATCTGGTGAAACAGGGGGTCACTGAAGTGCTGATCGAGGACGATCACCTGATGCATGACCCGTTGTATGCGATGGAGGTTGGCAAGCTCCTGAAAAAACATGACTTGCCCTGGGTCGAAGAAGGCGGGTTGAGCCTTTTCAACCTGATCCTGCTGCATTTGGGCGAACGCTTCATCGACCAGATGGATGAGAAGGAGCGCAAGAACCCGCAATATCGCAATGTGATCGAGGCAGTAAAAGGCGGGCTCACGGCCAGGAAGTTCATTCGCTCGATTGCCGAAAATGGCTGCTACAACATCTACCTCGCGGTGGAGAGCGCGAACGAAGACAGCCTGGTCAATTCCAACAAATCCCGACTTAACGCAATTCAGCACTCGACGTTCGAGCTCATCGAGATTTTTACCGAGCACGGCATTCAGGTTACCGGCGGGTTCATGCTGGGGTTCGTCAACCCCCCCGGCGGACCTGGGCAAAAGCCTTTTGTAGAGAGCCTGGAGCTGATCGACCGCACCATCGATTACGCGGTCAACCTCATGGGCGCCGGCATGGCGTATGCCAACCCGTTTATCGTCACGCCGATTCCCGGGACGTCGATGTGGGAATACCAGCAGCAGTATGTGGTGCGTCACTACGACAACGGTTGGTCCCATGAAAAAGCCACGATGGCGACCGACCAATGGAGCGCCGAGGACATCGAGAAAGCACGCATGGAGTTACTGGTTCGGGCCAACGGCGCTGATCGTGTCCGGGAGATGGTGCGTCGCGGCACCTGGCCCGTGGATGCGTGATTGAAGGCCGCCGGATGCGAGGATTTTTAGCGTCATACCGACAATCCTGCCCCCACTTCCCTCCTCAGTCTGGCTTGGGGAGTAGGGAGTGGGGGCACAGCCCACGCTTCAGACCCGAGCAGGCGACACAATGATCTTCACATTGTGTTCCTTGTTTTTAACCAGTTCCTCGAAGCCCTGGCCCACGATCTGCTCCAACTGAATGCGCCCCGTCACCAGTGGCGAGATGTCCAGCCGCCCATCCGCGATAAACGCGATCACGTCGGCGAACTCACCGTTATAGGCCAGCGCGCCGAGTACCTGTTTCTCAGTGGCCACCAACTCGAAAAAATTGAATTCACTGGGTTCTTCGAAGATGCCCACCAGTACGCACTTGCCGGCCTTGCGGATCAGGTCGATGGCGAGTTTGGCCGTGTGTTTGTTGCCGATGCATTCGAAACTGACGTCCGCGCCGAGCCCGCCGGTCAGGCGGCGGACCTCGGCCAGGGCGTCGCATTCATTCGGATCGAGCACATGGGTCGCCCCCACTTCCCGGGCCTTGGTCTTGCGCGCGCCGGACATTTCCAGCGCGATCACCTGGGCCGCGCCCGCCGCCTTGGCGCACATGATGGTGCACAGACCGATGGTGCCGGCGCCGACCACCACGACGTTTTGCCCGAGCAGGCTTCCGGCTTTTTTCACCGCGTGCATGCCGACGGCCAGAGGCTCGATCAGCGCCCCGGCTTCAGCGGGGAAGTTCGCCGGTAGCTTGTACAACAGGTTGGCGGGCACGTTGACCAGTTCGGCGAACGCACCGTTGTTCATCAAGCCGGTAAAGGCCAGGTTCTCGCAAATGTTGTACAGCCCGTGGGTGCAGTAGTAGCAGGTGCCGCAATGCTGACAGGCATCGGCCGCCACCGGCTCGCCGACGCTGAAGCCCTGTACGCCGGCACCGAGTTCGACGATCTCGCCACAAAACTCATGACCGAGAATGCACTGGCCCTTGATCCCGGTCAGCGGGTGCGGGGCGTCGACCGGAATGAACACCGGGCCGGCCACGTACTCATGCAGATCGGAGCCGCAAATGCCGCACCATTGCACGCGGATCTGCACCCAACCGGCAGGCGGCGAAACGGGCAGCGGCACGTCTTCGACGCGGATGTCGTTACGACCGTGCCAGACAGCGGCACGCATGCTGCGTTGCGAGTTGCTCGAAAGGCTCATAGCGAAGTCTCCTTGAAACGGTTGGCACTGGCGCGCCGGGTGGGTTGCCAGTGGCCAGAGCAAGGCCGGTGCCAGCTGTGCAAAAACACCTGGACGCCCCTCTCCTAGAGCCGCCGAATGAACATCCAAGGGTGGCCGGCATTGAGGTCAAACGAGACGCGCCATGCCAGATCGCGCACGGTAGCGACGAGACCGCGAGACGTTGCGTCTCACTGCAAGCGTTGATGCCAGGGGCGTGCCTGATCCACCTCAGTCGTCTTCAATAGGGGCGCTTCGCACCCCAGCGCGGGGCAAGCCCGCTCACCACAGCAAGCCCGCTCACCACAAGTAGGGTGTTCGCCCTTAACTGACGGACCGGCGCCAACCAAGGGTGCTCAAGCGGCCCAAGCCCCCTGTATGACGTTTTGTCAGCCGATCTGTATCTAACGCGCGCCCTGCTCCCGCCCTACCATCAGGCGCATCCAACCTGCGCAACGACGCGCTCAACCTACAGGAGTTAACCCATGCCCGAACTGTCGAGCCTGCTGGCGTATGGTCTGATTTCCCTTGGCATGGTGCTGACGCCCGGCCCAAACATGATCTACCTGATTTCGCGCTCGATCTGCCAGGGGCCGCTGGCCGGGTTGATTTCACTCGGCGGCGTGGCGCTGGGTTTCGTCGTGTATATGCTGTGCGCGGCGCTGGGGATTACCGCGCTGCTGATGGCGGTGCCGTATGCGTATGACGCACTCCGGCTCGGCGGTGCGCTTTACCTGTTGTACCTGGCCTGGCAAGCGGTCAAGCCCGGCGGGCGCTCGGCGTTTCATGTGCGCGACTTGCCCAGGGACGGCCCACGCAAGCTGTTCATGATGGGCTTTGTGACCAACCTGTTGAATCCGAAAGTCGCGGTGATGTATCTGTCATTGCTGCCCCAGTTCATCTCCCCCACTGGCCACGGCAGCGTGCTGACACAATCCATCGTACTGGGGTTTACCCAGATCATGATCAGTGTGAGCGTGAATGCTGTGATCGCCATCATGGCCGGTTCCATCGCGACCTTCCTGGCGGCCAAGCCGGTTTGGCAGTTGGTGCAGCGCTGGTTGATGGGGACGGTGCTGGCTGGCCTGGCGGTGCGCATGGTTTTTGATGCGCGGCGTTGAAGACGGGGCTTGAGGGCACTGTGGCGAGCGGGCTTGCCCCGCAAGCCACAGGTTACCGGTGGCCTGTTCTTTTTTTGTGGTCAATGCGTGCGCAGCGCCTCCAGCCGTGCGGGCAGGTCTTCCTCGGGGAAGCGCGCGTGCAACGCCAGCAATTTTTCATCCGCGGCTTTGCTTTCACCCGCTTCCCGCAAGCGCACGATCGCCTGTAACTCTTGCTCCAGCGACGGCAACGCTGACGGCGCGCGCTTGCTGAGCCTGGCGCTCGATTCATCTGCCAGCGCACCTGCCATCTCAGCCTGAACCGGCGCACGTTCAGCCTTGGGCGCGGCGGCGATGCGCGCCATCGGCGCCGGTGCGGACAACGCTTGCGGCGCCGGGCGGGCGGCTTCCTCGTGCAGGGCGGAGAAGGTCGCCGTGGAGATTTCGGGTTGTGGCACTGGCGAGCGCGTGACCACGCCGATCATCAGCGCCAAGCCGGCCACGGTGGCGAATGCCATTTGCCAGCGCGGGCGTTGGCAGGCTTGCAGCCAGCGTTGCCACAGGCTCGGTTGCGGCGCCGGGGCCTCGCGGCGGGCGGCGTTGAGGATGAGGGCGTCGAGGGACGCGGGCGGCTCGCCGCTGCTGTGTTGACGGTAATGCTGGATCAGCACGTCGTCGGTGTCGGGCGTGTGTCGGGAGTCGGTCATGCAAGTATCTCCTCGGCCAGCAGGCGGCGCAGTTTCTGCTGGGCGTAACGCAGGCGGCTTTTTACGGTTTCCAGCGGGGCGCCGGTGAGGGCGGCGATTTGCGGCACTTCGAGGTCGCCGTGCAGGCGTAGCAGGAAGACTTCGCGCTGGTCTTCGGGCAAGGCTTGCAGGGCGGCGTCCAGGCGCGCCTGGTCGCGGCTCAGGCTCAGCTGTTGCTCAGGGCCGGCGCTGTCGTCGGCCTGGGCGTGCAGTTGCTCGTCGTAGCTGTCGTGTAGTGGGTTATGGATGCCGTGCTTGCGCCAATAATCGATCAGACGGTTGCGGGCGATCTGGAATAACCACGTACGAAAGCTCGCCCGGCCTTGTGGCTGGGTGCTGCTGCGGATCAGGCTGAGCCAGGTCTCCTGGTAGATTTCCTCGGCCAGTTCGGCCTTGTTGCTCAGGGCCACGAGGAAGCGGTAGAGGCCTTGGCGGTGCCTGGCGTACAAGGCTTCGAACGCGGCAGCGTCGCCGTTGCGGTAGCGGGCCAGCAGCGATTCGTCGCTGGATGGATCATCTGGAACAGCCATGCAGGGGGCGAACTCCTTTTGTAAAGTTAACGCTGTTGCGTTCAAGATCAGGGTTTCAGGCTTTGGGCCAGTTCCACCAGTTGCACGAACTCGTTGCGCAGACCAAAGGGGTCATCGCCCCGGGCCGAGCGGGCCAATGCGGCGGTGTCCTTCAAACTCATGCTGCCAGTGTAGCGGCCATCGCCCTTGAGCTGTTGGGCGAAGGCGGCCACCGCCGCCGAGAAGCGCAGGTCGTCGCTGGCCTGGGTGGTTTCGTGGCGGATGGGCCGTTCGATCAAGCGGCTGTCACCGCCCGTGGCGGGCTTGTAGCGCACGCGCAGCATCGCCAGTTCGTCGGATTTACCTTCGGCTGCAGGCGCAGTGGCGTAGCGCAAGGGCTCCAACCAGCCCCTCTGGCCCTTCGGCACAATTTCATACAGCGCGGTCACGGTATGCCCTGCGCCGATCTCACCGGCATCGACTTTGTCGTTGTTGAAATCCTCACGCTTGAGCGCGCGATTTTCATAGCCCAGCAGTCGATACTCGCTGACCTGTGCCGGGTTGAATTCCACCTGCACTTTCACATCCCGCGCGACCACCGCCAGGGTTGAACTGAGCTGGTCCACCAGCACCTTGCGGGCTTCGCGCAGGTTGTCGATATAGGCGTAATTGCCATCGCCGGCATCGGCCAGTTGTTCCATCAGGTGTTCGTTGTAGTTATCCACACCGAAGCCGAGGGTGGTGAGGGACACGCCGCTTTTACGCTGGCGGGCGGCCATTTGCTTGAGGCTGTCGAAGTCGCTGACGCCCACATTGAAGTCACCGTCGGTGGCCAGCAGGATGCGGTTGATGCCCTTGTCGATAAAGCCTTCGCGGGCCATCTGGTAGGCCAGTTCGATGCCGGATGCGCCTGCCGTGGAACCGCCGGCGGTGAGTTGATCGATGGCATTGCGGATCTTGGCCTTGTCGCGCCCCGATGTGGGCTTGAGCACTACGCGGGACTCACCGGCGTAGACCACCAACGCAACCCGGTCCTGATCACGCAACTGATCCACCAGCAATTTCAGGGTGCTTTGCACCAGCGGCAAGCCTTCGCGGCGGTCCATGGAGCCGGACACATCCACCAGGAACACCAGGTTGGCCGGCGCCAGGTCCGCCACGGCGCGGTCGGACGCCTTGATGCCGATGCGCAGCAGTTTCGTGCGCGGGTTCCAGGGTGTGGCGGCGACTTCGGTGGTCACGCCAAACGGTGAGCCGTCGGTGGGCAAGGCGTAGTTGTAGGGGAAGTAGTTGACCATTTCCTCCAGTCGCACAGCGCCTTCGGGCGGCAGGCTGCCTTGGTTGAGGAAGCGTCTGACGTTGGCGTAGCTGCCTGTGTCGACATCCACGCTGAAGGTGGACACCGGCGTTTCGGCCACGCGATGCACCGGGTTGTCCGGCAGGTTGGCGTATTGCTCGCGGGGTTCGCTGCGGTAGTCCATCGCCGCTGATTCCTGCATGCGCATTGGAGCGGGCATTGCCATGCGCTTGACCAAGGCGCCCTGGGGCGACGCGCGTTGCAGCTCGGCTACGGGCTCGGCCGGTTTGGCCAACTCAGGGGATGAAGACAGCCCACACCCGGCCAGCGCCACCACCAGGGTGACGGCAAAGCCTTGGGCAGCAGGACGCAGGAAGAGCAGAGGACGGGACATGGGCTGAACCTCGTGAATGAATGATCCGTTCACAAGGTCAGACGCAAGGTGCGGGATGTTCGGGTTAACCCTGGTTCGAATAACACCACAGTTGGTCTGTGGTGTTCTCAGAATCCGGATATCAGTCCGTGCCGTACTTCGGGTTGCGCGGGCCGTACAGGATCCCCGCGCGTTGGCCCGGCGACAGCAGGCGTGCACTGGTGATGCCGGCAATCGGGTGCGCCGCATCGGTGGAGCTGTTGATCACTTGCTTGACCGCCGCGGTGATCAGCATGCCCACCAGTCCGCCGCCGTTGTTGTTGCCTTCTTCACTGGACGCCCGCGCCGAACCGGTCCACAGGGTGGTGCCGGTGCGCAGGTCCACCAGTTTGGCCGAGGCCGTCACGGCGGTGTCGCTGGAGATCAGCATGTACTTGGTGCCGTACTCGCTGACGGTGATGTACAACGCCGCGTCCGCGCCGAAGATGTCATGCAGCTTGGCCGGTGGCACACCCTGGATATCGTTGGCGGTGGTCAGGCCGTTCTGGCGGAAGGTTTCGTCCACCAGGGCAATCGGCAGTACGTAGTAGCCGGCTTCGGCCAGCGGGTAGGTCACTTGCGAGACCAGGCTGTACGAGGCCTGCACTTCCGGCGACTCGTTGATCGGCGGCAGTACCAGGATCGACTTGGGCCGCGCCTGTTTGTACGCGGTGTAGTCAATGGTCTTGGGGGCTGCGCAACCGCCGAGCAAGGCCAGGGCCAGCAAGGCACCGGTGAGTTTTAACAGGCTCATTTAGTGGCCACTCCGGTCTTGGCGTTTTTCAACAGGAAGTCCATGTACGAGGCAGACTCGGGGAACAGCGCCTTCTCAGTGCGGAACTCCTGCACCATCTGGTCATCCTTGCCCATGCTCAGGTACAGCATGCCCAGGTGCGCGTGGTAACCCGGCGGCGCCTTGCGGCCGCTGGCGTTGATCTTTTGCAAATCACGCTCCAACGCCTCGACCTGCGCTTCCTTGGGCTCGCCCTTGAAGTACTCGTAAACCTGCGGCTGGTAGCTTTCCCATTGATACAGGGGCTGGGGCGCCGTCTGGCACCCGGCGACCGCCGCGATTGCTGTCAGCATCAGCGCCGACTTCACTGCCTTGCTCATCCGTGTACTGCTCCTTGAGGGGTTGCTGATCAGTTGCGCGGGTTCCAGGCGCCGGCGTTGATGCCGTCGACCAGGCGGTTGATGGCTTCGCGCATGGCCAGGTCGAGGACCTTGCCATTGAGGGTGGAGTCGTAGCTGGCGGTGCCGCCGAAGCCGACCACTTCACGGTTGGACAGCGCGTACTCACCGGCGCCCTGGGTGGAGTACACCACTTCGGAGGTGCTGATGTTGACGATGTTCAGTGCGACCTTGGCGTAGGCCACTTGGGTCTTGCCACGGCCGAGGATGCCGAACAGCTGGCGGTCGCCGGTCTCTTTGCGGCCGAACTCGGTCACGTCGCCGGTCACGACGTAGTCAGCGCCCTTAAGCTTCTGCGCGGTGCCCTTGATCGCGGCTTCCTGGGAGATTTCGCCCATGTTGTCGCGGTCCAGCACGCTGAAGCGGTTGGTCTGCTGCAGGTGGGTAATCAGGATGGTCTTGGCCTGGCCACCGAGGCGGTCGACGCCATCGGAGAAAATGCCGCGCATGTAGCTGGAGCGGTTGTCGAACTTGCCCACGGCGATGGGCACACGCACGCCGGAATAGGCGACGTTGGCGCTGGCGACCTGTTCCACCGGCATGGCGCGGTTGCTCTCCGTGGCGCAACCGGCCACGGTCAACAGCGCTGCGGCGGTGAGGCCGGACAGCAGGATTTTGGACAGTGTGTTCACGGGGTGCTCCTGGGGGTGGTAAATCGGTAGTGGGCAACGTTAGCGAGACGGGATGTCGCGCAGATCATCGACGATGTCGCGGCTCAACACGCCGGTATAAAAACGCTCGACGCTCGAGTTACCGGAGTTGGTGATGATCCCGCCCATGGTTTTCCATTTTTGCGCTTCACCCATCACGCCGGCAGGCACAAGGTTGTTTCGCGTCTTGGCAAAATGCAGGACCTCGCCAGCGCCCTTCTTGACCTTGACCCGATAGCTGAAATCGACAGCGGCCAGAATGGTGTTGTCATCAACGATCAACGTCGAGAGACCGCCTTTGGAGTCGGGGATATGGCGCGTGTAGACGATGCTGATATCCAACAGGTAATCGGCCTTTTCCTTGCTGGATGCATAACGCTTGGCGCTGAGCAGGCGGTCGACCAGATCGACACCGAGTTGCTGGCGAACCTTGTCATCCGGCAGGAAGCGCTCGTTCTTGCCCACCACCTCAACATCAAACGTGTCGAGCCAGTACGTGGCGTTCTTGGGAATGGTGACCGGTGCCGGCGAGATGTAGTACTCCGGCTTGGAGGCGCAGCCCGCCATCAGGCAGGCGACGAGGAATACGGCAAACATGCGCATGTCTGGATTCGTCCCTGAAAAGTATCGTGCTTTAAACAATCGCGGCATTTTACGGGGTTGAGAGCGGTTCTCAAGGTGTTTCGTCGGTTGCCGTGCGGTGGCGCACATTCCCTCAAGTTATGGGGATACGGGTCGAAACAGTAACTTGGCTTGCTCACTTATAGGGACATTGCGTGCTTAACACTCTGCTTCGGGCTACGGCCCTGATCGCTGCGCTGTCGATGACCGGCTGCGTTTCCTACACCGTCACCGGCCCCATCGCCGCCCCGCTCCACCCGGTCGCTGTCAGCAGCCCGCGCAGTGCGCAAATCGCCGATGTGACGGTGAGCGCCGCCGACGTCAACGAGGCCAACAAGGCCGCCATCAGCAGCTCCCTGACGGCCCAGATCACTCAGTACGTGCGCACTGGGGGTTACTTCAAGCAGGTCACCGAGTATCCGGTGCGCCTGGGCGAGCAGGACGTGACGCTCACATTCAACATGACCGCCCTCAAGGGCCATCGCGCGCCACACCCGGCGTACGTACCCGGTGCGCTGCTGACGCTGACCATCTGGATCTGGGTCAACGGCCCGATCTACGTGGACAGCTTCGAGGTGGCCGGCGACCTGGTGATCGTCGACCGCAACGGCAAGGAACTGGCCAAGGCCAAGGATTCGATCAAATTCGAACACAACGTCGGGCTTTACAGCGGCCAATACTGGGCACCGTCGATGGGCGGCCAACAGCTGACCAAACTGGTCGGGCAACTGCTCGACACCGCCACCGCCAACCTGGCCAAACCGTAATTCCAAGGAGTGATGCATGAAAGGATTGATCAAACACAGCCTGGTACTCGCCGCCGTCCTGCTGACCGGCTGCGTGTCTTACTCGCAGCACGAATTGCCCGCTGTACAGCCCTGGCCACCGACCGCCAACGCCCCGGCGCAAAAGCCCACGGCGTACGTGCACACCACCGCGCAGAACCACGTCAACGGCGGCCCTGGCAACGCGGCAGTCGGCGCACCGGTGGTGCTGTGGGAAAAGGCCGTGGCCGATTCGTTTCGCCAGTCCAACCGTTTCTCGCGGGTGAGCACTGACAAGGTCGACTCGGATATCTACGTCGATGCCACGCTGCACAACAACGAACAGTTCAGCATGGCCTCGGCGATCATCACCGGCGCGACGTTCTTCATCATCCCGAGCACAGCGAAAAACACCTTCACCCTGGAGACAGTGTTCAAGGACAAGGATGGCAAGGAGCTGGGCCGCGTCAAAAAGAGCGAATCAGTGCGCACCTGGATGCACTTGGTACTGATCGTGGGCATCCCGTTCCAGGCAGACACGCGGGAAGTGGTCGAGGCGTTGACGCGCAGTACGCTGGATGAAGCGGTGCAGCGCAAGTTGCTGTAACCCCGCCCTCTGCAGGAGCGAGCTTGCTCGCGAAAAACCGGAGAACACCGCAGGCATTCAGCATGCCTGCGGTATCGCTGCCAGCCTCAGCTCACTTGATCAGGTCAGGTCGAGTGGTCTTGAGCATCGCTGCGCTCACCGCGCCCTGAACCGAGCAGGTGATCATGCCATTGCTGGTCTTGGCCAGGTCACCGGGTGCGGGCTCGACCATCAAGATGCGTTCGGCCGTATCGGTGACCAGCTTGCCCGCGTTGTCATCGCCGCCTTCCGGCACCCAGGCTGATTGCTTGTGCGACCAGATCTGCGCACGCGCGTAGATACCGTTGGCTTTCTCCAACGCCGTACCCGGTACTTTACTCAGCTGAGCGTAAAGCGCGTCGGGTGCCTGTTCGGTGTAGAAACCCCAGTTGATGATGCGCGAGCCCATCAGGTCCTGGTCTTCGGCGAAAAAGCCGGTCAAGGTCATACCGTCAAGCGTCAGTGGCGTGTCGAACATCCAGCGCTGGCCCATATCGGACTTTGTGCCGCCGCTGAGCGTGATCTTGCCGTTCTCCAGCTTATGGGCAACACGCTCCTTGAGCCCTGCCTGGCTTACCACCGCCAGGGAGTTCTGGTCGCAAGCGAGAAAACTTTGCAGGGCAGGCGCCGCGGCGAAGCTGCTGGTGCAGGTCGCCAGTGCAGTGAGTGAGATAAACAGACGATGCAGTTTCATTGACAGCTTCCTTGGGTCCAAATAATGGGTGGGGGGGAGCGAGTTTGCTTCTGCAGTAACGGGATAAAACGGTTAACACGCATACAGGGCTTTGAGCATCATGCCGTTGGCATCAACTCACGGTGTTTGAACGGGCGCAGATTTGCTCCCACCCTTTCTCAATCGTGCCCGTGTACTTACCGCACGACGCGCCCCTTTCGCCGGCGAAGGCCGGTTCAGATCTTTGATGCGTCTGGGCATCGCCAGTGTGTCGGCAGTGGGTGGCATTGCATGAGGCATTGTGCCATTACTCTGACGCCTTGCGCGGTTTTGGGTGAGGGGCTTATAGTCCGGCCGTCGTCCAAATGGCGATCAGGTTTGGCGACCTGACAACAGAGTGCAAAAGCAATCCGCTTTCATGCAGGTGTTTTTGCACCCGCAAAGCCGTGCCTTTTATGGCGGCTGTGCGCGGGAGACCTTCGGGTCTGCCGGTTTACTCTGTTGCCGGTTCGCCAACCTGCGTACAGCTGCCACCCATTCGTTTGGCGACGATTGAGTGGTGGTCTCAACCACTTAACAGAGTGCCAATTATGAACCGTTACATGCCCCTGACCGGCCACGACTGCACCGTCCCCGCCCTGCTCATCGACACCCAAGCCCCCCTCGACGTCCTCCATGACGCCGCCGTGCACCGCATCCAAGCCGTCACCCAACTCCTGGAAAACCTGGCCTTCCGCGATCAGCTCAGCAGCGATGCCGTGGTGCTGCAGGACTTCGCCCATCTGCTGGCGATTCCGCTGCGCGACGGCTGTGATTTGTTGGATGCGATCAGTCGCAGGCTGAACGCCAACCCGTCCTGAGTTACACAGGGCGGCCCGTCCAGGCCGCCCTGCTCAGGAATTGATGACAATCGTCTTGGCCAACATATCGCCCAAGCGACGACGCAGGCCGAACAGTACAAAAAGACCGTCCAGCACACTGAACACCATCTTCGGAACATTGCGCAGGAACGACTGGAACAGCGTGCAGTTAGTGGGGTACGGGTAACCCACCACCGCCGTGCGGCACACTCGCTTGCCCAGGCTCTGGCCATTGGGCAAGGCATCGCAAAACAGGTAGTACCCGAAGGCTGAAAACAGCAGCACATAGTGGAGGCCATCAAACAATGCCGGGCCTCCTGCAGAGCTCAGATAGAAATAGGCATAGTCCAGGTTTCGGTTCAAAAACAGCAGGAAAAACACCACGGTCATATCGATCAGATAGCCGAGCAACCGTCTGAACGGGCTGGCGATGTCCCAGGTTTGCGTAGCCGATACCGAATCGTTCATGACGTATTTATCCCCTACCGTTGTCATAAATATCCGCAAGGCTGCGAACGCTCGTCAGGTTGCCGGTCTGAACCACGATGGTCTTGGCGAACATATCGCCCAGGCGCGTTCTGGACTCCATGAATATCCACACCCAATCGATCACCACCAGCGCTCCGGAATTGCGGGTTAACGCCTGGGAAACCGTGCAGCTTTTGCGAGTTTTACGGTCGACGACGGAGATGCTCAACAAACGCTTGCCCAGGCTCTGGCCGTTGGGCAACGCGTCGGCCAGCAGGAAGTAGGCGAAGGCTGCAAAAAACGCCGAGAGAAAACCAGCCTTGGGCGTCACGGCCGGCACGTAGGCAGACAATGCACCGGCGCAGAATTTGACGATGAAAAAGATCAGGACTGCGATGGCGCAGTCGATAAGGCGCGCGGCCAGGCGCCGGCCGATGCTGGCCAGGATCGTCGGGCGTTTGGCGGTGTGGTTTGCGTCCATGCGGTATTGCTCCAGATTCATGGCGTTGGTGTGTTTTGACTGGGCGCAAATCGGCTCCCAGCCTTTCAATGGTATTGCTGTGCTGCCCGCCGGCCGGGAGTACCTGCGCCAGCGATGCTCGAAAGGCTCATGGAAACGTCGTCCCGATACGCGCTCGTTCATTCGAGAACCAGATGCCGGTGACCTTGCCCACCACATCCTCAAGCGCGACCTGGCCCATGAAGCGGCTGTCGTTGCTGACATCACGGTTGTCACCCAACAGGTACACATGCCCCGGCGCTACCTGGAGCGGCGCCAACTCAAGGGAGTAGTCCTTTTTGACGCGCTCAGCCGGTGCGTGAAACAAACCCAGGTTCTCACCGTTGCGGATCACCTCGCCATGGACGATGGCCAGAGTGTCACCACCGATTCCCGCTACCCGTTTGACCGCCTCGGTGCCATTCCAGCGATACACCACGATATCCCCCACGTTGGGCACGCCAGCCCGCAGGTCCGACATGATGTAGTCGCCAATCGACAACGTCGGGACCATCGACCCCGACGGAATGTAATAGTTTTTGAAGCCCAACAACGGCACCCGAAAGACGTCCAGCGTCAGCACCAGGACCACCACCACGCCGACGTAAAGAGCATGGAAGCGTTTACGCGGCACATTGGGCGGACCGCTGTAGCGACGGGCCAACACGGCGGACACGATGGCAGAGGTCAGTTTGACCGTGATGACGAAAGCGAAGAATGCATACAACCCAAGGGGTGTAGTGACCAACCCCAAGGCACCCATCAGCGCGACCCCGCCGAGCAACAACGCTGCGACCCGGATACCCCACTGTGTACGGCCTACATACACCAGGCCCCAGCCGGGTATGAGGCAGGCCATCAGGAAGGCCTGGAGGGAGAATTTTGCGGGTTTCATTGATCGTCCTTAATAATGCAAATGCTGGCGCCGCGCATATTACTGCTGGGCTCGCCAATCCACATAACCTTTAATCGCTGTTAACTGGCTAAGGATGAAGCTGGAAAAATCCTCATATAAGACTTCCGCATCACTCAATTCAGGATCAATTTCGACAATTGACCAATCATTCGCAGCATCGAATGCATAAAAGACACCGCTCCCGGTACTGGCAAACACATACATATTACGATAAGCAACTACATCACATCCGGTGACAACTGAATACTTCGTTGGACCATCCTCGATGTAAAGTGCGCTATCCAGCTCACCAAATCCAAACTGTTCAAGGAATTCAAGATAGTCGAGCGGCACACCTACGCGGTCGAGAACCTCAACACCTCTCAAGACTAATTCACGGTTACTTAAGCAGCTTCCATAATCACCTTCATACAACGCACTGGACACTATTTCTCTTATAAGAACACCAACTTCCGACGCGCCTTTCATCGCCACTCCTTGCATCTGAACATTAACACTTTTTAGGTAGATAAACGTCTAACACGCCACCCGCTCCGACCTTATAGATATATTCGACTATGTATTCAACAGCCTGCTCACCTGCCTCGTTGACTGAGGCGGACATTCTTTCTTGCCGACCTGAAACCTTATAAGCCTGATGTGCAAAAAAGCCAATGACCAGAAGTATCAGAATCAAGCTGTCTTGCTCTAAGCTTTCCGTAATGAAATTATGCTCTCCCAAAGGACCATTTTGCATTTCATCCGAGTCTAAATAGTAGGCCAACTGCTCAGGGCTTAAACTTCTATCGGTTAACCATGACCAGCACAACTCAATAGCCTCACTACATTTAGTATAGGTAGCGGGAGCTGACGATAGATTATCTAAAGTTTGATCGAGAATCAAAAGAAAAATAGCCGCTCTTTTAACCCACATTTGCCCCTCTAAAACAGACAGACTTTCCGAATAACTCATAGAACCCGATCCTTTTTAGCTCAAACACAGAAAACAATTAAGCTCACTTCTATCAAACTCCCTGACACTTCCACAAAATTGCGTAAGGCACCTCATCATTCAATAACCCCAATGAGCGAAAATAATAGACCGCTGACGGACCTTCCAAACTCTTATGAACAAAAGCGCCATCAGACATCACACGATAAGAGGCATACTCTCGAATATTACCGGCAGTCTCCAACGCTCGCTTTATTTCAATATAGGCCGCCCCAGCCTCCTCTGGCATCAACTCAAAGGGCGGAGGGCAAACAGCCCCATCATCACTTTCGACGTCTCTGTAATAGGCTCGCTGAAATGCTGCGTCACTGGCCGCCCAGTAAAATGACAATACTTTCAGCTTATCCTGCCCATCCTCTTTAATCGCATCTGCCAAGCAGTACTGAGTGACCGACATCTTGTACACTCCCTCATCGATGAGTAAAAGTCCTGCTTCGGGCACAGCAAGCGCATCACCCTTTTTAAGCTCGCGTAACAGTGCCCATTCAGTCATCACCAAACACTCCTGTTGCGATTTCCAATTATCTCGATGGGAACATACATGCGACGATTTGTCATACCGCTTAGTATCCTCCGACACTCAGAGGAAAGAGGGGCCTGACCCTGAGGAATCCCCACCGGATTGTCCCGCTCGAGATTGGCGGATATGGAGCTATTGGTGCGCGATGAAGTACACCGGCAAGCTCAGAGGCTAGAGTAGATTTGTGGGGACTCCTCAGGGTCTGCCCCCTTTTTTTCACTTATTCAGCCGTCGCTTTGACTCAAAATATTTATCTCACGCCAGTAGACAGTCGCTGGTAGAGACTGATTCTGATTAAACAAGGAAAAAACCTCGATTACATCATCAATATTAAACCACTCATCCTTTTTTAATGGTACACGGCCCGCACCAAACGACAGTAAGCTTCCATCTTCAAAGTTTGTACTAGAATTTGAATGATAACCTCTGAACAGTTTTTTACTTTTAGCGTCATATCTTTCAATAAAACAAGTGAATCTGCCTCCAGCCACTTGCACATAGTTACCCTCATCATCAGTTATACATGCGAATGAGCTAGGGCCGTAGCTTTTTAATTTTTTTAGCGTTTTTATAATCTGCGCTTGATTTACACCTACTACTACAGGACTATTTTCGGCTTCGAGCTTCATATTTCCCACCTTTATGGCACATAGACTGTTGTAGCGCTTTCGATGACTTGTCCATTTAGCCGTCCTTTCCCTTGCGCCCCAAACTCATTAACAAAGTAATCGGTAAATTCTTGATAGCTGGTCTTACTAGCCGACCCGCTTTTTACCTCAAGAGAAATAGGGGTCAGACCACCAATATACATTGGTGCACTAATCGTGGTCTGCCCCCTATTTCCCTGGGTGTCTTAGCCGCACCAAGCAACTGCTTAGTAGCGAACTTCCCATCAAAAAGAACAGGCAAATTATTCTTACTGGTTCCGGCTACTTCTTTTGCATCTACTATTCAAAACGACAGTAAAGTGGCCATTTATCAAGCCCGATTGAATTCAGGATCAACAATGCAATCAAGCCCAGCAGAAACAATTCATGTCCTTTGTCATTCGCCTCACCTGTGACTCGGATATTTCATCTCGGCCCTGCCTTCCAATTAAGGACTTCGGATCTACCACCTGTGGAACGCCGCTAACAACATCCGCCCCAACCGCTCGGGGCTCACTACCTGCATACCGCCGCCAATCCGGATGGTAAGGATTGGCCTTCATCTCGTCCGTAACCGTGGTAAGTCTCGTCGGCTTAGGTGCTTCCGCTGCCGGCTTTTCATCCTGGAAGCTCGCGCCATTCGCCGCTGGAGCACCGTCACCCACGGCTTTCGTTGTCCCAGAGGGCAAATCGCTCGGAGGTCCTTTTGCACCTGTTCAACCCTTCAATGCTGGCAAAGACAGCACTTCATCGTACTGTGGCCAGTCTTCCCTTGCGCGTTTGAGCACACCTTGCATCAACTCGTCCAACTCAGGCACTGGTTGCTCGGGCGGCAATTGGTCAAAGGGCGCGGCCAGCAGCGGATGATCAATCTTCTGCGGATTGGCTAAACCTTCCCACTGGCGCAGGCGCAGGATATAGAGAATTTCCACCGGCACGCGCTCCAAGTGCCAGTCCTGATTGAAGTCGTAGGAACTCTTCTGGCTCTCTTTGCCGGTTTGCCAAGTGTGGCGGTCACACGCGGCCAACAGACAGGGCATCAGGTCGTCGGGGCTGGGAGTGCGCCACTTGGCCAACAAGGCTTCGTAGATGGGTTCGTCGTAAGCATAAGCAGGCCATTGATGCGAGACATCGCCCACCCAATCGGCAAACACACGCAGCATAAAGGCTTGGGCGCGGCGGTGTTGCTCTTCGTACTCAATCACTAATTGATGCCCACGATTGAGAGCCGCATGGGTGAGATAGCCCTGATGGATGACGGCATCCTTCCAGCCTAGGATCGCCATGGCGGCCATCATATTGGTGGCGGTTTGGATGCTGTAGTTTTGGCGGCGTCGATCATTGCCTGCCGCTTTGGCAATAATGTCGAACTGACCCGCCCAGAAGAACAACTGCCAAATTCCTACTTGGTAATAGCGCAGCCAATGGGCCAACTCCAGAAGCCATCGCGGATTATCTGGTGCGGTCGCCAATACCTTGTGGGCTCGTGTGACGGCTATCCATTCGGAGCTACTACGCGTAACGTTGTCACTATTCGGTACAGGCATTGATGGCTTCGCAAATGCATCGCCGCGCTCAACATATTCACGGATGCCATTCAACTCGTATTCATCTGAGACGTGTGGCCCCTTGGCTATGCGACCCAGCACACTTTTGTAGGAGGGCCATTTCGGGTTTACGCCCGAGCGCTCGCACTGAATTACTTCTTGGTCCATATTTCCACCTTAAATTCTGCTACACCAGTTTTACTGGGGGCGGGAACACCGACTTTGACTGTTACACCTTGAACCTTGGCTTTTCCTGAATCCAACGCCGCTTGCAAAGCATCGCGTAAAGCAGGATCAGAGTCGGGAATTCGAGAAATAGGGGTCAGACCACCAATATACATTGGTGCACTAATCGCGGTATGACACCAATTTTTAGCGGATCAACGAACACTAAAAAACCAAAGAACGAGACCTAGAATAAAGCCAGCCCCAGCTATTTCTAGATAGAGCGCCATATACTCTTTTATAAGCCCGGCAACGTCTTCACCACCACTCAATCAATACCCGGCAACCTGAAAGAACACACACATAAACAACAGGCCGAACGCACAGGCACAAGGAAGATAGATGGCGATCCACCAAGACTCATTTCTTTTCATTGCCAACCGAAACCATTACGTGCGCCACACCACCAAGAGAAATTTGCCCCGCTTATTTGGGGACTTTATAAAAATGTGATCTGCCCCCGATTTCCTCTGATGTGGATGTTGCTGTAAATTCGCATCATTAGCCGCTGGTGTACCGTTACCGACTAACTTTGCTTCACCAGACGGCAAGCCGCTCGCAGGTTCTTTTGCACCAACTTATCTAGGAAGAAGATATTTCTCCCTAACCTGTGCCATACAATCGATCATTTCTGCCAGTTTCTCCCCTTTTAGCCCCACGTCTGCTAAATCATCGGCGCAGCATTTTTCATAAGCCCTAGCCAAACCCTCTAACATATCCTCCGCATAAGGACTTTCTCTAGATAACTCTAACCCATACTTCATACCCTCGCTAAATATTGCAGTTTGCAACACTGCAAATAAACCTACATCAGCAGACGTGCAAAGAGAGCCCGCTTCATCTTGAACATAAGCAAAGGCTTGTTCTGGCCGAAGACGAATCTGTGATATAGCCTTTTCATAAAGCCTAGATACTATCGGATAAATTTCTTCCACAGCCAAATCGATCGCCATAACTACTTCTCCACAGTAAATATATTTAACTGGATGTTAGGATACCGCTCGCGAAACTGATTGACAATATTAGTACAACTTGGGCAAACCATTTTCTCTGAAATCAAATTTATACGCCCAGAAGTTTGTGAGTTCGGACCTAGACGCTGAGCTAAAGTTTCCAAAATTTTAAATTCTGTATCCATGTCTCGCAGATACCCCTCAGTCGTTCCAACATATTTAGACGTAGAAACTTGAGGTTTTAATATCCACGAATTCAGATCACCACCAGGCTTCGGCAAAAACTCCTCGACCCTATTATCAAACTGACTATAAGCTTTCATCACCATAGTCTCTGATGACAGCGCACCAACATCCACTTCAGCAAATGCGACGTTTCCTTCTCGAGGTAACCCTGTCCGAACATCACTAACCGCCGCCGAAAGCCTATCCCTGATTCTCGGCGCGGTGGAGTTAGATAGGTAGACTAGGCGTTCCCCCTCTGCAATCGTCCCAGTCGTTTTTGTGCCGTTTGCCCCTAGGACGAAAAGCTCACCTGACGCCTCCGTCGCCAATTTCCTTTTCGCAAAGGCAGCGGCAATCGCCGCCGAAATCCTCGCTCCCAGGCCTACACCTGTGAGCGAAAGGGCCGCCTCATCCACCGCCGTGACCGGTTCAGCCGATTTCCTAGCTAATAACAACAGCCTCGACATCGCGTCTTTTGAAGCCATTTCGTTGGTCGAGACGTTAATGATTTCTGTCGCATGAGCATCTGCCTGCTCCCGACCGTATTGAACCCATTTGTCAAATGAGCTCAATTCGCCATAAAGGCCGTCGCCCAAGCCATTAAAAAGGCTCGTGTCTACAAACTGCTCTTTGGTGGAGTTGAACGCATAAACTGCAGAACCATTGGCAATAATTGCGGTGCCGTCTTTCCACGTTAATGGAATCTTCTGTTCAGCCAATTCTTGAATCGCACCTCTGGCAATCGCCAAATCACGATCCAGCCAATCTCGCGTCGGGTCATTGCCCCAGTTCTTTTCAAGCGCATCTAAACGGGCGTTTTCGACGACATCGACCTTTGATCCTGCTGCCATACGCAGCAAGTCTTCCCACGAGGCATCCGATTTCGGCTTGCGCCAAATTTTCTCTAACTCTTCTGCTTTCTTCTTGAGTAATGGCACCTCTTGGGTCAGGTGAAGTTGTCGATTGAATACTTCGACGCCGTAACCGGTCCCGGCCCCGACAGCCGCGCCGCCGGTGCCATTCCCGGCGCCTGCTCCAGCGCCGATCCCGGTCGCAACCAACGCGGCGATGTTGTCCTGGCTGGCCTCAGATAATTTGCTGTTTTCCAGCGCCTTTGCAATCGAGGGCATCAACGCAGCAGAAGCACCAGCCCCCAACGCGCCACTTTCCACGCTGCCGCTGGACAACCCCATGGCGGCACCTGCCAACGCGTGCAACATGACGCGTGCTGCTCCACCTTCTGCCCATGCGGCTCGGGTGGCCGCGTCCGATTTCGGGTTCAGGGATTGCGCCTCAGCGTAATCACCCACTCGCTTGAAGATCTCGCTAGACGCAGTATTGGCGACGATACCGACTGTCGTACCGACGGGCGCGCCACCAAGGCCCGCGGCGATCAGTCCCGTCGCGATATCGGCCATCATTTTCTTGTCGCCGCCGAACTGCCAACGCTTGGCTTCCGAATAAGCCAGATCGGCGGCACGGGCGGTATCAGCAGCACCAGGCGCGCCTGCGTCTGCTTGTTCCTTCGCCGCCTGCCCAAGCTTCTTGGCCTCATCGGCCTTCGCCCTGCCTACCGCACTGATCACCCCACTGGCCAACTGCGCCGAGCTTTGGATCAGGTCAATACGCTCTTGCATCGCCTTTTCATCAGGCCGGTCAAGTTTCTGATTGGCATTGGCGGTGTCACGGTTCAGCCCCACCAGGTCATTGGCACCTTCGGCATTGCGAACCACAATCGTGCCTTCGCTGACCGCGCTACGGGTGTAGCTATGGTCTTTCTCCTTGAGCGCTATCGGGATGCTGCCGCCCATCGACGCACCGCTGGTACTGCTGGAAGACACCGAAATACCAGCAGACTGACTTTTGATCTCGCTGACATTCTTGATATCGCTGACGATCAGCCGATCCGTGCTGAGCCGGTTCTTATCAGCTGACGCCTCACTGGCAATCACCGCGCCTTGCAGGGTGGTGGTCTTGCCGACATTGATGTCGTAGCCGCCCGTGCCCGCATACAAACCGCTCTGGTCGGTCACGCCCTTGTAGTCGCTGTTCATATTCGCGGCGGCAAGGTTCGCCGAGCCCGCTACGGTAGAGCCGTAGCAGAACGGAGGGACGCAGATACTGGCGCCGAAGCCTGCGCTGCTCTGTTTGCTGCGCGACGACTCGGTGTCCTGGAGGGAGATGATATTGAGGTTGCCGCCAATATCTGCCTTGATACGGTCCGCACGAACCTGGGCGCCTTTGAGGGTGGTATCGCCACCGCTTTCTAACAACAGGCTGCCTGTATCGAGGGTGCTATTGACCTGAGTGACGGAGTTACCGTTGCCATTGTTCTTGGCACCCTGCGCTCCGAGGTCGAGGGTGAAGCCGTTTTGCTCGCCAATATTGAAGCTGGCGCCAATGGCGGTTTTATTTTTCGACCCTTCGTTTTTGCGGTCGGTGGTGTTCTGTGCGCTTTGCATCAACACATCGTTTTTGGCTAACAACAACGTGTTGGCGGCTTTCAAGCTGCTGCCGGTGATCTGGATATCACCCTGAGTACCCGCCGCTGCGCCCGTGGCAACGATCGACAAGTCTTGCCCTGCGTTGAGCGTGCTCTGCTTGGCGGTGACACTGTTGAATTCGCTGCTGTTCTTGCTGCGGTTATTGGCCAGTTCAGTACCGATCTTGATCAGCGAACCGTTGCCGGGCGTGCCGCCGGTTTTGTTTTTGAAGCCGGAGCTTTGCGCATTGGCGTCCGAAGCCTGGCCATTCAGGTTGTAAGCGGCGAGGGCTGCCTGGGCGATTTTGACTGCCTTGAGTCGTGGGTCATCAGCGCTACGGGCCGCTTTGACGGCGTCGCGCATGCTGGTGGCGGTGTCCACTACCGAGCCCGCGATCACCCGCCCAACCGCCAAGCTCTTGGAACTGTCCTTACTGGTCTGACTGGCCGTCTCCATCCCCGAAGTAACGGTGACATCAGCCCCACTCAACTCCATGTTCTTGGTGCTCACCAGATCACTGGCCACCACCTTCAACTCACGCCCCGCCGTCAACGACACATTGCCCGCGCTCGAACCAATAGTGCTGCCGGTCAAGGTCATTTCATTGGCCGTGCCGTTGTGCTTCGAGCTGTTGATGTACAGCTTCTGGTTGCCGGTCATGTCGTCCAGACCGAGCTTGTTGCCGGTCAGCACGCCGGTGAGGTCGCGATTTTTTTCCTTGTGCATGTCGGTGCGGGCGAAGGTGTTTTGCGCCGCGTCGATGGTCAGGTCGCGGCCGGCCTGGACGGCGAGGTCGCCGGTGCTGACCAGGGACGAGCCGGTGACCGTGGCATCGCGTTTGGCGGCGACCGTGACGGTTTCGCCGGAGACCATGCTGCCCAGGGCGGTGGTGCGTTTTTCGTCGACTTTGTCCTGGACTTTGCTCGACTTCAGGCCGCCCCAGCTGCTTTTGCTTTCCTTGCGTTCGTGGCGGGCGCTGTCGGCGTTGCTGACGGCGAGGATGTTCACGTCCTGGCCGGCCACCAGTTGCGTAGCGCCTTTTTCGGCAGTGACGGCGCTGCCGGCCAGCAGCAGGTCCGCACCGGCGACG
>NZ_VYKD01000029.1:0-117542 GCF_032424295.1 Pseudomonas sp. JV449 | reverse complement strand
CGACCTGCACGAATGGCGTAACGATGGCGGCGCTGTCTCCACCCGAGACTCAGTGAAATTGAAATCGCTGTGAAGATGCAGTGTATCCGCGGCTAGACGGAAAGACCCCGTGAACCTTTACTATAGCTTTGCACTGGACTTTGAATTTGCTTGTGTAGGATAGGTGGGAGGCTTTGAAGCGTGGACGCCAGTCTGCGTGGAGCCAACCTTGAAATACCACCCTGGCAACTTTGAGGTTCTAACTCAGGTCCGTTATCCGGATCGAGGACAGTGTATGGTGGGTAGTTTGACTGGGGCGGTCTCCTCCTAAAGAGTAACGGAGGAGTACGAAGGTGCGCTCAGACCGGTCGGAAATCGGTCGTAGAGTATAAAGGCAAAAGCGCGCTTGACTGCGAGACAGACACGTCGAGCAGGTACGAAAGTAGGTCTTAGTGATCCGGTGGTTCTGTATGGAAGGGCCATCGCTCAACGGATAAAAGGTACTCCGGGGATAACAGGCTGATACCGCCCAAGAGTTCATATCGACGGCGGTGTTTGGCACCTCGATGTCGGCTCATCACATCCTGGGGCTGAAGCCGGTCCCAAGGGTATGGCTGTTCGCCATTTAAAGTGGTACGCGAGCTGGGTTTAGAACGTCGTGAGACAGTTCGGTCCCTATCTGCCGTGGACGTTTGAGATTTGAGAGGGGCTGCTCCTAGTACGAGAGGACCGGAGTGGACGAACCTCTGGTGTTCCGGTTGTCACGCCAGTGGCATTGCCGGGTAGCTATGTTCGGAATAGATAACCGCTGAAAGCATCTAAGCGGGAAACTAGCCTCAAGATGAGATCTCACTGGGACCTTGAGTCCCCTGAAGGGCCGTCGAAGACTACGACGTTGATAGGTTGGGTGTGTAAGCGCTGTGAGGCGTTGAGCTAACCAATACTAATTGCCCGTGAGGCTTGACCATATAACACCCAAGCAATTTGCGTCGAAAGGCCAGATTGCGGTGTGTGAAGACGCAATGAACCGAAAGTTCGAGATCTTACAAAACACCGACAGCTGTCACATACCCAATTTGCTGAAGCGAGGCCAGCCGGCCACGACTCAGTACCCGAATTTCTTGACGACCATAGAGCATTGGAACCACCTGATCCCATCCCGAACTCAGCAGTGAAACGATGCATCGCCGATGGTAGTGTGGGGTTTCCCCATGTGAGAGTAGGTCATCGTCAAGATTAAATTCCGAAACCCCATTTGCGAAAGCAGATGGGGTTTTGTTTTGGGCGGTCGAAAAGTGCGAAGAGGCGCCTCGGGAGGGGCTTCAATGCTAAAGTCCATGCCCTCGATTTTGCTTTTCCCAAGGAAGCCGTTATGCCGGATGCGACGTCCCTCAGCGCTGGATTCATGGTGGTTCACGGCAACCGCTTGGACGAACTGCGCAGCCTGGTGGTGAGTTGGATGCGCCGTTATCCCCTGGCGCCCCTGGAAAACGAAATCGCCCTGGTACAAAGCAACGGCATTGCCCAGTGGCTCAAACTGGCCTTGGCTGAAGACCCGGAAGACGACGATATGGGAGGCTGCGGAATTGCCGCCGCCATCGATGTACAGCTCCCCGGCAGCTTCAT
Organism: Pseudomonas sp. JV449; assembly: GCF_032424295.1. Classification (NCBI taxonomy): domain Bacteria; kingdom Pseudomonadati; phylum Pseudomonadota; class Gammaproteobacteria; order Pseudomonadales; family Pseudomonadaceae; genus Pseudomonas; species Pseudomonas sp. JV449. The sequence goes on along the minus strand of NZ_VYKD01000029.1, from coordinate 115,937 downwards.
GTGGCAGCTCTATCGCATGGTCCTGGGACGTGACGAAATCCCTCCAAAATCCCTGCTCGATAAAGCCCCGCTCACTTGGCGCCTGATGCGCCTGCTCCCGGAACTCATCGATCAACAGCACTTCGAGCCGTTGCAACGCTTCTTGACCCACGACTCCGACCTGCGCAAACGCTACCAACTGGCGGAACGACTGGCTGACCTGTTCGACCAATACCAGGTCTACCGCGCTGACTGGCTGGAAGACTGGGCCGCTGGCCGTCATCAATTGCGTAACGGTCGAGGCGAATCAAAGCCACTCAGCCCGGCCAACTGCTGGCAAGCCGAGTTATGGCGCGCGCTGCTGTTGGACGTCGGTGAAGAGGGCATGGCCGAAAGCCGCGCCGGCGTGCACCAGCGCTTTATCGAACGTATCAATGCGCTTGAGCAAGCGCCGAAGGGGCTGCCTTCCCGGGTGATTGTCTTCGGGATTTCTTCCTTGCCCGCCCAAGCGCTGGAGGCGCTGGCCGGCCTGGCCCGTTTCAGCCAAGTCCTGCTGTGCGTGCACAACCCGTGTCGCCACCATTGGTCCGACATCGTGGCCGACAAAGACCTGCTGCGTAACGAATACAAGCGCCAGGCGCGCAAAGCCGGCATGCCCGTTACCATCGACCCACAAACCCTGCACCAACATGCTCATCCGCTGTTGGCCGCCTGGGGCAAACAAGGTCGTGATTACATCAGCCTGCTGGACAGTTACGACGATCCCAACAGCTACCGCGCCGCTTTTCGCGATGGTCGAATCGACCTGTTCAGCGACAGCGAGCCCACCACACTGCTCAACCAGCTTCAGGACGATATCCTCGAACTGCGCCCGCTCAATGAGACTCGGGAACAATGGCCGGCTGTCGATCTGGAGCGTGATACATCCATCCGCTTCCACATTGCCCACAGCGCCCAACGCGAAGTGGAGATTCTCCACGACCAATTGCTCCAACGCTTCAGCGCCGACCCCACGCTTCGCCCAAGGGACATCATCGTCATGGTCCCCGACGTCGACAGCTATGCGCCGCATATCCGCGCGGTATTCGGTCAACTGGACAGAATCGATCCCCGCTTCATCCCCTTCACCCTGACCGATCAAGGTCAGCGCGGCCGCGATCCCCTGCTGATCGCCGTTGAACACCTGCTCAAACTCCCCGACAGCCGCTTCCCCGTCAGCGAGATTCTCGACCTGTTGGATGTCCCGGCCTTGCGCGAACGCTTCGCCATCAAGGAGCGCGATCTGCCCACACTGCACCGCTGGATCGAAGGCGCTGGCATCCGTTGGGGGCTCAACGCCGAGCAACGCGCGGGTCTCGGTCTGCCGAGTAAGCTGGAACAAAACAGTTGGCGATTTGGCCTTCGCCGTATGCTTCTAGGCTACGCCGTCGGCACCGGTGCAGCCTGCGAAGGCATTGAGCCCTACGACGAAATCGGCGGGCTTGATGCGGCCTTGATCGGCCCACTGGTCGCTTTGCTTGATGCGCTCAGCGATGCCCATCAAGCGCTGTCACAACCCGCAGCACCCCACGAATGGGGCGAGCGTCTGCAACGCCTGATGCAACTCTTCTTCCTACCCAGCAGCGAGCACGACGACTACCTGTTGGGTCAGCTTGAGCAACTCAGGGAAACCTGGTTGGAAACCTGCGAGTCCGTTGGCCTGCAGGATGAGTTACCGCTTACCGTAGTCCGCGAAGCCTGGCTGGCCGGCCTGGATCAAGGCCGTCTGTCCCAGCGCTTCCTCGCCGGAGCTGTCAATTTTTGCACCCTGATGCCCATGCGCGCCATCCCCTTCAAACTCGTCTGCCTGCTCGGCATGAACGATGGCGACTACCCACGCGCCCAACCACCGCTGGATTTCGACCTGATGGGCAGCGACTACCGGCCCGGCGACCGTTCGCGCCGCGAAGACGACCGTTACCTGCTGCTCGAAGCCCTGCTGTCCGCCCGCGACCAGCTCTATATCAGCTGGGTCGGCCGTAGCATCCGCGATAACAGCGAGCGCCCCGCCTCTGTACTCATCGGCCAACTGCGTGACCATATCGCCAGTGGCTGGCACAACGCACAAGAAACACCGCTACTGGACGCGATGACCCAGGAACACCCGCTCCAACCCTTCAGCGCCCGTTACTTCCACGAAGGTGATCCGCTGTTCAGCTACGCCCGCGAATGGCAGTTACTCCACGCCGCCCCGGATGCCGTTACACAGGAAGACCAACTGGCGCAGCACCAACAGGAGGAGCCCCTGAGCCTCGGCCAGTTACAGGATTTCCTACGCAATCCGGTCAAACACTTCTTCAGCCAGCGTCTGAAAGTGTTCTTCGAAGCCGCCGAAGTACCCTTGGCCGATGAAGAACCCTTCGTGCTTGACGCGCTGCAACGCTACAGCCTGAGCGACAGCCTGTTGAACGCTGCGCTGTCCCAGCCCGAGCACCTCGACCAGGCCCTCAACGCCCAGGCTCTGCGGCTGCAAGGCAGTGGCCTGTTGCCGATGGTTGGTTTCGGCGAGTGCCTGCGCAACGAACTCATTGAGCCCCTGCCCGACTTGTTGCAACGCTACCAGCAGTTGCTGGCGCTCTGGCCAACGCCACACACCGCTGCAGAACCGATCAGTTTCGAGCATCAAGGTATAGCGCTGGAAGGCTGGATCAGCGGCCTGCATCGACGCAGTGATGGCGGATTGCTGAGTGTCACCACCATCCCCAATAGCATCGGCTCGATCAAAACACGCAAATGGCATCGTCTGATTCGTCCTTGGGTCAATCATGTGGTGGCCTGTGCCTGCGGTCTGTCGTTGAGCACGGGGTTGGTGGCCAGCGACGATACGTTGCTACTGGCCCCGCTGGATAAGCCCATCGCCCGGGAAATCCTCGGCAACCTGCTGTTGGCCTGGCACAGCGGCATGAGAGAGCCGCTCCCGGTAGCCGTCAAGACTGCCTTCGCCTGGCTCAGCCAAACCGATCCGGTCAAAGCCCACGCCTCCGCGAGCAAAGCCTATGAAGGTGACGGCCTGACCACCGACGGCGAGCGTCGCGAAACCCCGGCGCTCACCCGACAGTTCCCCGATTACGCCGCCCTGGTCGCCAGCGAAGAGTTCGAAGGCTGGTGCGAAACCTTGTATCGACCGCTCATCAACGCCCCATGGCGATCACTCACAGGCGAGGAGGCCGGCCCATGAGCAGCAAACCCTTGGCCCTGGCCTTCCCGTTGAATGGCAGCCAGCTGATTGAAGCCAGCGCCGGCACCGGCAAAACCTTCACCATCTCCGCCTTGTACCTGCGTCTGGTCCTTGGCCACGGTGACGGTGAGTCCGGTTTTGGCCGTGAACTGCTGCCGCCGCAAATCCTCGTGGTGACCTTTACCGATGCCGCCACCAAAGAGCTGCGCGAACGCATCCGCATTCGTTTGGCCGAAGCTGCACGTTTCTTCCGCGAAGAGATTGAACAGCCCGACGCGCTGATCGCCGACCTGCGTGCGCAATACCTCCCCGAGCAATGGCCCGCCTGTGCCAACCGCCTGGACATCGCCGCCCAGTGGATGGATGAAGCGGCGGTTTCCACGATTCACAGTTGGTGCCAGCGCATGCTGCGCGAACACGCGTTCGACAGCGGCAGCCTGTTCACCCAGACCCTGGAAACCGACCACAGTGACCTGCTCGGCGAAGTGCTGCGCGATTATTGGCGACTGTTCTGCTACCCGATGCACGACGACGTACTCAACTGGGTACGCAACAACTGGGGCGGCCCGGCCGCGTTGATGCCACGCGTGCGCGCACTGTTCGGCAGCGAACGGCCGACGGATGAAACCCGCGAACCCGCCGAGTTGATCAACGCTTGCCTGCAAGAACGCCGTGAAGCGTTGATAAACATCAAGGCTCCCTGGCAACAATGGGCCGCCGAGCTACGCGATATCTGTCTGCAAGCCGTAGCCGCCAAAGCCGTCGACGGCCGCAAGATGCAAGCGCGTTACTTCGAGCCCTGGTTCGAAAAGATCAGCGCCTGGGCCGCTGACGAAACCCTCGAGCAACTGGACATCGGCACCGGCTTCACTCGCCTCACCCCCGACGGCATGGCCGAAGCCTGGAAGGGCGACCCGCCGCAACACCCCGGCATCGACGCCATGGCCGGCCTCAAGGCCGCCCTCGACGCGCTGCCAACCCCCGACGCGGCGGTGTTGCAACACGCTGCCGTTTGGGTGGGCAACCGCTTTGAAGAGGAAAAACGCCGTCGTGCCGAAATGGGCTTTGACGACATGCTGATCCGCCTCAACGCTGCCCTGCGAGCCGATGGCGGCGAGCGTCTGGCCAGTGTGATCCGCGAGCAGTTCCCGGTGGCCCTGATCGACGAGTTCCAGGACACCGACCCAGTGCAGTACAGCATCTTCGACAGCATCTACCGTATCGAAGAGAACCACCTCGACAGCGGCCTGTTCCTGATTGGCGACCCCAAGCAAGCCATCTACGCCTTCCGCGGCGCCGATATCTACACCTATCTGCGTGCGCGCAAATCCACGCTCGGCCGTCATCACACCCTGGGCACCAACTTCCGTTCCAGCCATGCGATGGTCGAGGCAGTGAACCACGTGTTCCAGCGGGCGGAAACCGGCCGCGGCGCGTTCCTGTTCCGGGAGTCGAATGGCGACAACCCGGTGCCGTTCCACCCGGTGCTATCCCAAGGCCGCAAGGAAAAGCTGCAGGTAGACGGCCAAACGTTGCCGGCAATGAACCTGTGGCACCTGCCCACCGACCAGCCGGTTTCCAACGCGGTGTACCGCCAACAACTGGCCGGTGCCTGCGCCACCCGGATTGTCGAATTGCTCAACGGCGGGCAGCAAGGTACGGCCGGTTTCCTGCAGCCGGACGACAGCTTCCAAGGCGTACTGCCGTCGGACATCGCCATCCTCGTGCGCGACGGCAAGGAAGCCCAGGCCGTGCGCGCCGAGTTGGCCGCCCGTGGCGTGCGCAGCGTGTACCTGTCCGACAAGGACTCTGTCTTCGCCGCCCAGGAAGCCCACGACCTGCTCGCCTGGCTCAAGGCCTGTGCCGAGCCGGACGTCGAGCGGCCGCTGCGGGCCGCCCTGGCTTGCGTCACCTTGAACCTGTCACTGCCGGAACTGGAGCGTCTGAACCAGGACGAACTGGCGTGGGAAAGCCGCGTGATGCAGTTCCGAGGCTACCGCACGATCTGGCGCACCCAAGGCGTGTTGCCGATGCTGCGTCGCCTGCTGCACGACTTCAAACTGCCGCAAACCCTGATCGCCCGCAGCGACGGCGAACGTGTGCTGACCAACCTGTTGCACCTCAGCGAGTTGTTGCAACAAGCCGCGTCGGAACTGGACGGCGAACAGGCGTTGATCCGCCACCTGGCCGAGCACCTGGCGTTGTCCGGCCAGGCCGGCGAAGAGCAAATCCTGCGCCTGGAAAGTGACGAGCAACTGGTCAAGGTGGTGACCATTCACAAATCCAAGGGCCTGGAGTACGACCTGGTCTTCCTGCCTTTCATCTGCTCGGCCAAGCCGGTCGACGGCAGTCGCCTGCCGCTGCATTACCACGATGAACACGGCAAATCCCACGTCAGCCTGCGCCCGACCGCCGAGTTGATCGCCCAGGCCGACGATGAGCGCCTGGCCGAAGACCTGCGTTTGTTCTACGTGGCCCTGACCCGCGCCAAACATGCCTGCTGGCTCGGCGTTGCCGACCTCAAACGTGGCAACAGCAGCAGCTCGGTACTGCACCTGTCGGCGCTGGGTTACTTGCTCGGCGCCGGTGCGTCGTTGAGTGAGTCTGCCGGCCTCGCGCGTTGGCTGCTGGATCTGCAGGACGGCTGCCCGGCCATCCACTACGCCCCTGTGCCCGACGCCCAGGACATCCTGTTCCACCCGCCGCGCAACACCGCCCACTTGCTCGCGCCCTTGTTACCCAAGCGCAAGGCCGCCGAGAACTGGTGGATCGCGTCCTACAGTGCCTTGCGCATTGGCGACAGCATGAGCGTCGCCCACCTTGAAGCGCCCGAAAGCCCACAGGCGCAAAAGCTTTTCGATGACGAACGTCTCGATCCCGATGCACCGCGTGAAGTGGCGGCGTCCGGCGCAGACATTCACCGTTTCCCACGCGGTCCGAACCCCGGCACCTTCCTTCACGGCCTGCTGGAGTGGGCCGGGGAAGAAGGCTTCAACGTGACCTCGCAAGCCATCGAACACGCCGTAGGCGCGCGCTGCAATCGCCGCAACTGGGAAGGCTGGATCGTCACCCTCAGCGATTGGCTGGGCCATCTGCTGCACACGCCGCTGCCGGTGGATAACGACCAGGTCGCCCTGAGCGACCTGCAGCACTACCAGATCGAAATGGAGTTCTGGTTCGCCAGCCATAAAGTCGACGTGCTCGCCCTCGACAAGCTGGTGTGCCAGTACACCCACAACGGTGTGTCCCGCGTCGCCGCCGAACCGGTGCTGCTCAACGGCATGTTCAAGGGTTTTATCGACCTCACCTTCGAACATGACGGCCGTTACTACGTGGCCGACTACAAATCCAACTGGCTCGGCCCTGACGATTCGGCCTACACCCAGGACACCATGGAACAGTCGATCCTCGAGCACCGCTACGACCTGCAATACGTGCTTTACCTGCTCGCGCTGCATCGTCAACTCAAGGCGCGCCTGCCGGACTACGACTACGACCGTCATGTGGGTGGCGCGCTGTACCTGTTCCTGCGCGGCACTCAGGCCGTCAGCCGAGGGGCGTTTTTCACCCGGCCGCCACGGGAACTGATCGAAAGCCTGGACCTGCTGTTCCAGGGCAAGCCCATCCCGCCCAAGGCTGAGCCTGCCTGGGAACAAGGAGTGTTGTTATGAGCCTGTCGCCGTTACCGCTTGAGGCGTTAGCGCCCTTGAGCCGCGCCGCCGACCTGGTGCACCTGCTGGAGCGTTGGGTTGACAGGGGGTGGCTGCGGGCGTTGGACAAGGCGTTCGTGGGCTTCCTGCACGAGCTCGATCCACACGCCGACCCCTTGGTCCTCCTGGCGGCGGCGCTGACCAGCCATCAACTCGGCCACGGCCATGTGTGCCTGGACCTGTTCGAAACCCTCAACGCGCCGGATTTTGCCCTGTCCCTGCCGCCCGAAGGCGACCTGCAAAGCGGCGCCATGCTGCTGCCGTCGCAATTGCTCGACGGCCTCGACGGCGCCCACTGGTGCCATGCACTGGCCGCCAGCCCGTTGGTCGCCCTGGCGGTGGACGGCAGCGAATCGGCACACAGTCGTCCCCTGGTACTGTCGGGCAAACGCCTGTACCTGCGCCGCTACTGGACTTACGAACGACGTATCGACAGCGCCTTGCGCCTGCGTCTCGCCACCCAGGAAAACGTCGCCGCCGATTTGCCCCAGCGCTTGAATGGCTTGTTTGACCAGCCGGCGCCCGATGGCGTGATCGACTGGCAAAAACTCGCCTGCGCCCTGGCCACCCGCGGTGCATTCAGCATCGTCACCGGCGGCCCCGGCACCGGCAAGACCACCACCGTGGTGCGCCTGCTCGCGCTGTTGCAGGCGCCGGCCGTTGAGTCCGGCAGCCCGCTGCGTATCCGCTTGGCCGCGCCGACCGGTAAGGCCGCCGCGCGTTTGACCGAATCCATCAGCCAGCAAGTGCTGTCGCTGACAGTGGCGCAAAGCGTGAAGGAAAAGATCCCGACCCAGGTCACCACGGTCCACCGCTTGCTGGGCAGTCGCCCGGGCACTCGGCACTTCCGCCATCACCTTGGCAACCCGCTGCCCCTGGATGTGCTGGTGGTGGACGAAGCCTCGATGATCGACCTGGAAATGATGGCTAACCTGCTGGATGCGTTACCGCCCCATGCTCGCCTGGTGTTGTTGGGCGACAAGGACCAGCTTGCCTCGGTAGAGGCCGGCGCCGTACTCGGTGATTTGTGCCGCGACGCCGAAGCTGGTTGGTACAGCCCCCACACCCGCCAATGGCTGCAAACCGTCAGCGGCGAAGACCTCAGCGCCAGTGGCCTGCACGAAGACCTCGATGGCAGCCATCCCTTGGCCCAGCAAGTGGTGATGTTGCGCTACTCACGGCGTTTCGGCGAAGGCAGCGGCATCGGCCAACTGGCGCGCTGGATCAACCAGCAAAACGCCGAAGAGGCCCGCAAGCTGCTGGCCGCGCGCAGCCACAGCGACTTGTTCTGCGTAAGCCTCAAAGGCGAGCACGACCACGCCCTGGAGCGCCTGGTGCTGGACGGGCAGGGCGACGGCGCCCAGGGTTATCGCTATTACCTCAACCTGCTGCACAGCGCACGCCCCGCCGTCGACACCCCGCGCGATGACCTCGCCTGGACCCACTGGGCCCAGCAACTGCTGCAAGCCTTCGATGCGTTCCAACTGCTCTGCGCCGTGCGCAAGGGCCCTTGGGGGGTGGAGGGACTGAACCTACGCATCACGGCCGCCTTGCGCAAAGTGCGGCTGATCGAGGGGGACGAGCAATGGTACGAAGGCCGCCCGGTGCTGATGACCCGCAACGATTACGGCCTGGGCTTGATGAACGGCGATATCGGCATTGCCCTCAAACTGCCTGAAAGCGACGGCGGCCCCCAGGTGCTGCGGGTGGCTTTCCCACGTAACGATGGCCAGGGTGGCGTGCGCTTTGTCCTGCCCAGCCGTCTCAATGATGTGGAAACCGTGTACGCCATGACCGTGCACAAATCCCAGGGCTCGGAGTTCACCCACACCGCGCTGATCCTGCCGGACGCGCTGAACCCGGTGCTCACCAAAGAGTTGATCTACACCGGCATCACCCGCGCCAAGCGCTGGTTCAGCCTGATCGAACCCCGGGGCGGGGTGTTTGAAGAGGCCGTGCGACGCAAGGTCAAACGCTTGAGTGGGTTGATGCTGGCGTTGGGTCAGGAGTCAGAACTATCTGATGCTGTGCTATCGTTGCGGCATCACCCCGAAAACACCTGAGAGTATCGCTGCATGAACGTGGCCGTCTCGCCCACAGAGCGTAGTTTGAGCTGGAGGCGCCTGCTGCTGGTGGCGGTTCTATGCCTGCTGGCGCCCCGCGTATTTGCCGAGGGCCCAGGCCCGGCGGACCAGCGCGCCCAGGCGGTCACGCAAGTGGTACTCGGTATCCTCAGCTATGCCCGCTGGCCGGTAGAGCCGGAGCAACTGCGCCTGTGCATCGTCGGCCCGACCCAATACACCGACGACCTGATCAAAGGCACCACCCAGGCTACCGGTCGTCCGGTCGTGGTGCGGCGCCTGCTGGTCGACCACCCCGATGTGGTCAACGCCTGCGACGCCGTGTACATCGGCAAACTCAGCAATGACGAACGCAACCGCCTGTTTGCCTCGTTGATCGGCCACCCCGTGCTCAGCATCAGCGAAGGCGGCGACCAGTGCACCGTGGGCAGTCTGTTCTGCCTGCGGGTGGGCGATGAGCAAGTGTCGTTTGAGGTCAACCTCGACTCGGTGGCGCGCAGCGGCGTGCGCATTCATCCCAGCGTGTTGCAACTGTCCCGGCGCCGGGCGCCCGCCACATGAAAGTGGCGAACGTACGACCTACCCTGCGTTCCGTCATCGGCCGAGGGCACATGATCCTGGCGCTGGTGGCGGTGACGCTGGCCAGTGTTTCCCTCACCCTGCTCGGCGTGTTGGCGCTGCGGGTCTACGCCGAACACAACCTGCACCTGATCGCCCGGTCCATCAACTACACCGTGGAAGCGGCCGTGGTGTTCAACGACCGCGGCGCGGCCACCGAAGCCCTCAGCCTGATTGCCTCCACCGAAGAAGTCGCCCAGGCTGACGTGTTCGATAGCAGTGGCCGGCTGTTGGCGCACTGGGAACGTCCGGAAACCGGCATGCTCTCCCGGGTTGAACTGGCGCTGGCGCATACCCTGCTCGAGCAGCCCATCAGCCAACCGATCCTCCACCAGGGGCGCACCATCGGCAGCATTCACCTGACCGGCCACGGCGGTAGCCTGCTGCGCTTCCTGCTCAGCGGCCTGGCGGGGATCCTGATCTGCACCGTCCTCAGTGCCTGGGTCGCCCTGCACTTGGCGCGGCGTCTGTTGCGTGGCATTACGCAGCCGCTGCAAAGCCTCGCCGCCGTGGCCCACGCCGCCCGCAGCGAGCGTGACTTCGACCGCCGCGTGCCGCCGGCCCGCATCGCCGAACTCGACAGCCTGGGCAGCGACTTCAATGCCTTGCTTGGCGAGATGGAAGCCTGGCAAAACCATCTGCAAAGCGAAAACGAAACTCTCGCCCACAAGGCCAACCACGACAGCCTTACCGGTCTGCCCAACCGCGCGTACTTCGAAGGCCGCCTGATTCGTGCGCTGCGCAGCGCCGCCAAAGCCAAGGAGCAGGTGGCCGTGCTGTACCTCGACAGCGACCGGTTCAAAGAGATCAATGACAGCTTCGGCCATGCCGCCGGTGATGCCGTGCTGGTGGCCGTCGCCGAACGGGTGCGTGCGCAATTGCGTGAAGATGACTTGGTAGCGCGCCTGGGCGGTGACGAGTTCGCCATCCTGCTGGCGCCGCTGCACAAGGTGGAAGACGCCCAGCGCATTGCCGAAAAAATCATCGCCAGCATGGACATGCCGATTGCCGTGCCTGGCGACACCCAGGTGTTGACCTCCCTCAGTATTGGTATCGCCATCTACCCCGAACATGGCGTCACACCCGGCACCTTGCTCAATGCCGCCGATGCGGCGATGTACCAGGCCAAGCGTTTGTCCTCGGGTGGCCAGCAAACGGCGGAGTCGGAGAGCCCCGTCGTCAACGTTCAACACAGGAGTTGATCCCTTGTTCTCGACCGCGCGTCTTATGTTTATCACCCTGCTGGTGACACTGCTCGCCCTTGGCGGCTGCCAGACGGCGCCTCCCAAAGGCCTGACCCCGGCGCAAGTCGCCGTCCTCAAGCAACAGGGCTTCGAGCTTACCGATGACGGCTGGGCGTTCGGTCTGTCCGGCAAAGTGCTGTTTGGCAGTGACGTCGAAACCCTTAACCAACCCAGCACCGACATCGTCCAGCGCATCGGCAAGGCCCTGCTGGGTGTAGGCATCGAGCGCGTACGCGTCGATGGCCACACCGACGGCTCGGGCAAGGAAACCTACAACCAGCAACTGTCCCTGCGCCGCGCGAAAAGCGTGGCGACGGTGCTGCAGGGCGTGGGCATGAAAGAGGAAAACATCCAGCTGCGTGGGCTGGGCAGCAGTAAACCGGTGGACACCAACGACACAGCGGAAGGGCGTACCGAGAATCGGCGGGTGTCGATTGTGGTGATCGCGGACTGAGCCGGCAGTCCGATTTCAATCTGAAATCCAATCAAAATGTGGGAGAGGGCTTGCCACCTCCCACATTCCTGCAATTTAAGGGGAGTTATCGTTGCTGGCCCTTAATCCGCAAACCGCATCTCCCTTGTCTCCCCCATCAACAACCCCTGGTTCTGCTCCGTCACTTCCCTGATGTAATCCCACAGCAGAGTAATCCGCTTCAACTTCCTCAGGTCCTCCCGGCAATACATCCAGAACTGCCGGGTAATCGCAATCTGCTCCCCTAGCACCGGCAGCAGCCGTGGATCCTGCGCCGCGAGAAAGCACGGCAAGATCGCCATCGACCGCCCTTGCTGCGCCGCCACGTACTGCGCAATCACGCTGGTACTGCGCAGGCTGGCGCTGGCGCCGGGCACGACGTTGGCCAGGTACAGCAGCTCCGAGCTGAAGGCCAGATCATCCACATAGCTGATAAACGGATGCTCGGCCAAATCTGCCGGTTTGTGGATAGGCGGGTGTTGGTCGAGGTATTCCTGGGTCGCGTACAGCTGCAGTTTGTAGTCGCACAGTTTGCAGCACACGTAGGGCCCGTGTTCCGGGCGTTCCAGGGCGATGACGATGTCGGCTTCGCGCTTGGACAGGCTGATGAAGTGGGGCAGGGGCAGGATGTCGACCGAGATGGCGGGGTAGGTGTCGACGAAGTGGCTCAACTGCGGGGTGACGAAGAAGCTGCCGAAGCCTTCGGTGCAGCCCATGCGCACATGGCCGGACAGCGCCACGCCGGAGCCGGACACTTGCTCGCAGGCCATGTGCAGGGTGCTTTCGATGGACTCGGCGTAGCCCAGCAAACGCTGGCCTTCGGGGGTGAGGACGAAGCCGTTGGTCCGGGATTTTTCGAACAGCAGCGTACCGAGGGACACTTCCAATGAGCTGATGCGCCGCGACACGGTGGTGTAGTCCACCGCCAGGCGCTTGGCGGCGACGCTGGCCTTGCGGGTGCGGGCCACTTCGAGGAAAAACTTCAGGTCATCCCAATTCAGGGAACCCAGTGATGTGATGTTTTTTTGCATATTGGACCGGCTTTTATGTGCGTTCTTATTAGAGATTTGCACATCTATACTCCAAAAACAGTCCGAACGCCTCATTCTTCAAGGCGATTCAAGCGCCTTGTCTCTGCATAAATATAAGAGTTGGAGACCACATGAACGCATCTGCCGATATTTCCGTGCAACAGGTCAAGTTGCTCATCAATGGTGAGTGGGTCGAGTCCAAGACCACCCATTGGCAAGACATCGTCAACCCGGCCACCCAGCAAGTGCTGGCCAAAGTCCCGTTCGCCACGGCCGATGAAGTCAATGCCGCCATCGACGCCGCCCATCAAGCCTTCCAGACCTGGAAGCTGACGCCGATCGGCGCGCGCATGCGCATCATGCTCAAGCTGCAAGCCCTGATCCGCGAACACTCCAAGCGCATCGCGGTGGTCCTCAGCGCCGAGCAGGGCAAGACCATTGCCGATGCCGAGGGCGATATTTTTCGTGGCCTGGAAGTGGTGGAGCACGCCTGCTCCATCGGCACCCTGCAAATGGGCGAGTTCGCCGAGAACGTCGCCGGTGGCGTCGATACCTACACCCTGCGCCAACCCATTGGCGTGTGTGCCGGCATTACCCCGTTCAACTTCCCGGCGATGATTCCGCTGTGGATGTTCCCGATGGCCATCGCCTGCGGCAACACCTTCGTCCTCAAGCCGTCCGAACAAGACCCACTTTCGACCCTGCTGTTGGTGGAGCTGGCGCTGGAAGCCGGCGTACCGGCGGGTGTGCTCAACGTGGTGCACGGCGGCAAGGACGTGGTGGATGCGCTGTGCACCCATAAAGACATCAAGGCTGTGTCCTTTGTCGGTTCGACTGCCGTCGGCACTCATGTCTACGACCTGGCCGGCAAGCACGGCAAGCGCGTGCAATCGATGATGGGCGCCAAGAACCACGCCGTGGTGCTGCCGGATGCCAACCGCGAGCACACCCTCAATGCCCTCGTCGGTGCCGGTTTCGGCGCGGCGGGCCAGCGTTGCATGGCCACCTCGGTGGTGGTGCTGGTGGGCGCGGCCAAGCAATGGCTGCCGGATCTGAAAGCGCTGGCGCAAAAGCTCAAGGTCAACGCCGGCAGCGAAGCCGGCACGGATGTCGGCCCGGTGATCTCCAAGCGCGCCAAGGCCCGTATCCTGGAATTGATCGAAAGCGGCGTGAAAGAAGGCGCCAAGCTCGAGCTGGATGGCCGCGACATCAAGGTGCCGGGCTTCGAGCAAGGCAACTTCGTCGGTCCGACCCTGTTCTCGGGCGTGACCACCGATATGCAGATCTACACCCAGGAAATCTTCGGCCCGGTGCTGGTGGTGCTGGAAGTCGACACCCTCGATCAGGCCATTGCGCTGGTCAACGCCAACCCGTTCGGCAACGGCACCGGCCTGTTCACCCAGAGCGGGGCGGCGGCGCGTAAATTCCAGAGCGAAATCGATGTGGGCCAGGTCGGTATCAACATCCCGATCCCGGTGCCCGTGCCGTTCTTCAGCTTCACCGGTTCCCGTGGCTCCAAGCTCGGCGACCTCGGCCCGTACGGCAAGCAAGTGGTGCAGTTCTACACCCAGACCAAGACCGTCACCAGCCGTTGGTTTGACGACGACACGGTCAACGATGGCGTCAATACCACCATCAACCTGCGCTGATTCGGGAGACGACCATGAAGATTGCATTTATCGGCTTGGGCAACATGGGCGCACCGATGGCCCGCAACCTGATCAAGGCCGGCCATGGGCTGAACCTGTTCGACCTGAACCAGACGGTGCTCAAGGAACTCGCCGAATTGGGCGGCAACATCAGCGACTCGCCGCGTGACGCTGCCCGCGGCGCCGAGCTGGTGATCACCATGCTGCCCGCCGCCGCCCATGTGCGCAGTGTCTGGTTGAATGAAGACGGTGTGCTGGCGGGGATCGGCAACGGCGTGCCCGCGGTGGATTGCAGCACCATCGACCCACAGACCGCGCGCGACGTCGCCGCTGCTGCCGCCAAGCAAGGCGTGGTGATGGCCGACGCACCGGTCTCCGGCGGCACCGGCGGGGCGCAGGCCGGGACCCTGACCTTCATGGTCGGCGCCACCCCGGAACTGTTCGCCACCCTGCAACCGGTGCTGGCACAGATGGGCCGCAACATCGTGCACTGCGGCGATGTGGGCACCGGGCAAATCGCCAAGATCTGCAACAACCTGCTGCTCGGCATCAGCATGGTCGGCGTCAGCGAAGCCATGGCCTTGGGCGACGCGCTGGGCATCGATACCCAGGTGCTGGCCGGGATCATCAACAGCTCCACCGGGCGCTGCTGGAGTTCCGACACCTACAACCCATGGCCGGGCGTGATCGAAACCGCGCCGTCGTCCCGTGGCTATACCGGCGGGTTCGGCGCCGATTTGATGCTCAAGGATTTGGGCCTGGCTACCGAGGCGGCGCGCCAGGCGAAACAGCCGGTGATTCTGGGGGCTGTGGCTCAGCAGTTGTACCAATCGATGAGTCAGCGTGGGGAAGGGGGCCAAGACTTCTCGGCGATTATCAACAGCTACCGCAAGCCCAAATAAGGGCATTCAGGGACGAGCATTGTGGTGAGCGGGCTTGCCCCGCGCTGGGGCGCGAAGCGGCCCTGAAACCAGACGCCGCATTCTTTCTGAGAGAATGCGGCGTTTTTTATTGGGGCTGCTTTGCAGCCCAGCGCGGGGCAAGCCCGCTCACCACAGAAGGCGACTGCACCACAAAAAACTCAAGCAAACACAAAATACTTACGTACCGTCTCGACCACTTCCCACGTTCCCTTCATCCCTGGCTCCACCACAAAGATATCCCCAGCCCGCAAGTGAATCGGTTCCATCCCCTCAGGCGTGATCACGCAGTAGCCTTCCTGGAAATGGCAGTATTCCCATTTCACATATTCGACATACCACTTGCCCGGCGTGCAGATCCAGGTGCCCATGATCTTGCTGCCGTCTTCGCTGGTGTAGGCGTTGAGGTTGACGGTGTGCGGGTCGCCTTCGAGCTTTTCCCATTTGCAGGCATCCAGGACCGGCAGGGGGTGGGTGTCGCGCAGTACGGTGATGGGCTTGGACATGATGACTCCGAGGCAGGGAATGGAAAGATGCACCCTAAGGCCTGGGACGTTGCGCCAGTGGTCTGAACTCGACATCGGGATGCCCAGAAGCGCAGGTGAACACGACTCCTCAAGCCATGTGCAGTCAATGTGGGAGGGGGCTTGCCCCCGATGGCGCCGGGTCAGCCGACACTTTTGAGCGTGAATCAGTCATTTCCTCGCAGTAAGTGCGAAAGAAGTCACTCACGGCGCACGAATTCGCAAGAAAATTCACGTCTGGCCCTCGTATCATTCACCCCAGTAACCGCCGAGAGCCTTCAAATGACCTCAATAAAAACGTGGTGGGATATCAGCCCGCCCTTGAGCACGGCAACCCCTACCTGGCCGGGCGATACGCCGTTCCAGGAAGAGCGTGTGTGGCAGTTCGGCCCGGAGTGCCCGGTGAATGTCGGACGCATCACCCTGTCGCCGCACACCGGCGCCCATGTGGATGCGCCGCTGCATTACAGCGCCGACGGAGCGCCGATTGGCGAGGTGTCGCTGGAGGTGTACATGGGCCCGTGCCGGGTGCTGCATTGCCTGGACAGCGGTGCGCTGGTCCAGCCCCATCAGTTGCAAGGGCGTGTGGATAACCTGCCGGAGCGCGTGCTGCTGCGTACTTATCCACAAGCACCGCTGACCGAATGGGATTCGAACTTCACCGCCATCGCCCCGCAGACCATTGAACTGCTGGCCGGCCTGGGTGTGCGCCTGATCGGTATCGACACGCCCTCCCTGGACCCGCAACAGTCCAAGACCATGGATGCCCACAACGCCGTGGCGCGGCATGGCATGGCGATCCTTGAAGGCATCGTGCTCGACGACGTACCGGAGGGCGACTACGAACTGATCGCCCTGCCGCTGCGTTTCGCCAACCTGGACGCCAGCCCGGTCCGTGCCATTCTCCGCCCGCTCAAGGAGCCCACGCGATGAGCCAATGTCCTTTCTCTGCCGACTACCAGCCACCGGAAGAATGGCATAACGCCGAACTGAATTTTTCCGAGTCCATGAGCTACGGCGACTACCTGGACCTGGGCAAAGTGCTCAGCGCCCAGCACCCGCTGTCGCCGGACCACAACGAAATGCTCTTCATCATCCAGCACCAGACCTCCGAGCTGTGGATGAAGCTGATGCTCCACGAACTCAAGGCCGCCCGCGAACACGTGCGCCTGGGCGAGTTGCCGCCGGCATTCAAGATGCTGGCGCGGGTGTCGCGGATCTTCGATCAACTGGTGCACGCCTGGGCTGTGCTGGCGACCATGACGCCGTCGGAATACAAGGCGATTCGCCCGTTCCTGGGGCAATCGTCCGGGTTCCAGTCGTTCCAGTACCGCGAGATCGAATTTATCCTCGGCAACAAGAGCCCGGCGCTGTTGCGCCCCCATGCCCATCGGCCTGAGTTGTTGCAGGCGTTGCAGGTGGCGATTGCCACGCCGTCGCTGTATGACGAGGCGATCAACCTGATGGTCAAGGCGGGGCTGGCGATTGACCCCAAGCGTGCCGAGCGCGATCCGACGGCGGCGACCGTTCACGATGAGTCGGTGGAGGCGGCGTGGCGCGAGGTGTATCGCGATCCGAGCCGGTATTGGGACTTGTATCAGTTGGCCGAGAAGTTTATCGACCTGGAGGATTCGTTCCGCCAATGGCGCTTCCGGCATGTGACCACAGTGGAGCGGATTATCGGCTTCCAGCCCGGCACCGGCGGCACCGAGGGCGTGGGTTACCTGCGCAAGATGCTCGACACCGTGCTGTTCCCCGAGCTGTGGCGAGTGCGCTCCACGCTGTAAACAAAAAGCCCCGGATCACCGGGGCTTTTCATTTGCAATGCAATCAAACGCGGGAGGCGGCGACCGCTTTCGTCTTGCTCATTCGCAACCGGTAGGCCACATAGATAACCCCCACCCAAACCGGCATCGCATACACCGACTCGCGAATCCCCGGGATCGCCAGCATCACGCTGATGATCATCAGCATGAACGCCAGGCACAGGTAGTTGCTGAACGGGAACCAGAAGG
Source organism: Pseudomonas sp. JV449 (assembly GCF_032424295.1). NCBI lineage: Bacteria > Pseudomonadati > Pseudomonadota > Gammaproteobacteria > Pseudomonadales > Pseudomonadaceae > Pseudomonas > Pseudomonas sp. JV449. Next base: position 98,477 of record NZ_VYKD01000029.1, on the reverse strand, counting down.
TCTTGAACGACGGTGTTACCCCTTGCTCACCCATAGCTTTGCGGAACTTGATGTGGGTGATGCTGATCAGCGCCCAGTTGATCATCAGCGAGGCAACCACCAGCGCGAACAGCAGCTCCAGGGCACTTTGCGGTGCCACGTAGTTGACCACCACGCACAGCATCGTCACCAGCGCCGAGATCGCCAGGGCTCGCAGCGGTACGCCTTGCTTGTTGAGCTTCATCAGCGCTTTCGGCGCATCGCCTTGCTCGGCCAGGCCGAACAGCATGCGGCTGTTGCAGTACACGCCGCTGTTGTACACCGACAGCGCCGCGGTCAGCACCACGAAGTTGAGGATGTGGGCGGCGGTGTCGTTGCCGATCAGCGAGAAGATCTGCACAAACGGGCTGCCGCTGTAGGCATCGCCTGACGCGCCGAGGGTTTGCAGCAGTTGATCCCATGGGTACAGCGACAGCAGTACGGTCAATGCGCCGACGTAGAAAATCAGGATCCGGTACACCACCTGGTTGATCGCCTTGGGGATCACCTTGCGGGGCTCACTGGCCTCGGCAGCGGTGATACCCACCAGCTCCAGGCCGCCGAACGAGAACATGATGAAGGCCATGGACATCAACAGCCCCATGCCGCCATTCGGGAAGAATCCGCCGTGGCTCCACAGGTTGCTGACCGACGCTTGCGGGCCGCCGGTGCCGCTGAACAGCAGGTAACAGCCGAGCACGATCATGCCGACAATCGCCACCACCTTGATGATCGCGAACCAGAACTCCGCTTCACCGAAGAACTTCACGTTCAGGGTGTTGATCAGGTTCACCGCGACAAAGAACACCAGGGCGCTGACCCAGGTCGGGATCTGCGGCCACCAGAACTGGATGTACTTGCCCACCGCAGTCAGCTCGGCCATGCCCACCAGCACGTAGAGCACCCAGTAGTTCCAGCCGGCCAGGAAGCCCGCGTAACCGCCCCAGTATTTGTGCGCGAAGTGGCTGAACGAGCCGGCCACCGGTTCTTCGACGATCATCTCGCCGAGCTGGCGCATGATCAGGAACGCGATGAAACCGGCGATCGCGTAGCCCAGGATCATCGACGGCCCTGCCGACTTGAGTACCCCGGCCGAACCGAGGAACAGCCCCGTGCCTATCGCCCCGCCCAAGGCGATCAACTGAATATGCCGGTTCTTAAGGCCACGCTTGAGGCCTGCCGGGTTAACCATGTCATCCGCCATTAACGTTCCCTTCTACTTGTTTTTCTCGGGGTAGAACCCCTCAGAAGTGCTGAGGAGTCAGATATTACTCTGCGTAAACTTTTCGTAATACAGCTGAACGCCATCAAGTGCCTGATCCGCCAGCCATTGTTGGATGGATTCGACCATTGGCGGAGGGCCGCACACGTACATATCCGCCAATCCGTCGCGCAATTCGGCCAGGTCGAAATGCTCGGTGAGGTAGCCGCGCTTGCCGGCCCAGTCGGGGGCGGCATCGCTGAGGACTTCGGTGTAGCGAAAACCCGGCAGTTTCGCCGCATAGGCCGCGATGCGTGGGGCTTCGCATAAGTCCTCGGCGCCCCGTACGCCATAGTAGAGATGCACCGGCTGGTTGCAGCCGGTGGCGGCCAGTTGATCGAGCATGCCCAGCAGCGCCGACAGCCCGGTGCCGCCGGCGACCAGCACCAGCGGTTGGGTCACATGGCGCAGGTAGAACGCACCCAGCGGTGCTTCCATCCGCAGTTCATCGCCGACTTGGCAGCGCTCACGCAGGTAGTTGTTCATCACCCCATCGGGCAGCAAGCGGATCAGGAACTGCAATTGATTGCCCGCCAGGTTGGCGAAGGAGTAGGAACGCCAATGGCCTGTGCCCGGTACCGCAAGGCGCGCATATTGGCCCGGTAGAAAATCCAGCGGCGCATCCAACTGCACCTTCAGGATCGCCGTGCTGGTCGACACCTGTTGCACCTCGCTGACCGTCCCGCGCACTTGCACCGGCCCCGGCGCATTGCACAGGCTTGAGTCAAAGTCGAAGTAGAAGGTGGCGTCGGACTTCACCCGCGTCTGGCAACTGAGCATCTTGCGCTGTTGCAGGTCGAGCCTAGAGAGGGCTTCCTCGTCCACATAGTCCTGGGTGTAGTCACCCGACTCGCACCGCCCCTGGCAGGTGCCGCACACGCCTTCGCGGCAGTCCAGGGGGATCTTGATGCCATTGCGCAGCGCCGCATCCAACAGGATTTCATTTGCGCCCACCGGGAAAAACAGGGTCTTGCCGTCGGCAAAACTGAAGGCCACTTTGTGATTCATGTGTTGTTCTCTGCATATTTATGACGTACGTACGGCCTGTTGTGGTGAGCGGGCTTGCCCCGCGCTGGGCTGCGAAGCAGCCCCATGAGAGTCGCCGCATTTTTCCCGCCAAACCGCAGTGCTTGCACCAAGGGCCGCTGCGCGACCCAGCGCGGGGCAAGCCCGTTCACCACAAAAAGCCCGCTCACCACAACAACAAGGGTGCTTTAGAGGTGATAGAAATCCAGCACCGAATTGATGGTGTCGTTAAGCAGCAGCGCATGCTTGCGAGTGATCAGCCAACTGTCGCCATGGGGCTTGAGGCGATAGGTGGCATGCCCGTAGAACTGCTCCGATGTGGCCAGCCGATAGAACAGCGTGTGCCAGTTCAACCGGACCTCCAGCGTGCCGTCCGCCTGCTCGGCGATGCGTACGTTGTTGATCAGGTGCAAGGTGCGCGGCATCGGTGTAGCGGACGCCGCCTTGCCGGTGCGCAGGCGGAACACGCGGTCTTCCAGGCCCGAACGGTTGGCGTAGTAGATCAGCGACATCTCGCGCTTGGGGTCGCGGGTGTAGACGTGCTCCGAGTCCCATTGCGGCAGGTGGAATTCGCTCTGGGGGTCGAACAACTGCACGTAGGCGTCCCAGTCCTGGGCGTCGCACAGCTCGGACTTAAGGTAGAAAAACTGCTCGATCCGATACTGCAATGGCGCATTCATCATTCCACCTCCCGCAGTGTCAGCGCGTGTTGGTCCAGGCCCTTGAGCAGGAACTGCTGCCAGTTGCGGTGCTGGTTGACGTACAGGCCTTCGTGGGTGAATTCGGTGCCGGTCATGGCCGGCGAGATGCCGATGGCTTCGCTGTTCGGCGTTGGCCCGGTTTCCCAGCGATGGCTGCCGCGTGAAATATCGCTCCAGCGTTCCAGGCGGCCCTGGAAACCACGCTGGGCTTCGCGGAACTCCACCAGGTCGTCCGGTGTGCCCATGCCCGAGACGTTGAAGAAGTCTTCGAACTGGCGAATACGGTTTTCACGGTCGGCGTCGGATTCGCCTTTCACCCCCAGGCACTGGCTGATGATCTCGGTCTTGTTCCACGCCACCGGACGAATGATGCGCAGCTGCGAGCTGATCTGGTCGAGGAAGAACAGGCTCGGGTAGATATTCAGGTTACGCAGGCGGTGCATCATCCACTCGGCCTTCTGCTGGCCATGTTCTTGTACCAGGCGCGGCATGATGGTGGCGTAGCCGGAGCGCACGCTGGGGTTGGGCATGTCGCTGAACAGCACGCTGTGGCCATTGTTGAAGGCGAACCAGCCGTCATCGGTGTTGGCGTCGCCGGCGCCGAGCTTGCTGTAGTCCAGGGTGCTGGCGGACCCGCTGCCGCTCTCGGTATTCACCTGCTGGCGATGCTGCACCGTGGCCACGTAGTTGTAGTGCACGGTGCTGACGTGATACCCGTCCAGGCCGTTTTCGTTTTGCAGTTTCCAGTTGCCGTCGTAGGTGTAGGCCGACTTGCCCGGCAGCACCTCCAACTCACCAGTGGCGGACTGCGCGACCATCATGTCGAAGAACACTTTGGCGTCGCCGAGGAAGTCTTCCAGGCTGTCACGGCCATTCACATCCAGGCTGATGAAGACAAAACCCTTGTAGCTCTCGATGCGGGCCTTTTTCAGGCCGCGCGTTGCCTTGTCGAAACTTTCCGGATATTCCCCCGGCGCCTTGACCTTCACCAGCCGGCCATCGCTCTTGTAGCACCAGGCGTGGAACGGACAGGTGAAGGTGGACTGGTTGCCTTTGCCGACCCGGGTCAGGGTGGTGCCGCGATGCTGGCAGGCGTTGACCAGCGCATTGAGCCGGCCCTCGCCATCACGGGTAATGATCATCGGCTGGCGCCCGGCGCGCATCGTCACGAAGTCATGATGATTGGCCAGTTCGCTTTCATGGCAGGCGTAGATCCAGTTCTTCTCGAAGATCAACTCCATCTCAAGATCAAACAGCTCCGGCTCGGTGAACATGTCGCGGGCGATGCGGAATACGGCGTCTGCCGGGCGAAAATCCAGGCAGCTCTCGATAAAGCTTTTCCATTGCTCGACGCTTCTTGCACCACTCATGGGAGGCACCTTTTGATAATGGCTGAACAGGTGAGCCATTAAGAGGCTGCGGCAAGGTGGCGGGCTATCCGCTTAATGGGGGAAGGTGGGCCGCAAAGTTGGGCAGCAAATACCCACGGTGGTGCAGGGCGGTGACGCGACGCGCTACCGTCTGGCGAGGCAAGGGGCGTCAACACCTGCGGTTTATCCACATAGTGGACGGTTGCTATCCACCCGGTTGCAATCGGGCCGGCGTGGCGTAGAACTTGCTGTGGAGCCACAACGACGCGCCGCCAGAGCGCGCAACCGCCTGACCGCCGTGGGTGCACACTGATGAATAGTCCTACACGCGATATCCATGTCCAACGCTTCGACCTCGAAGGCGCCCGCAGCTGGATGTCCGGCATTTGCGGGCCGCACCGCCTGGCGACGAGCACGCCCGAGCGCCTGCGCTTTCATCACAGTGCCAACGTGTTCAAGTCCCGGGCCACCACCCTGGGCGTGATCGAATACGGCACCGACGTGACCATCGATATCGAAGACGCCGAGCACTTCAGCAGCTACAGCCTCACGCTGCCGTTGGTGGGTGAGCAGGAGCTGAGCAAGAACGGCCAACGCCTGAGTTCCAACCGTGATCAGGGCGTGATCATTGCGCCCAATGAACACCAGGTGCTGGCCATATCCGGTGACTGCCGCAAGTTGCAGGTGGTGATCACGCGGGCGGCGATGAGCGAGTCGCTGGAGGGCTTGCTGCAACGGCCGGTTGACGCGCCACTGCAATTTGAACCGGTGATGGATGCGGTGGAGGGGGCGTCGGCGTCGTGGTGGCGCATGGCGCGCTACTTCATCGCCGAATTGGAGTGCCGTAGCGAATTGTATGAACAGGCGGCGTTCACCCGTGACCTGGAAAGCTCATTGATCAAGGGCCTGATCCTCGCCCAGCCGAACAATTACTCGGAAGAACTGCGCGCCGTACTGGGGGTGAAACTGCCCCATTACCTGATCCGTGCGCGCCAGTACATTCACGACAACGCCCGCGAGGCGCTGCACCTGGAAGACCTGGAAACCGCTGCCGGGGTGTCGCGGTTCAAGCTGTTCGATGCGTTTCGCAAGTACTTTGCCCTGTCACCCATGGCCTACCTGAAGAAGCACCGGCTGAGTGCGGTGCGCCAGGAAATCCTCGAGCACGGATCGATCCGCACCATCTCCGAGATCGCCTTCGGCTGGGGCTTTACCCACCTGGGGCGGTTCTCGGCGGAGTATCGAAAACTGTTCGATGAATCCCCCAGCCAGACGCTGCAACGCATGCGTATGCGCAGTACTTGAACCTGATGAAGATCAACCTGTGGGAGGGGCGGTACCTGGGCGATTTCAGATCAGTTCTTCAACCAACTGCAGGCAATGACTAAGCCCCGGCGACTGATCATTCACCCGTCGGCTGAGAATGATCGGCGAGGTCGCCGTCGCTTCCACAACCGGCGTGTAGCCGATATCCGCGCGATGCAGCACCTGCACCGACGCCGGCACCAGTGTCACGCCCATGCCCGCACCGACCAGGCCGATGGCGGTCTGCAGTTCGTTGGTCCACTGCGCCACCTTGAGGCTCAGGCCGTGGGCGTCGAACAGTGCAATCACATGGTCGGCATAGCTGGGGCGCGGGTTACCGGGGTAGAGCACAAACGGCTCGGCGGCCAGTTGGGCGAGGGTCGCGGGTGCATCGAGCAATGGGTGGCCGGCGGGCAGCACGGCGACCAACCGATCCTCCACCAGCACGCGCTGGACGATGGCCGGGTCGTCGATACGAATGCGCCCGAAGCCCACGTCGATACGTCCGGCCTTGAGCGCCTCGACCTGCTGCAAGGTGGTCATCTCCGACAGCCCCAACTCCAGTTCCAACGCCTCATGGCTGCGCAACCGCCGGATCAATTCCGGCAGCACGCCATACAAGGTCGACGGCGCAAAGCCGATGCCCAGCCAGGTCTTCTCGCCCTGGCCGATGCGGCGGGTGTTGTCGCAGACCTTGGCCAATTGTTCGAGCAACACATTGGCGTGCTCATAGAAAAACCGCCCGGCTTCGGTCAGCCGCAGCGGTCGGCCACGCTCCAGCAGAATCACGCCCAATTCCTCTTCCAATTGTTGGATCTGCCGGCTCAACGGTGGCTGGGCGATGTGCAGGCGTTCGGCCGCGCGGGTGAAGTTGAGGGTCTGCCCCAACACCTGGAAGTAGCGCAGATGACGCAGTTCCATAACGGCTCCTTTCATACCTTAAGGGTATTGCTCGAGACTAATTCTATATTGGAAGCCAGGAAAAATGCGGCACAGAATCGACGTAAATCTATAAAGAACCCAACGGGTATTGCCATGCCGATTTGCGCCATCGAGTCGATCGAGACCATTATCGTCGACCTTCCCACCCTTCGCCCGCACAAGCTGGCGATGCACACCCTGCAAAACCAGACGTTGGTAATCATCCGCGTGCGCTGCGCCGACGGCATCGAAGGCATCGGTGAATCCACCACCATCGGCGGCCTGAGCTACGGCAACGAGAGCCCCGAGAGCATCAAGGTCAACATCGACCGTCACTTCGCCCCACTGCTGATCGGCCAGGACGCCAGCAATATCAACGCGGCCATGTTGCGCCTGGAACGCCGCATTCGCGGCAACACCTTTGCCAAATCCGGTATCGAAAGCGCTTTGCTCGACGCCCTCGGCAAGCGCCTTAACCTGCCGGTCAGCGAACTGCTCGGTGGGCGTGTGCGCGATGCACTGCCGGTGGCCTGGACCCTCGCCAGCGGCAATACCGCCCAGGACATTGCCGAGGCCGAAAAGATGCTCGACCTGCGCCGCCACCGCATCTTCAAATTGAAGATCGGTGCCGGTGAAGTTGGCGAGGACCTGGCCCATGTCATCGCGATCAAACAGGCCCTGGGCGAGCGTGCCAGCGTGCGCGTCGACGTCAACCAGGCCTGGGACGAAGCCGTGGCCCTGCGTGCGTGCAAGGTGCTCGGCGACCACGGCGTCGACCTGGTCGAACAGCCGATCTCGCGTAACAACCGTGGCGGCATGGCCCGGCTCAACCTGTCGAGCCCGGCGCCGATCATGGCCGACGAATCCATCGAGTGTGTGGAAGATGCCTTCAACCTGGCCCGTGAAGGCGCGGCCTCGGTGTTCGCCCTGAAGATCGCCAAGAACGGCGGCCCCCGCGCGGTATTGCGCACCGCCGCGATTGCCGAGGCCGCTGGTATCGGCCTGTACGGCGGCACCATGCTGGAAGGGGGGATCGGCACCCTGGCGTCGGCGCATGCCTTCCTCACGCTGAACAAACTGGCGTGGGGCACCGAGTTGTTCGGCCCGCTGTTGCTGACCGAAGACATTCTTGCCGAGCCGCCGCTGTACCGCGATTTCCAGCTGCATGTCTCCCACATGCCGGGCCTGGGCCTGGCCATCGATGAGGAGCGCCTGGCGTTCTTCCGTCGTGACAAACACTAAGAGGCGCCGCCCATGTTGTTCCACGTAAAAATGACCGTGAACCTGCCCGTCGACATGCACCCCGAGCGCGCCGCCAGCCTCAAGGCCGACGAAAAGGCCTTTGCCCAGCGTCTGCAGCACCAGGGCAAATGGCGCCACTTATGGCGCATCGCCGGGCTCTACGCCAACTACAGCGTGTTCGACGTCGACAGCGTGCAAGAACTGCATGACCTGCTGATGCAACTGCCGCTTTACCCCTACATGGCCATCGAAGTGAATGCCTTGTGCCGGCACCCTTCGTCGATCCATGAAGACGACCGCTAGGCCGGTTTTCACCCTGATAACTACAAGATGAGGAACGCACCATGTCCATCCGACTGTCCCAGACTGCCCAGGCCCAACGGTTTCTCGAAGAAGCCAGCGGCAACCTCACTGACGGCGGCAACCCGCGCACCAAGGCGCTGATCTACCGGATCCTGCGCGATACGGTAAACATCATCGAAGACCTGGACGTGACCCCGGAAGAGTTCTGGAAGGCGGTCAACTACCTCAACGAACTGGGCAAGCACCAGGAGGCCGGACTGCTCGCCGCCGGGCTCGGCCTGGAGCATTACCTGGATATGCTGATGGACGCCGCCGACGAGGAAGCCGGCAAGTCCGGTGGTACCCCGCGCACCATCGAAGGTCCGCTGTATGTGGCCGGCGCGCCGCTGTCGAAGTACGAGGCGCGGCTGGACGATGGCAAGGACGACGCTGTGCCGCTGTTTATGCGCGGGCAGGTGCGCGACACCGACGGCAAGCCGTTGGCGGGGGCGATTGTCGATGTGTGGCAGGCCAATACCGGCGGTACGTATTCGTGGTTCGACCCGACGCAATCCGAATTCAACCTGCGCCGCCGTATCGAGACCGACGCCCAGGGCAACTACCGCTTTCGCAGCATCGTGCCGTCGGGCTACGGCTGCCCGCCGACCGGGCCGACCCAGCAGTTGCTCGATCAACTGGGGCGTCACGGGCAGCGCCCGGCGCATATCCACTTCTTCATCTCGGCGCCGGGGTATCGGCACCTGACCACCCAGATCAACCTGTCGGATGACCCGTACCTGCACGATGATTTTGCCTACGCGACGCGGGACGAATTGATTGCCGAGATTCGCTTCAGCGACGATCAGCAACTGGCGCGGGAGTTTGGCGTGGAAGGGCGGTTTGCGCAGATTGATTTTGACTTTGAGTTGCAAACCGCTGACGCGCCGTTAGAGCAGAAACGCATGCAGCGGGTTCGTGCCCTCGAAGACTAAATGCGGTCAAAAATGTGGGAGGGGGCAAGTCGAGTCGTCGCACCGCCCCTCCCACATTTGATCGGTGTCGTGGCTGACTATTTGCGAACGACCAGATCAAGCACCTCATCCCGATCCTTGATCTTCTGCAACACAATCTCCGAGCGGATATCCATCACCCCCGCCGTGCGGTTCAGGTGGTTCACGATAAAGTCCGAAAAGTGCTTGAGGTTGCGTGCCTGCACCCGCAGCACATAGTTGCTGGCGCCGGTGATCACGTAGGCGCTGGCCACTTCCGGCCAGCCTTGCACCTTCTTGATAAACGTCTCATGCCAATCCTCCACATCCTGGCGCAATGACAGGTGGACGATGGCCTCCAGTTCAATCCCCAACTGCTCGGCATTTAACACTGCACGGTAGCCGCTGATAATCCCTTCGCTCTCCAGCAGGCGTAGACGACGCAGGCAGGCAGAGGGCGACAACGCGACTTTTTCCGCCAGTTCCTGGTTGCTGATACGGCCATCCTGTTGCAGGAAATGCAGGAGGCGCAGGTCGGTGGCGTCAAGGATCATGGTTAGAATAAATCCGCGTATTTAGGGGTTAAATTCGAATTTCCTACAGCTTAATTAGCCTGTTACCCACCACTTTGCACGAAAATTCTCTAAATCTTCGTTCATTATTTGCTGCATCCTCACTGACAAAAACCAGGACAACCCATGACCCCTCGCAGCCATTGCCAAGCCCTCGACACCCAGGACCCGCTGGCGCCGCTACGTCAGCAGTTCGCCTTGCCGCAGGACGTTATCTACTTGGACGGCAACTCCCTCGGTGCGCGTCCGGTGGCGGCGTTGGCGCGGGCGCAGGCGGTCATCGCGCAAGAGTGGGGCAATGGCTTGATCCGCAGTTGGAACAGCGCCGGCTGGGCCGACTTGTCCCAGCGCCTGGGCAACCGCCTGGCGCCGCTGATCGGTGCGCGGGACGGTGAGGTGGTGATCACCGACACTACCTCGATCAACCTGTTCAAGGTGCTCAGCGCCGCCTTGAGCGTGCAGCGCCAACGTGAGCCGGCGCGCAAGGTGATCGTCAGCGAAGCGAGCAACTTCCCCACCGATTTGTACATCGCCCAGGGCCTCGCCGAGTTGCTGCAACAGGGCTATTCCCTGCGCCTGGTCAACAGCCCGGATGAACTGCCCAGGGCCATCGACGGCGACGTGGCGGTGGTGATGCTCACCCACGTCAACTACAAGACCGGCTACATGTACGACATGCAGGCGCTCACCGCCTTGAGCCATGAATGCGGCGCGCTGAGCATCTGGGACCTGGCGCATTCGGCGGGCGCAGTGCCCATCGACCTGCACGGGGCCGGTGCTGACTATGCGATTGGCTGCACTTACAAATACCTCAACGGCGGCCCCGGCTCCCAGGCGTTCGTGTGGGTCAACCCGGCGTTGGTAGACCTGGTGCACCAGCCGCTGTCGGGCTGGTTCGGGCATACCCGGCAGTTCGCCATGGAATCCAGCTATGCGCCGAGCGCCGGCATCGCCCGCTACCTGTGCGGCACCCAGCCGATCACGTCGCTGGCGATGGTGGAATGCGGCCTGGAGATTTTCGAACAGACCGACATGGCCCGCCTGCGCAGCAAATCCCTGGCGCTGACCGACCTGTTTATCGAGTTGGTCGAAAGCCGCTGCGCCGCCCACAACCTTGTGCTGATCACTCCCCGTGAACACGCTCGGCGTGGCAGCCATGTGAGCTTCGAACACCCGGAGGGATATGCGGTGATCCAGGCCCTGATCGCACGTGGCGTGATCGGTGATTACCGCGAGCCGCGCATCATGCGTTTTGGGTTTACGCCGCTGTACACGAGTTTTACCGAGGTGTGGGATGCGGTGGAAATCCTCGGTGAGATTCTCGACAACGGCACCTGGGACCAGCCGCAATTCAAGGTCCGCCACAGCGTCACCTGAAGATAATGCAGATCAAAATGTGGGAGGGGCGGTGCGACGATTCGACTTGCCCCTCCAACAGGGGATTTGCGTCAATATCCAAATAGTGCAACCACAATAATAAAGGGGCACACCACGTGAGCACACCCGACAACGGCTTTGCCGAGATCACCCACCGCGAACTGGGCCTGAGGCGCCAGCTCACTTCCGGCCAGATGAGCATGATCGCCATCGGTGGCGCCATCGGCACCGGGCTGTTCATGGGCAGCGCCTATGCCATCGGCTACGCCGGGCCCAGCGTGCTGGTGAGCTACGCGATCGGCGCGTTGATCACCTTGCTGCTGATGGGCTGCCTGGCCGAGATGACGGTGGCCCATTCCACCTCGGGCTCTTTCGGCGCCTATGCCGAGTTCTACATCAGCCCGCTGGCCGGGTTCCTGGTGCGTTATGCCTACTGGGCGGCGATTGTGCTGGCGGTGGGGGCCGAGGTCACGGCGGTGGCGATGTACATGAAGTACTGGTTCGCCCACGTGCCGGAATGGGTGTGGATCGTGTCGTTTTCCAGCGTGCTGATCCTGCTCAACGCCATCAGCGTCAAGACTTTCGGCAACTTCGAATACTGGTTTTCGACGATCAAGATCAGCGCCATCGTCGGCTTCATCATCCTCGCGGTGTACGTGGTATTCGGCTCCGGCAACCCGCAATACGGGGTGCAGAACTACACGGCCCACGACGGGTTTTTCCCCCATGGCTTGAGCGGCATGTGGATCGCCGTGATCGTGTCGATCTTCAGCTACCTGAGCGTCGAGATGATTGCCGTGGCTGCCGGTGAGGCGGCGGACCCGGAGCAGGCCGTGAAGAAAGCCTTTCGCGCGACCATCGTGCGGCTGGTGGTGTTTTACCTGCTGACCCTGGCGCTGATGCTCGCCATCGTGCCATGGAACCAGGCCGGCCAGGCCCAGAGCCCGTTCGTCACGGTGATGCAGACCATCGGCATTCCCGGCGCCACCGGGGTGATGAATTTCGTGATCCTGATTGCGGCCTTGTCGGCGATGAACAGCCAGCTCTACATCACCACGCGCATGATGTTCAGCCTGTCCCGCGCCGGCTTTGCGCCCAGGTCCATGGGGGCGTTGAGCAAGAGCGGCATTCCGCTGAATGCCTTGCTGTTGTCCAGCTCGGGCATCGCCCTGGCGACGCTGTTGAACCTGGTGCACCCGGAAAGTTCGTTCACCCTGATGATGGCGATCTCGATGTTTGGCGCGATCTTCACCTGGTTCATGATCTTCCTCACGCACCTGTTCTTCCGGCGCTATCGCAAGCGTCATGGCGGCGCGAAGCTGTCGTTCCAGTTGCGCCTGTTTCCCTACAGCACGTTATTGGGGCTGATGCTGATGGGCGCGGTGATGATCACCACGTACTTCACCGAAGCGTTCAAGATGACCCTGGTGTTTGGCGTGCCGTTCCTGCTGATTCTGTCCGCGGTGTATTACGGGTTTTTCCGCAAGGGCAGGGCCAAGGCATCGAACAAGGCCTTGGCGTAACCCGGCAATTGTTCGAACGAGCGCGCGCATAACAGCAACGTGCGGCAAGCCCACTCTTCCTGCAACGGCTGGGCGATGAAGCGGCGCGGCGCTGGCCAGCGCGCCAGCGCCGCCTGGGGCACGATGCCCAGGCCGGCGCCGCGGGCCACCATGCGAATCAGCCCGTCAAAACCCTCGGCGCGGATGCGCGTCTGCACACGAAAGCCCGCGTGCAGTGCCTGTTCTTCCAGGTACACCGCGAGGGCGCTGGCGGCGGCCAGACCCACGTAGTCGTATTGCAGGCTGTCGACAAAGCTCACCGTGCCGCCCGCCAGGGGATGGTCGTGCGGCATGATCAGCGCCAGCGGGTCGTCGCGAAAGGGCAAAGTCTGCAAGCCATGGGTGTCCACGGCGTCGGAGATGATCCCCAGCTCCGCCGTGCCCTGGCGCAAGGCCTGGGTGATGCGCAGGCTGGGCAATTCCTGCAGGTCGATATCGAGGTTGGGGTGTTCGCGCAGAAAGTCCGCGAGCAGTTCCGGCAGGTATTCGCTGAGCGCAGTGGTGTTGCACAGCAGGCGCACCTGGCCTTTGACGCCCTTGGCATATTCCGCCAGGTCCTGTTGCAGGTGCTCGGCCTGTTGCAACAACAGGCGGGCGTGACGGGCCAGGGCCTTGCCTGCCGGTGTGGGGGTGACGCCGCGACGTCCACGCTGGAGAAACTCGATGCCCAACGACGCCTCCATCGCCCGGATGCGGGCACTGGCGGCGGCCAGGGATAAATGGCTGCGGGCCGCGCCGGCGGTGATGTTGCCGGTGTCGAGGGTGTGCAGGTAGAGGCGCAGGTCGATCAGGTCAAAGTGCATGGCTGATGGCTCGAGGGAGTAGACGGGCCTCAGGCTCACGCAAAACAAGAGGCTGCCTCAGTATATGGCGAATTTTAGAGCGCATCGAAAAGTCGCACACTCTGCCCATGAATACCTTCCTCGCGTTTTACCAGAACCTCGGCCCCGCCCTTACCTTGCTGGTGATCGGCACCTTCCTGCTGGCCGGTACGGTCAAGGGTATCATCGGCCTGGGCCTGCCCACTGTCGCCATGGGCATGCTCGGCCTGGCTATGTTACCGGCGCAGGCTGCGGCATTACTGATCATCCCTTCGACCGTCACCAACCTGTGGCAATTGGCATTCGGCGGGCACCTGAGTGCGTTGCTCCGGCGGCTGTGGCCGATGTTGCTGCTGATTTTCCTCGGCACTGGGCTGGGCACGGTGTCGCTGGGGATGGACGGCGGGCAATGGGTGGTGCGCGCACTGGGCGCGGCGTTGCTGGCGTATGCACTGAGCGGACTGTTCCTGCCCACGTTCAAGGTCAAGGCCCGGACCGAGCGTTGGCTGGGCCCGGTGTGCGGGCTGATCACCGGCCTCATCACCTCGGCCACCGGTGTGTTTGTGATTCCTGCCGTACCGTACCTGCAGGCACTGGGTTTGAATCGCGATCAACTGGTGCAGGCGTTGGGGCTGTCGTTCACGGTATCGACCCTGGCCCTGGCCGCCGGTCTGGCCTGGCGCGGGACGTTGGGCGCTGGCGCAATCAACGCCTCGTTGCTGGCCTTGGTGCCGGCGCTGCTGGGCATGTGGCTGGGCCAGGTGGTGCGCCAGCGCATCAGTGCGGTGCTGTTCAAGCGGGTATTTTTTATCGGCATGGCACTGCTGGGCGGGCATTTGCTGATCGGCGGTTAACAATTAGCGATCCATTCGTGCCTTGTGGTCAAAAGTATTTTGCCCGGTGGCGGCTTATTCCGAAGGGCCGAGGTGGATAGTCTGCGTCCAGACATTTTCAACCTTCTGGATGCCTCCCATGAAAAAAGTACTCCTGCTCAACGGCGGTAAAAAGTTCGCCCACTCCGATGGCCGCTACAACACCACCCTGCATGACACCGCCTTGGCGGTGTTGGACCGAGGCGGTATCGACGTCAAGGTCACCCATATCGACGAAGGCTACGACGTGGCCGAAGAAGTCGCCAAATTCCTCTGGGCAGACGTGATCATCTACCAGATGCCCGGCTGGTGGATGGGCGCGCCGTGGATCGTCAAGAAGTACATCGACGAAGTCTTCACCGAGGGCCACGGCAGCCTGTACGCCAGCGATGGCCGCACCCGTTCCGACGCCTCGCAGAAATACGGCAGCGGTGGCCTGGTCCAGGGCAAGCACTACATGCTGTCACTGACCTGGAATGCACCGCAGCAAGCCTTCGACGATCCGACCGATTTCTTCGAAGCCAAGGGCGTGGATGCGGTGTACTTCCCGTTCCACAAAGCCAACGAGTTCCTCGGCATGACCGGCCTGCCGACCTTCCTGTGCGTGGACGTGATGAAACGCCCGGCCATCGAGGTGGATGTGGCGCGCTACGAACAGCATCTGGCGCGGGTGTTCAACCTCTCGGTGTAAGCTGCGGTACACCGATAACGAGGACCGCCCGTGAAAGCCCGATCCGATGAGCTACAGATCTTCGTCAGCGTGATTGAGTGCGGCTCGATTTCCGCCGCCGCGGAGCAGGTCGGGCAGACGCCATCGGCGGTCAGTCGCACCCTGTCGCGCCTGGAAGCCAAGCTTGAGACCACGCTGATCAACCGCACCACGCGGCGCATGGACCTGACCGAGGAGGGCAAGTACTTCTTCGAGCAGGCCAAGCTCATCCTGGCGCAGATGGACGAGCTGGAAGAGCGCCTGTCGTCACGTCAGAAGAACCCCGCCGGGCGCCTGCGCATCAATGCCGCCGTGCCGTTCATGCTGCATGGGATCGTGCCCTACATCGCCGAATTCCGCCGTTTGTACCCGCAGATCCAGCTGGAGTTGAACAGCGATGACCTGATCATCGACCTGCTGGAACAGAGCACCGATATTGCGATTCGCATCGGTGCCCTGGCCGACTCAACCCTGCATGCGCGATCCCTGGGCTGTACGCCGCTGCATATCCTCGCCAGCCCTGATTACCTCAAACAGTACGGCACGCCGACGACGGTCGCCGAGTTGGCTGACCACACCCTGCTGGGCTTTACCCAGACCGAAACCCTCAACCACTGGCCGCTGCGCCATGTGGAAGGTGACCGCTGGCTGATCGAGCCCAGCGTGGCCGCGTCCAGTGGTGAAACCCTGCGCCAGTTGGCGTTGGAAGGGCAGGGCATTTGTTGCCTGTCGAACTTCATGACCGTCGAAGACATCAATGCCGGGCGCCTGGTGCCGGTGCTGGAGGCGTTCAACAGCGGGTATCGCCAACCGATCCACGCGGTGTTCTACCGCAACTCGCAATTGGCGCTGCGCATCCAGTGCTTCCTGGACTTTATCCAGGCCAAGCTGGCGCGGTATGCCTGCTGATTCGTGACCCTCACGCAAGAGTGAATTGGGCGGTGCGGGCTTATTCGTCAGGGATGAGTCCGTAACAATGGACCCATCACTTACCCCGTCAGGAGCACTCTCCATGCACGTATTCATTACCGGCGCAGCCGGTTTTATCGGCGGTTCCATCGCCACCGGCCTGGTCAAGGCCGGTCACACGGTCACCGGCCTGGTACGTAGCGCCGAGCAAGCGGCTGAAATGACCGCCCTGGGCATCAACCCGGTGATCGGCACCCTCGACGATGCTGCTGTGGTGACCGAGCAAGCGCACAAAGCCGATGCAGTGATCAATGCCGCGAGCAGCGACCATCGTGCTGCGGTGGAAACCCTGCTGGCCGCACTGAAAGGTTCGGACAAGCCATTCCTGCACACCAGCGGTTCGAGCATCGTGGGGGATGCGTCGGGCGGTAAGTCCAGCGATGTCATCTATTTCGAAGACAGCCTGCCGGAACCGACCGTCGACAAGGCTGCCCGCGTGGCCATCGACAACCTGATCCTGGCGGCCGCAAAAGACGGCGTGAACTCAGCAGTGATCTGCAACACGCTGATCTACGGCCACAGTCTCGGTGTGAAGCGCGACAGCGTGCAACTGCCGCGCTTGCTCAAGCAGGCACGCAAGAGCGGTGTGGTGCGCCATGTCGGCACCGGGCAGAACATCTGGTCCAACGTGCACATTGAAGACGTGGTGGCGCTGTACCTGCTGGCACTGACCCGCAACGTGCCGGGTACGTTCTACTTTGTGGAAAGCGGCGAGGCCTCGTTTATCGACATGACCACGGCGATTGCCCAAGCCCTGAACCTGGGCCGGCCGCAGGATTGGCCGTTGGCCGAGGCTGAGGCCGAGGCCGAGTGGGGCTATGAAATGGCCAACTATGGCCTGGGCTCCAACAGCCGCGTGCGCGGCAGGCATGCCCGCGAGTTGCTGGGCTGGGCGCCGAAGCGTACGTCCGTAGTCGAGTGGATTCGCCACGAGATGGTTTAACAGAGGTGGGACACGGAGGGTATGCAGCTTAAGCGGTCGCCATTGGGCGGCCGTTTGTGTTTATGGACTGAATGAACGTGTACATGGATTGCGTGAAAGGCTTCCAGCCTAGAGAATGCAAGGATTCTGTTATCAGGCTTATGCCCGCCTGCGGTTTTTGGCGATGAAAGACTTGGAGTCTCGAATGATAAAAACCATAGTGATTAAAGGCTTCAAGTCTATTCCAGAGTTGACGCTAGAGTTAGGACGAGTTAATTGCTTTATCGGCGCCAACGGTGTCGGTAAAAGTAATATCTTGGAGGCCATTGGTGTTTTGGGCGCAGCAGCAAACGGCGTAGTTGATTCGGAGTCTCTTCTGCGACGTGGCGTCAGACCTGGTTTGCCGAGACTTTACAAAACGTCGTTCACCGGCGGAAGAACGCCGCCAGAAATTCGATTGAGTGCCATAGGTGCTCAAAGTGAGGAATATCGAACTTCAATTTTGAACCCTATTGATAAGCCTGAGCCGGCTTGGGAGTTCAAGACAGAGTATCTACGAGATTCGAATACTGAGATTCTGACTGCCGGTGTCAGAAGTTTGAAAAATTTGAAACCTACTGCTGGATTGGCGGCACTTAAGTTGGTGGATCTTTCACCGGATAACCCGGCTGCCAAATTGATGCAGCAGTTGCAGGACTACGCGATTTATAGCCCGAATACACCCACCCTACGGGCAATGGTGGCTGACCCGCAAACGCGTTCACCGCTGGGGTTGTCGGGCGGGCGGCTGGCTGACGCATTTGCTGAACTCAAGAGTGCTTTGGACGCTGATCCGCAATTGATGGACTCCGTACTGGAGTTAATCGACTGGGTTGTCGATATTGACGCCGTATCAACGGCAAATTCTTTATTGTCACCCTCGGTATCCCGTACTGGCCAAAGCGTTCTAAAGCTTACTGATCGATATATGAAAAGTGGGCGCAACTCTCTCACGGCATACGACGCCAGTGAGGGCGCTTTGTACGTATTGTTCAGTGCAATTCTATGTTTATCTCCTGCCGCGCCGATGGTGCTTGCGATTGACAATCTGGACCAAGCCTTGAACCCGCGTCTTGCCATGCGGCTGACTGAAAAACTGTCTTATTGGTTGAAGAAAAACGATGCCCGCAGACAGCTACTGTTTACAACTCATAACCCTGCCGTACTTGATGGACTTGACCTTTCGGATGATGAAATTCGTTTATTTGCGGTTGATCGCAATAGTGAAGGCCATACCAGTGTTATTCGGATAGAGCCAACCGAAAAGCTACTGAAAATGAACAAAGAATATCCGCTGTCCCGGCTATGGATGATGGGGCACCTAGGGGCGCTGCCCAATGTCTGACTTGCGCATCGCGTTGATCGCCGAAGGAAAAACCGACCTGGTGGTGGTGGAGGCTGCTCTTAAGGCGATTTTATTAGAGCCGTTTGTTCTCAAACTGATACAACCAGAAGCATCTTCACGTGAACTGGGTGAGGGCTGGGGTGGTGTTGCCAAGTGGTGTCATCAAAGTGTCGAGCGCGGTGAGGGCGTATTGCATGATGATCCAACACTTTTTTTGTATGACTTTTACATCATTCATTTGGACGCTGATGTGGCTGGCATGACGTATGCGCATGCCAGGCTTGAAGAGCTTGCTCAGCAACACAGTTGGGGCGCGTTGCCGTGTCAGATGCCGTGTCCTGTTGCACAGGATTCGGTTACCGCTTTGCGTACCGTCCTGCTGTCCTGGCTAGGCAGTCCTGTTCCCACAAGCAAGACAGTGATTTGTATTCCCTCCAAGGCTATTGAGTCTTGGTTGGCGGCCGCCATCCTCCCGGCCACTGCAACTGCGCTTACAGATATCGAATGCAATTTTAATATGAAAACGGTATTGGCTCAGTTGCCCAAGGCGTCCCGGATCAACAAGCGAGCTGACTACATATTGAGAGCCCCTTTAGTCCAGAGTAGATGGAAGCGGGTATGTCAGCTTTGCACCCAGGCCGATGTCTTTGATCAGGATGTCAGAGCTGTGTAGTCTTCGTCGGCTGTTAAGATTCCCGCGATTTTCACACCCTTCAAAAAAGGCGATCAGTCAGGATCGCGTTTGTCATCATTGATGGCTGAAGTTTTTACTGACTTATACTTTTTGGTACCTCATGAACCTCACTCGTCTGCGCGCCGATGCCCTGGCCGGCCTCACCACGTCCTTTGCGCTGCTGCCCGAATGCATCGCCTTTGCCCTGGTGGCTCACCTCAACCCGCTGATGGGGCTGTACGGCGCCTTTATCATCTGCACCCTCACGGCGTTGTTCGGCGGCCGGCCCGGCATGGTGTCCGGGGCGGCAGGCTCGATGGCGGTGGTGATCGTCGCGCTGGTGGTGCAGCACGGCGTGGAATACCTGCTGGCTACGGTACTGCTGGGCGGGCTGATCATGGTCGCGTTCGGCCTGTTGCGCCTGGGCAAGCTGGTGCGCATGGTGCCGCACCCGGTGATGCTGGGGTTCGTCAACGGCCTGGCGATCATCATTGCCCTGGCCCAGTTGGAACATTTCAAGAACGGTGAACGCTGGCTCAGCGGTACGCCGTTGTACGTGATGACGGGCCTGGTGCTGGTGACCATGGCCATCGTCTACCTGCTGCCGCGCATCACCCGTGCGGTGCCGCCGGCCCTGGTGGCGATCCTTGGCGTGGGCCTGGCCGTGTACCTGCTCGGCCTGCCGACCCGTACCCTCGGCGACATGGCCCACATCGCCGGCGGCCTGCCGAGCTTCGCGCTGCCGCAGATCCCCTGGACCCTGGAAACCCTCGGCATCATCGCCCCCTATGCGTTCCTGATGGCCATGGTCGGCCTGCTGGAAACCCTGCTGACCCTGAACCTCACCGACGAAATCACCGAGACCCGTGGCTACCCCGACCGCGAAAGCGTGGCCCTGGGCGCGGCGAATATGCTCTCGGGCCTGTTCGGCGGGATGGGCGGTTGCGCGATGATCGGGCAAACCGTGATCAACCTCAGCTCTGGCGGGCGTGGACGTTTCTCCGGGGTGTTCGCCGGGGTGATGATCCTGCTGTTTATTTTGTTTCTGTCACCGCTGATCGAGCGGATCCCGCTGGCGGCGCTGGTGGGGGTGATGTTCGTGGTGTCCCAGCAGACCTTCGCCTGGGCGTCCCTGCGGGTGATCAACAAGGTGCCGCTCAATGATGTGCTGGTGATTATCGCGGTAACAGTGATCACGGTGTTCACCGACCTGGCCACCGCCGTGCTGTGCGGCATCGTGATCGCAGCACTGAACTTTGCCTGGCAACAGGCCCGTGAGCTGTACGCCGATGAGCATCTGGAAGCGGATGGCAGCAAGCTCTATCGCCTGCACGGTACGCTGTTCTTTGCCTCGACGACGCCGTTCCTGAACCAGTTCGACCCGGCCAACGACCCCGCCCAGGTGACGCTGGATTGTCGTCACCTGAGCTTTGTCGACTACTCGGCGATTGCCGCACTGATGACCCTGCGCGAGCGCTACAGCAAGGCCGGCAAGCATTTGCGCGTGCTGCATTTGTCCGAACGCTGCAAGAAGCTGCTCAAGCGTGCCAAGGTTCACCACGACTGATCACATACCCCTGTAGGAGCGAGCTTGCTCGCGAAAAACCAGAGAGCGCCGCGGGCATCCAGAAAGCCCGCGTTGTCGTTGGCGATCTTCGCGAGCAAGCTCGCTCCTACAGAGGGCGATGCAGCCTTGCATTACGGCCCGACCAGGTCTTCCAGTTCCTGGGCGCGGGTCTGGGTCATGTCCAGCACGCAGCCGGTGCCGTTGACCTGGTCGATGGTGCCGCCGGTAGCCGAGCCGACGAAGGCACAATTGGCGTCACGGTACTTGATCCACAGGCGCTGCAGGTCCTGCAGTTGCTGCCTGCGGTTGCCTTCCTGGGCGGCGAGGGCGGTTTTGTAGGCTTTGTTCAGGCGCGTGTCTTGCACCTTGGTTTCCTTGACGTTGCAGCTGACCATGTCGGCAGTGGTATTGGCGCCGTCCATGCATTTTTTCAGCGCCGGGTTGTCGGCAGCGGCGGCAGTGCCGCACACGGCGAGAAGCAGGGCGCCGGCGGCGAGTGTGGTGCGAATCATGCTCGATTTTCCTGGCATCGGTGGATGTGCATTCTATGACTCAAGCCTCTTCGTTGAGTTTCCAGCCTTCTCTGAACTTCATGTAAGAACACCCCCCGAATTTTCATGCGCGGCCCTTGGGCATACCCCAACGCGACAGCGCTTATCTGTGGGCGAAAGTTACTTTCATAAAATTTGAAAATGCTCCTCGGTAATGATTTATGAGTTTCACAACCAACTCGACGTGACCCTTTCCGAGGAGTACCGCATGGCCGCATCACCGGGCTTCGGGCTGTTGGCATACGCTGCCATCGCCATCATTGCTTTGATCGTGCTGATCGCACGTTACCGGCTCAACCCGTTTATCGTCATCACCCTGGTGTCCATCGGCCTGGCGCTGATGGCCGGGATGCCGGCGGACACCATCATGGGTTCCTACGAGGCGGGCGTCGGCAAAACCCTGGGGCATATCGCCCTGGTCGTGGCGCTGGGCACCATGCTCGGCAAGATGATGGCCGAGTCCGGTGGCGCCGAGCAGGTGGCGCGCACGCTGATCAACCGTTTCGGCGAACGTAATGCCCATTGGGCCATGGTGTGCATCGCCTTCCTGGTGGGGCTGCCGCTGTTTTTCGAAGTGGGCTTTGTATTGCTGGTGCCGATCGCCTTTACCGTGGCGCGGCGCGTGGGGGTGTCGATCCTGATGGTCGGCCTGCCAATGGTTGCCGGCTTGTCGGTGGTGCATGCGCTGGTGCCGCCGCACCCGGCGGCGATGATGGCCGTGCTGGCGTATAACGCGTCGGTGGGGCAGACCGTGCTCTATGCGATCCTCATCGGTATCCCGACGGCGATCATCGCCGGCCCGGTGTACGCCAAATTCATCGTGCCGCGTATTCACCTGCCGGCGGAAAACCCGCTGGAACGCCAGTTCATCGAGCGCGAACCCCGTGAGCGTTTGCCGAGCTTTGCACTGACCATGGGCACCATCCTGTTGCCGGTGGTGCTGATGATGATCGGCGGTTGGGCCAACGTGATTTCCACCCCGGGTACGGGCTTCAACCAGTTCCTGCTGTTTATCGGCAACTCGGTGATCGCGCTGCTGGTGGCGACCCTGGTGAGTTTCTGGACCCTGGGCCTGGCGCAGGGCTTCAACCGCGAGTCGATCCTCAGGTTCACCAATGAATGCCTGGCGCCGACCGCGAGTATCACCTTGCTGGTGGGCGCGGGCGGTGGCCTGAACCGGATCCTCGTGGATGCAGGCGTCACTCATGAGATCCTCGGCCTAGCCCATGCCTTCCACTTGTCGCCGCTGGTGATGGGCTGGCTGTTCGCGGCGTTGATGCGGATTGCGACGGGCTCAGCCACGGTAGCCATGACTACGGCTTCGGGCGTGGTAGCCCCGGTCGCCCTGGGCCTGGGTTATCCACACCCGGAATTGCTGGTGTTGGCTACTGGCGCGGGTTCGGTGATCTTTTCCCACGTTAACGACGGCGGCTTCTGGCTGATCAAGGAATACTTCAATATGACGGTGATCCAGACCTTCAAGACCTGGACCGTATTGGAGACCCTGATCTCTGTGGTTGCCTTCGGTCTGACTTACGGTCTGTCCTGCATTTTGTAACCCGGAGCCTCCATGGACATCCTCTACCAGATCCGCGCCCGCCAGGATTCCTTCAGCGCCGGCGAAGGGCGTATCGCCAGGCTGATGCTGGAGGATGTGGGCTTTGCCGCCTCGGCCAGCCTGGAAGAGCTGTCCCAACGGGCCGAGGTCAGTACCGCGACCTTATCGCGGTTTGCCCGCAGTGTCGGTTGCCGGGACTTGCGCGACCTGCGCCTGCAACTGGCCCAGGCCAGCGGCGTCGGCAGCCGCTTCCTGGACCCGGCGGGGTTGCCTGAGCAGTCGGCGTTTCATCGGCAGATTCTTGGCGATATCGAGGCGACGCTGCGCCAGCATTTGTCGGGTTTCAACCAGGCGAGTTTTGTCGATGCGGTCAACCTGCTGGGGAAGGCGCGGATGATCCACGCGTTCGGCATGGGCGGGCCGTCGAGTTTGTGCAGCGATGAATTGCAGGTGCGCCTGGTTCGCCTGGGCTACCCGATTGCCGCCAGCCACGACCCGGTGATGATGCGTGTCACGGCGGCAACCCTGGGGCCGGAACACGCGCTGATCGTCTGCTCGCTCACCGGCCTCACCCCCGAGTTGCTTGATGTGGTGGCGCTGGCGCGCAACTACGACGCGCGCATCGTCGCCATCACCCTGGCCGACTCGCCCCTGGCGCAGTTGGCGGATGTGCTGCTGCCGCTGCAACCGGCCGAAACCAGTTTTATCTACAAACCCACGGCGGCGCGCTACGGCATGCTGCTGGCCATCGACCTGCTCGCCACCGAGCTGGCGCTGGCCCTGCCCGACGACAACCAGGAACGTTTGCGCCGGATCAAGCTGGCCCTCGACGATTATCGCGGCGGCCCTGACAGCCTGCCGCTTGGAGATTGATATGACGTACGACACGCTGATTCGCCAGGCGCTGATCATCGATGGCAGCAACACCGAAGGGTTTGTCGCCGATGTGGGGCTGCGTGACGGGCGCATCGAGACCATTGGCGACTTATCGACGGCGGTGGCCGCGCATGAAATCGATGCGACTGGCCGTGTGCTGGCGCCGGGCTTTATCGATGTCCACACCCATGACGACACGGTGGTCATCCGCCAGCCACAGATGCTGCCCAAGCTCAGCCAGGGCGTGACCACGGTGATTGTCGGCAACTGTGGCATCAGCGCCTCACCGGTGAGTTTGCGCAGCGATCCGCCGGACCCGATGAACTTGTTGGGCAGCGCTGCAGCGTTTGTTTATCCCCGTTTCAGCGACTATCGCAGCGCCGTTGAAAGCGCTCATCCAGCGGTCAACGTTGCGGCATTGATCGGTCACACGGCGCTGCGCAGTAACCACATGGACGACCTGCATCGCACTGCCACACCGGATGAAATCGCCGCCATGCGCGTGCAGTTGCACGAGAGTCTCGAGGCCGGCGCCCTCGGTTTATCCACAGGCCTGGCCTACGCCAGCGCGTTCAGTGCCGAGACCGATGAAGTGCTGCAACTGAGTGAAGAACTCACGTCCTTCGGTGCGGTGTACACCACCCATTTGCGCAGCGAATTCGAACCGGTGCTGGAGGCGATGGACGAGGCTTTTCTGATTGGCCGGCACGCACAGGTACCGGTGATCATTTCCCACCTCAAATGTGCGGGAGCGGGGAACTGGGGGCGTAGTCCGCAGCTGTTGGCAGCGTTGGAATCAGCGGCTAAAACCCATCCGGTGGGGTGTGATTGTTATCCCTATGCGGCCAGTTCCTCGACCCTGGACCTCAAGCAGGTGACCGACGCGTTTCGCATCACGATTACCTGGTCGACGCCGCACCCGGAAGTGGGTGGGCGCGACTTGCAGGACATTGCCGGCGAATGGGACGTCTCCCTGATGGACGCCGCCCGTCGTCTGCAGCCTGCGGGGGCGGTGTACTACGGGATGGATGAAGCGGATGTGCGACGCATCCTTGCGCATCCATTGTCGATGGTGGGGTCTGATGGGTTGCCCGAAGATCCGTTTCCACACCCACGCTTGTGGGGGGCGTTTCCACGGGTGCTGGGGCATTTCAGCCGGGATGTCGGGTTGTTCCCGTTGCATACCGCCGTGCACAAGATGACCGGCTTGTCGGCAGCGCGTTTTGGGTTATCCGAGCGTGGTGAAATTCGTGAAGGGCACTGGGCCGACCTTGTGTTGTTCGACCCGTTGCGGGTACGGGATGTGGCGGACTTCAATGAACCTCAGCGTGCAGCGCAAGGCATTGATGGCGTGTGGGTCAACGGCGTATTGAGCTACAGCGATGGTCGGGCGAACGGTCAGCGATCGGGGCGATTCCTGGCGCGCAGTGGGGATTTGCGTGGTGGGTTTTCGACTCTATAGTGGGCGCTTTCATACACGGAGCGGTTGCCATGCACTTAGGAAAAGTTACCCCCATCCTGCGGATTTTCGATGAGGCCAAGGCCTTGGAGTTCTACGTCGACTTCCTGGGGTTCAAGGTCGATTGGCAGCATCGCTTTGAGGCGAATTATCCACTCTATCTGCAAGTGTCGCTGGGCGATTGTGTGCTGCACCTGTCCGAACATCATGGCGATGCTTCGCCGGGCGCGGCGGTGCGGATTCAGGCGCAAGGGGTGGACACGTACCAGCAGCAGTTGGCAGGCAAGGATTACCGTTACGCCAAGCCTGGGGTTGAGGAAACGCCTTGGGGATCGCGGGAGATGAGCATCAAGGATCCGTTTGGGAATCGGGTGGTGTTTGTTGAGGAAGGTGAGGGCTGAGAGGCAAATCGCAGACAATAAAAAACCGCCTTAGTAGGGCGGTTTTTTATTGCAATCCCGGTTAGTAGCTGGGGTTGCATATTCAGCGGAAGCTATGACCAGCGAGAAGAATACTACTGCCGATTGTCGCGCCCCGCAAGGACTGGCCAAGGCCGACGATTTTCACGCATTTCACTGAATGTTTAAAAAAAACGGTGGCAAGAATTGGCAATAAATTAGCGGAGCTCTGCGGAGGGTTTTCTCATCGCCCGTCACACCTTCGATGAAGATGTTGGTTAGTATCACCCCCGTTCCAAGTATGTCGTTTGTAGGTGGCTGGGTATGCGCGCGGAATTATGGACCGAACGCCACGGGCTAGTAATCCGTGCCGGATTTATGCGGGAGGAACCAAAGCCCGGCCGCCTCATCGGAAGCTATGACCAGCATCCTAAGGCCCACATGTTCCGGTAAGTGTGCTGGAGGTAAGGGCCAACTTACGGAGGGCTGAGTATGTCTAAGTTTGCACGACGTACATGGAACCTCGTAGTGAACTGCCTACGTGCTTATCACGTATGGAAGTTCCTGCGGGACAGCTTCGATGACCGCTAACGTCTGAGAAGTGGAGCCGCTTCGGGTAATACCGAAGCGGCTTTTTGGTTTCTTAAACCCGGAAGTGACTGACCATCTGCTGCAACTGGCTACCCAAACGTGCCAGTTCCACGCTCGATTTTGCCGTCTCATCGCTCGCGGTGGCGGTCTGCTCGGACACGTCACGCACATTCACGATGCTGCGGCTGATCTCTTCGGCCACGGCGCTTTGTTGTTCGGCAGCGGCGGCGATCTGCTGGTTCATCGACTGGATGTTCGACACCGTGCGGGTAATGTTTTCCAGTGACACACCGGCCTTGCGCGTCAGTTCGACACTGCTGTCGGTGAGGCTGCGGCTGTTGTTCATCACGTTGGCGACTTGCTGGGTGCCGTTCTGCAAACCGGCGACCAGGCCTTCGATTTCCTCGGTGGATTTCTGCGTGCGCTGGGCCAGGCCGCGCACTTCGTCGGCGACCACGGCAAAGCCGCGACCGGCTTCACCGGCACGCGCCGCTTCGATCGCTGCGTTGAGGGCCAGCAAGTTGGTCTGTTCGGCCACAGCCTTGATCACGTCCATCACGCTGCCGATCTTGTTGCTCTCTTGTTGCAGGTGCGCCATGGCGTCGGTGGAGCGCTCCACTTCGGCGGCCAGGCGTTCGATCTGGGCGATGGCCTCGGCCACCACTTTATCGCCTGCGCGGGCCTGGCCGTCAGCGTCGGCGGCGGCCAGAGAAGCTTGCTCGGCGTTGCGTGCGACTTCCTGCACGGTGGCGGTCATTTCGTGCATTGCCGTGGCGACCTGATCGGTCTCGATCTTCTGGCTGTTCACACCGGCGCTGGTCTGCTCGGTGACGGCCGACAGTTCTTCGGCGGCGCTGGCGATCTGGGTCACGCCGTCGCGAATCCCGCTGATCAGTTCACGCAAGGTGGTGCCCATGCGCTGGATGCCTTGTTGCAGTACGCCCAGCTCATCGCGACGGGTGACCTGGATATTGTGGCTCAGGTCGCCGGAGGCGATGCGCTCAACCACGGCCAGGGTTTCCTGGATCGGGCGGGTGATCTGGCGGGTGATCACCCAGGCAGCAATGATGCCGACCAGCAGTGCAAGCAAGGTGCTGATCAATTGCAGGCTACGGGCTTGTGCACTTTCGGCGTCACGGCGGTTCAACTGGATGTCGTAGAGCTTGTCACTGATGGTGACGATGTCGGCACCCTGGGTGGTCATTTCAGCACGGGCGGCGACAATGTTGGCGTTGGCGGCCTTGTAGTTCTGCACGGCGCTGCGATAGGCGCCAAGGGCGGTTTCCAAAGAGGTCAGTGCGCTTTGCTGGCTGGCGCCGAAGGCGGCGCTGAGGTCTTTCAAGCCACTGATGGCTTTTTCGATTTGTGCGGCAGCGCGGGCTTCGGTATCCGGGTTGACGTTGCCGGTGTAGCCACGTACTTCATAGCGGGCCAACTGGAACTGCATCTTGGCGTCGGCCACGGCCTGGAACTGTGCAAGGTGCTCCGCGCTGTCGGGCATTTGCTTCACACTGGCTTCCAGCGCGTCGATTTGGGCGTTGGCGATATCGGCCTTGTCGCCCATCATTTGGCGAGAGGTATTACCGTTACGGTAAGCCTCACGCATTTTGTTCAGGGATTGCTGATAAGCCGTGATGATGGCTTTCTGCTCGTTGAGCAGCTTGACGTTTTCCGGGCTCTTGAAGCTGTCCAGGAGTTTCTGTTGCTGGGCAGCGAAGGTGTCCAGGCTGGTCTGCACGTTCTGCGCCACGGCTTCGTCGCCGTTAGCGAGCATGTATTGCAGGCGCACGATGCGCAGTTTGGTCAGCGACGCGTTGAGCTGGGTGATATCGCTCATCCAGTTACTACGGTCGATCAGGCTGCCGAGGCTGGTCCAGCCGGTGAAGGCCAGGATTGAGGTGAGGACCAGTACCAGGCCAAAGCCCAGGCCCAGTTTGAGGTTGACGCTGATGTTACCGAACCAGCTGTTCATCGAATGCTCCGCGAAGGTGATTTTTTGTCTGCTGGACGGTGTTGTTGTTTGAGCCAGCCAAGGTGTGTAGGCCTGTATCGGCGAAAGGGTTTGAATCTGAAGCGCTTTTATCGTGCGTGCGACGAAGCGTCGCGATCCCGGTGCCGCTCTGCCGTGCAGGGCTCATCACGAGCGGGTCTTGTGTGCTAGTCTGCTGGCCCTTTTAGTTCAGGGCGGCGCGCACATCACTGTTTCCAGTGCTGCCCTACAGCGGAGCCTCTTCATGTCCGAAGTTAATCTGTCCACCGACGAAACCCGCGTCAGCTACGGTATCGGCCGTCAGTTGGGCGACCAACTGCGCGACAACCCACCACCGGGTGTGAGCCTGGACGCGATCCTGGCTGGCCTGACCGATGCATTCGCCGGCAAACCAAGCCGTGTTGACCAGGAGCAAATGGCCGCCAGCTTCAAGGTCATCCGCGAAATCATGCAAGCCGAGGCTGCTGCCAAGGCTGAAGCCGCCGCAGGCGCTGGCCTGGCGTTCCTGGCTGAAAACGCCAAGCGTGATGGCATCACCACCCTGGCTTCCGGTCTGCAATTTGAAGTGCTGACCGCCGGTGACGGCGCCAAGCCGACCCGTGAAGACCAGGTTCGTACTCACTACCACGGCACCTTGATCGACGGCACGGTGTTCGACAGCTCCTACGAGCGTGGCCAGCCTGCAGAATTCCCGGTAGGCGGCGTGATCGCCGGCTGGACCGAAGCCCTGCAACTGATGAATGCCGGCAGCAAATGGCGCCTGTACGTGCCGAGCGAATTGGCTTACGGCGCTCAAGGCGTTGGCAGCATTCCGCCGCACAGCGTGCTGGTATTCGACGTCGAACTGCTCGACGTTCTGTAAGACCTGCTTTTGATTACCTGTAGGAGCGAGCTTGCTCGCGAAAAACGTCAACGATGACGCGGGCATCCTGGATGAGCGCGTTGTTTATGCGGTCTTCGCGAGCAAGCTCGCTCCTACAGTGTTTTGCTGGTTTCCTCATGGATGAAATTTGCCATTGAGCTCCGTCGCCGGGCGCAACGCTCGGGCATAGCAGAACAGAAACAGATTACGCACCACTTCCTTGAGCACTCCTGGTTCACTCGAACTCAGGCCGTTGACGTCCAGGTCACCCTGATCCTGCAATTCATTCAGCGCTTCTTCTTCCAGCACCGCACAGACTTCGCCGGTTTCCCGATGAAGGATGCGCAGGTAAGGGTGTGGGCGGTCGAGCCAGGCATCTATCAAATAAGTCATGGGTACATCTCCTTGATGGGTTTCAATGAGAATAATTCTTATTCGTAGAATAGCAAGTGCCTATTGGCAGTTTCCTGGTTTTTCTGTGCGGATATTGCGAGGGGTCAACAGGGAGGGCAAAACGCCATCCCGCGCGGGCGCGGGATGGATGCAGCAGGTTCAGACTTTGCGCACGAACTCGGACTTGAGTTTCATCGGGCCGATACCGTCGATCTTGCAATCGATATCGTGGTCGCCATCGCACAGGCGGATGTTCTTGACCTTGGTGCCGACCTTCACGACCAGGGACGTACCCTTGACCTTGAGGTCTTTGATCACGGTGATGGTGTCGCCGTCCTGCAGGACGTTGCCCACAGAGTCTTTCTTCACGGTTTCATCGCCGGCTGCTTCGGCCTCGCCATTGGCGGACCACTCATGGGCGCATTCCGGGCAGATCAGCTGGGCGCCGTCTTCATAGGTGTATTCGGAATTGCATTTCGGGCAGGGTGGCAACGTGCTCACTAAAGCTCCTTGAGATTCAGGGATGACTAAAAGTCGCACATTATATAGGGTTTTGTGATGTTGCAGGCTGTATGAAATCCAAATGTGGGAGGGGGCTTGCCCCGATGACGGTGTTCCAGCCGATATATCGACTGGCTGATCCACCGCGATCGGGAGCAAGCCCCCTCCCACATTGTAGGTATGGCTTAGTGAGTACGGGCGACCGCAAACTCACTCAGCTCAACCAGGGCATCCCGGTACTCGCTGGCCGGCAGGGCTTGCAGGCACTGGATCGCACGGGCTACGTAGTCACGCGCCAGTTGCGCGGTGTACTCCAGGGAACCGGAAGCTTCCACGGCAGCGCGGATGGCCTCCAGGTCTTCTATCCCGCCTTTCTGGATCGCCTTGCGCACGAGTGCCGCCTGTTCCGGCGTGCCTTCGCGCATGGTGTAGATCAGCGGCAAGGTCGGTTTGCCTTCGGCCAGGTCGTCGCCGACGTTCTTGCCCAGGGTTTCTGCATCGCCACGGTAGTCGAGCAGGTCGTCCACCAGCTGGAATGCCACGCCCAGATGGTCGCCAAAGGTACGCAGGGCTTCGGCCTGCTCGGCGGTCGCGCCACAGAGCGCGGCGGCACTGTGTGTGGAGGCTTCGAAGAGCATCGCGGTCTTGCCGCGAATCACTTCCATATAGGTTTCTTCGGTGGTGCTGGCGTCGCGAACCTTGGACAGCTGCAGCACTTCGCCTTCAGCGATGATGCGCGTGGCCTGGGAAAGAATCTTCATCACCGGCATCGAGCCCAGCTCGACCATCATTTCGAACGAGCGCGAGTACAGGAAGTCGCCCACCAGCACGCTCGGGGCATTGCCCCACATCGCATTGGCGGTCTCGCGGCCACGGCGCATGCCGGACATGTCGACCACGTCGTCATGCAGCAGGGTCGCGGTGTGCAGGAACTCGATGGTGGCGGCCAGCAGGCGCAGGTCATCGCCTTCGCGGCCCAGGGCCTTGCCACACAGCAGCACTAATAAAGGACGCAGGCGTTTACCGCCCGCCGACGTAATATAGTCGCCAATTTTGGAGACCAGCGGCACTTTAGACGTCAGCTGCTGCTTGATGATGCCGTCGACGGCGCTAAAATCGTCCGCGACCGCGCGGTAGAAAGCTTGGGGTTGCATCAGCGACAGTCGCTCCAGAAGGGTTGCGCGGCATGCTAGGACCCTGACCCCCGGGTGTCAAGGCGCGATAGACGGCCACTTGCAACACCCATTTACCTTGCGTACAATCGCGCACCCTGAACTTCCTGGGCAGCACCTGCCTTACGCAATTGCATTCGGGACGTCCATCCCATGCAGCCATGCCAGCCAATACCTCTTCTTATAAAGCGCTGGGTGAGCAGGATTATCGGAGAAATACCATGTCGTACGCAGTAATTGTTACTGGTGGCAAGCAATACAAGGTCGCCCCAGGTGAATACCTGAAGATCGAAAAACTGGAAATCGCTACCGGCGAATCCGTTACCTTTGATCGCGTTCTGTTGGTCGCCAATGGCGATGACGTGAACATCGGCGCTCCAGTTGTTGCTGGCGCTACCGTTGTGGCTGAAGTGATCTCCCAAGGTCGTCACGATAAAGTCCGCATCATCAAGTTCCGTCGTCGTAAGCACCACATGAAGCGTATGGGCCACCGCCAGTGGTACACCGAGATCAAAATCACCGGTATTCAGGCTTAATTTCAGCCTAATTCCTCACTAGGAGAATTGACTCATGGCACACAAAAAAGCTGGTGGTAGTACCCGTAACGGTCGCGACTCAGAAGCCAAACGCCTTGGCGTTAAGATGTATGGCGGCCAGAAAATCATTCCGGGCAACATCATCGTGCGTCAGCGCGGCACCCAATTCCACGCCGGTTACGGTGTTGGCATGGGTAAAGATCACACCCTCTTCGCGAAAATCGAAGGCGTGATCAAGTTTGAAGTAAAAGGCGCGTTCAACCGCCGTTACGTGAGCGTTGTCGCCGCTTAATTGCGCGATCGCTGGAAAAGCCCTGTCTTGCGACGGGGCTTTTTCGTTTGTGGAGTGAGTCTCTTGCAAAGCTGTTTGTAATGGGCTCGAGCAGCTGGATTTGCGGCTGTTGATTGAGGTCCCTGCGCTCATTTTTGCAAGAGTCTTATGTCTTGGTTTCTTAAGCTCGTCCATGCGGCGAGAGGCGTTTTGTTATGAAGTTCGTTGATGAAGTTTCCATCCGAGTAAAAGCAGGCGACGGCGGTAACGGTTGCATGAGTTTCCGTCGCGAAAAATTCATCGAAAACGGTGGCCCTAACGGCGGTGACGGCGGTGACGGCGGTTCCATCTACATGATGGCCGACGAAAACCTCAACACCTTGGTGGACTACCGTTACACCCGGCACTTCGATGCCGAGCGTGGCTCCAACGGCGGCAGCACCGACTGCACCGGTAAAAAAGGCGAAGACCTGGTACTGCGTGTACCGGTCGGCACCACGATCATCGACTCCGCGACCCAGGAAGTGATTGGCGACCTGACCAAGGCCGGCCAGAAACTGATGGTTGTACAGGGCGGCTGGCACGGTCTGGGTAACACCCGATTCAAGTCCAGTACCAACCGTGCACCGCGCCAGACCACGCCGGGCAAGCCGGGCGAGCAGCGCGACCTGAAGCTGGAAATGAAAGTACTGGCTGACGTGGGCCTGCTGGGCCTGCCGAACGCCGGCAAAAGTACCTTCATCCGCTCGGTGTCGGCCGCCAAGCCGAAAGTCGCCGACTACCCGTTCACCACCCTGGTGCCAAACCTGGGCGTGGTCAGCGTCGACCGCTGGAAAAGCTTCGTGATCGCCGACATTCCTGGCCTGATCGAAGGGGCTTCCGACGGTGCTGGCCTGGGGATTCGCTTTCTCAAGCATTTGTCCCGCACCCGTTTGCTGCTGCACCTCGTCGACATGGCGCCATTGGATGACACCAGTGCACCGGACGCCGCCGAAGTGATCGTCAGCGAACTGACCAAGTTCAGCCCGGCCCTGGCCGAGCGTGATCGCTGGTTGGTGCTGAACAAGTGCGACCAGATCCTCGAGGAAGAGCACGAGGAGCGCGTCAAGGAAATCGTCGATCGCCTGGAATGGACAGGTCCGGTCTACGTGATCTCGGCGATCGCCAAAGAAGGCACCGAGCGCCTGACCCGCGACATCATGCGCTACCTGGAAGACCGTGCCGACCGTCTGGCGGCCGACCCGGTATTCAAGGCCGAACTCGCCGAACTCGATCAGCAGATCGAAGACGAGGCCCGTGCCCAGTTGCAGGCCCTGGACGACCAGCGTGCCTTGCGTCGCAGCGGCGTGAAGTCGGTCCATGATATCGGCGACGATGATTGGGACGAAGAAGACGTGGATGATGAAGACGGTCCGGAAATCATTTACGTGCGCGACTGATAGGTTGCGATAAACTCGAACGCCGCTCCCTGGAGCGGCGTTTTGGTATCCGGGTATAACGTTATGGCCAGCGCTGGGTCGCGCGGCCCTCTATCTAAGGTTGAAGATGATGCGGAGCAAAGTGACAGGTGCGCAGCGCTGGGTCGTAAAGATCGGAAGTGCGCTGCTGACGGCAGATGGCAAAGGCCTGGATCGTGCAGCCATGAGCGTCTGGGTCGAGCAGATGGTGGCCTTGCATGAGGCGGGTGTCGAGTTGGTGCTGGTGTCGTCCGGGGCGGTTGCCGCCGGGATGAGCCGCCTCGGCTGGACCGCGCGACCCAGCGCGATGCACGAACTGCAAGCCGCCGCCGCCATCGGCCAGATGGGCCTGGTGCAAGCCTGGGAATCCAGCTTTGCCGAGCATGGCCGCCACACGGCGCAGATCCTGCTGACCCACGATGACCTGTCCGACCGCAAGCGTTACCTCAACGCCCGCAGCACCTTGCGTGCGTTGGTGGAGCTTAAGGTCATCCCGGTGATCAACGAGAACGACACCGTGGTCACCGACGAGATCCGTTTCGGTGATAACGACACCCTGGCCGCGCTGGTGGCCAACCTGGTGGAGGCCGACCTGCTGGTGATCCTCACCGACCGCGACGGCATGTTCGACGCCGACCCGCGCCACAACCCCGATGCCCAACTGATCTACGAAGCGCGCGCCGATGACCCGGCGCTCGACGCCGTGGCCGGCAGCGTCGGCGGCGCCCTGGGGCGTGGCGGCATGCAGACCAAGTTGCGCGCAGCACGCCTGGCAGCACGTTCCGGGGCCCACACCATCATCGTCGGTGGGCGCCTGGAGCGTGTGCTGGATCGCCTCAAGGCGGGTGAGCGCATCGGTACGTTGCTGTCGCCCGAACGCGGCATGCTGGCGGCGCGCAAGCAATGGCTGGCCGGGCACCTGCAAACCCGCGGCACCCTGGTGCTCGACGATGGTGCGGTGTCGGCGTTGTCTCAGGGCCACAAGAGCCTGCTGCCGGTGGGCGTCAAGTTGGTGCAGGGCAGCTTCCGCCGTGGCGAGATGGTGGTGTGCGTGGCGCCCGACGGTCGTGAGATCGCCCGTGGCCTGGCCAACTACAGCGCCCTGGAAGCGCAGAAAATCATTGGACAATCGTCTGACGCGATTGTCGGACTCTTGGGTTACATGGCGGAACCGGAACTGGTTCACCGCGATAACCTGATTCTGGTCTAAACAAAGGGAATACACGATGCGCGTGATGAAGGGATTGCTCGGCCTGCTGCTGGCCCTGCCGCTGCTGGCTTCGGCCGAAGAAGTTGGCCAGGTGTCGACGGTGTTCAAGTTCGTCGGCCCCAACGACCGGATTGTGGTCGAAGCGTTCGATGACCCCAAGGTCGACGGCGTGACCTGCTATTTGTCACGCGCCAAGACCGGCGGCGTGAAAGGTGGCCTGGGCTTGGCCGAAGACCGTGCCGAAGCCTCGATCGCCTGCCGTCAGGTCGGCCCGATTCGCTTCAAGGGCGAGCTCAAGGACGGCGACGAAGTGTTCAAGGAGCGCACCTCGCTGGTGTTCAAGACCATGCAGGTGGTGCGTTTCCTCGACAAGAAGCGCAATACCCTGGTGTACCTGGTCTACAGTGACCGCTTGATCGAAGGCAGCCCGCAGAACGCGGTGACGGCGATTCCTATTCTGCCGTGGCCGACCGCTCAGTAATCCGCAGGCAAGTTTTGCAATCGGCGTCTATGATTGCAGGCTTGCGGGTTGTAATCTCGAAGCGCTGCTTTGCTAAGAACATGGGAAATCTGGAGTTCGTCATGAGTGCTTTCCACGACCTGAAACTCAAAGCTTTGGACGGACAAGAGCTGCCGCTGGCGCCCTTCAAGGGGCACGTTGTGCTGGTGGTCAACGTAGCCTCCAAGTGTGGCCTGACCCCGCAATACGCTGCGCTGGAAAACCTTTATCAGCAGTACAAGGACCAGGGATTTACCGTGCTTGGCCTGCCGTGCAACCAGTTTGCAGGCCAGGAACCGGGTACCGAGGAAGAAATCCGCGAGTTCTGTAGCCTGAACTACGGCGTGACCTTCCCCCTGGGCAGCAAGCTCGATGTGAACGGCCCTGAGCGTCACCAACTGTACCGTTTGCTGGCGGGCGAGGGCGCCGAGTTTCCAGGGGATATCACCTGGAATTTCGAGAAATTCCTGCTGGGCAAGGATGGCCGGGTCCTCGCGCGTTTCTCGCCGCGCACCGCACCGGATGATCCAACGGTCGTGCAGGCTATCGAAAAAGCCCTGAATTGAGCACCTGTCGGTGCAGCTTCAGGTTGTAAGCTTGAAGCTGCAAGTAGAAGCACATGCGCGGCTCTTGCAGCTTTAAGCTTGCAGCTGGCCGCTGCTTTCATACCCCTTAATCACCCAAATCAATAGTGCTATTCGGCACGCTGCACTCCTCATATTATCCGCATCATAAACCTCGTCTTCCGCGGAGTGCTCCCATGCCTGTCCAAGCCTTGTTCAAACCGTTCCAGCTCGGTGCACTGCAGCTGTCGACCCGTGTGGTCATGGCGCCGATGACCCGTTCGTTTTCCCCAGGTGGCGTGCCTGATTCCAAGGTCATCGAGTACTACCGCCGCCGTGCCGCTGCCGGCGTGGGCCTGATCATTACCGAAGGCACCGTGGTTGGTCACCCAGCCTCCAATGGCTACCCGAATGTCCCGCATTTCTACGGCGAGGCGGCGCTGGCCGGCTGGAAGAAGGTCGTCGATGCCGTGCACGCCGAAGGTGGCAAGATTGTCCCGCAGCTCTGGCACGTGGGCAGTGTGCGCCGCATCGGTACCGAGCCTGACGCCAGTGTGCCGGCCTACGGCCCGATGGAAAAACTCAAGGATGGCAACGTGGTCGTCCACGGCATGACCACCCAGGACATCAAGGATGTCATTGCCGCGTTCGCCCAAGCCGCCAAGGATGCCCAGGGCATCGGCATGGACGGCGTGGAAATCCATGGCGCCCACGGCTATCTGGTCGACCAGTTCTTCTGGGAAGGCAGCAACCAGCGCACCGACGAATACGGCGGCAGCCTGGCCAACCGTTCGCGCTTTGCCATCGAGTTGATCCAGGCCACCCGCGCCGCCGTCGGCCCGGACTTCCCGATCATCTTGCGTTTCTCCCAGTGGAAGCAGCAGGACTACACCGCACGCCTGGTGCAAACCCCCGAGGCCTTGGGTGAATTCCTCAAGCCGTTGTCTGATGCCGGTGTGGATATTTTCCACTGCTCCACCCGTCGTTTCTGGGAGCCGGAGTTCGAAGGTTCCGACCTCAACCTCGCCGGCTGGACCCGCCAACTCACGGGCAAACCGACGATCACCGTGGGCAGTGTCGGCCTGGATGGCGAATTCCTGCAGTTCATGGTCAACACCGACAAGGTTGCCCAACCGGCCAGTCTGGAAAAGCTGCTGGAGCGCTTGAACAACGACGAGTTCGACCTGGTCGCTGTTGGCCGTGCGCTGCTGGTGGATCCGGATTGGGCCGTGAAGGTGCGTGAAGGTCGTGAAGTCGACATTCTGCCGTTCAGTCGCGAGGCGTTGACGACCCTGGTGTAGGGGGGAGCCCAGGCCTGCGTTCACTATCGACGGCTGAGCGTGAGGGTTTAGCTGTTTCAGGCGAAAGGCTGGGTATTGAATACCCGGCCTTCCGCTTGTGTTCAGGCCATCATTCGCCTCAATGCTTATTGCCTTGTCCTTGGTCCATATGGATTAAAGCTAGAAGTGCTGTCCGTCTGGTCGGAACGTGCCCATTGAGGTGGCCTGACGGAACATTGCTCCTGGTTTGGGCGCGTACCCCCAGGTAGTGGAAGGCGGTCAGTGGGCTGCGGGCGTTGCCAGTCGTTCTGCGCCGGCTGCCAGGCGTTTTGCGAGTGTGTGGACTGTGGGCGGTTGTCATGGTTGTGCGGTGGGCGTTGCCAGTCGTTCTGCGCCGGCCGCCAGGCGTTTTGCGGGCGTGTGGACTGCGGGCGGTTGTCATGGTTGTGCGATGGGCGTTGCCAGTCATTCTGCGCCGTTTGCCAGTTGTTTTGCGGGCGCGAAGGTTGCGGGCGGTTCCAGCCAGTGTTTGCGTGGTTCTGGTGGTTTTGACCGCTTCCGGATGGGGATGCCCATGCGGAGGGGTTGAATGGTTGGAATCTCAGCGCCATTGATCCATTTATCAGTGTCGACATAGTGCTCTCTATTAGTTTTTCAGCATGAATGACCTGCCTCGTTCGAGTGTGTTTCACAGGGACACACCCCCTCTTACGGCAGGTGTCATATCAGTGGTGATAATTCGTTCGACGTTCCGGAAATATCCTGTTGTGGCGTGCCGATTCAGGCAGTCCCAAGCAGGGATTCCTACCGTTGAAACCAATATTCAAGGGGTAGGCAGGCAGGACCGGGAATTGGCCTACGTCATTCGTAGAGGGTTCAACGAATGTCAGGCAGTGTTGAAGCTGCCAAATGTTCTGCGCACACATCGCGTAACTGGTTCTCGAACTGCTCGATAATCGCCGGCCAGCCCTGGCGGCTCGCATGTTGGCGTGCATTGAGGCGGGCCCTGCGCAAATGTTCGCTGTCTTCCAGCAACCATCTGGCCGCATCGCAAAACGCGTCCTCATCACCCGGCATGGCCAGCACACCGTTGTAACCATGGCGGATATGCTGGGTCGCCGCCGCCTGGTCGTACGCCACCACACCCAGCCCGGAGGCCATGGCCTCGAGCACCACATTGCCGAAGGTTTCGGTCAGGCTGGGGAACAGGAACACATCCCCGGATGCGTAATGCCGCGCCAGTTCTTCGCCGCGCTGGGTGCCACAGAACACCGCGTCGGGCAGGTCGCGCTCGAGCATCGGGCGTTGCGGGCCATCGCCGACGATGATCAGTTTCAGCCGACGCTGTGGATAAGTTGCCTGCAGCGCGTCAAAGCAGCGCTTGAGCAGCCCGAGGTTTTTCTCCTGGGCCAGGCGCCCCACGTGCAGTACGGCAATATCGTCGTTTTCCAGGCCCCAGCTTTCCCGTAGTGCGTTGTCACGCTTGGCCGGGTGGAATAATTGGCTGTCCACCCCGCGCGCCAGCATCCCCAGTCGCTCGAAATGCCGGCGCTCCAGTTCCAGGCGTTGGCTGGCGCTGGGCACCAGGGTCAAGGTCGAACGGTTATGAAACCAACGCAGGTAGTGCGTAACCATGCGGCTTAACAGGCTTAGGCCGTACTGGTTGGAGTACTGCTGGAAATTGGTGTGAAAACCGCTGACCACGCTGATTCCCAGGCGCCGCGCCGCCCGCAGCGCCGACAGCCCCAGCGGGCCCTCGGTGGCGATGTAGAGCACGTCGGGGCGCTGGCGTGTCCAGCGGCGCAGCAACTTGTGCATCGACGACTGGCCCCATTGCAGGCCTGGGTAACCCGGCAGCGGCCAGCCACGGCAGAGCAGCAAGCCATCATCGCTGGGCCGGCTTGCATCGGCGCCCTGGCGCGGGCGAACCAGTTCAACTTGATGGCCACGCGCGCGCAAACCTTCGCACAGGCGGCCAAGGGTATTGGCCACCCCGTTGATCTCTGGCGGGAAGGTTTCGGTGATGAGAGTGATGTGGAGCGAAGCTGTCGTCATGACCCACAGTGTCGCCGTGGGCCATGTCGCCATTGTGTCATGCAGATGATGGATTTATGACTTGACCACTTTCGGCGTCGCCATGGCCTCGGCGCCCTGTTCGCGCACCCAGAACAACGTCGCCCCGGCCACTGCCGCCGGCATCATCAACAGGTTGACCACCGGCACCAGCAGCACCAGGTAGACGATGCCGCCGAAGCTCATGCTCTGCCAGCGCTTCTGGCGCAGCCAGGCGAGCATTTCGTTCCAGCCCAGCTTGTGGTTATCGGCCGGGTAGTCGATGTATTGGATCGCCATCATCCACACGCCGAACAGCAACCACAGTGGCGCGGCGATCAGGTTGACCACCGGAATGAGCGACAGGATAAACAGGCCGATGGCCCGTGGCAGGAAGTAGCCCAGCTTGCGCATTTCCCGGGCCAGGGTACGCGGAACCATTTCAATCAGTTCGCCCCAGCTGAAGGCCGGGAAGTCATCGGTACCCCGTACCACCACTTCGACTTTCTCGGAAAGAAAGCCGTTGAACGGTGCCGCGATGATATTGGCGAGCATGGTGAAGGTGAAAAACACCATCAGCACCACCAGCACCACAAACAGCGGCCATAGCAGGTAATTCAGAAAGCTCAGCCAGCCGGGCAGGGTCGGCATCAAGTGGTCGACCCACAGGCTGAACTGATGGCCGGCAAAGTAGATCAAGCCGACGAACAGCACCAGGTTGATCGCCAGCGGCAGCAACACAAACAGGCGCAGGCCGGGGCTCAGCACCAGTTTGAGGCCTTCACGCAGGTATTGCGGGCCGGAAAGAACAGGGGCGGGCATGGAGAACTCCGAGCAGGATGACGAACGCGCCGACCTTACCGGCTTTGCCTTCAAGGCGAAAGCGTGGTCGGTGTGACGACATCAACGGTAACAAAGGCGTCGATTAATCGGCCTGACTGCATAGAGACCGCCTATGAGCTGGATTGTTATTCCGTATTTCCTTAATCTTGCCCCCCTCGATACGCTGCACCCATTATTTTTCAGGGCCTGCGAGTTAAAGCCTTCCCCAAGTGCTTCGTGGTCCCTTTTTTATTCCAGCCGTCTTGTAGTCCGGGCGGTCGATAGGAGTGAGTCATGTCTGATACCCGTCATTCGCGAGTGATTATTCTCGGTTCCGGCCCTGCCG
Organism: Pseudomonas sp. JV449; assembly: GCF_032424295.1. Lineage (NCBI taxonomy): Bacteria > Pseudomonadati > Pseudomonadota > Gammaproteobacteria > Pseudomonadales > Pseudomonadaceae > Pseudomonas > Pseudomonas sp. JV449. The sequence goes on along the minus strand of NZ_VYKD01000029.1, from coordinate 58,547 downwards.
GTTACAGCGCTGCCGTCTACGCTGCCCGGGCCAACCTCAAGCCGCTGCTGATAACCGGCATGCAGGCGGGCGGTCAGTTGACCACCACCACTGAAGTCGACAACTGGCCGGGCGATGTCCACGGCCTGACCGGTCCGGTGCTGATGGAACGTATGAAAGAACACGCCGAGCGCTTTGAAACCGAGATCGTGTTTGATCACATCAACAAGGTCGACTTCTCGAAAAAACCTTACAGCCTGACCGGCGACAGCGGCGTCTACACCTGCGACGCACTGATCATCGCCACTGGCGCCAGCGCTCGTTACCTGGGCTTGCCATCGGAAGAAGCGTTCATGGGCAAGGGCGTTTCCGCTTGCGCCACCTGTGACGGGTTCTTCTACCGCAACAAGCCGGTCGCCGTGGTCGGTGGCGGCAACACGGCCGTGGAAGAGGCGCTGTACCTGGCCAACATCGCCAGCACCGTGACCCTGGTTCACCGTCGCGAGACGTTCCGCGCCGAGAAGATCCTGATCGACAAGCTGCACGCCCGTGTCGCCGAAGGCAAGATCATCCTCAAGCTCAACGCCACCCTGGATGAAGTCCTGGGCGACAACATGGGTGTGACCGGTGCTCGCCTGAAAAACAACGACGGCAGCTTCGACGAGCTGAAAGTCGACGGCGTGTTCATCGCCATCGGCCACACCCCGAACACATCGTTGTTCGAAGGCGTGCTGGAAGCCAAAGACGGTTACCTGGTGGTGCAAGGCGGTCGTGAAGGCAACGCCACCGCGACCAACATCGAAGGCATCTTCGCTGCCGGCGACGTGGCCGACCACGTCTACCGCCAGGCCATCACCTCGGCCGGCGCTGGTTGCATGGCGGCCCTGGACGCCGAGCGTTACCTCGACGGTTTGAAGGACGCTGCGTTCTAAATTGTTGAAATAAAAAAACCGGCTGCGAGGCCGGTTTTTTTATGGGTGCAATTTAAATCTGGGAGGGACAAGCCCTCTCTCACATTTGCATCTGACTCAGGATTTGCGGGTCAGTGGCTGGGCGGCGAATTTCACACCTGCCAACCCATGGGCAATCAACGCGCGGATATTGCCATGGTCACTGCCCTCAGGCGTGGCCACCACCGAGCGGTAATGCTCGCCAAACGCCAGCAGCGCTTCCTGGTCGCTCAAGCCTTCCAGCAGCGCCAGGCCCAAGGTCTTGCACGAACCTTCGTTCTGCCCGGCAGCGTTTTCCACATCGCCGTTGGTGAAGGCCTGCGGCTGGTAATCGTAACCGGCAGCGACAAACGCCAGGGTGTCGGCAAAAACGTGTGCGCCGCTGTCGAGGCTGGCGCGCAGGGTGTTCAAATCAGTCATGGGTCTTTCCTTTGGCGAACGCCGCCTGTTGTTCGGCGCTGGCTTCTTGCTGGTATTGGGCTTTCCACTCGGCGTACGGCATGCCGTACACCACTTCACGGGCGTCATCGAGGCTCAGCTCGATCTGGCGCTCGTCGGCCTCGGCCTTGTACCACTTGGACAGGCAGTTACGGCAGAAACCGGCGAGGTTCATCAGGTCGATGTTCTGCACATCCTTGCGGCTGTCCAGATGCGCCACCAGCCGGCGGAAGGCGGCGGCTTCGAGTTCGAGGCGTTGTTGATCGTTCATAGGGCTCACTGACAATTCAGGGGTTAGCGGCTGGCCGCCAGGGTAATCGACACCGACTCGGCAAAGCGCAGCGCATGGGGCTTGTCCACTTCGACTTCGGCGTACAGCACCGATTCGTTGCTCATCACCAGGTCCAGCAGTTCCTGGGTCAGGCGCTCCAGCAAGGCAAAGCGGTTGCCTTCCACGTGGGCGATGATGGCCTTGGTGATGGTGCGGTAGTTCAGCGCGTGGTCGATGTCGTTGTCGCGCACGGCTTCCTGGGCGGCATACAGGATGGTCAGGTTGATCAGCACATCCTGCTTGTTGAGGATTTCGTCCTCATTGATACCGATGAAGGTGCGCAGGCACAGGTCCTTGACCCGGATGCGCGCCATGCCTGGTTGAAGTTGTGGCATTGCTACTTGCTCCGTCCAATCAGTTGCAGGAACTCCATGCGCGTGGTGTTCGACTCGCGGAACGCGCCGAGCATCACCGAGGTGTTCATGGTTGAATTCTGTTTTTCCACGCCGCGCATCATCATGCACATGTGCTTGGCTTCGATCACCACGGCCACACCGGCGGCCTGGGTCACGTCCTGGATGGCGTCGGCGATTTGCCGGGTGAGGTTTTCCTGGATCTGCAGGCGCCGGGCGAACATGTCGACGATACGCGCCAGCTTCGACAGGCCCAGCACCTTGCCGGTCGGAATATAGGCCACGTGGGCCTTGCCGATAAAGGGCAGCAGGTGATGCTCGCACAGCGAATACAGCTCGATGTCCTTGAGGATCACCATCTCGTCGTTGTCGGAGGCGAACAGTGCGCCATTGACGATTTCCTCGAGGTTCTGTTCATAGCCATGACACAGGTACTGCATGGCCTTGGCGGCACGCTTGGGGGTGTCGAGCAAGCCTTCGCGTTCCGGGTCTTCGCCCAGGCCCTTGAGGATCTCGCGGTAATGGTGGGGCAGAGATAAGGTCATACAACATCCTCACAAACGGCTTACTTGATATGCCGCCCGCCGTTGACGGTCAGGGTGGTACCGGTGACATAGGGGTTGTCCAGCAGGTAACGCACACTCTGGTAGATCACCTCGGGACCAGGCTCGATGCCCAGGGCCGACTTGGCCAGCACCTTGGTGCGATAGGCCGCGTCGTCGCCTTCGTTGAACATCACCATCGCCGGGGCGATGCCGTTGACCTTGATCAGCGGCGCAAACTGCGTGGCGAACGACAGCGTGAGGCTCTCGAGCCCGGCCTTGGTGGCGCAGTAGGCGATGTGCTGGCGGCTGCCCTTGCGCACCACGTCATCGCTGATGTGCACGATGTCGGCAGGTGTCGAGCGTTGCAGCAAGGGTGAACAATGCAGGTTGATCAGGTACGGCGCAAGCATGTGCACGCTGAACATGTCGGTAAAGGCACGGCTTTCGTCGCCCGGCGCCTCTGCGACCCAGGCCGAAGCGTTGTGGATGATCGCACGCAGGCTTTGGGTTTGGCTGTTCAGTTCAGCGATAAACGCGAGAATTCCGGCTTCGGTGGAGAAGTCGGCAAACACGCCGACTGCGCCACGCTCACGCAGGGCCTGCACGCCGGGGCGTTCGCTGCGGTAGCTGAAAATCACCGGCTGGCCTTCGTCCAGCAGGCGCTCGGCGCAATGCAGGCCGACGCGCTGGCCGGCGCCGGTGATCAGGATCGGGGCGTTCGTTGCAGTCATGGGAGGCTCGCGTCGCTGGCAGGCGCAAATCATACCAGCGACGGGCCGCCCCTGTACTCACGCCGCCGCTTCGGAGGCCTTGCGAGGTGCTGGCGCTGGGTGCAGCCAGTTCGCCAGCAGGTGGGTCGACAGCGGAATGAACCAGTACACCATCAAGGGCGTGAGTGCCATTGTGCTGACCAGCACACGTGGCCCCAGTTCGAATTCACTGAGCAGCGGCCCCAGGACGAAGTTGAACAGCAGCGACACCGGGAAAAACGCCAGCCAGATCGCCACCGCCTGCTTCCAGCGTGGCGGACGCGCACCCGCTGCGCCAAACCAGCCATCGATGCCCCGTACACGGTGCTCGGACGGGTCGGCGAACAAATCGCTGCCACGGCTCAACCACGCACTGCGTGAGGCGGAAAACTCCCAGGCGTGCAGGGTCTTCTCATCGGCGAAGCGGAAAATGATCTGGAATTCATCGTCATTGGGCGGTGGGGCCAGCACGCCGGAGCCCAGGTAACCGGGGAAGTCGGTGGCCAATTGCTCGCCTTCGCGCAGCCAGGCCATCAGTTCTTTATAGCGCCCTTTGGCCACGCGGCGCGCAACCATCAAGGTGACGGGAGAGGTAGACATTGTGTATCTCCAAATGTACGGGTGCACTGGACCGTGTAGGTGGCGCACAGACGAAGCTGCGGGGTGTTGCAGCGACGTGTAAAAAGCAGGCAAGGATTATTCCTGTTTTACCCGAATACACCAGCGACATTGGTCCGAAAAGCGGGAAACTTGAAAAAGACAGGTGTAAAGGGGTTAAATGAGCGCCCAGTTAACGTTGGTTTTTTGGTCAAAAATGCCCGTGATTACTGCTCCGCTTGAAAGTGTTTCGCATCTGGATTCCACTGATTCCGATGAGCTGTTTCCGATCCGTGAAGTCTCGAGATTGACAGGCGTCAACCCGGTCACCCTGCGTGCCTGGGAGCGCCGTTATGGGCTGATACAGCCCACGCGCACCGAAAGTGGGCATCGCCTCTATTCCAAGGCCGATATACAGACAGTCCATCGTATTCTCGATTGGATCGAGCGCGGCGTCGCCGTGAGCAAAGTGGGCAAGATCCTCGCTCGCGACGATCAGCAGGCCGAAGCCGTTCGTGCGCAGCGCGATGCGGTCGAGGAAAGCGAATGGCCGCAGTGGCAGGCGCGGTTGATGCAGGCCGTCAGCGACTTCGACGACCGTCAGCTGGAACGTGTGTATGGGCAGGTCCTGGCGACCTACCCACTCGACGTGGTGTTCCAGGACATTCTGATGCCCCTGTGGAATGAGCTGTTGCGTCATCAGGGGCGTTTTGGCCAGGCCAGCGAGTGGCTGTTCTTCGACAACTTCCTGCGAGTACGTGCCTTGGAGCGCCTGCAACTGGCGTGTGCTTCACCCGTGCCGCGGGTATTGCTGGCGGCCATGGCGGGTGAGTGCCGCAAGTTGGAGTTGCTGGTGGCGGCGCTCCTGATGAGCCGGGATGACCTGGCCGTGAAAGTGCTGGGCATGGGACAGCCGTTTGACGAGTTGACGCTGGTCTGCGAGAAGACTCACCCACAGGCGCTGATCCTCTTCTCCAATTACTCGCATAACCATGATCTTGCGGGGCGCTTGAACCGCTTGGCGTTGACCCTGGATTGCCCGCTGCTGCTTGCAGGTGCGGCGTCGGATCTTGCCGAGGACGGCCTGGCCGGCACGTCCCTCGGCTGCCTGGGCAATGAAGGTCGCTTGATGCGGCGGCGCTTGCAACAGTTTCTCAGCGGCGGGCTGGATACCTGATTTCAGGCATGCATGTGCGGGTGGACCAGGCGGTGCTGGTGCAGGATGAACTGACGCAGACGCTCGGTTTCATCCACGTCGCTTTGGCTCAAGCGGTAGGCAAACAAACCCCGCGCCGTTTCCCGCTCGAATGCGCCGCGCAGCGCGATGCGTTCGTAGCCCGACGGGCTGAACCACAGGGAAAAGGTTTTTGGCGGCTTGATCCGGCCGCGAATCTCCACCAGCACACCCTTGAATGACACTTCATGCACCCGCAGGGCGCCAGCAGCGCCACGGATGTTCTCCAGCGCCACCGGCGTTTCAAGCGCCAGGCGCCACGGGCGTATCATTGGCCCGTCTTCGAAAATACTCGGCACGCCCAAACGCAGATGCACCGCATTGAACTCATCCTCTACCAGATGCAGGGGGAAGGTCAGTTGCTGGTTGTCGAACTGCGCCTGGATGGTGAGGTGGTCGTGGGCGGCCAGGCGGGTGAGCAAGTCGCGAATCTGTGCACCGCCGTTGACGGTCAGGCTCGACGAAGCATCCCGCAGGTTGAGTTGCGGGTTGTGCTGCATGCTCTGAATGAAATCCAGCTCATCCTGGGTCAGAAGCGCATTGCGTTGCATCGTGCTTGCTCAATGGAGGGGTGTTAAAGTGCCATTATCCGCTGTTATGGCCGCAGTTTCTAAATTTTGTTTAATCCGCTTGTCGCTTTGAGCGCTGCCAGCTCGGCCTTGACCTCGGCCAGTTCACTTTCCAGCTGCGCGACACGCTGCTGGGCCTTGACCTGGAGCGTGACGTCCTTTTGTACACCGACGAAATACGTCTGCTTGTCCGCGGCGTTGTAAACCGTTGAAAGGGACAGTTCGTTCCAGAAGTGGCTGCCGTCCTTGCGGTAATTACGCAGGGTTTCCCGGCAGGCACCGCCGTTCTCCAACGCGTCACGGATGGCCATCAGGGCCGGCTGGTCGCGGTCGCCGGATTGCAGGAAGCGGCAATCCTGGTAGAGGATTTCGTCGAGGGTGTAGCCGGTCAGCCGTTCGAATGCAGGGTTCACGTAGATCAGCGGCTTGTCCTTGCCTTCTCTTTCAGCGACGACGATGCCGTCGTTGGAAGCGTTGATCACCATTTGCATCAGCTTGGCGTTAATCATTGAGCGGTCCATGGCTTGTGATTGGAGTGGGCAGTTTAAGACATGCCTTGAATCTTGCACGGCGGGCGCCGAAATATTTGCGCCAGCTGCTAATATCCCAGGCTTTCGCTCAACTACAGGATCAGATTGATGAAAGTCGCCATCCTTTCCGGCTCGGTGTACGGCACGGCTGAAGAAGTCGCGCGCCACGCCGCCGACCTCCTCAACAAGGCCGGCTTTGAGGCCTGGCACAATCCCCGTGCGACCTTGGCGGATGTAATAGCCTTCAGTCCGCAAGCCTTTCTGGCGGTGACCTCCACCACCGGCATGGGCGAATTGCCCGACAACCTGCAACCCCTGTATTCAACCATTCGCGACCAACTGCCCGCCGCTTGGCGCGGCCTGCCCGGCGCAGTGATCGGCCTGGGCGATGCCAGCTACGGCGACACCTTCTGTGGCGGTGGCGAGCAAATGCGCGAGCTGTTCGGCGAGTTGGGTGTGCGTGAAGTGCTGCCGATGCTGCGCCTGGACGCCAGCGAAAGCGTCACCCCGGAAGCCGACGCCGAGCCATGGCTGGCCGAGCTGGTCACTGCACTGCGCGCTTGACCGGAAACTCGCGTAACAACGCCAGCCAGGCCTGGGCGGCTTTCGACAGGTAGGCGCCCTCACGCCAGATAAAGGCAATGTCCCAGCGCAGGTAGTCGGGCGCCTTCAACGTCAGGCGCACCACCCCAGGTCGCACCAGCCCACGGGCGACCACGCTGGGCAGCAGCACCACGCCTTGGCCGGCGGCCACCAAGGCTGCGAGGAAGTCCGCCTGGCCGCTGCGGCCGATTTCCTTCGGGGTAAAACCCAACTGCTGACACGCCTGCATCAGGCGGTCGTTAAGCACAAAGCTGCGCTGGTACATCAGGAACGGCGTGTCCGCCAATTCCTCAAGGCGCACCTGGGCGTTGTCCGCCAGGGGATGGTCAATCGGCAGCAGTGCGTCCAGGGGTTCATCGCAAAAGGCTTGCCAGGCAAACGCCGGGTCATTGGGTTTCAAGCTGCCGCCCACTTCCAGCTCACCGCTCAGGATGGCCTGTTCGATATTGCGGCTGCCACCCTCCAGCAACTGGATGATGACGTTCGGGTAGCGCCGGCGGTACTCGGCAAACAACCCGGCGAACAGCGTGTCACCCGCCAGCAGCGGCAGGCCCAGGCGCAACTCGCCGCGGGTGAGCTGCTGCATATCGTCCAGCTCGCTCAGCAGTTCGGCTTGCAGGCGCAACATGGCTTCGGCGCGTTGCAGCACGACCTGGCCGGCGGCGGTCAGGCGGATCTGCGAGCCGATACGATCGAGCAGCGGCGTGCCCAGGCTTTGCTCCAATTGCGCGACTTGCTTGCTGACGGCGGACTGGCTGATATGCAGGGTTTTCCCTGCCTGGGTAAAGCCCCCTCGGTGGATCACTTCGACAAAGCTGCGCAGCTGTTTGAATTCCATCGGCCTGATTCCAGTTTGGAATGGTTGGCAGTCTAACAATTCGCTGTGGGGATGGAAGGCCGCGCTCTAAAATGGGGGCCTGCGAGGACCCAAAGCCCATGAAACGTTTTCCCTTCAAACACCTTGGCCGTTTGCTGACTGAATTGGTTGTGCTGCTCGCGATTTATCTGCTGGGCACCCAGTTGGCGACCTGGCTGGCCTGGCCCATTCCCGGTGGCGTGGTGGGCTTGGGCCTGTTGCTGGCAACGTTCGCCAGCGGCCTGGTCAAGCCGGCGGCACTGCAATTGGGCGCCGGGGTGTTGATGGCCGAGATGCTGCTGTTCTTCATCCCGGCCCTGATGAGCCTGCTCGATTACGGCGGCCTGCTGCGCAACGATGGCTGGCGCATCCTGTTGGTGATCGGCTTGAGCACGCTGGCGGTGATGCTGGTCACGGCATTTACGGTGGAAGCCGTGTGCCGCTGGAGGTTGCGCCATGAAGCTTGAACTGATGCCGGTGTTCTGGCTCGCCTTGACCCTGGGCGCCTACGTATTCAGCCGCTGGCTCTACCGGCGTACCGGGCGCTACCTGCTGTCGCCGCTGATCCTGGTGCCGGCACTGTTGTTGGCGGTGGCCGTGCCGATGCACACCGCCTATGCCGAATACGCCACCGACACCCACTGGCTGATGCTGGTGCTGGGCCCGGTGACCGTGGCGTTTGCCGTGCCGATCTGGCAGCAGCGCCGCTTGCTGGCGCGGCACTGGCCGGCGTTGCTGCTGGGTATGGTGGCGGGCAGTGTGGCGTCGATCGCGACTTCGTTCGGCCTGGCGAAGGCACTGGCGCTGGACGGTGCGGTGACGCTGTCGCTGGTGCCGCGCTCGATCACCACACCGTTCGCCATGCCGGTGTCTTCCGACCTGGGCGGCGTGCCGGAGCTGACGGCGGTGTTCGTGATGTTCACCGGTGTGTTCGGCGCCATGCTCGGTGGTGTATTGCTCAAATGGCTGCCGCTGCGGACACCCCTGGCACGTGGCGCGTTGTTTGGCGTGGGCGCCCACGGTGCGGGTGTCAGCCGCGCCCATGAAGTGGGCGGCGAAGAGGGCTCGGTCGCCGGCCTGGTGATGGTGTTGACGGGGTTGCTCAACCTGTTTGCCGTGCCTTTTCTGGCGGCACTTCTCTGACGCGCTTTAAACAAATTTCAACTATTCTCTGAACTGACCCGCTCGGTCATCAAGCTGGCTGCCAAGGCAACTCCGGCGGCCATGAGGTCTGACTAGACTGGCCCATCACACAAAAAAACAACAATAAGACAGTGCGCCAAGGAGGTCATCGCCGTGAGCCTAGCCCCCGTTCTATCGCCGCAGAATGTCAAAGACCAGGTCAGCGCTGCCGAATGGCAGACCCGCGTCGACCTGGCGGCCTGCTATCGCCTGGTGGCGCTGCATGGCTGGGATGACCTGATCTTCACCCATATCTCGGCCAAGGTGCCGGGCACCGATGATTTCCTGATCAACCCGTATGGGCTGATGTTCCACGAGATCACCGCGTCCAGCCTGGTCAAGGTCGATCAGGCCGGCAACAAACTGATGGACAGCCCCTACGAAATCAATCCGGCGGGCTACACCATCCACAGTGCCATCCATGAAGTGCGCCACGATGTGACGTGCGTACTGCACACCCACACGGCCGCGGGGGTGGCCGTCGCTGCGCAGAAGCAGGGCGTGTTGCCCATCAGCCAGCAATCGCTATTCGTGCTGTCGAGCCTGGCCTATCACGCCTACGAAGGCGTGGCCTTGAACCATGAAGAAAAAGCCCGCTTGCAGGCCGACCTCGGGGATAGCAATTTCCTGATGCTGCACAACCATGGCCTGCTGACCTGCGGCAGTACCATTGCCGACACCTTTCTGATGATGTTCACCTTCCAGCGTGCCTGCGATATTCAGGTGCTGGCGCAGAGCGGCGGCGCCGAATTGATCGCCATCGGGCCGCAGATTCTTGCCGGTGCCAAGGCGATGGTGGCGGCTGTCACAAAGAGCGCCCAAGGCATGGGCGGCGCGCTGGCCTGGCCGGCCTTGCTGCGCAAATTGGACCTGCAAGACCCGGGGTATAACCGCTGATGCCACTCGCCGAAATCCCGCTCAGAGTCTGGCGCAAGCGTGGCCAGGATTTCGTCTTTCGCGGCCGTACTCTTCGCTATTGGGTGGCCGGGCAGGGCGAACCGCTGCTGCTGATCCATGGCTTCCCCACGGCCAGTTGGGACTGGCATTACCTATGGCAACCCCTGGCCCAGCGGCACTTGGTGATCGCCTGCGACATGCTCGGCTTCGGTGACTCGGCCAAGCCGCTGGACCACGATTACTGCCTGCTGGAACAGGCGGACTTGCAACAGGCCCTGCTCGAACACTTGCGAGTGGAACAGCCGGTGCATGTGTTGGCCCACGACTACGGTGACAGCGTCGCCCAGGAACTCCTGGCCCGGCACTACGAAGGCCGGTTTGAGATGGCCAGCTGTGTGTTCCTCAATGGCGGGTTGTTCCCCGAAACCCATCGCCTGGCGCTGGTGCAAAAACTCTTGCTCAGCCCCCTGGGCTGGATGATCGGCCGCGCCTTCGGGCGCAATGCCCTGGCGGACAGCTTCAGCCAGATATTCGGCCCCGACACCCGCCCCAGTGAAAGTGCCCTGGATGATTTCTGGAGCCTGATCAACGTCAACGACGGCACGCGCATCCTGCACAAACTGATCGCCTACGTCCCCCAGCGCCGTCGCCTGCGTGATCGCTGGGTCGCCGCCATGCAGCGCGGCGAAGTGCCGTTGCGGGTGATCGACGGCGAAGTGGACCCGATCTCCGGCGCGCATATGGTCGAGCGTTACCAGCAACTGGTGCCCGACGCCGACACGGTGTTGCTGGCCAATATCGGCCACTACCCGCAGATCGAGGCGCCGGTGCAGGTGCTCAGGCACTACCAGGCGTTTCGTGATCGGCTCCGGCAGCCGGCCTCGCAAGTGGCCTATTCCTGATCCCGAATCCTTTTCTGTAGGAGCGAGCTTGCTCGCGAAAATCGTCAACGATAACGCGGGAGTCCTGACACCACGCGGCGCTCTGGGATTTTTCGCGAGCAAGCTCGCTCCTACAGAGAGACGAGTCATCATCCCCCAGCCTTATCGGGCACCATTCAGCCTCCGCCGTATTTATTGTGACCGCAGGCGCGTTGCCGGACACTCGAACCATTCCCATTGTCGCCAGCGGAGTTCGGTATGAGTGAGTCAGTGCAGTTCCAGGATAAGGTCGTGATCGTCACCGGTGCCGGCGGCGGATTGGGCCGGGCCCATGCGCTGCTGTTCGCCAGGCACGGGGCCAAGGTCCTGGTCAACGACCTCGGCGGCTCTACCCAGGGCGAGGGCGCCAATGCGTCCGCCGCCGACCGAGTGGTGGCCGAGATTCGTGCTGCGGGTGGTGTCGCCGAGGCCAACCATGACTCTGTCACCGACGGTGACAAGATCGTCCAGAACGCCCTCGACGTTTTCGGTCGCATCGACGTAGTGGTCAACAACGCCGGCATCCTGCGTGACAAAACCTTCCACAAAATGGACGACGCCGACTGGGACCTGGTTTACCGCGTGCATGTCGAAGGTGCCTACAAAGTCACCCGCGCCGCCTGGCCTTACCTGCGTGAGCAAGGCTACGGCCGGGTGATCTTCACTGCGTCTACCTCGGGCATCTACGGCAATTTCGGCCAGTCCAACTACGGCATGGCCAAGCTCGGGCTGTACGGCCTGACCCGCACCCTGGCCCTGGAAGGGCGCAAGAACAACATCCTGGTCAATGCGATTGCCCCTACCGGCGGTACGCGCATGACCGAAGGCCTGATCCCGCCGCAAGTATTTGAGCGCCTCAAGCCGGAACTGGTCAGCCCGCTGGTGGTGTACCTGGGCAGCGAAGCGTGCCAGGAAACGTCCGGGCTGTTCGAGGTCGGTGGCGGCTGGATCGGCAAGACCCGCTGGGAGCGCAGCCTGGGCGTGGGCTTCGACCCTGAAGCCGGGTTCTCCCCCGATGATGTGGCGGCGCATTGGGCGCAGATCTGCGACTTTGAAGGCGCAGCCCACCCCAACGACAACATCGAAGCGTTGAAGGAGATGATGGCGAACTTGCAGAAGTACAGCCTGTGATCGTTGCTTGAAAAAGCTTGAATCCCACGGGGCGCTGATGGCGCCCCGTTTTATTTCAGGCAAAAAAAAGCCGCTGCAAACGCAGCGGCTGAAGTCAGACGTTGGATCAAGGAGCGACAAATCAACGTCAGTGAACACGGGTAACAGATTGAAAAAAGGCATCAATCCATTCGAGTCTGGCTGTTCTTCCCGATGGGGAAACGGGCTGTTTGCCCTGAAAGCGAGGCAAGAATAGTCGGTTGTTACAAAATGAGTAATCCCGATTCATGACAAGGACTGTTACTGAAAGCGCAACAGTTTGAGGGCGAGCCATCCATTCCCCTGATAACCCGCCATCCACCCAATCCATGGGCCCGCCCACACCCCGGCCAGAGCGGCTTGTCATCCTTTCGAGCGATAGAGCGAATCCCTCCTTGGTGCGCTTATCGCTCCTGATGCGCGGCAGTAGGGTGAGGCCTTCTGTCACTCACCGGGGAAGACGCATGACAAAAACAACAATGCGCGCCATCTTCACGCCACAGGCGCTGGCCGCTGCGGTTGCGTTGGGTTGCTGTGCCCAGGCACAGGCTGTTTCCTTCAACATTGGCGAGATCGAAGGGCAATTCGACTCCTCGCTGTCGGTCGGCTCGAGCTGGGGCATGCGCGATGCCGATAAAAAGCTCGTGGGCACCGTCAATGGCGGCACGGGCCAGGCTTCCACGGGGGATGACGGGCGTCTCAACTTCAAGAAGGGCGAGACCTTCTCCAAGATCTTCAAAGGCCTGCATGACCTGGAGCTGAAATACGGCGATACCGGTGTGTTCGTGCGCGGCAAATACTGGTACGACTTCGAACTCAAGGACGAAGACCGCGAGTTCAAGCAGATCAGCGACCACAACCGCAAGGAAGGCGCCAAGTCCAGCGGTGCGCAGATCCTCGATGCGTTCGTCTACCACAACTACTCCCTGGGCGACCTGCCGGGCACCGTGCGCGCCGGCAAGCAGGTGGTCAGTTGGGGCGAAAGTACTTTCATCGGCAACTCCATCAACAGCATCAACCCGATTGACGTGTCGGCGTTCCGTCGGCCCGGTGCCGAGATCAAGGAAGGGCTGATCCCGGTCAACATGCTGTTCGCGTCCCAGAGCCTGACCAACCAACTGACCGTGGAAGGCTTCTACCAGCTGGAGTGGGACCAGACGGTGCTGGATAACTGCGGCACCTTCTTTGGCAATGACGTGGCGGCGGATGGCTGCACCGGCAACTACACGGTGGGTAGTCCGGCGATTGCCCCGCTCCAACCGATCGCAGCGGCTCGCGGCCAAGGCTTTGTGGTGACCCGCGAAGGTGTGGTGGTGCAGCGTGCCGGTGATCGCGATGCACGGGACTCCGGCCAATTCGGTGCAGCCTTGCGCTGGCTGGGCGATGACACGGAGTACGGCCTGTACTTTATGAACTACCACAGCCGTACGCCGACTGTGGGCACGATTACCGCCAACACCAATCTGGCGACCATCGGTGGTATCGCGGCGGCTGCCCCGGCCGGCTTCGGTTCGGCCCTGGCCCAGAGCACCATGCTCGGCCGTGGACAGTACTACCTCGAGTACCCGGAAGACATTCGCCTGTTCGGCGCGAGCTTCTCCACAACCTTGCCTACCGGCACAGCGTGGACCGGGGAAATCAGCTACCGGCCCAATGCCCCGGTGCAGTTGAATTCCACCGACCTGACCCTGTCCCTTATCAACCCGATCGCCGGCCAACTGGCCTCGCCTATCCGCAGCAATTTCGGCAGTGACAACAAGGGCTACCGCCGCAAGGAAATCACCCAGATCCAAAGCACCATGACCCAGTTCTTCGACCAGGTACTGGGCGCTGAACGCCTGACCCTGGTGGGCGAAGCCGCCGTTGTGCATGTGGCCGGCCTGGAAGACAAATCCAAGCTGCGTTACGGCCGCGACTCGGTGTATGGCGCCTACGGTTTCCAGGGGGACACCGACGGTTTCGTCACCTCCACTTCCTGGGGCTACCGCGCACGGGCGATCCTCGACTACAACAATGCGATTGCCGGGGTGAACCTCAAGCCCAACTTGTCCTGGTCCCATGACGTGGCCGGCTACGGGCCCAACGGGATCTTCAATAAAGGCGCCAAGGCCCTCAGCGTCGGCGTGGATGCGGACTATCGCAGCACCTACACCGCCAGCCTCAGCTACACCGACTTCTTTGGCGGCGACTACAACACCTTGACCGACCGCGACTTCCTCGCCCTCAGCTTCGGCGTGAACTTCTGATTTGGCTTAAAGAAGGACAAGAATCCATGCGTAAGACAATTGCAGTATTGGCCCTCAGCCTGTTGGCTTCCCACGTGATGGCGGCGGTGTCGCCGGAAGAGGCGGCCAAGCTGGGCACCACCCTGACACCGGTCGGCGCCGAAAAAGCCGGCAACGCCGATGGCTCGATCCCGGCGTGGACCGGCGGTATCCCGAAAAACGCCGGCGCGGTGGACAGCAAGGGCTTCCTCGCCGATCCGTTCGCCAATGAAAAACCGCTGTTCGTGATCACCGCCGCCACGGTGGACAAGTACAAGGACAAACTCTCCGACGGCCAGGTCGCGATGTTCAAGCGCTACCCCGAGACCTACAAGATCCCGGTGTACCCGAGCCACCGTACGGTCAACCTGCCACCGGACATCTACGAGTCGATCAAGCGCAGCGCGCTGAACGTCAAGACGATCAACGACGGCAACGGCCTGGAAAACTTCACCGGTAACCGTTACTACGCGTTCCCGATTCCCAAGAATGGCGTGGAAGTGCTGTGGAACCACATCACCCGCTACCACGGTGGCAACCTGCGCCGCATCATCACCCAGGCCACCCCGCAGACCAATGGCAGCTACACGCCGATCCGCTTCGAGGAGGAAGTGGCGGTGCCCCAGGCGATTCCCGATATCGACCAGGCCAAGGCGGCCAACGTGCTGAGCTATTTCAAGCAATCGGTGACCGCCCCGGCACGCCTGGCGGGTAACGTGCTGCTGGTGCACGAGACCCTCGACCAGGTGAAGGAGCCGCGCCTGGCCTGGATCTACAACGCCGGCCAGCGCCGCGTGCGCCGCGCGCCGCAAGTGTCCTATGACGGCCCGGGCACCGCGTCCGACGGCCTGCGCACCACCGACAATTTCGACATGTTCTCCGGCGCCCCCGACCGCTATGACTGGAAGCTGGTGGGCAAGAAAGAGATGTACATCCCCTACAACAGCTACAAGCTCGATTCGCCGTCGCTCAAATACGACGACATCATCAAGGCCGGTCACATCAACCAGGACCTGACCCGTTACGAACTGCACCGCGTGTGGGAAGTGGTCGGCACGGTCAAACCGAGCGAGCGGCACATCTACGCCAAGCGCCACATGTACATCGACGAAGACAGCTGGCAAGTCGCGCTGGTGGATCACTACGACGGTCGTGGCCAACTGTGGCGCGTCGCCGAAGGCCATGCGCAGTTCTACTACGACCACCAGGTGCCGGCCTACACCGTCGAGACCCTGTATGACATCATTGCCGGGCGCTACATCGCACTGGGCATGAAGAACGAGGAGAAGAGCAGCTTCGTGTTCGGCTTTGCGGCCAAGGCAGCGGACTACACCCCGGCGGCGTTGAGGGCTGAAGGCGTACGCTGATCCCGGATCGAAGCGGAGTCAAAATGTGGGAGGAGGCTTGCCCTTTCCCACATTGGGTTTTGTGCATGGCCTTCAATCATTGTGCTGAATACTTCTTCAACAACCACCCGCCACAGGACTAGGGTAAGCACCAGGTTGCATAACAATAAAAAAGCAGGATGCAGCAATGACTGCCATGACACGCTGCCTGGACCGTCCTGGATTCATGCCCCGGCTGTCCGCTCACCATCTGCTGCGCCCACGCCTGGCCGAGCCGTTGCTGACGGACCAGGCCAGGGTCAAATTACTCTGCGCCCCCGGCGGCAGTGGCAAGAGCGCGCTGCTCGCCGAATGTGCGTTGCAGGCGCCTGCGGGTTGCCAGGTGTACTGGTTGCCGCTCAATGGCGCGGTGCTCAGCCCCCTCGACCTGTGCCTGCGGCTGGCGCAAAACCTGGGCCTGACGTTTACCGATGAAATCACCTTGCTGCTCGACCTCAGCCGCTGGCAGGCCTCGGCGTGGCTGTTCCTCGATGATTTTTGCCGCTTGCCCACGCCCGACACCGACGCCTTGCTTGACCGGCTGCTCACCGCCAGCAGCCCGGCCCTGACCTGGTGGCTGGGCGCACGGCGGCGACCGGCGTGCAACTGGCCGCGCCTGCTGCTCGACGATGAGTTGCTCGAATGTGGCGCCGAACTGGCCTTCAGTCCTGGGGAGATCCAGCAACTGCTCAGCCATGCCCCCGGGCATTCGGTCGACAGCGTGCAGCAATTCAGCGCCGGTTGGTGCGCGGGCGTGCGCATCGCCCTGCTGGGGGATGGGCACCCCGACAAGACCTTGCTCGACTACCTGCGACACGAACTGTTCAGCACACTGCCGCCGGAGCTGGCGGAGGCCTGGCGCGTACTGGCTCATCTGCCGCGCTTCAACGCCGGCTTGTGCGAGCACTTGTTCGGCGCGGGGGACGGTGACCAGTACCTGAGGGATCTGCAGGTGCTCGGCGCCTTTATCCAGCCGTGGGAAGACACCGACTGGCTGCAGGTTTTTCCGCCCCTGGCGCAGCTGATGCAAAACGAGCCCTGGCCGGCCAAACGCTCCTGGCATCGCCGCGCCTGCCAATGGTTCTGCGCCGAACAGGACTGGCAGGCCGCCTTCGAACAGGCGCTGCTGGCCGAAGAATATGAAATGGCGGTGAGCCTGTTGCAGCATTTCAGTTTCGAGGACCTGTTCCGCCAGCAGAACGCCGTCTTGCTGTTGCACCTGCATGAGCAACATGGCGATGAGTTGATGCTCGGCTCGGCACAACTGGTGGGGCTGGTGACGGCGGCGTTGCTGTTTGCCGGGCGTTTCGAGCAGGCAGCGGTGTGCATCGATCAACTGGCCCGGTTTGCCCCGCAACCGACGGCGGCGCAACAGCGGTATTTGTTGGCGCGCTGGCAGGCGCAATGGGGCTGGCTGCTGCACCTGGGCGGCGATGCCGAGGGCTCGCGCCTGCATTTTCTGGAGGCGCTGCAAGCCTTGCCCGACAGCGCGTGGACCTCGCGGCTGATGTGCCTGTCTGGCCTGACCCAGCAAGCCTTGTTGCGCGGCGAATTGGACGTGGCCCAAAGCCTGAACCGCGAAGCGCTGTGCCTGGCGCGCGCCCATGGTTCGTTGCTGCTGGAGGCGCTGCTAGAGCTGGATCACGCTCAACTGCTGGAACAGCGCGGGGCACCGTACCGGGCCCAGAGCCTGCTGGAAAATGTACAGGCCATGTTACTTGAACAGCGGCTCAAGGCCGGCCCCTTGGTGGGGCGTATCGCCTTGCGACGCGGGCACCTGGCCTTGCGCCAGGGCCAGGACAGCCTGGCCGCCGAGTGTTTCGACACGGGCTTGAAGATGTGCCTGCACAGCCAGGACAAGCGCGTGCTCTACGGCTTTCTCGGCCTGGCGCTGTTGGCTGCCAACCGTGGCGATTACGCCCAGGCCTTTGTCCAGTTGCGTGAGGCCGAGCGGCTGATGCAGCAACGCCAGGTGCCGGACACGGTGTACCGCGCGGTGCTGCTGTTGGTCAGCGGGCACTTCTGGTTGCAGCAGGGGCGCGCCGAATTGACCGTGGAAGCGGTGCGTCGCGTGCTGCGTCACTTCCGTGGGCCCCAGGGCAAGCAGGCGCCGCCGGCCACCCTGGAACTGATCCCGCGTCTTGAATACCTGTTGGTGCTGGCGGAGGTGAAGCTGGGCTGCGCCGAGCAACCGCTGGAACGGCTCAACGCCTTGCTGCAAGCCACCCATCAGCGCGGCATGCTGTGCCTGGAAATCGAACTGCACCTGGTGCTCGGCGAAGTCGCCTGGCAGCTGGGTGATCAGGCCTTGGCGCGCCGCTCGCTGCAAGCCGGCCTGGAGTTGGCCGGGCGTTGCCAGGTGCAGCAAGCGATTCGCGAACTGCGTCTGCGCGCGCCGGGACTGCTGAGTGAGCTGGGCCTGGAACCTCAGGCATCAACCCCCGGCACGGTGGAAAACCCCTTGAGCCAGCGCGAACTGGAAGTGCTGCAACTGATCGCCCTCGGCAGTTCCAACCTGGAGATCGCCGACCGGCTGTTTATCTCCCTGCACACCGTCAAGACCCACGCGCGGCGCATTCACAGCAAGCTCGGCGTAGAGCGGCGTACCCAGGCGGTGGCCAAGGCCAAGACCTTGGGCCTGATGGTTTAGATGAACGCCTGACGGTATTCGCCGGGCGTGGCGCCCATGGCCTGGCGGAAGCGATGGGTAAAGTGGCTGGCGCTGGAAAAACCGCACAGCAGGGCAATCTCGCCCAACGGCAGGGCGCCGCCACGCAGCAGGTTTTGCGCGCGTGTCAGCCGGCGCGCCAGCAGGTACTGATGGGGCGGCAGTCCGAAGCTTTGGCGAAACATCCGTGCGAAATGGTACTCCGACAACGCACACAACCCAGCCAGTTGCCCAAGGCTGATGGGCTCCTCCAAGTGCTGGTCGATGTAGTCCACCAGCAACCGTCGTTGGTAGGCGGCCAGCCCGCCTTTCAACCGCAGGCCTTCGCGGGCGCCCACCTGGCTGAGCAGGGTGTGGCTGAGCATTTCATGGGCGAGGCTGCTGGTAAGCAGGCGTTCGGCGGGCTCGTGCCAGTTGAGGGCGATCAGTTGGTGGAAGCGTTGGGCCAGGCGCTGGTCTTCCAGAAAGGTACTTTCCCGCAGCTCCAGCGTGCGCGGTTCGCGGTCAAGCAGGGTGACGCAGCCCAGGGCAAATTGCTCCGGGCTGAAATACACGTGGGCCAGGCGGATCTCACCGTTGATCACCCAGGCCGATTGGTGCTCGGCAGGCAGGATGCACAGCTTGTCGGGGCCGCCCTTGGTGCCCGGCCGGTCACGCCGAAACGTGCCGGTGCCGCCACCGACATAGCAGGACAAGGTGTGATGGCTGGGCGCCTGGTAGTCCTGGGAATCATGATGGTTGCTCCACAAGGCCGCGGACAAGCCGTCACCGAGCTCGGCGCAGGCTTCCAGGCGTGCGTTGGGCGAGCGGTTAAGGGCTTGGAAGACTTGCAGGGATTCCAGGTCTGGCATGGTGTGTGTTCTCCGACGCCTTGCATCCTACTCCGCGAGGCTGGCGCTGTGATCCCATCGCCCGACAAAAGCGCAAGATTGTGCAAGAGCCTTGCCCGGGTTGAAGGCGACACTGTGGCTCAATCGATGGAGCCCGCTATGAACCTTTCCCTGTATTTACTCACCGTGCTGATCTGGGGCACCACCTGGATCGCCCTCAAATGGCAATTGGGCGTGGTGGCGATTCCCGTGTCCATCGTCTACCGCTTCGGCCTGGCGGCCCCGGTGTTGTTTGCGTTGCTGCTGGTCAGTCGCAAGTTGCAGGTGATGAATCGGCGTGGGCACCTTATCTGCCTGGCCCAGGGGTTGTGCCTGTTCTGTGTCAACTTCATGTGCTTTCTCACCGCCAGCCAATGGATCCCCAGCGGCCTGGTGGCGGTGGTGTTTTCCACGGCCACGCTGTGGAATGCGCTGAACGCCCGGGTGTTTTTCGGCCAGCGGGTGGCACGCACTGTGTTGATGGGAGGCGGCCTCGGGCTGGCGGGCTTGGGCCTGCTGTTCTGGCCGGAACTGGTGGGGCATACCGCCAGCCCGCAGACCTTGCTGGGGTTGGGGTTGGCGTTGCTGGGGACGATGTGTTTCTCGGCGGGCAATATGCTCTCGAGCCTGCAGCAGAAGGCCGGTCTGAGGCCGCTGACCACGAATGCCTGGGGCATGTTGTATGGTTCGTTGATGCTGGCGACCTACTGCGTGGTGCGCGGTATTCCGTTTGAGATGGACTGGAGCGCACGGTACATCGGTGCGTTGTGGTACCTGGTGATTCCGGGTTCGGTGATCGGGTTTACCGCGTACCTGACCTTGGTCGGGCGCATGGGGCCGGAGCGTGCGGCGTATTGCACGGTGCTGTTCCCGGTGGTGGCGCTGAATGTGTCGGCGTTTGCCGAAGGCTACCAGTGGACCGCGCCGGCGTTGGCGGGGTTGGTACTGGTGATGCTGGGGAATGTGTTGGTGTTTCGTAAGCCCAAGGTGGCTCAGCCGGTGAATCCGATCCTCCAGGCAAAGCAGGTCTAGTGTGGGAGGGGGCAAGCCCCCCTCCCACATTTCCTGCATTTCTCACATTTGACCGAGTTGTCTGGTTTATTTGAGCCCTAAACGCTTGGCCATCCGGCCGAGGTTGGCGCGGTCCAGGCCCAGTTCGCGGGCGGCGCTGGCCCAGTTGTGCTGGTGGCGTTCCAGGCAGGCGTTGATGACTTGGCGCTGGTAGTGCTCGGTGGCCTGGCGCAGGTCACCGGTGACGGCCAGGGCTGCTTCTGCCGGTGCTTCGATCACCGGCGTGCTGACGTCGGGCAAATCCAGGTCCTGGGCACTCAGGCTCAGAATCTTCGGGCGTTCGCGACAGTTACCCAGTGCCTTCAACGCACTGCGCCCGATCAAATGTTCCAGCTCCCGCACATTGCCCGGCCAGTTATAGGCCAGCAGCGCCGCCTGGGCATCGCTGGTCAGGCGCAGGCTGCCCAGGCCCATGCGTGAGCGGTTCTGCTCGAGGAAGAAGCCGGCCAGCAGCAACACATCACGCCCGCGCTCGCGCAGGGCCGGCACTTGCAGCGGGTACACGCTCAGGCGGTGGTAGAAGTCGGCGCGGTAGCGGCCGTTGCGCACTTCATCGGCGAGGTCGCGGTTGGTGGCGGCGATCAGGCGCACATCCACCTGGTGTTCCTTGTCCGAGCCCAGGCGCTGCAACTGGCCGCTTTGCAGCACCCGCAGCAGCTTGGCCTGCACGCTCAGGGACAACTCGCCCACTTCGTCCAGAAACAGCGTGCCGCCATTGGCCAGCTCGAACTTGCCGCGCCGTTCATTCAGCGCGCCGGTGAAGGCGCCACGCACATGGCCGAACAACTCGCTTTCCACCAGGGTTTCCGGCAGGGCCGCGCAGTTGAGGCTGATCAGTGGTTTGTCCGCGCGGGACGACGCCGCGTGAATGGCCTGGGCCACCAGTTCCTTGCCCACCCCGGTTTCGCCGGTGATCAGTACCGTGAGGTCGCTGCCACCCACCAGCTTGATTTCCTCCACCAGGCGCTTGTGGGTTTTACTCTGGCCGATCATTTCCTTGTGCTGCTGGCCGCTGGCCTGGCGGTAGATTTCGGCCCGCTGGTGTTCGTCTTCGGCCCGCAGGGCCAGGCGTTCGATGCGTTCGGCAACATTCACCGTTGCGGCAGCGAGGCTGGCGAAGGCTTGCAGCGCGTCCAGTTCCACGCGTTCGAAGCGTTCGGTGTCCAGCGCGTCCAGGGTCAACAGGCCCCAGGGCAGATCGTCGACAAACAGCGGGCAGCCCATGCAGTCGTGGACTTCCAGGTGGCCGTGCACGCCATCGACCAGGCCGTCGTAGGGATCGGGCAATTCGCTGTCACTGTCAAAGCGTGTGGGCCCAGGGCTGCTGAGCAGCACGGCGAAGCGCGGATGTTCGCTGACCTTGAAGCGGCGGCCCAGGGTGTCTGCGCTCAAGCCATCCACCGCCAGCGGCACCAGCGATTCGCCGTCCAGGCGCAGCAGGGCGGCCGCATCACACGGCAACAGGGCGCGCATGGCTTGCAGCAGGCGTCGATAGCGTTCGCCTTCGGGCAGTTCCCGCGACAGGTCGGCGACCAGCGGCAGCAGGGTGGTGAGCAGTGAGTGTGCAGTCATAATGACTCCTTGTGGTCCGTATGACTATAAGGTGTAGGAGGTCATACTGACTACATATCGCTCAAGCTATTGAAATTAAATGATTTATTAGTTGGCATGAATACTGAGTAGCTAAGGGCAATCAGTAAAGAAGCCCAGGAGGCTCCCATGCTTAGTGCCCAAGACCGTGCCATCGTCAAATCCACCGTGCCCCTGCTGGAAAGCGGCGGCGAAGCGCTGATCACCCATTTCTACCGCATGATGCTCTCCGAGTACCCTGAGGTTCGCCCGCTGTTCAACCAGGCCCACCAGGCCAGCGGTGACCAGCCCCGGGCCCTGGCCAATGGCGTATTGATGTACGCGCGGCATATCGACCAGCTCGACCAACTGGGCGACCTCGTGGCGAAGATCATCAACAAGCACGTCGCCTTGCAGATCCTGCCGGAGCATTACCCGATCGTGGGCGCTTGCCTGCTGCGGGCGATTTCCGAGGTGCTGGGCAGTGAGATCGCCACCCCTGAGGTGATGAATGCCTGGGGCGCCGCGTACGGCCAACTGGCGGATATCCTGATCGGTGCCGAGGCCGCTATCTATACAGAGAAAGCCCAGGCCCCCGGCGGCTGGCGCGGTGCGCGGGCGTTTACCCTGGTCAAGCGTGTGGAGGAGAGCGCCGAGATCACTTCCTTCTATTTCGCGCCGGCGGACAACGGGGCGATCCTCGCTGCCGCGCCGGGCCAATACATCGGCATGAAGCTGGTGCTCGACGGTGAGGAAGTGCGCCGCAATTATTCACTGTCGGCGCTGAGTGATGCAGGTCAGTACCGCATCAGCGTCAAGCGCGAGGCCGGTGGGCGGGTTTCCAACTACCTGCATGACCAGTTGCAGGTCGGTGCGACGATTGACCTGTTTCCACCATCGGGCGAGTTCACCCTGGCGGCCAGCGATAAGCCGTTGGTGCTGATCAGCGGCGGGGTAGGGATCACCCCGACCTTGCCGATGCTGGAGGCTGCGCTGGCCACCGAGCGCCCGGTGCACTTTATCCACTGCGCGCGCAATGGCGGGGTGCATGCGTTCCGCGATTGGGTGGATGCACTGGCGGCCAAGCACCCGCAGCTCAAGCGCTTCTATTGCTATGCCGAGGACGACGGCGTGAGCCCTGCGGCGGATAAGGTCGGCCTGCTGAGCCAGGAGCAACTGGCCGCATGGTTGCCGGAGCAGCGTGACCTGGATGCGTACTTCCTCGGCCCCAAAGGTTTCATGGCGGCGATCAAGCGCCACCTCAAGGCTCTGGGCGTACCCGAAAAGCAAAGTCGCTACGAATTCTTCGGCCCGGCGGCTGCCTTGGAATAGGACCTGAAGGTTCACACTGTTCAAAATAATGTGGGAGGGGGCTCGCCTCTCCCACATTTGGATCTCTGTTCCTCTCGATTAATCCCCTGTTAACCCCTCTCTGTTTAAACCACTCTCTGTGTGTAAACTTGCGGCCATTGGCACAACCAAACAAAGGGATACGGGGATGAGTGACGAATTGCGTTTAGGCAGGGAGCGGCGCTTTCTGGTGTTGCTGGGCATCATCTGCCTGGCGCTGATCGGTGGGGCGTTGTACATGCAGGTGGTTTTGGGCGAGGCGCCGTGCCCGTTGTGCATCCTGCAACGCTATGCCTTGCTGTTGATTGCGATCTTCGCGTTCATCGGTGCCGCCATGCGCACCAAGGGCGCCCTCACGCTGTTCGAAGGCCTGGTGGTACTCAGCGCTCTCGGTGGGGTGGCCGCGGCCGGTCACCATGTGTACACCCAGTTCTTCCCGCAGGTGAGCTGCGGCGTCGATGTACTGCAACCTATCGTCGACGACCTGCCCCTGGCCAAGGTCTTCCCACTGGGCTTCCAGGTCGACGGCTTCTGCAGCACCCCTTACCCGCCGGTGCTCGGCCTGTCCCTGGCGCAATGGGCACTGGTGGCGTTCGTGCTGACGGTCATCCTGGTGCCCCTGGGCATCTATCGCAATCGCCGCCACAAAGGCTGAACCCATCAGTGAAACGCCCCGGTCTTTCTTCAAGGAAGGCCGGGGCGTTTTTGCATGTAGGCTTTTGTGAACAGAGCGTGACGCCGGACAATTTTGGGTGCGCGCAATGTGCGACATGTTGTCACACGGAAGCCGCCGCAGGACGCTTCTGACCTGCCAAACCCGCGCTTAAATTTGCAAAAAGCCTCCAGGATGTGCTGTCAGTTCGTGGTTTGGACGCCGCCACGTACCTCACGTCGTACAAGGCTTTGAGTGATGTCCGAATGCCTTGTTTTATGGGGGGTTGCATAGGTTTTGCAGGCCCTTACGGGGTGTAAGGGCTGTGACGGTTTGCCCTATAACACGGCAATTTTTGTGGTTTTTGTTGAGAATCGAACGCGATAAGATCGCGAACCATTGCAATATTGGTGAAGGATTATTGCTGTAATCGATAAAAATTATTTCTTTATAAGACATGGTTTATACATCGCTAGCTAACTACAATCGCCCGCACTGAATGTCCGGTGCTGCTCAATCTTTGAGCACTGGAGCGGTCGAGGGGCAGATGGACGGCTCTGTGCGACCCCAAGGTTCCGGCAGCCTTTCAACTATCCGCACCAAAGGGAATTGGTCTGTAACAAGGCCTTTAACCACGAAATCGAATAAGAACTCACCGCAGGCTCGTGAAGCGTACCTATATGACGTGACGGGCAGGCTCTTATTCAATCGAAGAGAAATGCCAACCCTTGGCAGGGTGAAGTGTTGGCGATCAAAACCCAACTGCATTGCGCAAGCTGCTTTAGAGGTCGTGAGATGAGTAAAAACAGGTACCCCCGATTACTAGGCTTTTTGCCGCTGCTTGGCATGATGTTAATGCTGGGAGGCTGCAAGTGGACCTTGATGGACCCAAAAGGACAGATCGGTCTGGATCAACGAAACCTGATCATCACTGCCACCCTGCTGATGCTGTTGGTCGTGGTGCCTGTGATCATCATGACCTTTGCCTTCGCCTGGAAATACCGCGCGTCGAACACCAGCGCGACCTACGCGCCTAAGTGGTCGCACTCCACCAAGATCGAAATCGCGGTGTGGCTGGTCCCGATCCTCATCATCATCGCCCTGGGTTACATCACCTATAAGTCGACCCACGAGCTGGACCCATACCGTCCGCTGGAGTCCGACGTCAAGCCGATCAACATCGAAGTGGTCGCGCTGGACTGGAAGTGGCTGTTCATCTACCCGGACCTGGGTATCGCCACGGTTAACCAGATTCGCTTCCCTGAGAACACCCCGCTTAACTTCCGGATCACCTCCGACGCCGTGATGAACTCGTTCTTCATCCCTGCCCTGGGCGGTCAGATCTACGCGATGGCAGGCATGCAGACCCGACTGCACCTGATCGCCAACGAAAAAGCTGAAATGGAAGGCATCTCCGCGAACTACAGCGGCGCTGGCTTCACCGGCATGAAATTCAAAGCGATCTCGACGAGCCAGGAAGATTTCAACGCCTGGGTAGCCGAAGTCAAGGCCGCACCTAAACAGCTTGATCAAGCTGAATACGACGCCCTGACCAAACCAAGCCAGAACAACCCTGTCGCCCTGTACTCCGCGTATGAGCCGAACCTGTTTCAGAAAATCGTCGACAAGTACGAAGGTATGAAGCCAGGCAAGCCGGTCAAGCACGAGAAGAAAGAAGTGGCCGCGGTTGAAGGTTCTGACACGGGCTCGCATTCAACTGCTGGGGCAGAGGAGTAAACGATGTTTGGTAAATTAAGTTGGGATGCGGTCCCGTTCCACGAGCCGATTGTGATGATTACCATCGCCATGATCGCGCTGGGTGGTCTGGCACTGTTTGCAGCAATCACTTATTTCAAGAAGTGGACCTACCTGTGGACCGAGTGGCTGACGTCGGTCGACCACAAGAAAATCGGCGTGATGTACATCATCGTTGCCATGGTCATGCTGCTGCGTGGTTTTGCCGACGCCATCATGATGCGTACCCAGTTGGCCATGGCCACCGAAGGTTCGCCTGGCTACCTGCCGCCTGAACACTATGACCAGATCTTCACCGCCCACGGTGTGATCATGATCATCTTCATGGCGATGCCTTTCTTCACCGGCCTGATGAACCTTGCAGTGCCGCTGCAGATCGGTGCGCGTGACGTTGCCTACCCGTTCCTGAACTCCCTGAGCTTCTGGCTGCTGGTTTCCGGCGTGGTGCTGATCAACGTGTCCCTGGGTGTCGGCGAATTCGCCAAGACCGGTTGGGTTGCGTATCCGCCATTGTCGGGCATCCAGTACAGCCCTGGCGTGGGTGTGGACTACTACATCTGGGCGCTACAGTTATCAGGACTCGGGACGACGCTGACGGGGGTCAACTTCCTGGCCACCGTCCTGAAAATGCGCGCCCCTGGCATGAAACTGATGGACATGCCGATCTTCACCTGGACCTGCACCTGGGCCAACGTCCTGATCGTGGCTTCGTTCCCGATCCTGGCCGCTACCATGGCGCTGCTGTCGCTTGACCGTTACCTGGATTTCCACATTTTCACCAATGAACTTGGTGGCAATCCAATGATGTACGTGAACCTGTTCTGGGCATGGGGTCACCCTGAGGTGTACATCCTGATCCTGCCAGCGTTCGGTATCTTCTCCGAAGTGATCTCGACCTTTACCGGCAAGCGCCTGTTCGGTCACCACTCGATGGTCTACGCATCGGGCGCAATCTCCGTACTGGGCTTCATGGTGTGGCTGCACCACTTCTTCACCATGGGGTCGGGGGCCAGCGTCAACGCCTTCTTCGGCCTGGCGACGATGCTGATTTCCATCCCGACGGGGGTGAAGCTATTCAACTGGCTGTTCACCATCTACCACGGCCGTCTGCGTATCACCAGCCAGGTCCTGTGGACCCTGGGCTTCATGGTGACCTTCGCCATCGGCGGCATGACCGGCGTACTGCTGGCCATCCCGGGTGCTGACTTCGTACTGCACAACAGCCTGTTCGTGATCGCTCACTTCCACAACGTGATCATCGGTGGTGCTGTATTCGGCTACATCGCTGGTTTCAGCTTCTACTTCCCGAAAGCGTTCGGCTTCAAGCTGCACGAAGGTTGGGGCAAGGCTGCATTCTGGTTCTGGATCTCGGGCTTCTTCGTTGCGTTCATGCCGCTCTATGCACTGGGCTTCATGGGCATGACCCGTCGTCTGAACGCCACTACCAACCCTGAGTGGGTGCCGTACCTGTACGTCGCCATGTTCGGTGCAATCATGATCGCTGTGGGTATCGCCTGCCAGTTGATCCAACTGTACGTGAGCATCCGTGACCGTAAGCAGAACGCTTGCGAATCCGGCGACCCATGGAATGGCCACACCCTGGAATGGTCGACCTCGTCGCCACCACCGTTCTACAACTTCGCGGTGATCCCGACTGCGAACACCATCGATGCGTTCACCGAAGCCAAGGAAGACGGTACTGCGTACCAGCAACCTAAGCACTACGAACCGATCCACATGCCAAGCAACACCGCCACTGGCGTGGTGATGGGTGCGCTGTTGACCGTGTTCGGTTTCGCGATGATCTGGCACATCTGGTGGCTGGCAATCGTGAGCCTGGTGGGCACCATCGGCTACTTCATTGTCCACGCAGCACGTGATGATCAAGGCTACATGGTGCCGGTCGAAACGATCGAGCGCATCGAAGCCGAGCAGCACGCTCGCCTGGTCGCCGAGAAGAAAATCCCGGCCAACCGTGTAGAAACCTCGTTGGAACAGGCTTAAACCATGTCGAACTTAGTGACCAATGCTGGACACGCCCATGTCGATGACCATGGGCACGATGACCATCACCACGACTCGGGGCCGATGACCGTTTTCGGTTTCTGGCTCTACCTGATGACCGACTGCATCTTGTTTGCGTCGATCTTCGCGGTGTACGCGGTACTGGTAAACAACGTAGCGGGTGGCCCGTCGGGCCACGACATCTTCGAACTGCCTTACGTGCTCGGCGAAACCGCCTTGCTGTTGTTCAGTTCGATCACCTACGGCTTCGCCATGTTGGCCTTCTACAAGGGCAACAAGAAAGGCGTCCTGAGCTGGTTGGCACTGACCTTCCTGTTCGGCCTGGGCTTCATCGGCATGGAGATCAACGAGTTCCACCTGCTGATCTCCGAAGGCTACGGCCCGCACCGTTCCGGCTTCCTGTCGGCGTTCTTCACGCTGGTAGGTACCCACGGTCTGCACGTAACGGCCGGCCTGCTGTGGATGGCGGTGATGATGTATCAGGTCAATAAACACGGCCTGACCAACACCAACAAGACTCGCCTGAGCTGCCTGAGCCTGTTCTGGCACTTCCTGGACGTGGTCTGGATCTGCGTCTTCACCGTTGTTTACCTGATGGGGACTCTGTAATGGCTAATGCACACTCCCATGACCATGACAGCCATGATGCGAGCCACGGCAGCGTTAAGTCGTACGCCATCGGCTTCATCCTGTCGGTAATCCTGACGCTTATCCCGTTCGGTCTGGTGATGTACCCGACCCTGCCGAAGTCGATCACCTTGATGATCGTGTTGGCGTTCGCAGTGATTCAGGTGCTGGTTCACCTGGTGTACTTCCTGCACCTGGATCGCTCGAAAGAGCAGCGCGATAACGTGATTGCGTTTGTGTTCGCAGGTCTTGTGATCCTGCTGCTGGTTGGCCTGTCGATATGGATCATGTTCAGCATCCATACGTTCATGATGGCGAAGTGAGGTAAGACCCGATGTCGCTTAAGCACTTTATCCAAATCACCAAACCGGGGATCATTTTCGGTAACGTGCTTTCTGTGGCGGGCGGTTTCTTCCTGGCCTCCAAGGGACATGTCGATCTGGCCATCTTCCTGGCTGCGATGATCGGTACGTCCCTGGTGGTAGCTTCCGGTTGTGTGTTCAACAACTGCATCGACCGTGACATCGATATCAAGATGGAGCGCACCAAGAATCGCGTGCTGGTCCAGGGCCTGATCTCCCTGAAACTGGCGCTGATCTTCGCGACCGTCCTGGGTGTTGCCGGTGTGGCCCTGTTGTACCAGGTGGCCAACCCGTTGGCGGCGTTGTTTGCCGTGATCGGTTTTGTCATCTACGTCGGCCTCTACAGCCTGTACCTCAAGCGCAAGTCGGTGCACGGCACGCTGGTGGGCAGTCTGTCGGGGGCGATGCCGCCGGTGATTGGTTATGTGGCTGTGACCAATAGCTTCGACATGGCTGCGCTGGTGCTGCTGGTGATGTTCAGCCTGTGGCAGATGCCGCATTCCTACGCCATCGCGATCTTCCGCTTCAACGACTACCTGGCTGCTTCGATTCCGGTGTTGCCGGTCAAGCGTGGCATCCAGGTCGCCAAGAAACACATCCTGCTCTACATCCTGGCCTTCCTCGTGGCGACCTTGATGTTGACCTTCAGTGGCTACGCCGGCATGAGCTACCTTGCCGTCGCCGCCGCCATGGGCATGTACTGGTTGTACATGGCCTGGACCGGCTACAAGGCGGTGGACGACACCGTCTGGGCGCGCAAGCTGTTCGTGTTCTCGATCTTCACCATCACCGCGCTGAGCGTGATGATGTCCCTGGATTTCCAAGTGCCGAAAGAGCTGTTGCTGACCTACGCCCACTGAGTGTCTGAGTAATAAAAAGGCCCCGCCTTCGAAAGAAGCGCGGGGTTTTTTATTGAGTGACCTTTAAACTACGACCAAACCCTACCCCTGCAGGAAGCAAAGTGATGAGTAAAAAAGCCGTTATGGTGTTCAGTGGCGGTCAGGATTCGACGACCTGCCTGATCCAGGCGCTGCCGCTGTATGACGAAGTGCACTGCATCACCTTCGATTACGGTCAGCGCCATGTCGCGGAAATCGAAGTCGCCCGGAAGCTGGCCAAGCAACTGGGGGCCACCGTTCACAAAGTGATGGACGTGTCGCTGCTCAACGAACTGGCGATCAGCAGCCTGACCCGCGACAACATTCCAGTGCCGACCGTGAACAGCTCCGGCGAAAGCCTGCCGAGCACCTTCGTGCCGGGCCGCAATATTCTGTTTTTAACCCTGGCGGCTATCTACGCGTATCAGGTCAAGGCCGGGACGGTCATCACCGGCGTGTGTGAAACCGACTTCTCCGGCTACCCCGATTGCCGCGATGAGTTCGTCAAAGCCTTGAACCAGGCGCTCAAGCTGGGCATGGAGTACGACGTACGCCTGGAAACCCCGTTGATGTGGCTGAACAAGGCTGAGACCTGGGCACTGGCGGATTACCACCGGCAATTGGACCTGGTCCGCGAGCAGACACTGACCTGCTACAACGGCATTATCGGCACCGGCTGTGGCGAATGCGATGCGTGCAACCTGCGTGCACGTGGCTTGAATGACTACCTGCAGAACAAGGCAGTGGTCATGCAGAGCCTGAAGCAGAAATTGCAGCTGAACTGACCCCAATACGTAGCAGACCCTGGCCAGAAAAAAGCCCCGTCTTCGCAAGTCGTACGGGTTTTTTTATGGCGGGTCGGTTAAATCATTTGTTCCTTGTCTCGTCATACCCTTCTATACGAGCTGTGCGAATTCCTCACCCGTCTACAAGGAGTAGTCACCATGGTCAGCGTTAGTCGTCGATCCCTTCTCGCTCTTGGCGCCGCCCTGCCTTTGCTCGGGCGCCTGGATTGGGCGCTCGCCGCACCCGCGCCGACCAAGGCTGACAAGGTACTGCTCAACTACAACGAAAGCCCCTACGGGCCTTCGACGGCGGCCCGCGAAGCGATGCAGCGCGGCATCGCGACAGCCGGGCGGTATCCGTACAAACATATGTACGCCTTGGCCGGCTTGTTTGCCCAGCAGCACGGGATTGCCGAAGAGCAGGTGGCGGTGTTCGCCGGCTCCATGGCCGCGCTGCGCTACGCGGTGCTGGCGTTCACCAGCGAAACCCGCGGCCTGGTGATGGCCACGCCGTCCTACGAAGTACCGCGCCAGACCGCCGAGTCCCGTAAGGCGCCGGTGCGCGAAGTGGACCTTGACGCCGATCACGCCCACGACGTTCCCGCCATGCTCGCCGCCGATCCCCAGGCGGGGATGCTCTATGTCTGCAATCCCAACAATCCGACGGGCACCATCACCTCCACCGAGGCTATTCGCCAGGCGCTGGCGAACAAGCCCAAAGGCAGCGTATTGGTGGTGGACGAGGCCTACATCGACTTCGCCGACACCCCAAGCGTGGTGAGCTGGGTCAAGGACCATGACGACCTGTTGGTGTTGCGCACCTTCTCGAAAATCTACGGTATGGCCGGCGCCCGTCTGGGCCTGGCGATCGGCCACCCGGCGCTGCTGGAACGGCTGGCGGTGTTCGGCGGTGACAATGTCCCGGCGGGTTCCTCCCTGCTCGGCGGCATCGCCAGCCTGGAAGACGTGAAGCTGCTGCCACAACGCAAGGCGCTCAATGCCCAGCTGCGCGATGAAACAATCACCTGGCTCAAGGGCCGTGGCTTCACCTGCACGGCGTCCCAGGCCAACTGCTTCATGATCGATGTGAAGCAACCGGCCGAGCAGGTCATCGACAAGCTTGCCGCACAGGGCGTGTTCATCGGGCGGGTGTGGAAAAACTGGCCGCAGTGGGTGCGCGTGACGGTGGGGAACAAGCGGGAGATGGAGCGGTTTCGCGAGGTGTTTGCGGCGACGGTCTAACGCCGATGTGGGAGGGGGGCTTTCTCCCTCCCACATTCAGTTCAGGGGTGTCACTGCTGCGCGATGCTGTAGCCCTCAAACGCCGTCTGCTGTTGCAGCGCAGTAATCACGCTCTTGCGGCTCAGCGGCTGTTCGACGCCGGCGTTATCCACAAAGCTTTCAACCTCCAACTCGGCTTCGTCGCCTTCGCCTACAAAGCTGAAGCCCAGGAACTCAAACGCCTCACGGTCGACGTTCAACCGCGAGCGTGGCGTGCGCAGCGGCAGGGTGACGCTGATGCCGTCCTTGCTGATCACAAACACTTCGGCTTCTTTCTTGGGGCGAGCGGCCTTACCTTTGCCGGCGCTTGGGTTGCTGATGGCCTGGTGAGACTGGTTCAGCACTTTGAGGGCCAGCCCGTAGACCAGCTCCTGAAACTCTGGATCATCCTTGAAGCTCGACAGGATGCGGCTGATGGAGAACTTGCCGCTCAGGTCTTCAAGGGCGAGGTTGTCAGCGGCTTCGGCGTCCTTGAGCTGCTTGAGCTGGCCCATCAGGTCGTAGGCCTTGTCGTCGTCGAAGGCGTCGTGGGCCTGGCGAATGGCCACGCGCAGTTCGCGGATCTGGTCGCTTTCCTTGGAGGTGTGAAAGGCGTCCAGCACCATCTCGCTGATGATCTTGGCGGCTGGCACATGCTGTGAAAGATTGATGGCGTTTTCGTATTCAGCCTTGGCGTGCAAGGCGACTACGGATTCTTCGGCGGAGTGTTCGGTGTAAGAATCGGACATTGAAATTTCACTACTTCAGTAAACGGAAGACAAAAAAGCGTCGCGCATTTTCAGCGGGGAGGGGGATCAGGTCAAGGCTGCCGACCGGCGAATGCAGGGCGTCAAACCAACTGCTTCAGGCACGCCTGGAGAATATCCAGTCCTTCTTCCAGCAACGCAGGCTCGATGGTCAGCGGTGCCAGCAAGCGCACGATGTGCCGCGACTTGCCGCTGGGCATCAACAACAGCCCGGCGTCTCGCGCCAGGCTCAGCAATTGGCTCAGTTGCCGGGGCGCGGGCGTGCCGTCGGCGTTGGCCAGTTCGATGCCGCGCATGGCACCGACGCCGGTCAGGCGGCCCAGATACGGCGACAGGTGCTGCGAACGCCAGGCGGCATAGCGGCCAACGATCGCTTCTTCCTGTTGCGAGCCCCAGGCCTGCAAGTGTTCATCCGTCATCGCATCGAGGGTGGCCAATGCTGCCGCGCAAGCGATGGGGTTACCCGAGTAAGTACCACCGAGGCCGCCTTTGGGCAGGTTGTCCATCAAGGCCTTGCGCCCGACCACCGCGCCCAGCGGCACGCCGCCGGCGATGCTTTTGCCCAGCAGGATCAGATCCGGTTCGATGCCCAGGCGTGAGAAGGCGAAACGCTGTCCGGTGCGACCGAAGCCCGACTGGATTTCATCGGCAATCAACAGGATGTTGTGTTCATCGCAAAAGCGCCGCAGGGCGTGGGCAAACTCGATATCCAGCGCCAGGAAACCGCCTTCGCCCTGCACCGGCTCGATGATGAAACAGGCGACGTCACCGACGTCGATTTCCACGCTGAACAAGCGGTCCATGGCTTTCAGCGCTTCAGCGCAGCCCACGCCGTTATCGGCGCTGGGGTAGGGCAGGTGATACACCGGGCCGGGCAGGACGCCGACCTTCTGTTTGTAGGGCGCCACCTTGCCATTGAGGTTGAGGGTGGCCAGGGTGCGGCCGTGGAAGGCTCCGTCAAAGGCGATCACCGCCGTGCGGCCGGTGGCGCCGCGCACGATCTTCAAGGCGTTTTCTGCCGCTTCCGCACCGCTGTTGGTGAGCATGCCGCTGACGGGGTAGTCCACCGGGATAAACCCGGCCAGGCGATCCATCAGTTCGATGTAGGGTGTGTGCGGTGCAGCGTTGAACGCATAGTGGGTCAACTTCGTCGCCTGTTCACGAATCGCCGCCACCACGCCCGGGTGGCAATGGCCAAGGTTGAGCACGCCGATCCCGCCGACAAAATCGATATAGCGTTTGCCCGTGGTGTCCCAGACCTCGGCGTTGCTGCCATGGCTGAGGCTGATGGGATGAACGATGGAAATCGACTGGCTGATGGTTTCGCGGCTCATGAATCTCGGACTCGGCAGTGGCGGGCGTGCTTTTATCTAAGCCGTGGGCCAGGCCCTGCCGCAAACGAAATAAAGTCGCCGGGTCATTCCAAATCGGAAGGAGCTGTTGCCAAAAGCTCGTTTTTGGCAACGCCGTAGCCCCGTCGATGCTACGCCGACACCCCATCCTTGCCCGCCGCCTTGGCGCGATACAACGCCTGGTCGGCACGCGTCATAAGCGCGCTGGGGGATTCATCCATACGGCGCTCGGCCACGCCCACGCTCAGGGTGACGTGGAGGCCGCCGCGCATCGGGATCTTGCGCATCTTTTGGCAGATTTTCTCGGCCAGTTCCCTGGCGGTTTGCAGTGCGCTTTTGGGCAGGACCGCGATGAACTCATCGCCACCCCAGCGGGCGAGCAGATCGCCTGGGCGCAGGCAGCTTTCCAGGCATTCCACTACCTGCAAAAGGGTTTGGTCGCCCACGCCGTGACCATGCTGGTCATTGATCGGCTTGAAATCATCGATATCCATCGCGATCAATGCCAGCGGCAGGCGAAAACGCTGGGCGCGGTCGCACTCTTCCAGCAGGACTTTTTCCAGGCGATAGCGGTTGGCGACGAGGGTCAGGGCATCCCGTTCGGCCAGGGAGCGGTTTTCGTCCAGCTGCAATTGCAGCTGCTGGTTGACCCGTGACAATTCGCGCGTGCGCTCGGCCACCAGCGCCTCAAGGGATTGGTTGCGCCGCTCCAGCTGTTCGACGGAGCACTTGCGCATATGAATATCGCGATGGGCGCCCACCATCCGCGCCACCGAGCCGTCGGGGTTGCGCGCAATCACGTAGCCCCGGTCTTCGATCCACAGGTAACTGCCATCTTTTTTGCGGCAACGGTATTCGATTTGATAATGGGGGGCGCGACGGTGGATGTAGTCATCGAACAGCGTCATCACGTGGGGGTAGTCTTCCGGGTGGATGACGGTCTCCCAGGTGAACACGCTGTTTTCCAGGGAGTGGCGGGGGTAGCCCAGCATTTCGTACCAGCCTGGGTTGCGGTAGACGAACCCGGTATTGGCGTTCCAGTCCCAGATCCCGTCGCTGACCAGCTCCAGCACGGTATGCAGCATGTCGGCATTGAGGTGGGAGAAATTGCCGTTGTCGGAGATATCGTCCATCTGCGCGCTCCTTGCATGGGCTGGCGTCCAAGGCCAGTCATATTGATGCCGATACTCCGTGGCTGGAGCTACTGTACAACGGAGCTTGTGCGCTTTGAATAGGGCGGATGGACGGTTACAGGAGCGGGCCATGGGCTATTGCTTCGGCGCGATCATCCTCGTACGCGCCTTCCCGTCGGCGTTGTGCTGGTAGATCTTGTCAGGCTGCCCCCGCTCGTTGAAGAACACTTGGCCGATGCCTGCCGAATTCCATAACCGTTCACCGGCCTCGGCATGCTCCGGGATATGCGGCACCACCTGCATGGTGCGGCGGCGAGTGAACCAGTTGAGGGGCGAACGTGGCGAGTACAGCCAGCGATTGAGGCGGTCGAACCATTCCAGCAATCGCGGTGGAAATTCGTTCTTGATGCCGCTGCTGGTGATCTGCCAGATCCTGGGACCGGCGTTGCGATGGCGGATCAGTACTTCATAGACGAACGAGTAGTGCACGTCGCCCGAGAGGATCACGTAGTTACCCGGTGTGCGCGAGTGGCGAAAGATGTTGAGGATCACTTGGGCTGCACCGCGATGGGCCATCCAGTTTTCTGCGTCCACCAGCAACGGGTGGCCGCACCAACTGAAGATTTTCTGCACGGTCTCGATCAGCTTGACGCCAAAGATCGGTGCGGGGGAGACGATGATGGCCGAGGGATGGTCGAGCAGTTCCTGTTGCAGTTCGCTCAAGGCTTCCCAGTCCAGCAGGCCGGACGGTTGCTTGAGGGTGAATTCGCTGCGCCAGCGCCGGGTGCGGGTGTCGAGCACTACCAGGGCCGGCGTGGTGGGCAGCACGTAGTGCCACTGCTGGAACTTCAGCAGCGCCGCGAGCAAAGCATCCTGTGCCTGGGCGTCCAAGTGATTGCTCTGCGCCTGGCTGGCCAGTGCCTGGGTGTGGCCCACCAGCTCATCAAAGGCGTCCGGGTTATTGCCCCAGCCCTGGCACAGCAGGTACGCCAGCAGGGCGTTACCGATGATGCGTCTGGAGAACGGATGGCCGTAGGCGGTTTCTTCCCATTGCGCGCTGAGGTTCCAGTCGTCGGTGATGTCGTGATCGTCAAAGATCATCAAGGTGGGTAGATGGGCGAATACCCGCGCCACGCCCGGCAGGCCGTCGCGAAATTTATCCACCTGCACCTGTTCGCGGGCATAGCGCGCAGCTTCATCGGCGCTCAGTTGCGGTGGCTGTACGGTGAGCAGGGACCAGGGGACGGGCGACCACACCAGCAGGTACATCGCCATGACTTCGGCGAACGTCACCAGGTGATTGTCGGCGGTGCTGCTGGTGAAAATCGGCTTTTTCACGCCGCCAAAGAAACGTTCGCGCAGGGTCTCATTGCTGTCCAGCGCGGGTAGCAGGTCTGCGCGGTGGTAGTAGCTGGCGTGATGCCCGTAGAGGCTGGCGCTGTCGTCTACCACCGCGCCTTCCAGGTACTCATCGAACAGGCCCAGGCGCGCAATCAGCCCATGGATCGCCCGCAACATCGGCCCGGCCACATCGTCGGCGTACACCTGGTCGCCGCTCATCATCAGCAAGGCTGGGCGGTCGGCCGGGGTCTGTGCATCGGCCAGCAGCCGATCAACGCAGAGCAGGCCTTCGTCGGCGCTGTGGTGAGGTTTGCGGCAGGAGCCGTGTACCAGCTGATGGATGTGGCTGTGCAGTACGAAACTTGGGCAGTATGTGTCGGTGTACAGCAGGTGCGGTGCCCATTCGGCAATGCCGGCATCGTCGACCAGCAGATCATAGTGGATGACTACGTCCTGGGGCAGCGCCTCGTCCAGGCGTACATCAATCAGATGGATGTACGCCTGGCGCCCCACTGGCACGACCTGGCACCGGTCCTGGCCCAGCGGTATGTCCAGGCACTGGTCGGCACAGTGCAGTTTCAGGCTCAGGGGCAATGCCCGGCTCCCCACCAGCCACAGCACCAGGCGCCGGGGTTCCAGGCGCCGCAGCAGAGGGCCGGCGAGTACGGCGGGCAAGGTGTCGGGATGTGGCATGCGGTAACAGGCTCCGGCCAGGGTTGAACCGGCAAGGTTAGCGCAACGGATGTCAGTGTTTTGTTAAGGCGGGGCGGTCTGTAAAAAAGAAGAAGGGCAATACGCTGCCCTTCTTCCTGCGGTTCAGAGCAAGTTCCCCTTGCCCAGGCTATCCAGGCCGCCACTTCTGGGGCGGTTGCGCGATGAACCGTCAGCTTCCTGAGGCTCCAGTTGCAACTGAGGGTCTTCAATGCTGCGTTTCTTGCGTTGCAGGGCTGTGTCGTCCTGCGGCGTAGTGGGGGGAGGAGGGGGGAGCGGTGTCGCGTTGATGGAGCTGAGCATGGCAGTGTCCTTTTATCTATTAGTCGAGTGTTACTTCACCCCTTGGAGCGAAGTGCCGCCAAACTTATAGAGCAGGGCGCTGGCGAGCTATAAACGTCCTGCTGCAAGATATGACGACCTTTGGCTACTCGGCTCAGAAGTCATCAGCGGCGCCGTTCGCGCAACCCCCGGTCGCGGGAGTGGTCGCGCCGTCCTTGCCATCCAGCACAAACGCCGCACGGTTTTGTGCCACGACATTACGTATTGCGCTGTAATAGTCCGGCAATTTTTGCAGGCTGTCGGTGAGCGGCAACAGTGATGCCCGGGTATCCACGGTGCCACCTACCAGGCTGAGGGTGCCCAGGGTCTGCACGGTGTCACTGTCTCCCAACGGCGAGACCAGGAAACTCAAGACTTTGCCTGCCGCATCGCGGCTGTTGCTGGTGCCCAGCAGTGGCAGTTCGACAATCGGCCCGTTGCCGATGCCCCACACGCCGAATGTCTGGCCGAAGTCGGCGCTATGGCGCGGGATGCCCACGCGGTCTGATACATCGATCAGCCCCACCACGCCCACTGTGGTATTCAGCGCAAAACGGCCAAGGGTATTGACCGAGCGCCTTGGGTTGCCTTGCAACAGGTCATTGATAAACACCTTCGGCTCGCTGAAGTTGCTCGCAAAGTTATGCACACCCTGCTGGAAAAAATCCGGCAGGTAGCGGTAGCCACGTGCTACCGGCGCCAGGACGTAGTTATCCACCGTCCGGTTGAAGGCAAACACCCCGCGATTGAGCGGTTCGGCCGGGTCATACACCGGGTAATTCACCTGTGCGCAGCGGGTGGTGGTGCCCGAGGGGGCCGGGCTGGCGCAGCCCGTGAGGTAAGACACGGTCAACAACAGCACGACCTGGCGAGCCAGGTGCCGGGGATAGGTCAGCGAGCGCATAAGCACGGTCTCCGCAAAAGGGAGGCCGATGCTGGCAGCCGTCCCTTGCGCAAAGATGTCTGGTTTATTGCGGCGCTGACGCTTTATTGCACGATTGAAATATATGACGGGCTGCGTCGAATGGTTTTAGATGGCGCATCGACAACACCCAGTGATGCCCGCCTGTGAGCAACCTTTTGATCGTGGACGATGACCTTGAAGTCCTCGCGCTGCTGAAGAAATTCTTTATGCAACATGGCTATGCGGTCGAGACCGTCGCCGGTGGCACCGAGCTGTGGGCCGCCATGGAGCGTCATCCCGCCGACCTGATCATTCTTGACCTGATGCTGCCGGGGGAGAACGGCTTGTTGCTGTGCCAGCGCCTGCGCCAGCAGTACGCAACACCGGTGATCATGCTCACCGCCATGGGCGAACTCAGTGACCGCGTGGTAGGCCTGGAAATGGGCGCCGATGACTACTTGAGCAAGCCCTTCGACGCCCGTGAACTGCTGGCGCGGGTGCGTGCGGTATTGCGTCGGGCAGGCGAGGGGCGGCCGGTGTTGGGCGAGTCTGCCCGTCCCTTGATTCGCTTTGCGGGCTGGCAACTGGACGTTACGCGCCGTGAACTGCGCTCCCCCGACGAGGTGATGATCCCGCTGTCATCCGGTGAGTTCGACCTGCTGCTGGTCTTCGTCGAACACCCCCAGCGCGTGCTGACCCGCGAACAACTGCTGAACCTGGCGCGGGGCCATAGCCATGACGCGTTCGACCGCAGCATCGACGTGCAGGTCAGCCGCCTGCGCCGCAAGCTGGAGTTCGATACCAAGCGCCCGGCCATGATCCGCACCGTGCGCAATGGCGGTTATCAATTCACCGCCAGCGTGAGCCGTTCATGAGCCGCCGCCCGCGTGACACGGTGGCCCGCTGGATCGCCCTGACCATCCTGGTGGCGATGCTGACTGCGTTGGCGTTCAACGCCCTGTTTGTGCAATTGGCGGGCGTGTGGGCACGGCCGCCGTTGACCGAAACCGGGCTGCTGGAAAAAATCGCCGTGGTGGTGCGCGTGGTTGAAGGTTCGCAACCGGCGCAACGCGCGCACCTTGCGCAGGTTGTAGGCGACGAATCCTTCAGTGTGACGTGGGCGGCGCAGCGGGAAGCCTTTGAGCTGCCTGTGCTCGCCGACCCGGATTTTCATTCGGGCGAACAGGCCTTCAAGAACCTGCTCCAGGGGCCGGTGCGTCCCATGGAAGCCTACGAACCCTCCGATTGGCCGGGCGGCGATGGCCACTATGTGCTGCTGATGCAACTGGCCGATCAGTCCTGGCTGATGTTCAGCGCCCGTGCCCGCAGTTGGGGGCTGGACGAGGGCGCGCGCAGCGTGATTGTGGTGCTGCTGGTGCTGATCTCGACTGCGCTGGTTACCCTGGTCGCGACCCGTCGCCTGGCTCGCCCCCTGCAACACTTCGCCCAGGGCGCGCGGCGCTTTGGCGCCGACTTCCGCGCGCCGCCCATCGAGCCGGTCGGGCCCCACGAAATCCGCCAGGCGATCCTCGCGTTCAACGGCATGCAGGCGCAGTTGCGGCACTTTATCCAGGACCGCACGCAAATGCTCGCGGCCATCTCCCACGACCTGCGTGCGCCCCTGACCCGCCTGCGCCTGCGCGGTGAATTCATCGAAGATGCCGACCAGCAACGCCGGCTGTTCAATGATGTCGATGAAATGCAGGCCATGATCAACACGGCCCTGGCGTTCTTCCGCGACGACGCACGCCTGGAGCAGGCCACCCAGCTGGACCTGGCGGAACTGCTGCAAACCCTGATCGACGACTACCGCGACCAGGCGATTGAACTGGCTTTCAGCGGACCGCCGCGCCTGGTGTACTTTGGCCGGCCCTTGGGCCTCAAGCGGGTGATGACCAACCTGATGGACAATGCCATCCACTACGGTCGGGCGCCGGAAATCGAACTGCAACAAGGGCCGGCCGAAGTGGTGATCCGCGTGCTGGATCGCGGCCCGGGGATTGCGGCGCAGTATCGCGAACAGGTGTTCCTGCCGTTCTACCGCCTCGAAAATTCACGCAACAAGAGCACCGGCGGCGTCGGACTTGGGCTGTCTACCGCCCGTGCGATTGTGCTGGAACACGGCGGCACACTCACCCTGTCGGAGCGCCAGGGTGGCGGGTTGGAGGCGGTGGTGGTATTGCCGGTGTAACCGGTGCTCGCCACAGAGGCGGTCAGGTATGGGAGTCCTCAATCACCTTCGGCACCGTAAACCGGAACTCACTGCCACGCCCCACTTCACTTTCAGCCATGATCTTGCCGCCATGGGCGTGGACAATCCCTTGGGTGATATACAGCCCCAGGCCGGTGCCGGTGGGATTGTTTTCCGACTGGGTCCAGTAGCGATCAAACACGTGGGGCAGTTGATCAGGCGCAATACCTTCGCCTGAGTCACGCACCGAAAACACGATCTCTTCACCATTGGTCATCGCACTGATGCCGATATTGCCCTGGCGCGGAGTGAACTTGATGGCATTGCCGATCAGGTTCGACAGCACCTGGAACAGCCGCTCCGGGTCGCCGTTGATCTGCAGGCCAGGCTCGGCGTTGAACGACAGGTCGATGCCTTTTTCCATCGCCAACGGCGCGAGCAGGGAATAGGCCTCTTCGAACATTTGGCTGACGTCCAGGGCAACGGGTTTGACCACGTAGCGCCCGGCCTCGATTTTCGAGGTGTCGAGCAAGTCTTCCAGCAAGACGTTCATGCGTCCGGCGGCCTGTTGCATGGTGTCGATGGCGGAGGAAATGCGTCGCGAGGTGTGCGGGCCGTCGGAGCTGAAGGCCTTTTGCATCATGCCGCAGAGCATGGAGATCACCGTCATCGGGTTGCGCAGGTCGTGGGACACCACCGCCACCAGGTCATCACGGGCGCGCACGGCCTGTTGCTCGCGCAGCACCTGGCGAGCCAGGTCGTTTTCCAGGGCAGAACGACGCAGGTCGTTGGCGGCGAACAGGTCGCCATGGCTCCACTTGGTGGAAATACCGGCCATCTCCACCTTCCAGATTTCAAACGAGGTACGCGGGCGAAGGCGCAGGCCGGCGTCGGAGTTTTCCAGGTCGAGCGGCTTTTTCGGGTCACCACTCCAGTTAATGTTTTCTTTCACTTCCGGGCGGAACCACAGCACGCCGTTATCCACAGGCTTTGGCAGGCTCATGGCCAGGACACCGCTGGCCACCTGTTGGAACTCGGCGCCTGGCGGGTAGATCGACACCAGGTTATGGCTGGAGAACACCGGCTCGCCGCTGTCCTGCAGCCACTTGTGCAAGGCCCGGATCTGCGCCGGTTCCGGGCAGTTGCCGTAGCGGTGCAGTTGCTTGTCTTCGATGATCGCCACGCCGCCGGACAAGGTCAGGTCCATCAGCACCTGGCCGCGCTGGGCCAGGCCGTCGAACACGTTTTCTTCGGAGGCCTTCATGGCTTTATCCAGCAACGCCAGGGCCTCGACTTTTTCTTCTCGCTGACGGCTCAGGTCCAGGGCTTCCATGGCGCTGATCTGCAATGACAGCACCTGACCGATGGTCTGGCAGGTGATACGCAGGTCATTGGGCACCAGCAGCGGCTCGCGGTTGCCGCAACTGATCAGGCCCCAGAGCTTGTCGCCCTTCATCAGCGAAATGCTCATGGACGACAGCACGCCCATGTTTTGCATGTACTGGCAGTGAATCGGCGACACGCTGCGCAGGGTGGCAAAGCTCAAATCCAGCGGCTCACCGGTATCCGGGCGCAGCTTGGGCAGCAGGGGCACCGGCTCGTAGGCAGCATTCGGGATGATGCGCAGCCAGTTGGTGCGATACAGCTCGCGGGCCTGCTCCGGGATATCGGACGCGGGGAAGAACAGTCCGTTGAACAGCTCCATGGACGGTGCCGACGCTTCCGCGATCACCTGGCCATGGCCTTCTTCTTCGAAACGGTAGATCAACACCCGGTCGTAACCGGTCATGGCCTGGATTTCAGTCACGCTGATTTCGTACAGCGCTTGCAGGGTTTTCGCTGATTGCAAACGTTGCAGCATCTTGCCCAAGTCA
Organism: Pseudomonas sp. JV449; assembly: GCF_032424295.1. Taxonomy (NCBI): domain Bacteria; kingdom Pseudomonadati; phylum Pseudomonadota; class Gammaproteobacteria; order Pseudomonadales; family Pseudomonadaceae; genus Pseudomonas; species Pseudomonas sp. JV449. The sequence goes on along the minus strand of NZ_VYKD01000029.1, from coordinate 16,551 downwards.
CTGCTGCGGCCTTTCAGGGCCCGTGGCCGGAAGTCCTTGAGCCGCGGTTCGAATTCCAGCACCAGCACGTCCTGATGGCGGTGCAACAGGCCTTCGAACTCGGCGCCGTTGAGGGTGACGTGCAAAGGCGGCGCATCAAGGAAGCTGTTGTGTTCGGCCATGGCCTGCACGGCCTGGGCGTGCTCGGCACCGATCAGCGCGTGCAGTGGCTGGCCCAGCAACGACTCGGGGGCGCGGTTGAACAGGCTGGCGACGTTAGTGCTGACTTGAATGATGTTCAGGTCGGGCTCCGACAGCGTCAGCAGCACACCGTGGGGTTGGATCGCCCCCGGAAAGCGGATGGGCTCGTCGGCACAGTTGGCAAGCAGCTCTTCAAAATCGTCGGGTTTCATAGCAGTACCTCCTGGCTGTCGAGCCATTGCTCAAAGCAGCTGAATGTCGAGCGGGCCGCGTGCACCGCGCGCTGTTTGGCTGGCGTGTCCAGCGGCAGGCGGCCCAGGTAGTCGAGAAAATCTTTCCAGCGCCGACCGGTTTCGGCACCGTACACATCGAGGAACGCCCCTCCGTTGTCGGCGTCCAGCGCCAGGCGTCGAGCCATTTCCCGACGCAGTACCTGGCCGCCCAGGGTTGCGCCTTCAAGCACATACAAGGCGCCGAGGCAGGCGGCGGGGGTATCGAAAGCGGGCAATTGCACACAGTGCGGCAAGGCGTTGATCGCGGAGGCGTCCAGACCAAGGGCGTGAAGATCGTTGATCAGCGTCGGCGTTTTCATACGCAGCGTCGGGTCGAAGCCTTCAGGGATAAACTCACAGCCGTACAGCGCTGCTTCAATCGGCCGGTAAAACCCGTAATACGCCTGGATCAGGCGCTGATACCAGCCGGCATCCAAATGTTCGGAAAAAAACGGCAGTCGTTTCTCCAACGCCACGTGCAATAGGCCGGTGCCTGCGCGCAACGCGTCCAGCAATGAGGGCGCACCACCTTCATGGGCCTGTGAATGCATTCAATGAGCTCGAACTGTGGGCCTTTCGGCCATGAATGACGCGTTGAAAAAGGCGACGATTCTACACAACACATAAGCATCAGCTGAACGCACAAGGCGAAAAGGCTGACCAGCGGATCAGAAAAGTCGCTCCCTGCTTAAGTAAGTGACCATAAGGGCTGCTGCGAAGTTCGGCATCAATGATATCGCGACGCTATCAATGCATGGACGCCCCCTGCTGGGTCAATGCCGTTTGCACGCACTCAAGTAAATGCTCGGTGCTCCACGGTTTGGGCAGGAACCGCACGGAGCCACCCAATTGCTCCGCGAGTCTGGCGTTGCCCGAGGTGAGCAGCACCGGCACTGATGGCCAACGGTGCGCCACCACCCGGCTCAAGTCATAGCCGTTGAGCAACCCCGGCATCTGCACATCGCTGACAATCAAGTCCACCGGATCATCGCCGCGTTCCAGGTAAATCATTCCTTCATCGGCTGAAGGAAAAGACGTCACAACCGCGCCGAAATCCTCCAGTACATCCACCATCAACGACCGAATGATCTCGTCGTCTTCCAATACCAAAATCGATGGCTGAGCCATGATCCTTACTCCACCATCAGGGTTCAGTAAGGTGGAGTGGAACGGGGCCGGTTAGGTTCGATTGGATGCGTATGGGGCGATGGGTGGTCAGTTTCGAGGGTCTAGGTTGCGCATTTGCGCGGAGGTACGGCAGGATACCGGCGCTCTGCAATCAGGATCGGCCCGAATCCCGTGGGCCCTCGCACAAGGTCGTCAACCGTGAACGCTTCCGCAGCCCCCTTGATCGACCCTGACCTGGGCAATCGCATGATCAAAGTCGACCACGCCGGGGAGCATGGCGCGATCTGTATCTACAGCGGCCAGCTGTTTATGGCGCGATTGTTTGTACCCGGCATGGTGGGTGAGCTCGAGGAATTCCTGTCCCACGAACGTCGCCATCGCGCGGTGTTCCAGGCCGAGTTGCAACGACGGGGTTACCGACGCTGCCGCAGCTACTGGCTTTGCGGCCTTGGCGGGCTGGTGCTGGGCCTGCTCACCGGGGTGTGCGGGCGCAAGGCTATTGTTGCCACCACCGTCGCGGTGGAAAGCGTGGTGCTCAAGCACCTGGCTCATCAGCTTCATGCGTTACGCGAAATCGACCCACTGGCCGTGACGGCCATTGCTTCCATCGTTGAAGAAGAGCAACACCACCATGACCACTCGGCTGCGCAGATCGATGTGCAGGATCCCTGGTTTCGTGCGCTGACGCCGGTGGTGACGGCGTGGACCGAAGCGGTGATCTGGATGGGCATGCGCTCCTGACAAACAGGCATAATCGCCGCCAACACCGATGTGGAGTCACCCATGAAGTACGTCCTGCTGACCCTTGCGCTGATTCTCAACACCAGCGCCGCCAATGCCGCCGGCGATGCCGAGGCCGGCGGCAAACTCTTCACCAAGACCTGCGGCGGCTGCCACAGCGTCGGCGAAGGCGCACGCGGTGGCTTTGGCCCGGAGCTCAACGGCATCATCGGCCGACCTGCCGGCACCACCGCCGACTATCAATATTCGGACGCGATGAAAAACTCCGGTGTGGTCTGGACCCGCGACAAGCTCGCGGCCTACATCGAAGCGCCCAAAAAGGTGGTGAGTGGTACGCGCATGATTTTCTGGGGCATCAGCGACCCGGAAAAAATCGACAATATCCTGGCGTACCTCGAGACATTCCAATCCAAGTAATCACTCACGCACATTCCTGAACAGCATCAATCGCGCACTCTCGTGCAGCCCACGGGTCAGTGCCTGCAGGCGCTGGAATTCCTCGGGGTGCTGCGCGGCCACATCGTCACGCGGGGTGAGTGATGCCAGGTCATGCAAGGTGGGTGAGCTGCCGTCGTGCTGCATCTGCAGCAAAAAGTGCCGGGTCACGCCGCCGATGATCGGGAAGGTGCCTTCGCGCAATACCAGCGGCACCACGCGTTCGCCCTCGGGCGCCGGTTGCTGGATGTCCCGGCCCATCGCACCGTTGCGAAACGGTACGCCTGCCATGCCGGCCACGGTGGGCAGCAGGTCGGCCAGCCCTACAGCTTCCTCGATCACCCGAGGCGCAAGGCCGGGAGCGTGGATCAGCAGCGGCACGTTGTTACTTTCCAGGCCCAGCTGTTCGAAGGCCGGCGCCATGTGCGGGATCTGGCTGATGCGGGTGTTGTGGTCGCCGAAGAACACAAAGATGCTGTTGTCGTAGTAGCCACCGGACTTGGCGATTTCCATCAGCCGGCCGATGTTGTAGTCCAGCAGGCGTACGGCGTTGTACTGCTCGACACTGCGGGAGCCCGCGGCCTGGGCCTGTTCCAGCGTCACGTGGCTGAGCTGGAAGCCATCGTTGTGTTTGGGGATGGTGAAGGGGCGATGGTTGCCGGAGGTTTGCAGGTAGGCAAAGAACGGTTGGTCCTTGGGAAGCGTGCTCAACAGATCGTCAGCTTCCTTGAACAGGTCCAGGTCGGAAATCCCCCACACGTCTACCCGTGGCGATTGCCAGTCGCTCTCCTCGAACAGTTGCACATCGTCGATGCTCTGGCGGATCAGTGCATTGATATTCGCCCAGCCGGCGTTGCCGCCGATCATGTAGAACTTCTGGTAGCCCTCGAATGCATTGATCAACGTGTGTTGCCGCGTGATCAACGGGTTGCGCGTGGCGGTCTCCTGGCGGGTAACGTCGGGCACGCCGCTGATGCTGGCCCACACGGTTTTGGCCGTGCCGGTGACAGGCACGTAGAAGTGTTTGAAGAACCAGCTTTGCGTCGCCAGTTTGTCCAGGTTCGGCGTGGGGTTGAGCGGGTTGCCATAGGCACCCACGGCACTGGTGCCGAGGGATTCGAGCATCACGAAAATCACGTTGGGCGGGCGCTCGCCGGCCAGTCGATAGGGCTGCACGCCTTGTTCGCGGATGAAGTCCAGGGACTGGGCATCGGGTTGGGGCACGCCCAGGTATTCGGCGACTTGCGGGTAATACTGGCGGACCTGGGCCTCATCGAACTGCGATTGGCCGACCTTGAGCGTGTCATACAAAAACAGCACCGGGTTCAGGCCCACGGCGGCCAGTTGGCTGTTGCCGGCAAAGAAGGCATCGCTCCAGCGCAGGGGCACCGGGTTTTCCAGGTTGAGATGGGCGACACGGCCCAGCAGGGCCAGCAGCACCGCGACGACGCCCATCACACTCACCAGCGCCAGTGCCGGTTTGCTGATGGCGGTGGGCGCTCGATCCAGGGTCAACCGCTCCAGGCAGACCAACGCCCAGACCCAAAGCGCCACCGCCGCGAGCCAGCAGGCGGTTATCCACAGTACCGGGTAGGTTTCCCACACCATCTGCTGGGAAATCTGCGCATCCTGCAGGTAACGCAGCACCGTCGCATTGATACGCACGCCGAGGTAGGCGTAGTGGCCGAAGTCGATGATGTACACCAGCCCCACCCCCGCCAGCGCGATGACCAGATAACCGCGCGCCAGCCAGCGCAGGGCCGGCAGGGTGGTGAGGTTCCAGCGCGGCAACCACGCCAGCACGGCCAGCGGCAGCAGGATCAACACCGCCAGGCGCAGGTCGAAACGCAGGCCGATTCCCAGGGTTTCCAGCAGCGCCGGGGTGTTCAAGTCCAGGCCGGAAAAAACCAGCACAAACACCAGCCGCAACGCAGCCAGCAACACAAATACCAACCCGATCGCGCCCAGGCCGTAGCGCAGGCGGCGTGATTGCAACGCACTCATCATTGACCCCGGTGCCATTTCAAAAGAGGGCGCCAGGCGGCGCTGATCAGCAGCCCCGCGCCGGCGATCAGGCAGTAACCGGTCAGCAACGGGTCGACCAGATAATCCCAATAGTTTTCCGACGCCTTGAGCCGTAACGCAAAAGCCAACGTGCCCATCGCCAGCATCCACACCGCCAGCGTATTACGCAGCCACAGCATCAACAGTGCGGCCGCCGCCATCAGGGCGATCATCGGTCGCGGGTTGAAGCCCCAACGGTACGGGTCGAAGTAGGTCAGGCCCAACGTGGCCGGGTACAGCACCAGGCTCAGCAGGCCAAACAGCAGCAACGTCTGCACTTGATGCCGACGAGCGAGCGGTTGCACTAAGCCCAGGCGGCTGAGCATGACCCACGCCAACAGCACCAATGTGCAGATGGCCAGGTCATCGGTAAAACTGCGCACATACGCCGCCAGCGGCAGCTCGTTGACCGGGATAAAACTGACCGCTACCAGCACCGGCAGCAGCCATGGCCGCCAGGGAGCGGTAAACCTGAGCGCGCTCAACAGCACAAACCCCAGCAGCACAAAACTCAAATGGGCCTGCCACACAGAAACCATCACAGACGCTCCGCCAGCCAGGCTTCGTTGAAGCTGACATGTTTGATGAAGGTGTTATTCCACGAGTACACCACGTGGTACATGCCGTCCGGACTGCGGCTGAAGTACGGGTACTCGTATTCGAAATCGCAGCCTTGGGGTTTGCATACGCGGTAATCGAGGTTGCTGAGAAAGCGCTGTTCCAGCGGCAGGCGTTTGGCGCCGCTGGAGGCGCGGAAGCCTTCGCCGATGATTGCTTTATAGGCCTCGGGGGAGAACGGTTGGCCGAGCGGGTCGGGTGACTCATCCAGTTGCACCACGGTGCGCCATTGGCTGAGCTGGGCGTCGGTGCCGTAGAGGCTGAGCTTGAAGCGGCCGTCCTGCAGGTCGTTGAGGGCCACGAGCAGCCCGTCGTCCTCGGTACCCACCGCCGCCAACGATGAATTGGGATTTGCCGGTTCCAGCGGGTACGGCTCGCTCCAGGTTTGCCCCGCATCTTCGGTGCGGCTGGCCAGGACGCGGTGGTGGGTGTCGCCGGCGTAGCGCAACATCGCCACCGCGCGCTTGCCATCCAGCGGCACGATAGTGGGTTGCAGGGAGTTCTTGCCGCGGCTGATGCGGAATTTGTCGATTACCGCGCCGTCGGCACTCAAGTACAGGTACTCGGCAAACTTGCCCATGAACTCGTGGTACACCGGCAGGCCGATGGAGCCGTCGGCGTGGAACACCGGCGCGGCGCGTACCAGGGTACTGATGTTGAAAAACGGTGAGGTCACCAACTGTCGGGGCGCGGACCAGTTGGCGCCGAGGTCGTCGGACACCATCAGGTTGATTGCACTGGTGGCCCAGCCACCGACCGACACCGACACATAAAACATCCACAGGCGTTTATCCGGCCCCAGGGCAATCACCGGATTGCCGAGCTTGCGGATATAACGCTGGGTGCCGTCGCGGGTGCTTTCCCGCGTGGCCAGCACCTGCTCGGCACCCCATTCGCCACTGCGGGCATCGAAGCGTGCGGTGCGCACCTGCACATCGGCGGCGCCTTCACGGGAACCGGCAAACCACACGGCCATCAAGTCGCCGCCGGGCAGGGCGGTGACCGAGGAAGCGTGGACAAAGTCAGTGAGCTGCGAGGACACAAAACGGCTGGTGTATTGCGGGGCCGCCGCCACCTTCGAGGTGTTCGGCGCCACTTGGGCAAAGTGTGCCAGTACATGGGGCGGATGGCTTAGCCATGCGGCCAGGAACACGCCGAGCAGGCTGCAGATCAGTAAGGCGGAGCGCATAGAGAACCTGTCGAGAAAAGGATTACTGCGCAGGCTCATCCGGCAGGCGCTTCCTGCGACCGGTGAGCATGGATAACGGCAGGTTGTCCCGCACCTGGATACTTTCAAACACCGCGGCCAGCACATGGATGCACACCAGGCCCAAAAGCACATTGGCGGCGGTCTCATGGATTTGCAGGGGCCAATCGGCGCCCCACAGGGCATCCACTTCCTGCATCAAAAAGCCGCTGATGCCGACGACCAGCAACGCCAGCAACATCAACAGCATCACCAGCGCGCCGAGGGGCGAGTGGCCCAGGCGATGCTGCGGGCGGCGGTTGAGCAGCGAGCGCAGATGGGTTTTCAAGCGTTTCGGGGTCGGCCAGAAATCCGCCCAACGTGCACTGCGCGGCCCGATGAATCCCCACACCACGCGCACCAGCAGCCAGGCCATGGCGTAATAGCCCAGCCAGACATGCCAGTCGTCGCCTGCTTCGTTAAAGAAGTAATTGGCGACAAAGACCCCGGCGATCGACAGATGAAACAGCCTCACCAGCGGGTCCCACAGGCGCAGGGATTCGCCTGGCATCAGCCTTTGATCTCAGTCTTCACGGCCTTGCCGGTGACCGGATCGTGGTAGATCTCTACCTTGCGCTTGTCCTTGTCGAAACCGTAGATTTCGTAGCAGTTGCCGTCGGTGACCTTGAACTTGCTGATCTCGTAGCCTTCGGCCTTGAGCTTGTCCTGGAAGGCTTTTTCGTCTTGCCATTGTGAGCGTTCGGCGGTGGTGCATTGCGGACCGGCAAGGGCCAGGGGGCTGGCGATAATCAGGGACAGCAGGAGAATTTTGCGCATGGAAAAGCTCTCAGCAGATGTGGGAGATTTCACAGTGCAAAATCAACCTTAGCGCAACCTTAGTTGGCAACGCTCGGTAACATCTTTGCCGAAATAGCCTCGGCCAGAACCCGGCATGATGCCGCCGATTCCTACAGAGGTTTTGCTATGCGCCTACTCCTTGTCGAAGATGATCGTGCCCTTGGCCAAGGGATTCGCGTGGCATTGGGCGTTGAAGGCTACACCCTGGATTGGTTGCAGGATGGCGTTGCGGCCCTGCATGCCCTGCGCATGGAAAGCTTCGACCTGTTGCTGCTCGACCTCGGCCTGCCGCGCCTCGATGGCCTGGACCTGTTGCAGCAACTGCGCGCCGAGCAGCACGACCTGCCGGTGCTGATCCTCACCGCCCGCGACGGCACCGCCGAGCGCATCGCCGGCCTGGACGCCGGTGCCGACGACTACCTGGTCAAACCCTTCGATGTGGAAGAACTCAAGGCCCGCGTGCGCGCCTTGTTGCGCCGCAGTCAGGGCCGCGCGCAACCGATGCTGGAACATGCCGGCGTCAGCCTCGACCCGGCCACCCAACAAGTGCGGTATCTGGAGGAAGACATCATCGTCACCCCGATGGAATACCAATTGCTGCACCAACTGATGGTACGCCCCGGCAAAGTGGTGACCCGCGAGCGCCTGTCCCGCGCGTTGTATGGCTGGCAGGACCGGGTCGAGAGCAACACCTTGGAAGTGTTGATCCACAACCTGCGTAAAAAGTTATCCACCGAGCTGATCCGCACCGTGCGCGGCGTTGGCTATGTACTGGCGCTTAAACCATGACCTCGGTTCGCGCGCGCATCCTCATCCCTGTCCTGGTGCTGATCCTGTTGGGCGACGCCCTGATCAGTTGGCTGGTGCTGCGCGATAGCCACCACGAAATCGAAGAAGTCTACGACGCCCAGCTCGCCCAAAGCGCGCGCCTGTTGCAAGGCGTGCTGCGCCAACGCGACCCCGGCGAGGCTGATTGGGACCGTCTGTACCAGGCCTTCGACCAGGCCATGAGCCGTGTCGGCGAAGACGGCGTTGCCCACCCTTATGAAACCCGGTTGACCTTCCAGGTGTGGCGCAGCGACGGCCAATTACTCGTACGCTCCGCCGAAGCGCCAGTGTTGGCCGCACCGCCGGCTACCCTGGGCTCCCACGACATCATGGACAACGGCAACGACTGGTGCGCCTTTCTCCTTGCCGACCCGCAGCAAGGCCTGCTGATCTGGGTGGGCGAGCGCGACGATATTCGTCAGGACGTGATCCAGCGCATCATGCGCCACACCCTCTGGCCCACCTTGATCGGCGTGCCGTTGCTCACGGTGTTGATCTGGCTGGTGATCGGCTGGGGCCTCAAACCCCTGCGCGCCATGGCCCGCAAGATTCGCGGGCGAACCGCCGATACCCTGCAACCGCTGCGCCTCAAGCCGCTGCCCAGCGACCTGGAACCGATGCAAACCGCGCTCAACCGGCTACTGGTCCAGGTGGATGATCTATTGGAACGCGAACGCCGTTTTATCGCCGACGCCGCCCACGAACTGCGCACCCCCCTGGCGATCCTGCGCATCCACGCCCAAAACGCCCAAAGTGCCGCAACGGTCGAGCAACGGCGCGAAGCGTTGGACTTCCTGGTCAACGGCGTCGACCGCGCCACCCGCATTGGCAGCCAACTGCTGACCATGGCGCGTATCGAACCGCAGTTGAACAATCCCAAGCGCAGCCGCGTACAACTCACCGAGCTGGTGCGCGAAGAACTCGCCGAACTGACACCGCTGGCCATGGAGAAAGGCGTGGAGTTGGTGCTGGAAGGGGATGAAGACTGCTGGATCGAAACCGAACCGGTGGCGCTGGCCATCGCCCTGCAAAACCTGGTGACCAACGCCCTCAACTTCTCCCCGCCGGGCAGCGAAGTGAAAGTGGTGATTGGTGCCCATTGCCTTAGCGTGGAGGACCAGGGGCCGGGCATTGATGAGGCGGAAATGGGGCGTTTGTTCGAGCGGTTCTACAGTCGTGGCAATGCCAATGGCGCAGGGCTGGGGCTGGCGATTGTGGAGATGATCGTGGGCAAGATCGGCAGCCGGTTGGCGTTGCATAACCGTGAGCAGGGCGGGTTGTGCGCGCGGTTGGTGTTCAGCGAGGCCTGAAGCGATCACGGCTCAAATGTGGGAGCTGTCGAGCCCCTGCATCGCGGTCGCTCCACTGCGGAACATTCTGTTTAATCACTGGTCCAGTCATCATCATCTGTCACCCTGATAAGGACATCCTCCCGTGAAGCGAATCGCACTGCTCTCCCTGGCCCTGGCGCTGTGTGCCTGCCAATCCAACCCACGTGACTCATCGCCCAGCCTGCTCAAGGACGGCATCCAGCTGCGCCAGAAAACCGTGGCTGTCGATGCTGAGCACGCCAAAGTCATCATGAAAGCCTACGGCGGCACCGCTCCCGTCGAGTTCTCGATACGTCGCGAAGGCGACCCCGATCAACGCATGGAAACCCTGGGCACGGTGATGGATACAGGTGAAGGCCGCGTCTTCAACTGGATTGCAAAGCTCAACCAGACGGTGGCCAGCGCTGGGTTTAAGCGCTTCCCGCAGTTGGAGATCCAGGCAGATCCTGGCAAGAAGTTGACCGTTGCCAGTTCGTCCACCGACTCACGCCCTGGCATCTACGCCATTTGCGGGCCTCTGCTAAGTAGCTTCCAGCCTGAAAAGGGCAAGGTGTATCTGGTGGAGTTCCAGTTCAAACCTTCGGCGTGTGCGCAGCAGGTGTTTGATATTACGGATCCGGGGAAACGGGTTCTGATTGGGGGGGAGGGGAGTGAGGCGAAAGAGGGTTAGTTGGACGGCCGAACAAATGCGGATGCTGCGCTTGGAAGGACCTGAAGGTTTGATACTTCCAGCGCTCTCCGCCAGGGTCTTCATCGGTCGTGCTGACTTCGCCGAAGTACCAATGCTCTGATTCGAAAACGTTTCCTTTTTCGTCCTCGTGGATGAAGTGAAAGCCAACTTCGTGGAGGCCTGCCTGAACGACAGTCTGCGCATGAAGATGAATTCTCTAAGTCTGTGTTATTCGTTTGCACCTTCGTAATCAAACGCGATGAAGTAGTCGCTTTCTGAAAGAGCAATTTCATGAGAGAAGTGTGTCTGTATCTGTGATAGCCATTCCCGCCGCAGTTCAAACATACCGTTATTGACGTCCTCGTCTATCGACAGTCCAAGTTTAGAAATCACGGAGTAGTCGTTTCCTAGGTCCGCTGAGTCCTCCGTTCCGCGTAGCCGCTCTGTGGTTCTGTCGAACCATTCCAATCTCATTTTTAGTCCCATGTGTCCCTCATAGATATTTTTTGATGTTTCGTTTTTTCTTCGGCTCTTTTAGCTGCTCGCCGGTTATGTGACTGAACGCACCTAAATGGCTCCCATCACTTGCAAGATAAACTTCCAACTCTCCATGTTGGGAATCCCATTCATAAACTCTCCTGCCTTTTTCCTCAATCCAACGCTCTCTCAGCCCGGCACCGCCCTGTCTGGGAGTCATGGGTTTTGCTTTTATCAGGTTTCCAAAGCCAGTTATTTGTTCAGTATTTGGAGCCCTGTGGTACTTGTGATCCCCAGCCTTAACACTAACCACCACATACAGTGGTCGAACCCCCGACTCCACCGGGAACACCAGGATAAAATCCCGATACTCCGGCGGATAAATCGGGTTTACCAGAATCTGCGCCGCTTTCTCCGTCGGTGGGTAAATCCAGATCACCGGTGCTTGCGGCGCAGCCTCCAGGGTCGGAATACCCAGCGTGTCACTTGGATCAACGGCGGGCGTCCAGATCAGCTCGACACCCTCACCCAAATCCGCCACAAATTGATCGCCACGGCTTTGGAACTGCACCACATCAATCATTTGCCAATCAGGATTATTGCCGGTGTAAAACCCATACCCCTTGAGCGTGCCGTCCTCGCGTTGCTCGATATGCAAACGCATCTGCGAACGCGCCCTTTGCATCGAACGCAATTGCGCCTCGCTGTAGAGCGCGCTATCTCCCAACTCTGATGGCCAGGCCAACGCCACCAAACCCGTCAACAGGCCACCGGCGACGGATCCGACTGCAGTGGCTGCCGACTCAAAAAACGCCGAACGCAACGCCAACTGTCCTAGACCCGCCGGTAGTGCACTGCCACCGATCTTGCGCAAGGCAACTGCGCGCCGACCGTCTACCTCACGCCCACCCAGCAGGCTTAAATTGCCGTACTCTTTGATCAGCTCCAACGGGACATAATCGGCGGGGTTGAAGTAATGGGTGATGCCGTCAGGCAGTTGGCAGGGCTTGATGAAGACGCAGCCGGGAGGTTTGGCTGGCGTGGGTGCCGGAGCAGGGGATGGCTCGTAAAAATCAACAGATGGCGAATACGGCGCCCGCGACGGCTGTGGGGTCAGGATTCGCTGTTTGAGTAACTCTTCTTCGGTGGGGGGGTAAAAGCGTTCTGACATGGATGGCTCACTTCCTTGTGCTAGGGAGTGAGGCTACGAGGGGGGATCAGAAGCTGATATCGGCTTAATTCGTTGGCTAGTGTCGGAAAAGTAGACTGATGTTTGAGTCAGTCGCGCTGCTTCGATTATTTCGATTTTCGTTTGTTTCGTTCAGTGACTCAAATGTGGGAATTATCGGTGAAGGCCGGGTTTTCAACTGGCATGACACTCTCCGTATCCAACCCGGCGAGACGCCACGCAGCGAGGGGACGGGTGTGGTCAGGTAAGGCACGCGGCGATTTGCTCGCCGCGTGGTTCAACGTTACATCGGCGCGAAATCGAACGACCACAGGCCGCTGGCACGGCTTACCGTCACGTTCACCTCAGTGGCGGTGATGGGGGCGATGAACTGGGTCATGTCCGAGAAGTTCTGCACGATATAGGTCTGCCCGACCATCGGAGGCGTTGCCACCATGAAGTAAAAGTTGGGCTCGTATTCAAAGCTTACGGTCATGCTCGAGTCCACTTTTGGCATGGTCACTACAGGCCGACCGTTGACGTACCAGTTGCTGTCGAACTGCAGGTACGGGTTGGTTTTGTTGATGATGCCGCACTGCTGCGGTGTGAGTTTCTCCTTGGCCAGTGAAAGCGCCGCTGGCTCAAGGTACGGCGACAATCCGTTAGGGCTGACCGCCTGAAGCAAGGTACCAGGGTTAAGCGTGCGACGGCCCGAGATGATGGTATTGCTGTCTTTTTCACCAAGGGTGGTGACATCGGTTTCAATAATGGCCTCGTAGTCGAACGACTCCGTGGCACCGGCAGAGCCGGTCAGGATCTGCCAGGCGTGAATCCGATAATCGCGCTGAGGCTGTTGGGGTTTGAGAAATACCAGAACGGTCTTGCCTTCCATATCATCGACAGCAAAGTTCACATTGAATGTGGTCATTGTCCTTCTCCTTGTTCCCTGTTCAAGCCGGAGCAACATGCCTTGGCTTATCCCTCCTGACGTACCGAGTCACCGCTTGTGAAGATCTGTTTCAACTTCTTCCTCTCGGTGCAAGAAAGCCGTGCAGACGCGGTCATGTACGCTTCACAACTGTAGTCGCGTTGCGTCCTGACGAAGGGACATTCCGTCCCGATTGTCAGAAAGGAGTCTTGTCATGCACGCACTTACCGTCGTTGCCACGGGTGTGGCCAGCGCACTACTGAGCCTGTCGGCTGCTGCGCAGATGGACTGCGCTGCGGCTTCAGCCGCGGTGATCCCGCTACCGGTGCAGGTCAGCAACGTGGCTATCCCTAACAGCCGGAGCAACCCGCAGATAAACCAACGGCATATCTTCTGTGGCGAGATCAACGCCGCTGGCAATGCGGTGGGGTTTCACTCTCGGCCCGGTAACCATGATCCGCAGGTGGGGCCACTGGCGCTTGACCCGGTTGCCGCTCGTACCATCGGTCCTCGTACATACATGGTGCCTTACGGGCTTAATCCACCTAACGATTACCGTTATGCAAACGCCAACGTAGAAGTGTTTAACGTGGCGACGGGGACGTGGGTGGCCAAGGCAGGGCCTTCCACGTTCTTCCCCGACAGTTGCACGCAACAGCAGGTTGTCACGTCGATTCGCTATGCCTTCATGCACCTGAGCTCTGGCCTGGTGATGGGTGGGGGAAACAGCCAGATTTTCTTCGGGCCTTCCGCGCCGACGGTGATCGCCGTCGTTCCCAATCCTTATTGTGTTGATGAGCAAGGGCTGGCATTTACGGTTGGCGGCTATCTCAACGGTATTCCCCCTGCACCTGGTGCTGCCTTGGTTTGGTGGGTGAATTCCGCCTTCCCGATCGCGGCTTTCTGAGTATGGAAAAGCCTGCCCCAATGATTTGGGGCAGGCTTGTTCTTGCGGGGCTTGCCAATGGATCAAGTGCCGCAAATCGGACCGAGTAAACCCCGTAATTGCTGCCGTGCCAGTTGCACACGCTTTCGGGCGTTGGACTCACTGATCAGCAACGTCCCTGCCATACCTTCGTATTCCAGGCCATCGATGCAACGCAGCGCCAACGCCTGCGAAAGTGTCGCTGGCAACCGGCCGATGGCCAGGTTAAGGGCCTGCAAGGCTTCTTGTCCGCACGCATTGCGCTCCGGGTCATCATGCGGCGGTTGCCAGGTGACGCTTTCATACAGATCGTGATCAAGCCATTCAAGGCTGCAGGTGACCGGCGTTTTGCGCAGGCGGTCGATACAAAAGTTGTGCGCCACCCGCTTGAGCCAGGCGGGCACATTCTCCACGCTATTCAAGCGTTCGGGGGCCTTGCTCAACAGGTTGAACAAATGCAGGCGCACCTCGCTCAAGGCGTCCTCTGCATCCTGGGGGCGGCGCAGCAACCGTCGACAGCGCTGACGAATGATTGCGTCGTGATGGATCAAGAACAGCCAAATTTCATTCGGCGCACAGCCGTGCTCGACACCGTGCGGCTTCGCATCCCTGTCACTCGCCATAATCATTCCCTGATCAACTGCGGCGCCAGGCCCGACAGGCTTTTTTTGCAAAGCGTGTGAGGCACTGGCCGGAGCAAGCAGGACGGAATAACGACAGGGTTTGTGAACGTGGGCTAGTGAAATAAGGGGAGACGGTGTAGGAAATGCAGATTGGGGGGCGGTAGCCTCATGCTCCTGAGTTCTGGCTTGGTGAATGTGGGTAGCGTCAGCTGTTGACTGGGGGCTCCACTTAGTTGATGAGGTTGCGTGTAGTAAGCGGCGGTTTACTTTTAGGTAATCGGGCTCGGTTCAACAGCAGGATGACGATCAATAGGCGTCATCTTTGATGCTCTGAGCATGCCTGCTGATCAGGTCAGCAAGTGCTTGGAGATCAAGCGGGAGATTTCGACAATCGAGGTCTTGCCGGTGAATTCAAATTTCACTTTTCCCAGCGACGAAAAGTAAATCTCCAGTTCCGAATCCAGGTCAAACGTCCCGGACGTTTCCACCGAGTACGCGACGATGTTTTTGTACGGCAGCGAGGTGAAGTCCTTCTTGCTGCCTGTTATGCCTTGTACGTTCACTGCGATGATGCGTTTGGTGGTGAAGACCACGCCATCGCGCATGGCTTTGTAGGCGTCGATGACTTCTTCGCCGTCCAGCAGCAGGGCCGCGACGCGTTCGGCGTATTCGTTGTTTTGCTTGAGTTTGAAGAAGCCTTTGTTGTTGAAGTCGATCATGTGAAGGTCCTTGTGGTGAGTCCGTTACTGAATGGCTTTAAGGTAGTCCTTCAGTGTCGCGAGCAGTGGCTTGAGTTCCTCCAGCGTTGAGGCTTGCTGTACGTTGGTAGACAACCGCTGCAGCTCACGTCCCAATACCGTATCGGCCCCACCCAAAGCGACCAGTGCCTGCATCACACATTCGTCTATCTTCAGCAGAACTCCCGGCAGATCCCCCTGCCGCACCAGCAACCCGAACACCTCCCGCTCATACCTATCCATCACCAGGTCGTCCCTCAACACCGGGCTGCCGCCGTCCTCCTCATGCACGAGCTTGAGTGCAAAGAGCGCAACAGCTTCCAGCGTCAATTCCATGGTGTCGGTTCCTCTGGGGTTGGGGGAGGGCGATGATCCCTGTTCTGGGCGTGAAAACAAAGACCCGATGCGTACCGGGCTCTCTTGCGGTATTAAAGAGTCGCCTGACTTCACGGGGACACCGGAGTGATCCTTGGCAGTCGCATCCCCTATTGGCCAAGTACCCCTTCTATCTATATAGACGCAACGATGCGCTTCTTTTAAAGGTGGGCGTCGTTGCGTCGCGGTGTGGGTTCTCTGTTAAGGAAAAGATTTTCCAGAAGAGGGGTTGACCAGGTAATTCAATACTGTATTATTCGCCTCCCGCTGACGAGAGATCGGAAGCGCAAGTGGTTGAAGTTGTTGAAGAAATCTTCGAAAGCTTCTGAAAATAATCACTTGACAGCAAATGAGGCTGCTGTAGAATGCGCGCCTCGGTTGAGACGAAAGCTCTTAACCAACCGCTCTTTAACAACTGAATCAAGCAATTCGTGTGGGTGCTTGTGGAGTCAGACTGATAGTCAACAAGATTATCAGCATCACAAGTTACTCCGCGAGAAATCAAAGAATAACCAACGATTGCTGAGCCAAGTTTAGGGTTTCTTAAAAACCCAAAGATGTTTGAACTGAAGAGTTTGATCATGGCTCAGATTGAACGCTGGCGGCAGGCCTAACACATGCAAGTCGAGCGGTAGAGAGAAGCTTGCTTCTCTTGAGAGCGGCGGACGGGTGAGTAATGCCTAGGAATCTGCCTGGTAGTGGGGGATAACGTCCGGAAACGGACGCTAATACCGCATACGTCCTACGGGAGAAAGCAGGGGACCTTCGGGCCTTGCGCTATCAGATGAGCCTAGGTCGGATTAGCTAGTTGGTGGGGTAATGGCTCACCAAGGCGACGATCCGTAACTGGTCTGAGAGGATGATCAGTCACACTGGAACTGAGACACGGTCCAGACTCCTACGGGAGGCAGCAGTGGGGAATATTGGACAATGGGCGAAAGCCTGATCCAGCCATGCCGCGTGTGTGAATAAGGTCTTCGGATTGTAAAGCACTTTAAGTTGGGAGG